>JBFMHQ010000039.1:0-16161 GCA_040751815.1 Bacillota bacterium | reverse complement strand
GAAGCCGGGGCGGCTTCGGTAAGGCTTTAGCGGCCTACCCCTGCGGCCCGCCTTCCGCGCCTGCGGGTGACGGAACCGCCGGGTTCTCAACCACCACGGCACAGAGTTTTGCGTCCCAGGTCACCCGGTAGCCGAGCCGCTCCGCCACCCAGCGGGCGGGGGCCATCAGGCGACCGTCGACGATCTCGGGCGCGGCCTCCATTCTGACCACCATCCAGTCCTGCGGCCCCTGGATGGCCAGGTCCGGGCTGCCGGGTTTCAGCACGAGGGTGTATGCGCCGTGCCGCAAGTGCGCCTCCCGCCGCTCCCCGTCCCAGGTGATGTCCTCCTGTGCCACGCCCAGCGCGCGGGCAAGATAGCGGATGGGGACATAGGCCCGCCTTTCCTTAAGGTATGGAGCGGCGTCCATTTCCTCCAGCGCCTGTCCAGCCCGGTAGTGGGTTACCCCGATGAAAAAAACCGCCGCCGGTTCTGTTCCCGCTGCGCCTGCCGCTTCCACCGCGGTGACGCGCAGGAGCGGTCCGCGCATATAAATATTCGGCTGCGTGGAGATCTCCCCGGTGAGCAGCACGCGCCGGTTGAGATAGGCTTCCAACCCCTTGTACGCGTCGGGGTAATCGGGGTGCTCGAGCACGACCAGGGTTTGACCACCGGTGGCCAGTTCGTAGTGCGGACTTTCCACCATGCTCCAGGTAAGAAGGCCTTCAACGCTGACGGTGCCGCCTGGAGACGTTACCGCGGCGGCCGGCCAAGCGGTAAGCAGGATGGCAAAAAAAGCTACCAGCAGTTTGCGCATCCAACAACCCCCTCCCTGTCCTTTTAATAAAGTTAAGTCCTTTCAACTGTAGTTTCTAACGATATTTTTTGCAAGATTGGCCGGCAAAAATTTATTTGACATTTGCCCGTAACCGGGATATACTAGTTCCGGGCGTATGCTTGGTAATTTAACGGAGGTGAAAGGGTGAAAGTCCTGGTTTCGGCTTCCGGCCGGGAGCCAGAAGCGCGGGTCGATCCCCGCTTTGGCCGGTGCCCGTATTTTGTGATCTACGACACCGCTACGGGTGCATATGAAGCGCTGCCCAACCTGGCCGCGGCGGCTGCGGGCGGAAGCGGCATCCAGGCCGCGCAGGCGGCGGTCAACGCGGGGGTTGAGGCGGTGCTTACGGGGCAGATCGGCCCCAATGCCTTCCGGGTCCTGGCGGCTGCCGGCGTCAGGTGCTACACCGGTGCCGGCGGCACGGTGAAGGAGGCCGTTGCCGCGTACCAGGCAGGCAAACTAACCCTTACCGCCGCCGCCACCGCCGGGCCGCATGCCGGTATGGGCCGCGGTTCCGGCGCGGGGCGGGGACAACGCAGAGGAGGGCGAGGTTTTTGAAACTGGCACTCGCAACAGACGGGTATTACGTGGCAGCGCACTTCGGCCATTGCCCGGCGTACACCCTGGCCGAGGTGGAAGACGGGCGGGTTAAGAGCATGGTAACCGTGCCCAACCCGGGACACCGCCCCGGTTTCCTCCCCAACTACCTGGGCGATCTGGGTGTGACGCACATCATTGCCGGCGGCATGGGGCCCAGGGCCCAGGAGCTCTTCCGCGCCCGGGGCATTGAAACCGTTGTCGGCGTGCAGGGTACGCTGCATGAAGTGGTGGAAGCCTTTCTGGCCGGCAGGCTCGTCCCCGGCCCGTCCCTCTGCGACCACGGTACGGAAGGGCGCGGCTCTTGCCAGGGCGGCGGGCACTGCGGAGGACACAACCGTTGATCGTTGCCGTCGCCAGCGGCAAGGGGGGGACGGGCAAGACCACGGTGGCGGTTAACCTGGCCCTGGCGTGCCGGGACCGGGTCGGCTTCCTCGATTGCGACGTGGAGGAACCCAACGCGCACCTTCTGCTGCACCCGGAAATTCGGGAGCGGGAGCCCGTTTACTTCCCGGTGCCGGTCTTCGCGGCCGGGAAGTGCGACCGGTGCGGCCGCTGTGTGGAAGTCTGCACCTACAACGCTCTGGCTCTGGTGGGAAGGGAACTCATGATTTTCGAGGGGCTCTGCCACGGCTGCGGCGGGTGCCTCCATTTTTGCCCGACCGGCGCGCTGACGGAGGGACGGCGCGAAATCGGCATTATCGAGCGGGGCCGGACCGGCACGGTGCTGTTTGCCCACGGCAAGCTCCGGCCCGGGGAAGCCCTGGCCCCGCCCGTAATCAAGGCCCTGCGCCGGAATGCGCCTGCGGGGAAGTTTACCGTAATCGATTGCCCCCCCGGCACCGCATGTCCGGTCGTAGCGGCGGTGCGCGGCGCAGATTACTGCCTGGTGGTGACCGAGCCCACGCCTTTCGGCCAACACGACCTGGAGGCCGTGACCCGGATGCTGGCGCTGCTCGGCATTCCCTACGGCGTAATCATTAACCGGGCCGACCTGGGCGACGGCGCGGTCGAGGATTTCTGCCGCGATAGGGGTATTCCCATCCTTGGCAAGATCCCGTTCGACCGCCGGATCGCCAGCAGCTTCGCCGCGGGTAAGCCTTTTATCAAGGAGCTGCCGGAATGGCGGGAGACCTTTGCCCGCTGGTGGGACAGGATAGAGGGGGAGGTGCCGGCCCGTGCGGGAAATCGTGGTGCTTAGCGGGAAGGGTGGCACCGGCAAGACCACCCTGACCGGGGCGTTCACCGGCCTGGGATGCGACGCGGCGCTGGCCGACGCGGACGTCGACGCCGCCAACCTGCACCTCATCCTTGAACCCACCGTCCTGGAGTCCGAGCCTTTTTCGGGTTCGCGCCGGCCGGTGGTGGACGTGGAAAAATGTACCCGCTGCGGGGTCTGTACGGAACTCTGCCGTTTTGAGGCCATCCGTGACGGCGCGCTGGACGAGATTGCCTGTGAAGGGTGCGGCGTATGCTACCATGCCTGTCCGGCAGGGGCCGTCAAAATGGAGGAGGTGGTAAGCGGGCAGGTTTACACCTGTGCCACCCGTTACGGCCCCTTCGTGTACGCCGAACTGGGTGTTGGTCAGGAGAGTTCCGGCAAACTCGTAGCCCGGGTCAAGGAGCGGGCGCGGGAGGTCGCCGCACGGGAAGGGAAGACTTACCTTGTTATCGACGGCCCGCCGGGGATCGGGTGCCCCGTGATCGCCTCCCTCGGGGGCGCCGACCTGGCCCTCGTGGTAACCGAGCCCACTCCGGCGGGCCGCCATGATCTGGAGCGCATCCTTGCCGTTGCCCGGCACTTTGGCGTGCGGGCGGCGGTCTGCGTAAACAAGGCCGATCTCCACCCGCGGTTGGCGGCCGGTATAGAAGATTACTGCCGGGCGCAGGGCGTGCCCTTTGTTGGGCGCATTCCCTTCGCCCGGGAAGTGGTGGCCAGCGTCGTGGCGCGCGCGCCGGCAACCGGCACCGGAGCGGCGGCGCAGGCTATGCGCAGCGTCTGGCAACGCACCCTTGCCCTGCTATAAACACTCTTTTTCGCGGGGTGCTCCGCCCCCGGCCGGCGCAAGCCGGCTTCTTTTTCACATCGCGGCCGGGGTCTTCTGCGGCAGGTCGGGTTCAGGGAGAGGAGGGCACCGAAATGACACGCGCCAGGTTTCCTTTTGGACCCCAGCATCCCGTATTTCCGGAGGCGCTGCAGCTTCAACTGGTAACCGAGGATGAGCGGGTTGTCGAGGTGGTTCCTGTGCTGGGGTACATGCACCGGGGGATAGAGAAGGCCGCGGAGCGCCGCCCGTATACCGATAACGTCTTCCTGTGCGAACGCATCTGCGGCATTTGCAGCTTCATGCACGGGCTGGCGTATTGCCAGGCGATCGAGGCGGCAATGAAAATTAAAGTGCCTCCGCGGGCGGAGTACCTCCGGGTTTTCTGGAGCGAACTCTCGCGTCTGCACAACCATGTTATGTGGGCGGGCTTGCTGGCCGACGCCCTTGGTTTCGAAAGCCTCTTCATGGAGTGCTGGCGGACGCGGGAGGTAATCCTCGACATCCTTGAAATGACTACCGGTCAGCGCGTGATCCAGTCGGCGTGTATTATTGGTGGCGTCAGGCGCAACCTGGATCGCGAGATGGCCGGTACCGTAAGGAAGTTGCTTGATGATTTCTGGCGCCGGTGGAAAAGGATAGCGCCGGTTTTTACCAGGGATTACACCGTAAAGTCGCGCACGGTTGAAAAGGGTATCCTGCCGCCGGCCCAGGCCAGGGCCCTCGGCGTCGTAGGGCCCACGGCCCGCGGCAGCGGCGTACCGTACGATGCCCGGCTGACGGGATACGCCGCCTATAAGGAACTCGGATTCACTCCCGTCACCGAAAAGGGATGCGATTGTTACGCGCGTATGCTGGTGCGCATACGGGAAGTTGCCCAGTCGTTTGAACTGGTGCACAGGGTTCTCGACCGGTTACCGGAAGGAAATGTGGCCGTCAAAGTCAAAGGTCTTCCGGAAGGAGAAGGGATGACCCGGGTAGAACAGCACCGCGGCGAAGTTTTCTATTTTGTGCGGGGGAACGGTACGCCCTATCTGGAGCGGTTGAAAGTCAGGACCCCTACCTATGCAAATATCCCCGCCCTTTTTGTCATGCTCCCGGGGAGCGAACTTCCCGACGTGGGCCCTATAACGCTCTCCATCGATCCCTGTATAGCGTGCACCGAGCGGTAGGCAGGGGGGCCTGCAAAATTACCTGCCGCGGCGGTCTTTTTTGCCAGGGGGGTGGTTGGCCATCTTTCGTCGCCTTCCGGTCCTCGACTGGCTGCAGGTGGAGGTTACCACCTACTGCAACGCTTCGTGCCGTTACTGTCCCCATACGGTGTACAGGGCACGGTGGGTCTCCCGCCACCTGCCGATGGAAACCTTCGCCAAACTCCTCCCGGCCGTGAAGCGCAGCCGACTCGTTTTTCTGCAGGGCTGGGGCGAACCCTTTCTCAACCCGGATTTTTTTGCCATGGCCACCCTGGCCGGGAAGGAAGGGTGTGCGGTCGGTACCACCACTAACGGGATGCTCCTCGACGAAGAAAAAGCTGCCCGCCTCGTGGACACGGGCGTGGATGTAGTGGCCTTTTCCCTGGCGGGAACCGGCGCCATGAACGATTTCTGGCGGCGGGGCACGCATCTGGATCAGGTGCTGAAGGCCATCAAGAACCTGGCTGCGGAAAAAGCCCGCCGGCGCACCGCGAAACCGGCCATCCATGTGGCCTACATGCTTTTGCGGTCGGGACTTTACGAGTTGAAGACGCTGCCGGACCTGCTGGCCGGAACGGGAGTGCGCGAGGTGGTTATCAGCGTCCTGGACTTCATACCGGCACCCGACCTTGTAAAAGAGGTGGTGACCCTGGAAGACGATGCGGCAACAAGAATGCTCCTGCAGGAAGTTGTTGAGGCCGGCAGGGAACGGGGGCTGGCCATTCACTACCGGGTGCCCCGCCCGGCAGGAGGGACATCCTGCGCCGAAAACGCGACCAGGGCGGCGTTTATCGCCGCCGACGGCTCTTTGTCTCCCTGCGTCTTCACCAACCTGCCCCTTAGCGAAATACCGGCTGGCAACGACGGTTCGGGGACGGCGTACCATAAGGTAACTTTTGGAAATGTAAGCCAGGAACCGTTTGGCGCCATTTGGAATCGCCGCGCCTACCGGGAGTTCCGGGCCTCCCTGGCTGCGGGGGTGCCTCCCGCGGTTTGCCGGTCCTGCCCCAGGCTTTATCTCGAAACGGTATGAACGACAGGAGGCCTCTGTTGCTCCTGTGGCCCATGTATGGTAGCGTTGGCATAGTGATGGCGCTGCCAGAAATTTTGCGAGAGATCGTAATGACGAAGAGCACCGGATAAAAACCGACCCGCCGGCACCTGAGCTATCCGGCTGAGCGGTATACCCGGCTGCGGAAGAAGACGCCGGTGCGGCCCGGCGCGCCGTTTACCGCCTTCCAAGACGGGCCCGGGCCGCGTTCGGGTCGCCGGAAGGCAAAAAGAAGGGGGGCAGGGATCTGCCCCTTGACGTTACTTTTGCTCCAGTTCCTTGAGGCGCTTTTCGACCGCGTCGAGCTGCTCTTTGAGGAAAGCGGCCTCCTGCTTCAGGGCTTCGACTTCGCTGACCGGCGGCGTCGCCGCCCACGGATAGAGAGCGGGAGCGGCCGGATAACCGTACCCGGCGTAGCCCGGCATGGCCCACCACCGGCGCGGCAACCAGGGGAGGAAGCGGCAGGACCAGTAAGGGTTGCCCGGCCATCCGCCCCACCAGCCGCGTCCGAAACCGTAACCACGGCCCCACGGCATCACGCGACACCTCCTTTAAGGCTATTATGGTCATATGTTCACTTACCTTTATATCATGCCGCGGCTTTTTTGACAAGTGCTCTTTAATTTTTGGTAGTGTACGAAATTAGTAGGTGACCCGGGGGAAGATTTGCCAGAAGCAAAACCGTCTGCTAGAATTAGGTGAAGAGCCGGAGAACAAGTGGCAGGTGGGGCAGTTGCAGGAGCCTCTCGTGAAGGCGGAGCACATGTGCTTCGCGTGCAGCCCGCAAAACCCGATCGGGCTGAAGCTGGTTTTCACCGACGCAGGCGAGGCGTGCCGGGCGAGCTTTGTCCCCGGCGAGGTGCACCAGGGCTGGACGGGGGTGGTGCACGGAGGGATTGTCGCTACCCTGTTAGACGAGGCTATGGCCCAGTGGATCTGGCGGCGGGGGGTTAAGGCCGTGACCGCCGCCCTGGAAGTGCGTTTCAGAAAGGCCGTCCCCGTGGGCCGGCCGGTCACCGTGGCGGCGTGGCGTACCGGCGGGCGGGGACGCCTTGTGCTGCTCGAGGCCGAAGTCCGCCTGGCGGACGGGAGCGTGGCCGCCACGGCCACGGGGAGGTTCTTGCGGGTCGATTAAACGTACCGGAACATCCGGGACGCAGGTAAAAGGAGGCACAAACGTTGACGCGCGAAGAGGCGCTTGGCATCTTGCGGCAATACTTACGGAACGGAAACCTGCAAAAGCACTGCCTGGCCACGGAGGCGGTTATGCGGCGCCTGGCACGGCATTTCGGACAGGACGAGGATCTTTGGGGTCTGGCCGGGTTGCTGCACGACATCGACTACGAGAGCACCAAGGGCGACCCGGCACGGCATTCCCTTGAAGGGGCGCGCATGCTGGAGGAGATGGGGCTGCCGGAAGAGGTGGTGTACGCCGTCAAGGTACATAACGAATATCACGGCCTCCCGCGGCACGCCCTTCTGGATAAGGCCCTCTACGCCACCGATCCCCTCACCGGGTTCATTGTGGCCGGTGCGCTTATCAGGCCGGAAAAGAAGCTGGCGGCGGTGGACGTTCCGTTCCTGCTGCACCGGTTCAAGGAAAAAGGGTTCGCCCGCGGCGCCAGCCGCGAGCAAATGCAATCCTGTACCGAACTCGGTCTTTCCCTGGAGGAGTTCCTGGCGCTGGGCCTGGAAGCCATGCAGGCCATAGCCGCCGACCTGGGTCTTTAGGACCGGAGGCCAGGAGAGGTAACGGTAATGGTTAAAAGAGAAGAGATCATGGCCTTTATGCGCGAGGCGCTGTACCGCCCCATGACCGAGGCGGAACTGGTACGCGCCCTCGGCGTTGCGGGCCGTGACCTGCGCCGCTTCAGGCGCCTTCTCCGTGAGATGGAGGCCGAGGGGCTCGTCTACCAGACGCGGGCGGCGCGCTACGGCCTGCCGGAGCGCATGAACCTGGTGGTGGGGAGGCTCCAGGGCCACCCCAAGGGGTATGCGTTCCTTATTCCCGACAACCGCGCCCTGGAGGACGTCTTTGTCGGGGCCGGCCACCTGAACGGAGCCATGCACAACGACCGCGTGGTGGTACGGGTGATGCCGGGCCGGAATGGGCGGCGCGAGGGCGAGGTGGTTAAGATCCTGCGCCGGGCCAACCACCGGGTTGTCGGAACTTTCCAGCGCAAGCGCAACTATGGATTTGTGGTCTGCGACGATGTCCGCCTGCCGCAGGACGTTTTTGTGCCGCGGGGAAGTTTCGGGGGCGCCCGCACCGGCGATAAGGTGGTGGCGGAGATTACCGTCTGGCCGGCGCCCCGGCGCGCCCCGCAGGGAAGGGTTGTGCGGGTGCTCGGCCCGGCCGGTGCACCGCACATGGATACCATTTCCGTCTGCCACCGTTACGGGCTCGATCCAAACTTTCCCCGCGAGGTGCTGCGCGAGGCCGAGCGCATCCCCGCCGAAGTTACCCCCGCCGATCTGGCGGGGCGGCGGGACCTGCGCGGCTGGACCATTGTGACCATCGACGGCGAGGACGCCCGGGACCTGGACGACGCGGTCAGCCTGGAGCGGCTTTCCGGCGGCAGGTGGCGCCTGGGCGTGCACATCGCCGATGTAGGGTACTATGTGCCCGAAGGAAGCGCCCTTGACAGGGAGGCGTACCGTCGCGGCACGAGCGTTTACCTTCCCGACTTTGTCGTTCCCATGCTGCCGCCGCGCCTGTCCAACGGCATCTGCAGCCTCAACCCCCGCGAGGACCGCCTTACCCTCTCCGTGGTGATGGATATAGACGGTAGCGGGGAGGTGGTCGGCTACGAGATGTTCCCTTCCGTGATCCGGACGGTGGAGCGCATGACCTATACTGCCGTGCGCCGGATCCTGGTGGACGACGACCCGGCGGAAAAGGCCCGGTACGCCCCTCTGGTCGAAACCTTCCGGGCCATGCAGGAGCTGTGCCTGGTGCTTCGCCGCCGGCGCCTGGCCCGCGGGGCCATCGATTTCAACATTCCGGAGGCCAAGGTGGTTGTGGACGGGGAGGGCCGGCCCCTGGAGATCCGGCGCGTCGAACGCACCATCGCCGAGCAGATCATCGAGGAGTTCATGCTCATCACCAACGAAACGGTGGCCACCCATTTCCACCACCTGGGTGTACCGTTTATCTACCGGGTGCACGAAACGCCGGACGAAGAAAAAATAGCGGCGCTCGAGGACCTGCTCCGGAGCCTGGGTTACACCATCAAGGGATTTCCGCGCCTCCACCCGGGGGCGCTGCAGGAGGTGCTGGACCAGGTGGCGGGCCGGCCGGAGGAACGCCTGGTGAACACGGTGATGCTGCGGTCCATGAAACAGGCGCGGTACGCGCCAGTTATGCTGGAGCATTTCGGCCTGGCCTCGCCCAACTATACCCACTTTACCTCGCCGATCCGGCGCTACCCAGATCTCTTTATCCACCGCATCGTCCGGGAGGTGCTGACCGCGGGCCGGTTGGACCCGCGACACGCCGCCGCCCTCGAGAACATCCTGCCGTCGGTGGCGCAGCAGGCCTCCGAAAGGGAACGGGTGGCCATGGATGCCGAGCGGGAGGCGGTCGATGCCAAGAAGATCGCCTTCATGGAGGATAAGGTGGGCCAGGTCTACCCGGGCATCATCAGCGGGGTCACGGCTTTCGGCATGTTCGTGGAGCTCGAAAACCTGGTTGAAGGGCTCGTAACGCTGACCAACCTGACGGACGATTACTACCTCTACGATGAAAAAGCTTACCGTCTGGTCGGCCAGCGTACGGGCAGGATTTACCGCCTCGGCGACCCCATCACGGTAAGGGTGCTTAAGGTAAGTTCTGCCGAGCGGCAGATTGAGTTTGCGCCGGCCTAACGCTCTCCTTCGCCTGACGCGCATTCCCGGCAGACGCCGTACAGGTTGAGGGCGTAACGGTGGATGCGGAAGCCGGCCACTTCATCAGGGACGTCGATCTCGACGGCGGGCAGGATCAGGTCGTACACCCGGCCGCAGCGCGCGCAGAGGAAATGGGTATGGGGTGCAGGATTGGGATCCACCCGGCGGCGGGCCGGATCGATGCCCACTTCCTGCAGCACGCCGGCCTGGATGAGGGCCTCCAGGGTATTGTAGACCGTGGCCGGTGAAAGGGACGGGAATTTCGGTTTCAGGGCGCGGTAGATTTCCTCGGCCGACGGGTGTGTGGTGTTACCCTGAAGGAAACCCAGAATGGCCAGGCGCTGGGGTGTAGCCTTCAGCCCGGCTTGCCTTAGAGTGCTTATCATGTTGTTGCCATACCCCCACGTCGTATACTTTTAAATTGTAACCGATATTGTTGTCACCGTCAAGGCGCGGAAAGGTCTGGAGCGCAGTGCATATACTGGTTATCTGGCTGTTAAGTTTGGGTCACCTGGTGGTCGACACCGGTCAGGGTATAATACCCGTCCTCCTGCCCGTCCTGAAGCATGACTTTCACCTTTCCTACGCCGCCGTGGGGGCCGTGACGCTGGTAACCAACCTCAGTTCATCCGTCGTGCAACCCCTCTTCGGCGTATTGAGCGACCGCGTGCCAAGCCGCTGGCTGCTGCCGGCCGGCTGCCTCCTTACCGCCCTGGGTCTGGTGCTGGCCGGGTGTGCCCCCCATTATGCCTTCGTCCTCCTGGGCGTCTTCCTTTCGGGTCTGGGGATCGCCGGGTACCATCCCGAAGGGTCCCGTAACACTTTCTTCGTTGCCCGGGGCGGCCGGGCGGCTTCCATGGCCGTCTACGCCCTGGGCGGGAATGTCGGTTTCGCCCTGGGGCCGTTGCTGGCCACGGCGCTGCTGGCCCCCTGGGGGCGGAGCGGTGTCGCCGGTTACCTGGTGCCGGCCGCGCTTACCGCCCTGCTCCTCTGGCTGGCGTTGCCCGCCGTTGCCGGGGCTGCCAGGGAGCGGGAGGAGGCTTACCGTCAGGTCACCGCCCGGTGCAGGGCAAGCGGCGAAGCGCCGGCGCGCGTGCCGTGGGGCGCGGTGGGCCTGCTGACCGGGGTGGTTACCCTGCGCTCCTTCATCCACGCCGGTGTCGTCAATTACATCCCCCTTTACTTTACAAGCCACCTCGGGTTGCCGGACGCCTACGGGGGCCGCCTCCTCACCGTGTTCCTTCTGGCCGGAGCCCTGGGGACCCTGACCGGTGGGCCCTTTGCCGACCGGTGGGGGCGGCGGAGGCTCCTCCTCCTTTCCTTCCTGACCGCGCTTCCCCTCCTGGCCCTTTTCCCGCGCACGGCGGGTTTGTGGCAGGTTGCCCTGCTGTTCGGCGCCGGCTTTGCCGTCATCGCCAGTTTTCCCGTGACGGTGGTACTGGCCCAGGAACTGATGCCGCAGAACGTCGGGCTGGCTTCGGGCCTGATGCTCGGGTTCGCCGTCGGGATGGGGGGCGTCGGTGCGCCGCTCCTTGGTGCCGTTGCCGATCACTGGGGCGTACCCGCGGCCCTGGATGTGATCGCGCTCCTGCCCATCCCGGCCTTTCTCCTCAGCCTGTTTCTCCCGCGGGAAAGAAAGCGGAAACGGGAAGAGGATAAGGAAACAGGGGCGTGATTTCCGCCCGCCGCAGGGAGGCGCACCGGAGACGGCGAATAGAAAATCAGGGTACCCACATCCCTTTGGAGAAGGGGAGAACGTGGCAACGCCGGATGCGGATCTGGAAGACATAGCGGGCCGGGTGGCGGCGGGCGAGCGGTTGACGGGGGAGGACGGCGTACGCCTCCTGAAGACAAAAGATCTTTTCACCCTGGGGCGCCTGGCGCGGTTGGCGTGCCGGCGCCGGCACGGCGACCGGGTCTATTTCGTCGTTAACCGGCACATTAACCATACCAACGTCTGCGTCAACGGGTGCCGGTTCTGCGCCTTCGGCAAAAAACCCGGAGATCCCCAGGCCTTCACCCTCAGCCTGGACGAGATCGAAGCGCGGGCCGGCGCGTGCCGGGAAATGCGCCTCACCGAGCTGCACATCGTGGGCGGCCTGAACCCCGCCCTGGGCCTCGATTTCTACGTAGACATGCTCCGGCGCCTCCGGCGCGCCCTGCCGGAGGTGCACATCAAGGCCCTGACGGCGGTGGAGATCGATTACCTGGCCCGCCGCGAGGGCCTGACGGTGACCGAAGTGCTCCGGATTCTGAAGGAAGCGGGTCTCGCTTCCCTCCCGGGGGGCGGGGCGGAGGTCTTCGCGCCGCGTGTGCGCCGCCTCGTCTGCCCGCGCAAGATCAGCGGAGAGCGGTGGCTTGAAATTCACGAGGAGGCGCACCGGCTGGGCCTTCCTACCAACGCCACCATCCTTTACGGGCACGTGGAGACACCGGAAGAGCGGGTCGATCACCTGCTCCGCCTGCGGGATTTGCAGGACCGGACGGGCGGCTTTCTGGCCTTCATACCGCTGGCCTTTCAACCGTGGCGCACGCCGCTCAAGGCGCTGCCGGGGCCCACGGGACTTGACGACCTGCGCATGATCGCCGTGGCCCGCCTGCTGCTCGATAATTTCGCGCACATCAAGGCCTATTGGATCGGGATCGGGCCGGGGATGGCCCAACTGGCCCTGCACTTCGGGGCCGACGACGTTGACGGCACCGTGGTGGAAGAGAAAATTTCCCATGCCGCCGGCGCCGCGACCCCGGAGCGCGCTACCCGCGCGGAACTCGAGCGGCTCATCGCCGGGGCGGGGCTGGTGCCGGTGGAGCGGGACACCTTTTACAACCCTGTGGAGAGGGGGCATTGACTTGCCGATAAGGCTCGGACAGGTGGATTACCTTAATTGCTTGCCGGTGTACTACCCCCTGGAAACGGGGCAGGTGGCCCTCGACGTCGAGCTCGTGCGGGGGGTGCCCACCTACCTCAACCGCCTGTTCCTCGACGGGGAACTGGATATCACGCCCCTTTCCTCAATTGAGTATGCGCGCCATCCCGAAAAGTGCGTCATCCTGCCGGATATTTCCATAAGTTCCGACGGGCGCGTGGGCAGTATTCTCCTTTTCAGCCGCCTCCCGGTCACCGAACTCGACGGCCGGAAGATATGCCTGCCTTCAAGTTCGGCGACCTCCGTCGCGCTCCTGAGGATCCTCCTTGAGCACTACTACCATGTAGAGGCGGATTTTGAGACCACGGTGCCCGACCTCGATCTGATGCTTGCGCGGGCGGATGCCGGGCTGCTCATCGGCGACGACGCCCTCCTTGCCCACCAGAAGGTACTTGCCGGGGGGCGCGGCCTGCTGGTTACCGATCTGGGCGCGGCGTGGAAGGAGTTTACCGGTGAAAAGATGGTTTTCGCCCTGTGGGTGATCCGCCGCGACTTCGCCCTGGCGCACCCGGAGGAGACGGGCAGCGTCAGCCGGGCCTTCCTGAGGGCCAGGGAAATCAGCATGGCCCACCGGGAGGAGTTGATCGCCGCGGCGCGGCGCCGGCGCGGTTTGCCGCGACCCGTCCTGGAGGACTACTTCGACATTATCCGGCACGAGTTCGACCCCTCGTACCGGAGGGCCCTGCTGACCTTCTACGATTACGCTTACAAGAGCGGCCTCATTGAGGAGCGCGTGGGGCTGGCGGTCTGGGGGGACGGCATTGTCCGGGGTTGAAGAGCTGCTGGCCCGGGCGGCGGAGGGCATGCGCCTGAGTGAGGAGGAGGGAGTGGCGCTTCTCGAAGGGGCCGATCTGCTCGATCTGGGCCGGGCGGCCCTGGCGGTACGCCGTCGCCTGAACCCGTCGCCCTACGTCACCTTCGTGGCCGACCGCAACATCAACTACACCAACGTCTGCACCTGCGCCTGCGCCTTCTGCGCCTTTCACCGCCGCCCCGGCGACCCCGACGCCTATCTCCTTAGTTACGACGAAGTGCTGGCCAAGGTGGAGGAGATGGTGGCGGCGGGGGGGACCCAGGTCCTGATTCAGGGAGGGTTGCATCCGGGGATCGACCTGGACTACATCACGGGGATGTTCCGGGCCATCAAGGCGCGGTTCGCCGTCGAGATCCACTCCCTCTCGCCGCCGGAAATCGTCCACCTGGCGGAGCGGTCGGGCTTATCCGTACGGGAAGTTCTGGTGAAACTTAGAGGAGCGGGCCTTGATTCGCTCCCCGGGGGTGGGGCCGAGATCCTGGTGGACCGCGTGCGGCGGGCCATCAGCCCCCGCAAGATCGGCTGGCGGCAGTGGATGGACGTGATGCGCACCGCGCACCGGCTCGGCCTGAAGTCCACCGCCACCATGATGTTCGGCAGCGTGGAAACGGCCGCGGAGAGGGTGCGCCATATGGTGCGCGTGCGGGACCTTCAGGACGAAACGGGGGGGTTCACCGCCTTCATTCCCTGGAGCTACGAGCCGGGCAATACCAGGCTTGGGGGTACGAAGGCGGGCGCCGTGGAATACCTGCGGGTGCTCGCCGTGGCGCGCCTCGTCCTGGATAACATTCCCCACCTCCAGGTGTCCTGGGTGACCCAGGGCCCGCGCGTGGCCCAGGTAGCCCTGTTTTTCGGGGCCGACGATTTCGGCAGTACCATGATGGAGGAAAACGTGGTGCGCGCGGCCGGTGCTTCCCACCGCCTGGCCCGGGATGAGATCGTCCGCATCATCAGGGAGGCGGGGTTTGTTCCCGCCCAGCGCACCACCCAGTACAGGATCATCCGTACATTTTAAAAACCGGAAGGGGCGATCAGGTTGCAGCTCACCCTGGCCCACAGTCCCGATGCCGACGATGCCTTTATGTTCTATGCCCTGGCACATGGCCTGGTTGATACCGGGCCGTACAGTTTTATCCATGTGCTGAGCGACATCGAAACGTTAAACCGGGCCGCGCTTGACGGCACCTACGATATCTCGGCCGTTTCTTTTCATGCCTACCCGCATATTGCCGGGCAGTACCTCCTGCTCTCTTGCGGCGCCAGCGTAGGGGATGGTTACGGGCCGCTTGTCGTCGTGCGTGAGGATTTTCCGGGGGATGCCGAACCCGCCGAAGTAGCCGTCCCGGGAGAGTTGACCACCGCCTACCTGGCCCTGAAGCTGTGGCGCCCCGAAGTAAAGACCCGGGTGCTAACCTTCGACCGCATCGCGGACGCGGTGCGGGCCGGTGAGGTCCAGGCGGGGCTCCTGATCCACGAAGGACAGTTGACGTACCGGCGTGAAGGGCTTAGGAAAATAGTGGACCTCGGCGCGTGGTGGCGCGAGGCAACCGGACTGCCGCTACCTCTGGGCGGGAACGTGCTGCACCGCCGCCACGCGGCGCGGGCGCGGGAGCTCGCCGCCCTGCTCCGGGAGGCCATCGCCTACGCCCTGGGCCACCGGGAGGAAGGCATCCGCCACGCGCTGGCCTACGCGCGGGGGCTTGACGCCGCCGAAGCGGGGCAGTTCATCGGGATGTACGTGAACCGCTGGACCCTCGACCTGGGGGAGGCCGGCCGGCACGCGGTGGAGACGCTGCTGGCCCGCGGCGCCGCAGCCGGGCTCGTACCGGCCTGCCCGGCCATCGACTGGGTATAGGTATGCTGCGTCTGGTAACGCCGCGGTTGGCCTGGCAGGGAGAAGGCGACCGGCAGCGGGCGGAAATTGAGCGCGCCCTGGCGGGAAAGGAATTCCTCTGGGTCGACCTGGAGGCCCCCGGCGAGGAAGAGGTCCGGCTGCTGCGCGAGGTTTTCCGTTTCCATCCCCTGGCCGTCGAGGACTGCCTGTCCGGCCTGCAGCGACCCAAACTCGACGATTACGGGGCCTACCTTTTTCTCGTCCTCTACGCTGTTGGTGCTCCGGCGCCGGATGGACGCTTGCACGTTTCCCAGTTCGACGTCTTTATTGCGCCCGCGTTCCTGGTAACGGTGCACCTGGAGTCCCTTACCTTCCCGGATGAGATATTCCGCCAGTATGGCCGGGATCTTACCCTGCCGACCCGGGGCCCGGCGTTCCTCCTCTACCGGCTCCTGTCGCGCCTGGTGGACGGGTATTTCCCGGTCCTCGACGACATCGAAGAACGCCTCGCCGCGGTGGAGCAGGAAGTTTTCCTGGAACCCGACAGGCGGTGGGTGCCGGAAATCTTCGCCCTGCACCGGCGCATCCTGCGCGTCCGCCGCACCCTCGGCCCCCAGCGGGACGCCGTCGCCCAGCTCGCGCAGCGTGTGGAAGTCCTGTTGCGAAACGAAGCGCGAACCTATCTCATGGATGTTTACGACCACCTGTTGCGGCTTGTGGAAACCACCGACGGTTACCGCGACCTGGCGGCGGCCGTCCTTGAAGCGCATCTTTCGGCGACCTCCAACCGCCTGAACGAAATCATGAAGGTCCTGACCGTGATCACGACCATCATGATGCCCCTTTCGGTTATCGCGGGCATCTACGGGATGAACTTCCGCCACATGCCCGAACTTTATTCCCCTTACGGCTATCCGGCGGTGCTCGGCGCCATGGCCGCCGTGGCCGCCGGGATGCTCTGGTACTTCCGGCGCAAGGGCTGGTTCTAGGAATAT
>JBFMHQ010000038.1:11911-16372 GCA_040751815.1 Bacillota bacterium | reverse complement strand
ACGACCTGGCCCGCCTTCACCCGGTCGCCCTCCTTGACCAGCAGTTCCTCCAACCGTCCCCCCACTTCCGCCACGACCTTTATTTCTGTGGCTTCGATGGTGCCGTTGGCCGTGAGTTGTTCCTCCTGCCGCGCGCAGCCGCTTGCCAGCAGCATACCCGCCGCGGCGGCCAGGAGCAACAAGACCCGGTAACCCTTACCCAACTTCCCCGCCCCCCGTGTGTAAACTAGGTAGAACACTAGAGTATAGCGCGTTTATAATAGCATACCGGTCCATGCACGGCAAAAGCCTGCCCGCCGGCACATCGGCTTATGCTTTTGCGCCGGCCTATTCGGGGGCCCGCATCCACGACCGGAGGCACCGGAGGTGATGAAGGCCGAGCAACCGAACACCCGGTTCTCCGGGCTGGTGGGTCAATTCCCAACCGGCGCCAGCAGGTCAAAATTAGCCCGGTGTTGACAAAAAGGAGGAGTTGGCGCCGGACCTGGACAGGTGCGGTGGTTCTTGCAAGACGGGGCCCCCTTAAGGGTTGTGGAAAAGGAATAAGGGAGCACGGGGAGCAAAAGGCGGGATAAGCTGCTAAACCGGGGCTTCGCCGCCCACGCCTTCCGGAGATCACATTGGCGGGAGGGTGACCTCCACTACGGCGCCGCCATGCGGCTCGTTCGCGGCGCGGACCGAGCCCCCGTGCTTCTCGGCAATGGTGCGGACGATGGCCAGGCCCAGGCCGGTATTCCCCCGGCGGCCCCTGAAGTACGGTTCAAAAACGCGGTCGAGATCCTGCGCGTCAAACCCCGGCCCGTCGTCCCGGAAGGCTATGGTGACGCCGCCGGTTTCCTGCTTTTGGGCCGTAACAACCACCCGGCTGGCGGCGTGCCTGATGGCGTTGCCCAGCAGGTTGTCGAACAGCCGCCGCAACTTGGCGGCGTCGGCCCGCAGCGGTATCTCCTCTTTCACTTCGTTCACCAGGGTCACGCCCCTTTCCGTGGCGTAACCCCCAAGGCCTTCCACCGCCGCGGCGAGGATCTCGCGGGCGTCCACGGGCTCGAGCGCATACGTTTCGTGCGGGCTTTCGAGGCGTGCCAGGTACAGAAGCTCGTCCACGAACCGGCAGAGCCGCCCGGTTTCCCTGGCGATGATGTCCGCCGCGTGCTCCGCCTCCTCCCCGGTGAACACGCCGTCCTTAATCCCCTCGGCGTATCCCCGGATGCTGGTGAGAGGCGTCCGCAACTCGTGCGAGGTGTGCTGCAGGAAGCGTTTCGTGGCGGCCTCGTGCTCTTTGAGCGCCGCGGCCATTTCGTTGAACGTGCGGGCGAGGTCCGCCAGTTCGTCCTGCGACCCGACCTCCACGCGCGCGTCGAATTCCCTCCTGGCTATGGCGCGCGCCTTCTCCTTCAACGCGTGGAGCGGGCGGGTGAAGTGCCGCGCCACCAGACAGGCGCCGATGAGTGAGACGGCCAGGCCGGCTCCCAGGCTCTGCAGGAATATCCGAAAGAGCCTTGCGTTTAACGCTTCAAATGCCCCGCGCCGCAGCAGCAGGTACATCGTCCCGCCCGGCTGCTCGCCGGGAGGCAGGGGCGTGGCGGCGACGATGTAGTCCCGGTGGCCACGGGGGAGGGCGGCAGGCGGAGGTGGCATTGCTTCTCGCAGCACATGCGGCAACCGGATGCCGGGGGGGAAGGCAGCCGGGGCGCTGCCGTATAGCACCGTCCCCTCACGGTCCGTCACCACGAAGTCTCCCTCCAGGACCTGATCCCCGAAGGGAATAGGCACGCGGGCAGGCGGGGCATGCTCCCGGCTCATCTCCCTTGCCAGGGCCTGGGCCTGGCGGATCATGGCGCGGGCCACCTGCGCCTCCATGTAGTGCCGCGTCAGGGTGTGGAAGAGGAAACCCATAACGCCGGTGCTGCAGATCACCGCCGCGGCATACCCGAGAAAGATTTTCGTGGTTATGCTGCGCAACTTCAGCATTGCAGCCGGTAGCCCACTCCCCACACGGTGGCTATCTGCGCGCGGGAGCCGGCGGCCCGGAGTTTCTTGCGCACCCGCTTCACAAGGTCGTCCACCGCCCTGGTCTCGCCAAAGTAGTCGAATCCCCAGACCAGGTCGAGCACTTCCTCCCGGGAGAAGGTCCGTTGCGGGTGGCGGGCGAACAGCAGCAGGAGATCGTACTCCTTCCGCGTGAGGGACAGTTCGGCCCCGCCGGCAAGGACGCGGCGGTCGCCCGGGTAGATCTCGATGTCGGCGGCCTCGATCTTGTGCGGCGGGGCGGTGCCGGCGGCCCGCCGGAGCACGGAGCGCACGCGGGCGACAAGCTCGCGCGGGCTGAAGGGTTTGGCCACGTAATCGTCCCCGCCCAGTTCGAGGCCGAGGACGCGGTCCACTTCATCCCCGCGGGCGGAGAGAAAAATGACCGGGACGTTGCTCTTGCGGCGCAGCTCACGGCAAAACTCCAGGCCGTCCTGCCCGGGGAGCATGATGTCCAGGATGAGCAGGTCCGGGAAGGCTTCGCGCAGGCGCGCCTGCGCCTCCTCGGCGGAGCCGAAAGTCTCCACCCGGTAGCCCTCGCGCGCCAGGTAACGGGACACCAGGTTCCTGATGTTCTCCTCGTCGTCGACCACGAAGATGGTCTTCACCGCCGCCTCACCATGCATTTCAGTTCTCCGTCCCCGTGCCGGACCCTGCTTCTTCCCCTCCCCCACGAGTTGCCGCCTGGTGGAGATCATTGCATTTCTCCCGGCCGGTCGGGGTCCTTGCGTCTTCAGCCTATGGCCCGGTGGCAACAAAATGCCGGGAAAAGTGTAGAAAAAATGTGGAAATGCATCAGAATTATTATTCCATTCAAAGAAGTATCTGGCCTTCAAGGTTCACGCACCTCCGCCATCCTCCCACGGCCGTGCCTCCCAGCATTCAACACTTACTTTCCCGGGTAGTATCCGAGCGATTCCAGTATCACTCCCGTTCCAAAGTACAGTACCACCGCAAGGTAAGGCAACAGAACCAGTACTGCCGGCCACTTCTGCCTCCGGTAGACAAATAACATAGCAGCGAGATGCATTAGTGGCGTAGAGTAGCCAAGTATCTTAAAGAGAGTCGCCGGCGAACAGTTTAGATACCAGGCAAAGCCCAGACTTAATAAAGCACTGATAGCGAGCAAGTATCCCCGGCCAAGAACGATCCCCAGTGACGCAACGAGTAACGATGAAATAATGGCAGGCCAGCCGATAACGATCTGAGCCAACAGAGGTGTCATGACGGTACATTCCCCCTATAACCCTGTACGTGAGGGCAACCGAAAAGATCTTTGACGAAGTACAGAGTAACCTCGCCGCTCCGGACGAGCAGGCCGCCAGCCCCCAGGCGCGCCCGGTTCACCGCATCGCCGGCCACCGGGCGGGAACCTATCAAACTGGCGCATGCCGCCTTGATGAGCGCGGCGTCGGCAACGCCCGGCCAGTAGGCAAAAAGCTCATCCCAGGCCATAGCGCCGTAATAGCCGAAGGTGAATTCCCCGGTCAGGGGCCCGATCTTTTCCACCACCTGCTCAAGGCCGCTGCCGTCGGGCCGCACCAGCCACAGGCTGGCCCGGTTTTCCCCGTCGAGCCGCGCGAAAAGTATGTACCGGCCGTCGGCCGAGAAAAACGGCCGCTCGTCGCGGTAGGCCGGGTCGTTGGTGAGCCGGCGCGGCTGGCCTCCGCTCGTGTCCACGGCCCAAAGCTTCCGGCCGGCCAGGAGCGAGCGCAGTTCGGCCTCTATCTCTCTCCCCTTTCCCGCCGGCCCCGCGCTGTAAACCAGGAGCTTTCCGTCCGGGGAAAAGGCGGGATCAACCGCCGCCTGATCGGTACCGGTCAGGCAGGCGAGCCCGCCGGTCCTGAAGTCGTAGACGGTGAGACGCTTGTTCACCCATGTCTCTCGCCCCGCGCCGACAATGACAGCCAGCTTCCCCGGCGCAGCCGCGACAAAACCAGGCCGAACCAGAACGGCGCTCTCCCAGCTGATCTCCCCGCTCCAGCCCTTACCCACAACGGGGACGGGTTCCTCGCAGCCGCCGGCCGGGGCCAGGCCGAGAGGGAGGCCGTCGGCCTCGATGGAAGCCGAACAGGGCCCGCGCCACAAAATAACCATCTCCCCGTCGGGCGACCAGCCCGCCAGCCGCGGCACCTCGCCCACCACGCCCCTTTCCCGGTCGAAACGCAGGCGGGAGGCGTAAACCTGCGTCACGGCGCCCGAGGCCGCGTCAACCTTCCAGATGCCGGCGTAACCCGGCACACCCGGCTCTATCTTCTGCCTCTCTAGGGCCACCCACTTACCGTCCGGCGACCAGGCGATGCGCCCGAGGTCGACATCGGGCTGCCGCTTCACCAGGACGCGGAGTCCATCCTTCGCCGGCTCGCCCGCGCATAGTTCCCCGCCCGCGGTGAAGGCGAAGGCGTCCGCCGCCGGGGACCAGGCGAACTCGCC
>JBFMHQ010000038.1:6465-11811 GCA_040751815.1 Bacillota bacterium | reverse complement strand
CGAGGTCGACATCGGGCTGCCGCTTCACCAGGACGCGGAGTCCATCCTTCGCCGGCTCGCCCGCGCATAGTTCCCCGCCCGCGGTGAAGGCGAAGGCGTCCGCCGCCGGGGACCAGGCGAACTCGCCCACCCCTTGCGCCACGCGGCGGGCCTCACCCCTATCGACCCCGATCAGCCACAGGTCCTCGCCCCTCCGGAAGAGGAGCCACCTTCCCGTCGGCGACCAGGCAGGGCGGGAAATATTCTCCCCGGCGGCCAGCTGCCTCGCCTTCCCGTCGGGCAAATCTTTCACCCAGAGCTTTCCCTCGGCCACCCAGGCTACTCTACCGGCAGCGGGCAGTTTGCCTGCGCTGAGGTCGGAAATCCTCCACCGCACCGCCAGGGCGCCGAGCACCGGTGCTGCAACAACCAAAATTAAAGCCGCCAGAAAACCCAGCTTTTTCCAGGTACCGCGCATGGCTTCTTTCTTCCCCGTCGTGTCGGCCACGGTTTACCCTCCTTTTGACGCATACCTTTTTATTAAAACCTCTTCCGCCGGTAGGATGTGACGCGGATGGGGGCGGGGTTTTCATTTTGGGTCGCAGGGTTTGAAAAAACGGTGCGCGAAAGCTGATACAGAAAAATTTAAGTAAGGAGTGTCCTGTGTACCGCTTCAATGAAGGCTTCCGGCTCCGCCGGAGACAGGAGATAAGGGTCTCCTCCGGTGGTCTGAACCTGCACCATCCGGTCCCAGCGGGTGGCGTAAACTTTCGCCGTGCTGCCGTCGGCCAGGGCAAAGAGACCGGCGTAGCCGAAAAGCCCGGCCAACCACGTCAACCCGGCCCCGGGTTTCACATCTTCGACTATCTCGACATGCCTAATCCTGCTTTTGGGTATGACATATGACGTCACCAGGGCGCGGATGGTTATCCCCTCCGGCGAGACCAGATAGCCGCGCGGCGCAAACAAAAACGACAGGACCGCCCAACACACGCCGGTAAACAGATACAAAGTCGTAGTCAACTTTCCCCTCCTGTCGAAAGGCGCGACCTTGAATTTGCTGCGCGTCATAGTGAACTTCTCAGTTCCCCGTTGAAAAGCTGGCACAACAGATCCCTCGCTTCCGCCACTTTTTCGTCCGGCAATGCTTCGATCAAGTCGTGAAGCTCCTTTCTCCCTCCCGGGGCGAAACCGGATTCTTCACCGCCCTTACCGAAAAGAAACGCCACCGCGAGAAGCAGCCCGAAGACCAATCCCGCCAGGGGAGCCAGCACCAGCGTCACAAGGGCAAACCCGCATCTTGCTGCCGCCTTTTTCACCAGAGAAAGTGGCACCGGTTTCCTCCTTCCGCCCGGCACGTTGAGAGGGGCACTGCCGCCGGGGCACGATGCCAGATGTGCCGGGAAAGTCGTAGCCGCCTCAGTTCCCTGTTCCGGAGCGCAGCGTCAGCAAGGTCACCTCCGGCGGACAGAAGAGGCGCAGCGGTAGTACAGTAGTACCCAGCCCGCGATTGGTATAGACCAGAGTTTGGCTTCCCGGCACCTCGCGCAGGCCAAGGGGGTATTCGCGCCCGAGGGGTGGACAGTACAGGGCCCCAACCCCCGGGAGCCGGATCTGCCCGCCGTGGCTGTGGCCGGAAACTTGCAGTTGAATCCCCGCGCGTGCCGCCTGAGGCGCGAAATCCGGGGTGTGAACCAGGAGGATTTTGAAGTCCCCGGGCGGTATGGGAGCCATCGCCTTCGCCAGGTCGGGGTCGCCGGTCAGGGGGTCGTCCAGGCCGATGAGCCAGAAATGCCGGCCGCCCTTCTGAATGCAGACGCTCCGGTTAATCAGCACTTCCACCCGAGAGTCAGCAAGGGAGCGGGCTATCTTTTCTTTGCCGAAGTGGTGGTCGTGGTTGCCCAGGACGGCATACACGCCCAGGGGCGCCTTAAGTCCTTCAAGCGGCAGGATGTTCGCCAGAGCCGGATCCGCCGAACGGTCCAAAAGGTCGCCCGTAAAAACGATGAGGTCGGGATCAAGGGAAGAGATGAACCTCGTTATCTGCGTCACGGACTCCTTGCTGCAGAACCGGCCAAACCCATAATGCAGGTCGCTGATATGAACTATGGTCAGCCCGTTGAGCTCCGCCGGGAGCCCCGGTAACGGCACCTCCACTCTTTCCACGACCACGCCGCCGGGTCTCGCCGCCAGGCCGAAAAGGAGGAGCAGAACCAGGCCGGAAACGGCCATTTTCAGCACGCGCCGCCGCGGAAGAAGATGACGGATAACGTTTTCCGGCATCAGCGCCCTCTCCCTGGAAATCCTCTGCACATCTCCTTGGACCGCTTCCCAGCTTACGGCCCCGACCCGATGCAGACGATCCGCCACTCTGCAGGCACCGGCGGGTCGAGCGGGGCCAGCATGACGTAATAGATGTTGCGACCGCTTGACCGGGGATACGGCTGGCGGGTGAAAACCCCCGGGTAGCGGGCCCAGGCCTCAACCTCATACTCGAAGAGGACCACCCGGCCAACCCTGTAAACGCCACAGAACCCGGTCGAAAGCAGCCGCAGGCTGCGCAACTCCCGCTCCGGCATGGCCGTGAAGTCGCGCCATTCGGGGTGAACCCACCTGATCGCGCCGGCGAAGTCCCGGCGCTCCAGGGCCTCGAAGTACCCGCGCACCGCCTTTTCGGCGTCCTCCGGCCATCCAGCCTCGATGGGGCCGGCGTCGCGCCAGTGGATGTTAACCGGCTCCCTGCTCACCGCGGCCACCCGCAGCGTTCCGTCACGCGGCTCTTGCACCAGTGTGAAAAACAGCGGGCCGCCGGGCACCAGCTCGGCCCGGTAAGCTTCCACCCACAGGCCACCCGCCCCGAAGCCCCCCTGCGACTCCACAGCGGCGAGCCGTCCCTGGACCTCATCTTTTTGCAGCGGCGGCCGGCCTGCACTCGTATCCGCGTACCGCCAGACGTAGCTCTGCAGGGCGCCCGCGTCCCCCGCAGCAACGGCCTGCAGGTAGCCGGCAATCACCCGCCGCGCGTCCTCTTCCGGGTTGAAAGGACCGGTTCGGACATCTTCTTCGGGCATAAAGGGAAGACCTGCGTTCTCAAGCGGGGTCCAGGGCATCAAAACCGTCACGACGGCGCACGTAATCACACCTGCCGCCAGCAAGAGCCAGCCCGGCCACCGCGCCGGCCACCGGAGCGACACAGCGGCCGCCAGCAGGGCCAGAGGCCAGACGAAAAACAGCCTGCCGTGCGGGTCCCAGAAGAAAAAGAAGGCAAAAACGCCGGCCGGAAGCGCGGCCACAAGAAGCACTTTCGCCGAGCGGCGTTTCAGCCCCCACACCGCAAGGCTCACCGAGAGGGCAAAGAGAATCCACAAAATCACGGTGATTGACTCCAAAAACACGTTCGCCTGACTCCTTCACCGCTGTCGGTTAGTACGGCCTGTCGCCCGACGGGGCAGCTTAAACGGGAACAGGAAAGGTCCCACCGTATGCCGCCAAATCAAGCATTTCTAGCCAATTGCGACCTTCTAAGTCTTTTCTTGTATTTTTCATAAAAGAACAGCTTCAAAAAAAGGGGCCTCGGTGCCCTTTCGCCGACGATCTCGGTAAGGTCCTTATCTAAGGCCTCGAATAAGCGCACCAAGTCTTCTTCACCCTTGGTTGGCACGAAGTCCTTGAAGGCGTTTACCATGCGCTTGCGAGCCATCCCAGGTTTTGCAGCAAGACAGTCCCCGCTATGGGAAATCCAGCGCATGAACCCTCTGAACCCTTCAATCTCCTCCGGAGTAAACTCGTTAAGGAGACGGTCAAAGTTAGGAGAGCCGCCCGAGATCAACATGCTATAGCAACCCCCATTCAATGACCCATTTGATCCCAAAAGCGATCCAGTAAGAGGTAGAGTGAGCGAAACCGAGAGCCCGGCGCAAGAAGTTCGCCCACGGTCCGATACGTTAGATCCCCTCACGCAAGCTAAGTTTCCAGGAACCCGGCGATTCTGCCCGCATTGTTGCGGACGGTGACGCTTCTTTTTTGGACGCGCCCAACTCTGTCCGACCCTCCCCGCTTCGCTTCAGTCCACCGGCGGGTAGACCACAAACCGCTCTTCCACCCAGAAGTCCCGCCCGCCGGGACAGGAGATTCGCGCGTAGCCGTCCCGTTTCTCCTCCAGCCTCCCCCTCTCGTCGTGCAAGAGCCTGACCAGGCGGGGTCGAAGCGATTTTTGCGAATTCGAACACCTCGTAAACCCGGGTCCCGGCCCGTACGGTGACGTCGCTCTGCACGAGCTTCCGGTTTTCTTCTGTTAAAGGCACGCTGTCGGCTTCGCGTATCCACCCCTTCATATTGCTCGGGGAATCGTAAACCGGCACCTCGACGTACAGCCACAGTTCCCCGTCGCTGTCAGCCGCGTCCAGTACCTTGACCACGGAGCGCGGCAGGATGTCCCTGAGGACGACAGAACCCTCCCGCGGCATGGCCAGAAGCGGCGTTTCTTTTTCCACGAACCTTTGCTTGGCAGGATAAGTTCTGTGGTTAATGGTTAGCGGCCTCTGCAGCGGCGCGAGTTCGGCCTCCAGGCGCCGCACCTTCTCTTCCAGAGCAGCCACTCTTTGTCTGAGCCTGGCGTTCTCGCTTTCGAGCGCGCGGGTTTCGCCGCTCGTGCAGCCGCCCGGAAGAACGGCCAGAGCCGCGCTGACGGCCAGCAGAACCAGAACGACCAGTTTGCGCCCCGTTGCGTCGGCCACGGTTTTCCCTCCCGTTTTTCTTTTTTCACGAAAACCCCTTCCGCCGGCAGAATGTGACACGGGTGGTAGAGTAACAAAAAAGTCCCGGCGAAAATGCCTATTTTCCATCTAGTCTGATGGTGAATCAAGGCATCGCCCGGCAAAGTCGAGCTGGGCTGCTCCACCCGGGGTTGCTTCTAACTCGGTAGCAGTCTTGTCCGTTGCTTTTTCTAAGGCCAACACCTTCACCAGGCTGGCGCTCCGGCCAGGAGCAGAGAGGTCACTCCCACGCCAATTTCTCCACGGCCCTGCTTGGCAACCACGAAGACATGCTCCTGAGGGCCGCCATGGAGGATCTCGTCGCCGCGGCCAACTGGGTGATGAACGACGGCCCAAGGACGCCGGCCAGCTATGTCGCCACACGCTCCCATGGAGCAGGGATTCTAGCTCGGCTTGCTTCTTGAACATCCGCGCCACAGCCAGCACCTTCTCCTTCAGCCGGCGAACTGCCAGGCAAAGAACTCGGCCCTGCCACCTCCTTTCGCCCCCGCCCGCTCCGGGCGGGTTTTTGCCTTATTAAAACAAGAAAGCCGGGATTCCGCCCGGCGAAACTCTCCTTGCTTCCTTCCCGCCTACGCCCTCTTCTCCTGCT
>JBFMHQ010000038.1:0-6365 GCA_040751815.1 Bacillota bacterium | reverse complement strand
GCCCTGCCACCTCCTTTCGCCCCCGCCCGCTCCGGGCGGGTTTTTGCCTTATTAAAACAAGAAAGCCGGGATTCCGCCCGGCGAAACTCTCCTTGCTTCCTTCCCGCCTACGCCCTCTTCTCCTGCTCCCTCCTGATCGCCTCCGCGATCCAGGAGCGCAGGAGCGTCTGGTAGGGTATGTCCTTCTCCTTCGCTATCCGCTTCGCCGCCTCTATCTGCGAGACCCGCAGCCGCAGGGTGACCCGCTTGGTCTTGGACCGCTCCGCGATCTTCGCGGCCAACTCGGGCGCAAGCTCCACCTCGTCGGGCTCAAACAGACCCTTTTCCATCGCCTCGGCGAAGCTGTACCGGTCGAAAAACTCCGCCATCTTTTCCTCGCTGGCAAATTCCGGTATCTCGTCTCCTTTAAACTCCGGCAACTCTTTCCTCGGCATCTCTCAACCCCTCCTTTCGCGGCGGTAGTACCGCCTCTCGGCAGCCGTCATATCGCGGGCCGTGACCACCCGGACGACACCGCCCGGCTTAACCACGAACACCACAAAGAGGTACCGCCCCGCGTCAGTGCACCCGAACACGGCCTTTAAACCCTTCCGCGCTCTGCGGAACAAAGGCCCGCCGAAGAAGGCTTCTTCGGCCTCTTCCGGCCTCACGCCGTGCTTGGCGATGTGCCCGACGTTCCGGGCGTCCCACTCGAACCGCGTTATCCTTTCCAACGGCTCCACCTGTCTCCATATTAACGCTTGCGTCTTGCTCTTGTCAATACGAGAGAGCCAGGTCCCTCGGCCCAACGGCAAGGGCCACTAAAACGTTCTGTGACATTCTTGCCAGTACCCGCACACGGTACTAGCCTGTGTAGTGTGTACCGCTGGCTTGCTTCTGGGCCCTGCCGCCCGGTGCCGAGACGGGTGCCGATTTCCACAGTCCTTTACCCTGCTTCCTCGCCTCTCTTTGGAACTTCACGAACATATCGGCGTACTTCACGTTGGGGGAGACGGTCAGGACCTGAGCGTAGCCGTCGAGGAGTAACCGGGCGTTGAACATCTTAGTCCGGACTTCATTCTCAGAGCCGGATGCGGGCACCCCCCGGTGCAGGGTTTGACGAACGGTGCGCGAAAACTGATATAGACTGATATAGAAAATTTAAGTAAGGAGTGTCCCCGGTGGAGTGCCGGAAGGACAGAAACCTTGCCCGCTGCACTTGCACCTACGAACCGTGCGACAAGAAAGGCCTCTGCTGCGAGTGTGTGGCCTACCACAGGGGCCGCGGCGAGCTCCCTGGCTGCTTCTTCCCGCCGGAAGCCGAGCGCACCTACGACCGCTCGGTCAGAGCCTTCATCCGCGCCCGGCAGCGGGGCGCCTCGCGCCCCGCTTAGGTCGTCGGCCCAGGGGGAGCCGGCAATGGCGGGAACGTTCGTCAGGCTCGTTCTCCTCGCCGCAGCCGCCTCGGTCAGCGCCGGCTACGCGGTCTGCTTTCTCTTGCGCAAACTTGGGCCGCAGGCCGCACGGGTAGAAGAAAGGTGGTTCTGGGTAGTGCTTCTCGGGGCCGGCGCGCTGGGTGCCTCTCTTTTCACGGAGCATGTGCTCAAGATCTCCAGTGCCACCGGAAACCGGCTCGCGGCACGCGCCGTGCTCGCGGCGACCGCAGCGTGGTTGCCTTACGCCCTGCCGGTGTCCGTGTGCACCCTTCAGGCCGCTGAGGACCCCGAGGTGGCGTTTCTCCTCGCCCCTCTGGCCGCGCTGGGAGGGACCGGGTTGATCGTCTATCAGGCAACCGACGAAGTTTTTCCCGAACACCCAAAACAGCCGCTATCCCAGCTACCGCCAGAAGAGCGGCTTAAGAAAATCCTCTGGATTGTCGTCACTGCGGACGTCTACTGGTTCCTTTCCCGTGTGCTATTTCTCTTGCTCCTGGGGGCCGCCTTCTTTCTCGCAGCGGTTGTCGTGTCCTTGGCGGAAGCCTTGTGGCCCGGCCTCCTTTCCGATGACGACGCTCTTCTGGTGATAATGTTTTCAGCCGGTTTGCTTTTGGGTGGGGGAGTGCTCGGTTACTCCGTACGGCGGCTCAACAAGCGCGCCCGTCTCACGTGCCGGACGGAGGCGCGCCGCGCGTGACCTGCCCGGTGTGCGGCTCCCCTGTAAACCGTAACAGCCCGTACTGCTCCGACAGGTGCGGAGAAAGGTGCTGCGCGCGAGCGAAAGGAGAAAGGGCTGGGCGTTGAGTGTGGCCGCCCGGCGAAGGGAAAGGCGCCTTGCCCGGCGTGGCTGGGAAGAAGACACCGGCCGCGCCGCCGCTTATGGCCAACCGGTCCTGCCTCCCCGGTGCAGTTACTCAAGAGGGTATATGGGCAGGAGGCAAGCTCATGGCCAACCGGTCCTGCCTCCCCGGGCAGCCTGTTCACCCGCGCCCGGACCGCGCCCGGAGCCAGCGGCGACGGCTTCCCGCCACTCCAGGAACCTGCCTGCCAGCATAGGCGGGACGGCTACGGCGCAGGCGCTCCCCGCCACCAGAAGCGCCAGCCCCGCCGTCCGCAAAACGGAGCGGCCACCCGCCCACGGTCCCGCCGCCACCATCCACACGCCCGCAGCGAGCACCGCCGCATACCCCGCTTCCAGGAGCAGGCTGAGAACGAACCCCCAGCCCGAGGTTCTCTGCCGGGGGTCCCGGGCGGCGAAGTTGGGGTACAGGGCGCCGGCGGCCACGTTCAGGGATGTCAGTCCCGGGCCGACCAGCAGGACGAAGGCGGCGATGAGCAGCACGGCCCGGGTACCGCCCCCCAGTGCCAAACCAAGCACCGGAGCCAGGACCAGCCCTGGAACGGTCACCAGGGGCACGACGCCGAGAACCTTGCCCCAGACAATCTCTTCACAAGACGCAGGGGTACTGCGCAAGAGGGGCCAGGTTCTACCCTCACGGCCCACCGCGCCCAGACCCAAATAGGCGGCCAGCCCCGCAAGCAGCAGGTATGCCGTCCCCAGGGCTGCGTAAAGCCCGCCTGCACCACCCGGGAAGCCCGTGGTTCCACCCTTCATCATGGGGACCACCACTGCCACCCCCACCACGACCACCAGGTACAGGGCCTGGGCCCATTCCCGCAAGTCGCGGGCAATGCTGCGCACTTCCTTGGCCGCCAGCGCCAGCACCGGCGATCGCGCCCCCGCCCCACGGGCCTTGACCGGCCGGCGGGTGACCCGACGCCGGCGCTGCCTGTGGTGCACCTCACCGCTACCGGCCCACCCACCGTAGAACGCTTCCTGCACCAGCAGGAAGGACAGGGCGAAGAAAACCAGGGAACACACGGCCGCCAGCCCGAACCAGCCCAGGAAGGCGTCCGCCGGCCCCCGGGCGGCGGTGCAGGTGGCTTCGGCCAGCCACCATGCCGGAGAGTACCCCGCGCCGGCCAGATGAAAACGGCCGGCCATTTCCGCCAGGTCCTGCGGGCTCATGCCCTTGGCGTAGCGCGGGCCTAACTGGCTCAGGGCATAGAACGCCGCGCCCAGCAGGGAGCCCAGGGCGGCCACCAGCTCCTTCACCCGGTGGGGCGGAATAAGACGCACGGCCAGCAGGTTCAGGCACGTGCCCGCCGCCGCAGGCAGGAAAACCGTCACGAGGGCGAGCAGCAGCGCCGCGGGGTAATACCACCAGCCGGCGCCGGCGGCGGCGCCATACCCCAGAATGGCCGGCAACACCAGCAGGAATACCCACAGGGATTCGGCCGCCAGTATCTCAGCGAACTTAATGGCGAAGACCTGCCTCACCGTGAGGGGGGCACAGAAAAGCAGCGGCAGGTCCGAAGACGAGTACATGGTCACGAAGGCCGTCCCGAAGGCGGTGAAGAAGCACAGGGCCAGGCCCAGCAGGTACACGCCCGACAGGAAGAGGCCCTCCAGACCCGCGAACATGGCGGCGACCTCGGAAGGCATCCCGGTCGTGCCCCCGGCCACCCAGGCGAATACCGATCTCGCCCCCACGAACACCGCCCCGCTCCACGCCAGGCCCAGCAAAGCGAGGATAAGGCTGACTGCCACTGCAACCCGGGACCGGCGGGCCAGGGAACGCCAGAACAGCCGCAACTTCCACGCAAGGAGCCGGCTCACGGCGCCGCCTCCTCTTCCAACAGGCGGATCACTTCCTCGTACTCGGTACCTCCCGTGAGCTTGAGGAAGATGTCCTCCAGGGTGGCCGATGCCTCCCTGGCCCGGGCCCGCAGCTCACCCATGGTTCCGCAGGCGATAAGGCGGCCGCGGTCGATGATGCCCACCCGGGTGCACATGCGCTCGGCGATCTCCAGGACGTGCGTGGACATGAACACGGCCACCCCCCTGGCGGCGAGCGCCCGCAGTATATCCTTGAGGATGCGGGCGCTGCGCGGGTCCAGGCCCACGGTGGGTTCATCCAGGATGAGTACCCGCGGATCGTGCACCAGGGCCCCCGCCACCGCAATCTTCTGCCTCATCCCCCGTGAGTACGACTGGATCAGGTCGTCGGCGCGGTCCACCAGGTCGAACAGCTCGAGGAGCTCGAGAATCCGCTTCTCCCTGCGGCGACCGTCCACCCGGTACAGGTCGGCCATGAAGGTCAGGAACTCGCGGCCGGTCAACTTCTCGTAGAGCACGGGCTCGTCGGGTACGTAACCGAGCAGGGCCTTGGCCCGCACCGGCTCCCTCTGGACGTCGTAACCTCCGATGAATACCCGCCCCGCCGTGGGCCGGAGGAGCCCGGTAAGCATGCGGATGGTGGTGGTTTTCCCCGCCCCGTTCGGCCCCAGAAACCCAAAAATCTCTCCCGGCTGAACTTCCAGGTCGAGACCGTCAACGGCCGTGAGCGCACCAAAGCGCTTGCACAACTTCTCCGTCCTGATCACTCGCTCACCCCATACTTCCGTAGTTCGCCCCGGGAAAAGGCGAGCACCGACCTCCCGCCGCCCACGTACGGCCGGCACCCGCCCGCCGGCCGGTCAGCAACGCAACCGCGCGTGGCACAAGCCAAAGCAGGCCCGCCACAGCCGCACACGACGCCAAAAAGCGCCACCATACCACCGCGAAGGGACACTACCACGGGGAGAGCAAGCGGGTGGTCCACACGTCCCCCGGCGGGCCGTAGCGGCCCTGCTCCTGCACCACGAACCAGAAAGGGCGCCCCAGCCGCACCGCGCGCAGTTCCTCCGTCCCCGTCCCCACCGTCACCGGCAGGAAGAGCGTCGCCAGCACGATTCCGGCTGCGGCGAGCAGCAAACCTATCCCCAGCACCACCTTCTTCTTTACCCAGGCCAGTACCCCCCCCAAAAAACACGGTTGCCCCGGCAGCCTTCAACTGCGGCCCCACCTCCGGACGCAACCGAACGGCATACCGCTACACCGCAGTGCCGTCAAGCCGGGCCCGCAGCGCATCGTAAAACCTTTGCGGCTCCGCCGGGGAAAGAAAGTACGGTTCCCAGTCCGTTTCCAGCACCACCATCTCGTTCTTCCAGGACGTGGCGTAGACCCTGATCCACCCCAGACGCTCCACCCTAAACCGGCCGAAATAACCGAAGAGCCCCCACGGCGGATATGAACCAAACCGTACGATGGCGAAAGGCGGTCCGGCAAAACGCTGCGTCGCAACGTTCTTCACTTGCGCGTAAGGCACAAACACCGGGCGAAACAGACGCCTGGTAATCCTTATTCCCTGCGCGTCCAGGATGTAAGCCGCGGGGGCAAAGGCGAAGAAAATGGCCACAGGCAAGACCGCTACCAACGCTACGATACCCAGGCCGGTCAAGGACTCCGGCAGTTCCGCCGGTTCGGACACACCAACTGCTACGTCCACCAGGGAAAGAACACCGAGGGGAATAATTAGCAGCAAGAGGGCAATTCTGGTCTCCAGGTCGGCAGGCGCCAGGACGAATTTCTCCTCCGCCGCCAGACACCCTCGTTCAGATTCGGTCATGAGCCTCCCTCCGAGCAAACAGGCTGAAAAGTTCGGCACAATCCGGCCGGAGAATCTCTTCCCCACCGCTTGGTGGGCAGACTTCAAAAATTACTGGCTCCGGTCCTGCAGTAAGCATATACCGGCAAGTAACCGGAGCCAGCCACAACGAGCGCGCGGTCCAGTACGCCAACAGCCGCCCAGCTCACCTGCCGGTCGTTTCTTCCTGGGGTTGCGGCATTTCCCTGGCCTGCAGGGCTTCGGGCGGCAGCTCGATCTTGATTTGCTCATCGTAGGCGCACTCTTCCACCCGCATGCGCATTTCGATAAGCTCAAACGGCACTACTTCACCCTGGAACCGGTCGGCAAAAGACAACACCGCTCTTAACTCGCCACCGCAGGGCAAATAGTCGTCGGCGTTAATGTAGTCCCTGCCCCAGTAGGAGATGGACCTAACTAA
>JBFMHQ010000037.1:2915-16839 GCA_040751815.1 Bacillota bacterium | reverse complement strand
CACACCACGAAGCTCTGCGGGCCTTAGCTAACATCTGGGTGCGGATCATCTTCGCGATGTGGCTGAACTACCGCCCCTATGATGAATCTGTCTTTCTCGCTGCCAAGGCTAAGCACGCTCCTTTGGCAGCTTAATCTATCCCGCGTCTTTTGTGCGGGTCACCTATTGACATAGAGGGTCTTTCCAGCACCGGAATTATTTCCTTGTCCCCGTTATCCCCGCAAGGGGCAGGGGGTACGGGCGCCTTCTTGCCCGGCGGGGCCTACCTCCGGAGAAGCGCCAGCAGGTAAATCATCCTGGCCAGCGCCTCCGGGCCAACCGCATCCCCTAGAAGATGCGCCTTTTCCTCTCCCGTCTCCGGCGGGATGCCGAGCACCTCCACAAAGAAGTCCCGCACCACACGTCGCCGGTCTTCCCGGCGCCAGGATTCCGTCGCCTCCGCGTGGGCGTTTGCGCATACCGAACCCCGCGGTTTATTCCCACTGCCTATGTAGCACCTGCTCGTCACCGCTGCTCACCCCCTGTAAGTTAGAAATACCTAACATCAATGCGCTCCAAAGGGATACAGGGCCCGGGAGATGTCCGACCATGAGCGCCTGGCAAAGACGACGTGTTTTCCCTCATCCTTGGCCTGCTCCTTTATTCTCCGCGCCAGCCCGTGGTTCACAAAATCGGTGAGCACAACTACCACGTCGTGGTGGGCGGCGATCCTGAACAGGACATCCCTCTTCTTCCGGCCCGTCACATGCTCGACCTCAGCAAAACCCGCGTTTCTAAGGCGGTCGGGAATCCGACCCAACCGGTCTCCGCCGATGACCAAGACCGACACGGCCACTACCTCCTGCATCTCTTTAGTTAGTAATACCTAACATATGGTGCCTAAAAGTCGGGGCGTGCTCCGCCCCGGACGGGAACAGGGCTATTTCTCCCGGCGACGGGTGCCGAAGAAAGCAGTTGCCGCCGCCGGGGTATCGTTCCTAACCAAGGCCCAAAAGCCGCCCGACCTGGAAGATCAGGCAAGCCGTCAGCCACCCGATAGCCAGGGTATAGGCCGTGGCAAAAGCTGCCCAGCGCCAGCCGGCCTCTCTTCTGATCGCCCCGATGGTCGCCACGCAAGGGATGTAAAGGAGCGTCACGGCCATAAAGGCGTAGGCCGAAAGCGGGGTAAAGTGCTGGGTGACAGCCGCCGCCAGGCCCTCTTCGCCTACGCCGTAAACTACCCCCAGCGTTCCTACCACGACCTCCTTGGCCAGAATGCCGAAGAACAGGGCTACCGATGCCTCCCAGGTGCCAAAGCCGCACGGCGAGAAGATGGGGGCCATGACCTGTCCCAGGCGGCCGATCAGGCTCTGCTCGATAGGCGTGCCAAACGGGATGTTGGACAGAATCCAGATCAGCACCACGACACCGAAAATGATGGTCCCCGCCTTGCGGATAAAGGAGTAGCCGCGCTCCCACATGTGAATGAGTGTCCCCCTGATGGTGGGCAGCCGGTAAGGCGGGAGTTCCATCACAAAGGGGGCCTGCTCCCCTTTAAAGAACAGGGTCTTAAGGAGCATTCCCATCAAGATAGCTATAACGATGCCGAGGAGATAAAGAGAAAAAATTACCAGCCCCTGTCGCTGCGCGAAAAAGGCACCGACAAACAAAACGTAAACCGGCAAGCGCGCCGCGCACGACATAAACGGCGTAATCAGGAGAGTGATGATACGATCCCGCTTGTTTTCAAGGGTGCGCGTGGCCATAACGGCGGGCACGTTGCAGCCGAAACCGATTAAAAGCGGGATGAAAGACTTGCCGTGCAACCCGAGGGCGTGCATAAGCCGGTCCATGATGTAGGCGGCACGCGCCATGTAGCCACTGTCCTCCAGGAAAGAGATGGCCAGGAAAAGCAGGAAGATGGGCGGGATAAAGACCAGGACGGAACCCACGCCCCCGATGATGCCATCGACCACCAGCGAGGCCAGCATTTCGTTGGCGATCCGGGCGCCGGCAACGCCCCCCAGCCATTCGAAAAAGGTCTCCACGTAACCGATCAGGGGGTCGCCTACGGTGAAGGTGAACTGGAACACCGCCCACATGGCGGCAAGGAAGATGGGAAGGCCAAGAACGCGGTGGGTGACTATTCTGTCGATCCTGTCCGATAGGGTGATCCGTTCCTCCGGCGTCCTCCGCCTGGCAACGGTTTCTTTGAGGATGCCGGCGATGAAGCCATACCGCCCGTCCACGATGAGGGATTCGACGTCCTGACCGGTGACCGCCTCGAGGCGCGCGGCACTCTCCCGCCGCTGGGCGGCGACATCCGCAAACTGCTCGATCGCCCGGAGAGCGTGCTCGTCCCCCTCCAGCACCTTCACGGCCAGCCACCGCGGGGGGAATCTGCCCGCCAGCGCCGGGCGCCCGGCAACCAGGGTTTCGAGTTTCGCCAGTTCCTCCTCTACTTCCCGGCCATAAGTTATCCTGACGGGCGCACCCGGGGTCCTGGCTTTTTGCATGGCAGCGGCAACCAGTTCGGTCATTCCCTGCTTCTTCGGGGCCACCGTAGGAATGACCGGCACACCCAGAAGGCGCCCCAGCCTGTCCGTGTCGATTTTCATACCCCTCGCTTCGGCTTCGTCCATAACATTCAGGGCCACCACCACGTTGGCGCCCATTTCCAGCAGCTGTACCGTCAGGTAAAGATTGCGTTCCAGATTGGTGGCGTCGACAATGTTGATGACCACTCGGGCTTCCCCGGAGAGAAGGTAGTCGCGGGCAACCCGCTCATCCTCGGCATAGGCTCCCAGGCCGTATATCCCCGGAAGATCAACCACCCGCACCGTTTCGCCGCCGTAGAAGAACTGCCCCTCCTTCTTCTCCACCGTGACGCCGGGCCAGTTGCCCACATGCTGGCGTGCTCCGGTCATGTTGTTGAAAATGCACGTCTTGCCCACATTGGGATTACCCGCCAGGGCGAATACCACGCGCGCCGGTTTCTCCACCATTTCTGCCTGTTTGGCCATAACCTTCTCCCTCCCACATGTTAATCATGCCTAACTCTGGTGGCAAAAATAAACGGCCATTTTACGCCGGTCCTACGAGGCGTTCTCCTCTACCAGAATCTTCTGCGCCACGCCGCGGCCAAGAACCAGACGAACGTCACCAAGGGTAACAATCAACGGCCCGCACGGCTGGTTCTGCAAAACCCGTACCTTGCTCCCCGGCATGAGACCCATTTCGCCGAGTCGGGATCGAATGTGCCGGCCGCCCATAACGTCCCTGACGGTCCCGCTTTCACCGGGTGACAGCAAGCCCAGCGGTAACAAGGCCAACGCTATCCTACCTCCACCAGAACGGCTTCTGCTTCGCTTTTGCGCAGCGTCAGATGATACCCCTTCACCGTCACTTCAACGGGGTCGCCCAGCGGTGCCACACCCTCGACCACAACCTCGGCGCCGGGGACCAATCCCATCTCCATTATGCGCCGCCGCAGGCTCCCGGTAGCCTCGACGCGGGCTACCTTACCCCTGCTGCCGGGCCGGAGCCGGTTTAAAGCCGACAGGGTTGCTCCTGTAATGGCCTGCACCTCCCTTCCGCCTGAATCAAGAACGCCCAGAAAAGTTAGACATACCTAATACTTGCCACTATAGTATACGCTTTTCACCGCGCTGTCAAGGGTTTTTTAAGGCTTCAGATCGTAATCTGCAGGAGACCCAAACGGTACCTGACCAATGGTATCACCTGGGAAGCAGGAAGAAAGCCCCGCTGCACCAGGTTGGCCTTTACGACGCGCACGGCCTTGCGTATCGCCAGCCGCACCTCCTTGGATAGGCCCAGGTGAAAACAGGTCATCCGCGGCTCGATGCCGACAAAGGTGATCTCCGGCGGCATCACCCCCAGGTACTCGGCCAGGTGAAGCCTTTCCATGACGGGCCTGTTCCAGCAACAGCACGCCTCCCGGTACATCGGGCGCAGCTCTTCGCCGGACAACTGGTATATATGGCCCCAGCGGTAACCCCGCGATATACCCTGAACCAGGAGCGCGTAATCTCTTTCGTAAAGGTAGAGTTCCAGTTGATGGATACACGGACCTATGTCCACCAGTTCGATATGCGCCGGCCATTCTTCCTGGTCAAGCGCCTCAATGATGTACGAACCCACCCCGGCGTCGCCGAAGGCCGCGTTGCCTATACCTATGACCGCCACACGTTTCACGGCATCAGCCTCCCTTGTTTTTTATGAACACAAAAACCGCGGCTTCCGGCCTTCGTGAACCGGATTGCGCGGTTTTTCCGGTGCCTACAGGGAATAGCGCTCTGATAGAGGGCTTTCGAGCCCCTCGCGTATCATACCCTAAATCTTGGGACAGAAGCCACGGGCCGTGTACGTGGTGTGCAGTAGCTCATGGGATTTGTGGCCCAGCGGCTCACCGAGAAATTCCGCGTAGAGAGCCTTGATCTGCGGATTTTCGTGCGACTTGCGGTACTGGAGCACCCGGTCGCGCGCGTAACAGCCGCCGATGCGCATTTCGCGGATCGCGGTGCCGGTCGGGATCGGCTGCCCGCCGCCGCCGATACAGCCGCCGGGGCAACACATGATTTCGATGAAGTGATAGTCCTTGAGTTCGCCCGCTTTAACCTTTTCCATGAGCGCCCGGGCGTTCCCCAGACCGTGCGCCACCAGCACCTTGACGTTAATGCCGTTCATCGGCACCGTAGCCGCTTTAACACCGTTCATGCCCCTTACTTCCTCAAAGTCGATCTTTTCCAGGGTCTTTCCCGTAGCCAGCTCGTACGCCGTCCGCAGGGCGGCCTCCATCACGCCGCCGGTGGCGCCGAAGATCTGCCCCGCGCCGGTGCCAATACCCATCGGTTCGTCGTAATCTTCGTCCGGCAGGTTGGCGAAATCCAGACCCGCTTCCCTGATCATCCGCGCCAGCTCCCGGGAGGTGAGTACCACATCTACGTCGCGGTAGCCGGAGGCGTTCATTTCCGGTCGCGCCGCCTCGAACTTCTTGGCGGTGCAGGGCATTATGGAAACCACGAAAACGTCCTTCGGGTCGATTCCCCTCTTCTGCGCGTAGAAGGTCTTCGCCAGGGGACCCAGCATTTGCTGCGGCGACTTACACGAGGAAACGTGGGGCAGCAGCTCGGGGTAGAAGTGCTCGATGAACTTGATCCAGCCGGGACTGCAGGAAGTGAACTGGGGCAGCACGCCGCCTTTCTTGATCCGCTCCAGAAGCTCCGAGCCTTCCTCCATAATGGTGAGGTCGGCGGTGAAGTTGGTATCGAAAACGGCATCAAAGCCGAGGCGCCGCAGGGCCGCAACCATCTTACCCGTAATATCCGTGCCCGGCGGCAAGCCAAATGCTTCGCCAATGGTAACGTGGGTGGCCGGTGCCGTCTGCACCACCACGTGTTTTTCCGGGTCGGCCAGGGCGGCCCAGACCTTACCGGTCTCGTCACGTTCATAGATGGCGCCCACCGGACAAACCAGAATACACTGGCCGCACTGCACGCAATTCGTTTCCCCCAGCGGCACCTGCAGTATGGGTAGCACGACGGGCTCGCCGTCCACCTTTTTGAACTCGATGGCGCTTACCGTCTGCACCTGCTGGCATACCGTGACGCACCGGCGACAGAGAATGCATTTGTTAGGGTCACGGATAACGGCGACCGCCGAATCGTCGATGGGGTACTGCGGCCGGGTCCGGGGGAAACGGACCTCGCGAATGTTAAAGGCTGCCGCCAGGTTTTGCAGCTCACAGTTTCCATTCCGCACGCAGGTGGGGCACTCCATCGGGTGGTTGGCCAGGATCATCTCCAGGGTAACCCGGCGCGCCTCGCGCACGGCCGGTGTGTTGGTACGCACCACCATCCCCGGGGCCGCCGGGGTATTGCAGGCCGTCTTGAACTCGCTTTCACCCTCTACCTCGACTACGCAGATGCGACACGCGCCGACATCGTGACCAATGTCCTTCAGGTAGCAGAGGGTGGGAATCTTGATGCCGATCCTGGCCGCCGCTTCCAGGATCGTTGTTCCCTCAGGAACCTCCACTTTAAAACCATCGATCGTCAACGGAAATGCCATTTACTATCCCTCCCCTTTACCGTTCAGGCTCCGGTCTTAAAGGCGGCCGGGTAGCGGTCGAGCAGTTCCAGCACCAGCGCGCCGCCGATGCGGCCGACCCCGCACTTGCTGCTCCTCTTCATCGCCCGGCCGATCTCCTGCAAGAGGGCCCCCGCAGCACCTTTTCCGTCCAGTGCCGCACCAATCTGCCGTGTGCCGAGCGCACAGGGAAAACATTCGCCGCAGGACTCCTTCCGCACCAGGTCAAAGAGCACCCTAACCAACTCTGCTGCCTGTGCCTCCTTACCACCGCCAGACACGCCGATCACCCTCCTTTAGCTTTTAGTAGCTTTTGGTTAAACGGCCGCCCTCCTGTTAGACAGCCGTCAATTCCGCGGCGTATATTGCGTGTGCAGCAGCGCGTGCGACTTGTGGCCCAACGGCTTTTCCAGGAACTCCGCGTACAGCTGCTTGATGGCCGGGTTTTCGTGCGACTTGCGGTACTTCATAGCCGCATCCACCCGGTAGATACCTTCGATCCGGCTCTGCCTGACCACCGTATCCGTAGGAATCGGCTGCCCGCCGCCGCCGATGCACCCGCCCGGACAGCACATGATCTCGATGAAGTGATAATCCTTAAGTTCGCCCGCCTTGAGTTTCTCCATTATCTGGCGGGCATTGCGCAGGCCATGCCCCACCATAACCTTTACGTTGATGCCGTTCATCGGAACGACCGCCTCTTTGATGCCGTCAAGCCCGCGGACAGCCTGGAAATCGATCTGTTCCAGCGTCTTCCCCGTTACCAACTCGTAGGCCGTCCGGAGCGCCGCCTCCATTACCCCGCCGGTGGCCCCAAAGATGGCCGCCGCGCCGGTGGAAAGGCCCAGGGGTTCGTCGTACTCTTCCTCCGGCAGGTTGGGAAAATCGATGCCCGCCTGCTTCAGCATGCGCCCCAGTTCGCGCGAGGTCAGCACCACGTCGACGTCGCGAGCAATCCGGGGGTTGTTCCAGTACCTGCTCGCCGCGTTCATTTCCGGGCGCTCGGCCTCAAACTTTTTGGCGGTGCAGGGCATTATCGACACGACAAAAACGTTTTCGGGGTCGATGCCCTTCTTCTGGGCGTAATAGGTCTTGGCCACGGCGCCGAACATCTGCTGGGGCGATTTGCAGGTGGAGACGTGGGGTAAAAATTCGGGGTAAAAATGCTCGATAAACTTGATCCAGCCGGGGCTGCAGGAAGTAAACTGGGGCAGCACGCCGCCTTTCGTCAACCGCTCAATCAGCTCGGAACCTTCTTCCATAATGGTAAGGTCGGCGGCAAAATCGGTGTCGAAAACGGCGTCGAAGCCCAGCCGCCGGAGGGCGGCAACCATCTTGCCTGTTACCGGCGTACCCGGAGGCAGGCCGAACATGTCCCCGATGGTTACCCGGGTAGCCGGCGCCGTCTGGACCACCACGTGCTTCGCAGGATCGAGAAGAGCAGCCCAAACCTTATCGGTATCGTCCTTCTCGACGATGGCGGCCGTTGGGCAGACCAGGGCGCACTGCCCGCACTGCACGCAGCGTGTATCGGCCAGCTTCAGGTTGGCCGGCGGGCCGACGAAGGCTTCGAAGCCCTGCCCCTGCAATTCGATGGCGCCCACCGTTTGCACGTTGGCGCACACATTTATGCAGCGCTGACAGACGATGCACTTCCGCGGGTCGCGGACGATGCCACTGGTAGAGTCATCCCGCGGCAAATCCGCATGCGTGGCGCCGCTCACCCGCACAGCACGCACGTTCAACTGTGCGGCCAGCGCCTGCAACTCGCAGTTGCCGTTGCGCACGCACGTCAGGCATTCCATAGGGTGGTCGGACAGGATGAGTTCCAGGGTTGTGCGCCGCGAAGCGCGCAGGGCCGGCGTGTTAGTGCGTACCACCATTCCGTCTTCTACCGGCGTATTACAGGCGGTAACGAAATCCTCTTTTCCCTCGACCTCGACCACGCAAATACGACAGGCCCCTACCTCGTTGATGTCCTCAAGGTAGCAGAGAGTTGGAATTTTCACGCCAACGAGGGCCGCGGCTTTCAGGATACTCATCCCCTCTTCCACTTCCACCGCTTGCCCGTCAATTGTCAGTTTGAGCTTCGCCATCTTTCTCCCTCCTTCATACCACCACGGTTCCCAGATGCACGTCTACAGTAAACGTTCCCGGGCAGTTCCCCCGGATGTGGGCAATGAATTCCCGGCGCCGGCGAGAAATCGCGCCGGCCACCAGTTTGCCTGCCAACCTGCCGAGATCGCATTTCGAAGATGAACCGACCAGCTCTGCTATTCTACCTAATTGTTCCAGGATAAAAAGATCTGCTGCGCGCCCTAGCAAAACTTCACCTACAAGGTCTAGCATGCGGCGCGTACCTACCCGACAGGGAACACATGTGCCGCAGGAGTTTTCCTGAACCAGTTCCAGGAGCAACCTGGTCATCTCTACCCGACAGATGTTCCGCGGCCACGCATGGCCCATCAGGCCGCGGACTACCGATATTATCCGCGCGAGAACCGGGTCTGCCGCACCTGGCCACGTACAGGGCGCGATAACCCTGGCTACACCCATTACTTCCGCTCCGCCCTCATTGAAGCCCAGGAAGAAACACATTAGCGGTATTCTCACACCTGCCTGGTTGGCAGCGTCCAGGATAGCGGTTGTCGGTGCTACCTCCGGCCAAGGTGAGCTCCCGAAAATCACGGTCAGGTGCCTCCGCCTACGATGGCCCGCCAGCCCGGATTGGGTTCCACGGTGCCGGGACACCGGCCTCCAAGATGCGCCTCAAAATCGTCGCGACAGAATCTGACCGCGTTCGCAACCACTTTACCAGCCATGCGGCCGAGGTCACACTTTGCGGCGGGTCCCATAGCGCCAGCCAGCATCTCCAGAAGGGCAAGTTCATCCGTATCCCCTTGACCTGCAGCCACCCGCTCCAGGACCTCCAGGAGACGCCGCGTCCCTATCCGGCACGGAATGCATGCGGCGCACGATTCCTTCTGCGCAAACTCTACGAAATATCTGGCAAGGTCCACCATACAAACGCTTTCTTCCAAAACAAGCTTCCCTACCGACCCGACGACCGTTGCCACCCGCGCCAGGGCTTCGTAGTCTACACCGAACGCCTGGAGAGAGCTAGGGCCCAGTTCCCGCAGGCGGTTCGTGAAATCGGTAACCGTCGCCGCAAATTTAGCCCCTTCGGACGCGGAAACCCATTCCAGCCGCACCCGCTCACGCTCGACTCCCAGCCAGTCAAGGAGCCGGTGGAGAACCTTCATCCGCCGCTCCGCGTAATAATTGCCCCTGACATAATGACAGTCGCCGGGGTGGCATCCTCCCACAAAGACGCCATCCGCACCGCAGAAAAGCGCCTTAAGGATAAACGCTGGATCCACCCTGCCCGAGCAAGGCACCCGGATAATGCGGATGTTGGGCGGGTAGCTGTAGCGCAGGGACCCGGCCAGGTCGGCCCCGGCGTAGCTGCACCAGTTACAAAGGAAGGCGATGATCTTGGGCTCAAAATCCGCAGACATTGCTCTTTGACACCTCCTCTAGCATCTTTGCGCAATCCCACAGGCCCACGAGCTTGGTCCCACTCCACCTCCTCTCGAAAAATCCCTAATTAGCAGAATTTTCACACTTCGTTTTGCAGACCAGTAACAGAGAGAATCCCCAAAAAAGAAGACCACGAAAGCCTTCCGTGCCTTCCGGTAGACCTTCGTGGTCGCTCTGTCGCGCTATATGGTTGTTTCGCGAAAACCCGCGGGTAGAATTAGGTTCGTCCTAAAAGATTACTTATGCTTTTCGCCGTAACCGCAGAATTTCCTTCCGGACGCCAAAAAAATTTTCCTTGATCTCCACACCGGCGTACTATAAAATTAAGTTAGCAAACAGAAAACCGCGAAGGTTTACCAAGTATTACGGTGTGTTTCAGAAACGAGAGGGCCACGGAGGTCTTTGTCTCTCACGAAGAAGAGACATCCTATCCGTGGCTTTTCTGTTGGGGAATTCGGCGGGAGGCCTTAGAGAATCTGGCCCGCAAAGAGAGGTCCTTTAGGCGGTATGCGCATCGTCGTTATCGACGGCCAGGGTGGTGGCATCGGCAAACTCCTGGTGGAACATTTGCGTCGGCACATCCCGGCCGAAGAGGCAGAAATCGTGGCCCTGGGAACGAACGCCGTGGCCACGGCCGTAATGTTGAAGGCCGGTGCCAACGATGGAGCAACCGGCGAAAACGCGGTGGTCCAAACTGTCGCCAGCGCTGACGTTATCGTGGGCACCCTGGGCGTGATCATCGCGCACGGCATGATGGGCGAGATAACCCCGGTCATGGCCGAAGCCGTGGCCAGGAGTCCCGCGCCGAAGGTGTTTTTGCACCTTAACCGGGCCGGGGTCGAGATCATTGGCGCGTCAACGGAGCCGCTGCCGCACCTCGCGGATATGCTGGCGAGACAGGTGAAAACCCACCTGGACAGGCGTCAGGTAGCACTTCGTCGGACAGTACCAGGTTTCGCGTAACGTAAGCTATAGCCTCTATAGGGCATCCAACGACGAATAATTCCTTAAAACTATACTATATTAATTAAAAAAGACCACGAAGGTCTAAGCTTTGTGGTCTTTTATTTTTTCATCAAATATCAGGTTAACTTTTAAACTTTAAGTGAAGTCCTGCGGCGAGGGGTTCGGCCTGAAGGCAAGGGACACGCGATGGATGCACTTGGCCCACCCCTTGCCCGGGTGGGCCGTCGCTTTACAGGAGGAGGTTCGCAGAATGGAAACCCGTATTGGAGTGATAGGTATTGTGGTTGAGAACCGGCACGCAATGGCCCCGAAGGTAAACGAAGTCCTGGGTACACACGCCGACATTATCGTGGGCCGCATGGGCATCCCCTACCGGGAGAAGAACGTCTCGGTCATCGCGCTGATCGTCGACGGCACGACCGATGCCATCGGCGCCCTGACCGGAAAACTCGGGGCACTGCCGGGCGTCACGGTGAAAAGTGCCCTCACCGGGAGGCGCACCTGACCGTGGCAAACCAATTGGGGGCGCGCGTGGAAAAAGACCTGCTGGGCAAGGCGTTTGTCCCCCGCGATGCCTACTACGGCATCCACACCCTGCGGGCACAGGAGAACTTTGCCGTCTCCGGGATTAAAATACACCCCGACCTCATCTGGGCCCTGGCGCTGGTGAAGAAGGCGGCGGCCCTGGCGAACGTGGAAGTCGGCCTCCTGGATGCCCGCCGCGGGGCGGCCATCGCGCAGGCGGCAGAGGAACTGGCCGCGGGAAGGTGGCGCGACCAGGTTGTGGTCGACGCCTTTCAGGGCGGCGCGGGTACCTCAACCAACATGAACGTCAACGAGGTGATCGCCAACCGGGCCATCGAACTGCTCGGCGGCGAAAAGGGCGATTACGCGCTCGTCCATCCCCTGGACCACGTCAACCTGGGGCAGTCCACCAACGACACGTTTCCCACCGCGCTGCGGGTCGCCGCCATCAAGCTGGTGCGGGAACTCGCCCGGGCGATGGCGAAGCTGCAGGGAGCGCTGCAGGCCAAAGAGAAAGCGTTCGCCGCCATTCTGAAGATCGGCCGTACCGAGATGCAGGATGCCGTCCCGGTCACCCTCGGCCAGGAGTTCGGCGCCTGGGCCGAGGCGGTAGCCCGCGATTGGTGGCGTCTTTACAAGGCGGAGGAGCGGCTGCGGCAGGTCAACCTCGGGGGCACGGCCGCCGGAACGGGACTCAACGCCAACCGGCGGTATATCCACCGCGTTATCGAAATCCTGCGGGAGTTGACCGGTTTTGGGCTGGCGCGCGCCGAAAACACCTTCGAGGCCACACAAAACGCCGACGTATTTGCGGAAGTCTCCGGCTTTCTGAAGGCGGCCGCGGTCAACCTGGCCAAAATCGCGGGGGATTTGCGCCTGCTTTCGTCCGGCCCCCGGGCGGGCCTCGCCGAAATCAGGCTCCCCGAGGTGCAGGCCGGCTCGTCCATCATGCCCGGCAAGGTTAATCCCGTTATTCCGGAGATGGTGACGCAGGTCGCCTACCAGGTAATGGCCAACGACGTGGCCATCAACATGGCCGCCGCGTCCGGACAGCTTGAGCTTAACGCCTTTTTGCCCCTGATTGCCCATAATCTTCTCCAGTCGCTGACGCTCCTGACCAACGCCGTAAACCTTTTCGCCGACCGATGTATCCAGGGCATTCAGGCCGATGCCGCCCGCTGCCGGGAACTGCTGGATGCCAGCCAGGGCGTGATTACGGCCTTCGTTCCTTACCTCGGGTACGAGAAAGCCACCGATCTGGTGCTCGAGGCGACGGCAACCCGGCGGTCGGTGGCCGATCTCCTGGTTGAAGAGGGGTTGTTCTCTCCCGACGAGGTCGAGGCCATACTCCGTCCCGAGGAACTGACCACGCCGGGTATCGCCGGAGCGCGATATTTCCGGCAGAAGCGAGGTGATGGATCTTCGCGACCCAGGACAGATCTGCCGGCGAAATAATCTTTTTGATTTGAAAGGAGAGATCAAGCATGTTGTCCCCGGAAGAGCAAACCTGGCGTGAGCAGCGGATGGCCGTAATAAGAGAGTACGAGGAAAGAGATTTGCGGGCGGATTTCATAAACGACGCCGAAATCTGGCGCATCCTCGAAAGCAAGGCCCATCCCGCCCGCGCGGAGGTCGAGGAAGTTCTGGCCAAAGCGCGGGAATTGAAGGGTCTAACACCGGAAGAGGCGGCGGTGCTGATCAACTGCCGCGACCCGGAGCTTCTGGAGGAAATCTTCGCCACCGCGCGCTGGATCAAGGAACAGGTGTACGGCAACCGGATCGTCCTCTTTGCGCCGCTGTACATTTCCAGCCCGTGCGTGAACAACTGTGCCTACTGCGGCTTTCGCCACACCAACGACGCGGTAACCAAGAGAACCCTCTCCATGGAGGAACTGGAGGACGAGGTAAAGATCCTCACCTCGAAGGGTCATAAGCGCCTGATCGTGGTCTACGGGGAGCACCCGGTCAGCGACATCGATTTTATGTGCCGCACCATCGAAAAGATTTACCAAACCAGGAACGGGCGCGGGGAGATCAGGCGGGTGAACGTGAATGCGCCCCCGCTGACGGTGGAGGAATACCGGCAACTCAAAGAGGTCGGTATCGGTACCTTCCAGGTCTTTCAGGAGACCTACCACCACGCCACCTACCGGAAAATGCACCCGGCTAACACCCCCAAAGGCTCTTACCGCTGGCGCCTCTTCGCCCTGCACCGGGCCCAGGAGGCGGGGATTGACGATGTGGCCATCGGTGCCCTTTTCGGGCTCTACGACTGGCGTTTCGAGGTCCTGGGCCTCATCTACCACGCCATGGATCTGGAGCGGGAGTTCGGCGTGGGGCCGCACACCATTTCCTTCCCCAGGCTCGAGCCGGCGCTGAACACACCCCTTACCACCAATTCGCCCTACCTGGTCAATGACGAAGACTTCAAGAAGATCGTCGCCATCCTGCGCTGTGCCGTGCCCTACACCGGCCTCATCCTGACCTGCCGGGAGCGCCCGGAACTCCGGCGGGAGGCGATAAGACTCGGTGTTTCGCAGACCGATGCCGGCTCCCGCATCGCCGTGGGCGGCTACGCCGAGATGGAGCGGGAGCACATATTGGACCGCCAGCAGTTCCAGCTTGGAGATACCCGCTCCCTTGACGAGTTCATCTATGAGTTGTGTCAGGACGGCTATATCCCATCCTTCTGCACGGCGGGTTACCGGGCCGGGCGGACGGGGTGTCATTTCATGTCTTTCGCCAAGAAAGGCCTGGTCAAGAACTTCTGCACCCCCAACGCCGTGCTCACCTTCAAGGAGTATCT
>JBFMHQ010000037.1:0-2815 GCA_040751815.1 Bacillota bacterium | reverse complement strand
ACGACCACCGACCCGGTAGCCAAAGCCATGGAGATCCTGCCCCTCGGGCCGGTGATGCTCATCGATACGGCAGGTCTCGACGACACCGGGCATCTGGGCAGCCTGCGGGTCAAAAAGAGTCTTGAGGTATTGCCGAAGACGGACCTGGTGCTCCTGGTGGTCGACCCCGGTCAGGGCATCGGTGAGTACGAGGAGAATGTGGTGGCGATGGCGCGCGCGCGCAACATCCCCGTCATCGGCGTGGCCAACAAACTCGACCTCTACCCCAACCCGCCTCTTTCCGCCTGGGCGGCGGCCCTGCCCGTGCCCTGGGCGGCGGTGAGCGCGCTTGAGCGTCAAGGTATCGACCACCTCAAACGCCTGATCGTCCGGCACGCGCCCAGGGACTGGTCGCTCCCGACCATTGTGGGCGACCTTATCGGGCCAGGCGACACGGTGGTGCTGGTTATCCCCATCGACAAGGCGGCGCCGAAAGGGAGGCTCATCCTGCCGCAGCAGCAGGTGATCCGGGATGTCCTGGAGCACGACGGGGTGGCGGTGATGGTGAAAGAACGGGAACTCCGGCACGCCCTGACCGGGATGGTCAGACGCCCGCGGCTCGTGGTTACCGATGCCTCCGCCTACCTCAAGGCCGCCGCCGATACACCTCCTGACGTGCTCTTTACCTCCTTCTCCATCCTGTTTGCCCGCTATAAAGGCGACCTGAATACGCTGGTGGCCGGCGTCGGGGCCATAAACGAGTTGCGCGCGGGCGACAGGATCCTCATCGCCGAAGCCTGCACGCACCACCCCATTGAGGACGATATCGGCCGGGTCAAGATCCCCCGCTGGCTCCGCCAGACGGTGGGCGGAGAACTCCACTTCGACGTTGTGGCCGGCGGCGGTCCGCTGCCGGAAAACCTCAAGGACTATAACCTGATCGTCCATTGCGGAGCATGTATGCTCAACCGGCGGGAGATGCTTTCCCGCATCATGCAGGCCCGGGAGGCGGGCGTGCCGATTGTCAATTACGGCGTCCTTATGGCGCACATCCACGGGGTGCTCCGGCGGGCGCTCTCCCCCTTCCCGGCGGCGCTGGCCATGCTGGACGGGGTAGACGCAGAGTACGACGAGGACGCGTTGCCGGCCCGTTTCTGCGGGCCTGCCCGGGAGTGATATTTTTGCGGCCTGAATTTGCGGCCACACTGGCCAAAGCGATGAAGGCGCATGCCCTCACCCGGGAGGAGATCGTTTCCCTCCTCCGGGCCGAAGGCGAGGAGGCCGCGGCCCTGTTCCGGGCTGCCGACGCGGTGCGAGCGGAATACCTGGGCAACGCCGTTCATCTGCGGGCCGTCATCGAGTTTTCGAATTACTGCGTGAAGAACTGCCTTTACTGCGGCCTCAGGCGCGGCAACCGCCGTCTTGCCCGCTATCGGATGACGCCGGAAGAGATTCTGGCCGCCGCCGGGCGGGCCCGCGCCGAGGGGTACCGCACCGTGGTACTCCAGGCGGGCGAGGACCCCGCCTACAAAACGGCGGAACTCGCCCGCCTGGTCTACCGCATAAAGACCGAGCTTGACGTGGCCGTGACGCTTTCCCTGGGCGACCTGAGGCGGGACGCCTACCGGGAACTCCGCGCGGCCGGGGCCGACCGCTACCTCTTAAAGCACGAGACGGCCGACCCGGCGCTATTCGCCCGCCTACGCCCCGGCACCACCCTCGCCGGCCGGTTAGAAAGGCTTTCCTGGCTGCGCGAGCTCGGGTACCAGGTGGGAAGCGGCAATATTGTGGGTTTACCCGGACAGGCGCCGGAAACGCTGGCGGACGACATCCTGCTGCTTAAGGAATGCGACGTGGAGATGGCCGGTATCGGCCCCTTCATCCCGCACCCGGCGACGCCGCTGGGCACCTGTCCGCCGGGCTCCCTGGATCTGACCCTGAAGGTGCTGGCCGTTACCCGCCTCCTGCTCCCTCTGGCGCACCTGCCGGCCACCACCGCCGTCGCCACCCTCCACCCCGCCGGGCGGCGCCGGGCACTCCTGTCCGGCGCCAACGTGGTCATGCCCGACCTCACGCCAGCCCCGTACCGCCGGCACTACGAAATATACCCCGGCAAAGGCGCCCCCGCCGGCGAAGGCCCGAACTCGTTTGCCTGGTGGGAAAAAGAACTGGCGGGATTGGACAGGACGGTGGCCCGGGGTTACGGGCACAGCCCGAAAGCGCCCGCCGGCCGGCACGGCCCGGGAAAGCCGCCGAGCCCGAGTCGGGCCTTGACACCGGGCGACGCGCCCGTGTTGGAACAACCCCCAAGTAACAGCGGATAGGCAGGCGCCTCCGGCGGGGGCTGAGAGGGAATCGTGGTGGCGGCGCGGCGGCTCCGCACCGGGCATCCGGCCGACTGAACAAAAGCACCCGCCCGGGGAAAAAGCGCTTCCCCGGTGAGACATCACGCCGGGGAGCGCTTTTTGGCGCCCGGGACGACGCCGCTCCGCCGCTCCCGCCACGAAGACCCCCGGTATTGCTTCAACCGCAACCTGTGGCGATGACCGTGCAACGGCCACTCAGTAAGAGGAGGGGGTAAATACCCCCCTCCTCCCTGGCAAGCGTTTCACCATCCGCGAGTCGGGCTGCTAGGCGTGAACCTGCGCCGTCCCGTAACGGTGAGTCTTGTTGATCTCCACCTGTTTTTCCTCGTTCTCGTGGAAGATCGCAAAATTCTCTACGATGAAGCAATAGGCGAGCACAGCTCCGGCAATCAGACCGGCGGTAACGGTGAACTCCATCCAGGAGGGGAAGTAGGAGCCGCCCATGGCCTCCGCCATCCCGGTGAAGACCA
>JBFMHQ010000036.1:15037-17480 GCA_040751815.1 Bacillota bacterium | reverse complement strand
GATCTTGCCCTCCTGATCGCCCAGAAGGAACGTTACAACCGCCGCCACGGAATTTCCCTGTGGTGAAAAAAGACCCCGCCTGGCGGCGGGGTTGGGCTGAAGGTGGCTGGGTGGGTATCAGGAAACCTTCTGCACCACCGTTTCCTGCTTCCTGGCCCTGGCCAGCATTTCCTCGGCGTAATCGGTCGAGATCAGATAGAGATTCACCCACAGCTCGTGCTCGTTGGGCTTGCCGGACAGTTCCCTGGCCAGCTCTTTGAACTTCTTCTCCACGCGGTCTTTGAAGGAAGAAAAGTCGGCCAGGAGTTCGATAACCTCGCGCTGGTTGTAGGAAGTCCCCTCACGCAGGACCTTGGCCAATTTGTCACCCCCAAGGGGGAGCATACCAGAATTACCATTTAATGTCAAGAGGTTCGGGTAAAAAAAGGGGGCCGTTTTTCCCGGGTCCCCCTTATGCGTCTGCCTAAGTTTGCCAGCCGCGCTGCGACCACTGCCCGCCGTAAACGGGTGCCGTTCCCCCGGGAGCGCCGGCCTGGGTCCAGGTGCCCGCCGGTGCACCGGTCCACTGGGTGCCGAACTGGGGTGTGGTGCCGAACTGCCCGGTCGGCTGCGCCCAGGTACCGGATTGCCCGGCCTGCCCAAACTGTCCCGACATCTGCATCGCCATACTGGAAATCTGGTTGAGGCTGTTGTTCAGGCTGTTGGCCAGCTGCTGGATGCGCTGCAGCTGCTGGCTGGCGTTAGTTTCGAGCTGCTGCAGCCGCTGCAGTTGGGCGGAGTTGGCTTGTTCGGACTGGGCAAGCTGGCTGGCCATCTGGGCGATGTTGCTGATATCCTGGCGCAGGCTTGTAATCTGCTGCTGCAATTGCTGGATGTTGAACACGCTTTTTCCCCCTTTGAGAATGTTTGTCCTTATTGTGTGTTTTTCCGCCCGAGATATTAGTGGAACTTATTGGACTTGCGGACCCCTTCCGGGACCGCGCGGGCCACCACTATAACTTTCGCTATGGACACCGGTGGCGCTTCTCTGTATAATTAGTGACGTTGCAAGCCGAATTCCTGTCGTAAGGAGAAGGAAAGAAAGTGCTGCCAGTGCCGACCAGGTATACACTTGTCGCCGGCTGTGCCGAGGGCAAAAGCCACCTCAACGCCTTCGACAACGCTTTGCTTGCCGCGGGCATCGGCAACATCAATCTCCTCCGGGTATCCAGCATCCTGCCGCCGGGCGCCAAATACGAACCGCAGCTCGTCTTCCCCCGGGGCAGCCTCGTGCCCACTGCCTACGGGTACATCATCGGCGACGTTCCCGGCGAGGTGATCGCGGCGGCGGTGGGCGTGGCCGTAGCCACAGACGGTTTCGGCGTCATTATGGAGTTCGCCGGCCGGTGTTCCCTGGAGGCGGCCCGCGAAGCAGTCGGCGCGATGCTGGACGAAGCCTTTGCGCAGCGCGGCCTGGTGCCGGCGGAGAAAAAGATCGAGGCCTGCGCGCACACGGTGGCCAGGGTCGGCTGCTGCCTGGCCGCGGTGCCGTTGTGGTACTGACACTCCTGAAAGGGGTTTTTGACCATGGAACTCTGGTACACGGAAAAGCAGAACGACAACCTGGCCCTTTCGTATCGGGTGCGGGAGGCGCTCCACGTCGAGAAAACGCCGTTTCAACACCTGGCGGTCCTCGACACCGTCCCCTTCGGGCGCATGCTGGTGCTGGACGGCATCGTGCAAACCTCGGTGGTGGACGAGTTCATCTACCACGAGATGATCGCCCACGTCCCGTTAAACACGCACCCCGCGCCGCGGCGGGTGCTCATCATCGGGGGCGGCGACGGCGGCGCGCTGCGCGAGGTGGTCAAGCACCCTGGCGTGGAGAAGGTTGTCCAGGTGGAAATCGACGCGGCGGTGATCGAGGCCGCCAAACGCTTCCTGCCCGAGCTGAGCTGCGCCTACGACGACCCCAAGGCCGAGGTCGTCATCGGCGACGGGATTCAATACGTGGCGGAGCAACGGGACGCCTTTGATGTGGTGATCATCGATTCCACGGACCCGGTCGGCCCGGCCGTGGGCCTCTTCAGCCGCGAGTTCTACCGGTCGTTGTACGACTGCCTCCACGCCGACGGGCTCTTCGTGGCGCAATCGGAATCCCCGTACTTTAACACCGACCTTGTGGCCCGCATCCAGAACGACATCGCCGAAATCTTCGGCCTGGCGCGGGTTTACTGGGCCTGCGTGCCCACCTACCCGGGCGGCATGTGGAGCTTCACCCTCGGGTCGAAGAAGTACGACCCGCTGGAGGTGCCGCCGGAGCGCATCCCCGCGTACGCCACCAGGTACTACACCCCTGCCATCCACCGGGCGTGCTTCGCCATGCCGCGTTTCCTGGAGGAGCGGTTCAAATAAGGTGACCGTCGTCAAGGAACAGGACTTCATGGCGGCCCGCCCCACATGG
>JBFMHQ010000036.1:9690-14937 GCA_040751815.1 Bacillota bacterium | reverse complement strand
CTGGCCGGACTCGAAAGGATGCTCCCGGCGCTGCGCGGGCGGCCGGTCTACGTTACCCTGGACATCGACGTCGTCGATCCCGCCTTCGCGCCCGGGGTGGGCACGCCCGAGCCCGCCGGCATCACCCCGCTCGAAATCCTGGAGGCGGTGCGCCTCCTGGGCGGGCTGGAGGTGGTGGGGTGGGATGTGGTGGAGGTAAACCCGGCCTGCGACCCGGCAGGCATCACCGCCCTCCTGGCGGCCAAGATCGTTCGTGAGGCGCTCCTGACCGTAAGCCGGCGCTGGGGTGTCTGATTTCGGACACCCGCGACGCCGGTTTTTTCACTTCTTCCCGCCTCCTCGTTCCCGTCTCTCCTGTCCGTTTTCATACAATTGACGGCGGGGCCATCCCGGCATGCCCGTACGGGCTGCTTTTTCTTTCTGGCACGGAATTTGCGACACAATAATTAATACCCAGAAGATAACGAAGGCGGGGGTTTGCAATGCAGGAAGAGGCTACGGGCTTCCTGGGCTTCCTGGTGGCCGCCACGGCGATTATGGGGGTGGGCGTGGCCTACATCATGTGGGGCCTGGCGAAGGCCAGCCGTGCCGCCCACGTGCCGGTGGCGAAGGGCGAGGCGAAGCAGGAGGCGGAGTGGGTGCGCCGGTTGAGGAGCGTGGCGCTCACCGAGCCGCTGGCGGAAAAGACCAGGCCCGGCAGTTTCGCCGAGCTGGTGGGGCAGGAGGAGGGCCTGCGCAACCTGCGGGCCGCGCTCTGCGGCCCTCATCCCCAGCACGTGCTCATCTACGGCCCCCCCGGCGTGGGCAAAACGGCGGCAGCGCGGCTGGTGCTGGAGGAGGCGAAGCGGAACCCCCTTTCGCCCTTCAAGGAGGAGGCCAGGTTCGTGGAGGTTGACGCCACCATTTTGCGCTTCGACGAGCGGGGGTTTGCCGATCCCCTGATCGGCTCTGTCCACGACCCCATCTACCAGGGCGCCGGCCGGATGGGGCTGGCGGGGGTGCCGCAGCCGAAGCCGGGGGCCGTGACCCGCGCCCACGGCGGCATCCTGTTCATCGACGAAATCGGCGAGCTGCACCCGGTGCAGATGAACAAGCTCCTCAAGGTGCTTGAGGACCGCAAGGTGTTCCTCGAAAGCGCCTACTACGACCCCAACGACCAGAAGATCCCGGCCCACGTGCACGACATTTTCCAGAACGGCCTGCCGGCCGACTTCCGGCTTATCGGGGCCACCACCAGGGCGCCGGAGGAAATACCTCCGGCCCTGAGGTCCAGGTGCGTGGAGATCTTTTTCCGCCCCCTCCTGCCCGACGAGGTGGCGGTGATCGCCGCCAACGCGGCCACCAGGCTCGGGCTGGCCCTGGAGTTCGCCGCTCTGGAAGAGATCAAGGAGTACGCCACCAACGGCCGGGACGCCGTCAACATTGTGCAGCTTGCGGGGAGCATTGCCATCACCGAAGGCCGTCCCATCATCGGCGCCGCGGACGTGGAATGGGTCATCGCCAGCGGCCAGTATGCTCCGCGTCCCCAGTGGCGCATCCCCGCCCGGCCGGAGGTGGGGGTGGTCCTGGGACTCGCGGTGCAGGGGCCGAGCGCGGGCATGGTGCTGGAGGTGGAGGCGGTTTCCGTTCCTTCCGCCCCGGGGAAGGGGAAACTTACGCTGACCGGTCCGGTGGAGGAAGAAGAAGTGCAACTGGGCGGGCGGCGGGTGCGCCGCAAGAGCATGATCAGGTGCGCCGCGGAGAACGTCCTCACCGCACTGCGTTTGACGACCGGCGTGGTGCCGGAGGACTACCACGTGCACCTCAATTTCCCGGGCGGGATTCCCGTGGACGGCCCGTCGGCCGGGCTGGCCATGGCGGTGGCCATTTATTCGTCCATTACCGGGGTTCCCGTAAGCAACAGGGTGGCCATGACCGGAGAGCTTTCCCTCCACGGCCGCGTCAAGCCGGTGGGCGGCCTCATCCCCAAGGTGGAGGCAGCGGCCCAGGCCGGTGTGGAGCGGGTCTTCGTCCCGGCGGCCAACGGCCAGCGGGATTTGTTGCAGGGCCGCGCCGATATCGAGGTCGTCCCGGTGACCCGGCTGGGCGAGGTCCTGGAGGCCGCGCTCCTGCACTGACGTGCCTGGCGCTTGCCATTCTTATTATGAAAGGCGGAGGTTGCAGGCCGGTGGAGAAACACCGTGAAATCGGCAAGATCGAAGTTCCCGGTCCCGTACCCGGCGACGCGCCGGGTGCCGTTCCGGAGCCTCCAGGGGGCGGCGTGGTTTACGGCACCATCCTCCGCGGCGACGGCACGCGCGAGGTGGTCGGCGCGCCGGCGGCGTCCCGGCGCCGGCGCCGGGCGCTGTTTGTGGAAGCCGACCAGGAGCGCCGGGGCGCGCAGTTACCCCGCCTTGTCCGCCTGGCGGAGGGGGAGCGGGAGGGAAAACTGGTGCGGCCTTACTACTTCGCCGCCGAGGCGCCCGTACCGGCGGCGGTCCTCTGGCAGGCGGTGAGGGGGTATATCGAAGCGCAGTACGATCTCGCCTGCCTGGAGCATATACTGCTGTACGGCGACGGTGCGCCCTGGGTCAGGGAGGGTGCCGCCGCTCTGCCGCGGTGCGTTTTTCTCCTGCACCCGTTCTACATCAAAAAGTGGCTGACCCCGGCCCTGGTGCTGGAGGAAGAGGGCTTCGGCCGGGAGGTGTGGGCCGCCATCCAGGAGGGCGACCAGCTGGCCGTGGAGAGGCTGCTGCGGCAGGCCGAGCGGCGGGCCCCCAACGCCACCTTCAGCCATGCCATCCGCGGCTGCCGGCACGCCCTGCGCCGGCACTGGGACGGTATCGCGGCCTACCGCCTCCTGGCCGGGCACAAAAAAATTTTTCGGCAGGCGTATTGACAATAAAATGGCACTTTGTTATGCACTAGGCAGAGGTCCCATGACGGGTTGCGATGTGGGGTAGCCCGGTACAGACAAAGGAAAACGAAGCGCGAGTAGCGTGAAAATTAGAACAATCACATATCGTCGCCGCGGGGCCCTTTAACCTGCGGCGGGCCGAATCGAACAACGATAGGCCGGTTAACCTCCAGGGGGTTGGCCGGCCTGTTTTTTTGACAACCGAAGGGGGGTGAGGGTTTTCCGGCGGGATAGGCGAGTGTGACGAAAAAAGCGGCGGTTCCACTCCAGGCCTACCGAGGAGGTGTATTTATAATGCTACGGAAGATGGGCAGAGCGTTGCTAGCGGCGGGTTCCTTCCTGCATGCCGGCGCCCAGGCCCAGGCCCGCTGGGAACTCGAGGTGAGCAGGACCATCCTGCGCAAGCGGTGGAAGGTGCTGCTGGTCGCGCTGGTGCCGGTCCTCCTGGGCCTCGGCATCGAGCTGGCTTTTGCGGGCCTGCCCGATACCATCGGCGGCTCGAAGGCCTACATGCCGACCTTCGTGACCAGCCAGATGTTCTTGGGTTCGATTCTTGTCGGTCTCCTGGCGGGACTCATCACCGGCGTCATCGGGGCCGGCGGCGGCTACATCCTGACTCCCGCCCTGATGAGCTTCGGCGTGAAGGGCATTATGGCCGTCGGCACGGACCAGTTCCACCTCTTTGCCAAGGCGATCATGGGCACCACCATCCACCGGAAGCTCGGCAACGTCAACGTCTGGCTCGCCGTCTGGTTCGTGGTCGGCTCCTTCTGCGGTGTTTCCCTGGGCGGTATGATCAACCGCGCCGTCTACCAGAAGAGCCCGGCGCTCAGCGACGCCCTGATCAGCGCCGTGTACGTGGTGATGCTTGGCCTGCTGGGTGCCATTGCCTTTGCCGACTGGATGCGGCTGCGCCGGGGTGAGGTAGCGGCCAAGTCATCTGTAGAGGCAACCACGGGCTTTGCCAAGTGGCTGCAGGCCATTCCGCTGGTACCCCGCGTCAGGTTTGACGAGGACGTCGTCCCCGGGGGTCGCAGCATCGCCGTTTACCCGGTAATCATCACCGGCTTCATTGTCGGTTTCGTGGCGGCGATCATGGGCGTGGGCGGCGGCTTCCTCACGTTCCCGATGTTCGTCTACGGGCTCGGCGTGTCCACCTTCACCACGGTGGGTACGGACATCCTGCAGATCATTTTCACCACGTGTTACTCCTCGATCTTCCAGTACGCCGTCTACGGGTTCGTCTTCTACACGGTGGCCCTGGGCATGCTGCTCGGCTCGCTGCTGGGCGTGCAGATCGGCGCCCTGGTGACCACGGTGGTCAAGGGGGCGGTCATCCGCGCCTTCTACGCCATCACCATCCTGGCCGGGTTCGTCAACCGGGCCTGCGCCCTGCCCAAGAAGCTGGCCGACGCGGGTTACATCACCCTGGCCGAGGCCACCGGCAAGTCGATTGACCTGGTCGGCATGATCGTTTTCTGGATGCTTGTCGGCAGCTTCGGCGCCTGGATTCTGCTGGTCTTCCTGCGGAATGTGGGCCGGATTCGCGCCGGGGAAGTAGCGGCCTCCGCCGGCGGGCACTAATCAGGGAGGTGATGCCGGATGCTAGTGGCAGATGCCAGAAAGTTCTGGATCGGGCTGGTCGGCCTGGTGACCTTCTTCGTCGTCCTGGCCGTGTTCCTCAGCCCGGTGGCGAACGGGAAAACGGGGCTGGAATACGCCGACGACCTTTTCAACCAGCTGGCCAAGAATTCGTCCTACTACATTCCCGACCAGGCCAAGGAGGCCAAGAAGTTCGAGGGTGTGGCCGTCGATGCCAGCGTGAAGGTGAAGAAGGCCGACGAGGCCGATAAGATCAGTAAGCTCGTTACAGCGGCGGGGGCCGAGGCCAAGGTCGACGGCCAGAAGGTGAAGATCAAGGGCGACCTCGGGCTACTGGCCAAGGCGGCCCTGGCCGACGCCGACGCCCTGTTCAAGGGGCAGGAGCAGGACATCCAGGCCCGGTACGGGATGAGCGGGCGCGAGGTCGTGTACTACTGGTGGAACGCCTTCAAGAGTATCAACAAGAAGTACCTGACGGAGAACAAGGGCCCGGAAACCAACTACACCCAGGCGGTAATGACCAAGGCGCTTGAGCCGGCCTACAATTTCGCCGGGATCGAAGGGGCCAGGTTCACGGAGCGCGCCGGTATCGCGAGCTTCCTGCTGGTGTTCTATATCGTCTACACCATCTGGTACGGCTTCTCCATCTGGTACCTGTTCGAAGGGCTCGGCGTCGTGGCCAGGGCGGGAGAAAAGAAAGAGGCTTAGCCGGACACGAGCCCGGGCCCAATCGGACAACGATAGGCCGG
>JBFMHQ010000036.1:0-9590 GCA_040751815.1 Bacillota bacterium | reverse complement strand
AAGGCGATCTGGGAACTCCGGTACAAGCTGCTTCGCTGGCGGGTAGAGGACGTCGACGGGGAGCGGGCGGGGAAAATCATCGCCGAGATCAACCGCCTCCTCCCGGAGCGCCTGGAGGGCGAGGCTTAGAAGCGGACCCCGGGTGCAGGAAATTCCTTCTCCAGGGCCGGTTACGGTACCCGGAGGGAACAGGGCACCGTTGTTAGCGAGGGGCACCTCGAGAAGAGGTGCCCTTACTTCATGTCCCGGCCGTGCGGGACACCTATAGAGGGAAAAAGTCAATGGTATTGACAATATAGGTGCGGTTTGCTACGGTTAAAACGGAGAAGGAAGGAGAGCATGATCGGCTTGGCAGGTATTTATTCTCAGGGAGCGTGTGAAAAAAACCACAGTCACAATTTGTAGTGTTGAACATTCCGTAATCTTTGCCGCCACCGCGGCCGGTTAGAGGTTTCAGTGAAGGGCTAAATTCTGGCGCCGTCGCGGCGTGAGGCACGGCCGAATCGAACAACGATAGGCCGGCAGACCGGGTACCCGGTATGCCGGCCTATATTTTTTAGCCTGACCGGCGGGAAGGGGGGTGATGCCGGGCCGGGCGGCTGCACAAGGCGAAGCAGGCACCCGGCGGCACGAGGAGATTTCGCAACCGGCGTCCGGTTGTGCGGGCAGTTACCCTGGGAGGTGAAATTGCTATGTTTGGCCAGATGTGCAAACGCGGCGCCCGATCCACGTATGACGCTATGATGGCCGCCCAGCGGGCGTGGGCCAGGTGGGAATACGAGAACAGCACCGTTATCCTGACGAAAAGGAGAAGTTTGCTTTTCGCCCTGGTCGTGCCGGTGCTGCTGGTGGCCGGCCTGGAATGCGCCTTCGCTTTCGAGGTGCCGCACATTATCGGCGGTAAAACCGCCTACGCGCCTTCCTTTGCCACGACAGAGATGTTTCTTATCTCGCTGGTTATCGGCCTTTGCGCCGGCATGATCACCGGCTGCATCGGGGCCGGCGGGGGCTTCATCCTGACGCCGGCGCTCATGAGCGTCGGGGTCAAGGGCATTATGTCGGTCGGCACCGATATGTTCCACATCTTCGCCAAGGCCATTATGGGAACGACGCTGCACCGGAAGATGGGGAACGTATCCGTCGGCCTGGCGCTGACCTTCGTTGTCGGCTCCATCACGGGCGCCACGGTGGGCGGCATTATCAACCGGGGGTTCTACGAAAAGAACCCCGCCCTCAGCGACGCCTTTATCAGTTCCGTGTACGTACTTATCCTCGGGTTCCTTTCGTTTTACACGCTTTACGATTTCATGCGCGCGCGCCGGGACGCGCATGCCGGCGCGGCGGCGCAGACCGGCGAGCTGACAAAGCTGGCCCGGGCGGCCCAGGCGATTAAGGTCCCGCCCGTGGTGGCCTTTGACCAGCATGTGGTGCCGGGCGGGCGGCGTCTCTCCGTCTACCCCGTAATCCTCGCCGGTTTCATTATCGGCTTCATTGCCTCGATTATGGGCGTGGGAGGGGGCTTTCTCTTTTTCCCCACGTTTGTGTACGGCCTCGGGGTTTCCACCCTGACGACGGTGGGCACCGACCTGTTCCAGATCATCATCACCGCGGGCTACACCTCCATCGTGCAGTATGCCGTCTACGGTTTCGTGTTTTACACCCTGGCCATGGGCCTGCTGCTCGGTTCCCTTGTCGGCATCCAGATCGGCGCCATCACCACCAAGCTGGTGCGCCCGATCGTCATCACCGGGTTTTACGGCCTGACCACCTTCGCCGGCTTTGTGAACCGCGGCTTCGCCCTGCCCGGCTCCCTCTCGAAGGCCGGGTACTTTGCTATGGCTCCGGCCACGGCGAAAATACTCGACACGGTAGGCCTGATCATCTTCTTCGCCATTGTGGGTGCCTTCGGGCTCTGGGTCCTGGCGTCCTTCGTCAAGGGCGTGGGCCGCTACCGCGCGGGCGAAGTGCCCTACGGCGCGGTTGGCGCCGGCCACTAAGGGGGTGCGCAGCGTGAACGCGACGGGTGACAGACGGTATCTTTTCCTTGGCATCGCCTCCCTGGCCGTCTTTGCCGTGGTCCTTATCGTCTTCTTCCTGCCCCTTTTCGGCGGGAGGACCGGCATGCAGGCTGCCGACGACCTTTTCAACTCCCTTTCCAAGGGATCGTCGTACTACATTCCGGCGGTGGCCAGGGACGCGGAGATGTACCGGGGCCGGGAAGTGTCCTGGAAGGTAAAGGTCGAGGATGAGGAACTGGGCGCGGCCATCGCCCGGGTTTTCGCCGCCGCGGGCGCCACTGCCGGGACCGAGGCGGGCAAGGTAACCGTCAGCGGAGATATGGGCCGGCTGGCGGTTGCGGCTGCCGCCGACGCCGACGCCCTGTACAAGAACGAGACCGCCGGCTTCGAGCCGAAGTACGGGCTCGACGGGCGGAGGGCTGTCTACTGCTGGTATAAAGGATTTGAGGCCCTTGAAAAAGCGGCGCGGGCCGAAGGCAAGACAGACGTTGCCAATTTTGCCAAGAAGGTGATGACCAAAGCCCTGGAGCCGGCCTTCAACTTCGCCGGCATACCGGCGGCCAGCTTCAGCGAGCGCCTGGGCGTCGCCCTGTTCCTGCTGGTTTTCTATGTGGTCTACACCGTCTGGTACGGTTTCGGCGTCATGTTCATCTTCGAGGGGCTGGGCATCTCGGCCAGCAAGTCCCACTGACGGTAATCGGGTGGTGCGCACCACACTGCCGGGCCGGCACGCCAGCGTGTGCCGGCCCTGATTTTTCGCGGGGCGAAGGTAGGAAAGGGGGCGGGCGCGAAATAAATATAAAGTCAAAGCCGGCGCCGGGAGGGAGGGGAACCGATGCTGCCGCTGGCGGGCAAAAGCCTTAAGTTTCAGATCGTAGCCGTGGTCGCCGCGGGGCTGATTGTCCCCGTCCTGGTGATGCTTTACGACATCGTCTTCGCTTCCCACAGCGACGACGTGCTCCTGACCGGCCTGGAGGAGCGGCTGGGGGGTATGGCCACCTACCTGGCCCAGGCCCTCGAGGCGCGCACCGGTGACAACCCGGAACCGGGGGTCTTGCCGGCGGCCTTCGAGGAAATTGCGGGGCGGATGGCGCGAAACTACCCGGGCGTACGGCTGGGGCTGTATCTGGTGGACGAGGACCGCATTCTGGTCCAGGGCTTCCTGCACGAATACCGGAAGCTCTCTCCCCAGGAGGCCAAAGAGCGTGAGGCCCGGGTGTACCGCGAGGCCGCCGCGGGGATCCAGGCGGTGAAGGCCACCGGCAGGCCGGTGGCGCGGGTTGGCGAAACGTGGGACGACAGGTTTTTCGAACAACTGGTGCCGGTGTACGTCAATAACCGCCTGGCGGCCGTGGCCTGGGCCGAGGAACGGGTGCACCCCATTTTCGCCCAGAGCACCCGCATGCGGCTGATGGTGAGGTACTTTACGCTTTTTGCCTTTGGCGCCGGCGCCCTTGGCATTCTGGCGATTTTCCTTTCCCTGACCGGCCGTGTCGGCCGCATCCAGAAAGGCCTGGCCGAACTCGAGCGGGACCTGTCCCGCACCCTGCCCGAGATGCCCGGGGAGATGGGCCAGATCACCCGCGCCATCAACCACCTGGCGCGCAGCCTGGCCGAAAAGGAGCAGTTGCTCGAGGAGTACCGGCGTTCGGAGTGCCTCGTGGCCCTGGGCCGGCTGGTGACCAACATCGCCCACGAACTGAAAAACCCGGTGGCCATTATCAAAGCCACGGCGCAGATCATGGCGGCCAACCTGAAGAACGTTCCGGCCGTCGACGAATACGCGAAGATGATTGAGGAACAGGCCGAGCGGCACAACAACCTGATCAGGGAGCTTGTGGAATTCGGGCGGTCCAACGACGTGCGCTTCGAGGAAATCAGGCTCGACGAACTGGTGGGCACCGTTCTCGATTCCACAAGGCCGCTGTTCCTGCAGCATAATATCGTCGTGGATGTCGATATGGACCCGGCGCTCCCCACCGTGAAGGGGGACCGCGAGCGCTTGCGGCAGGTTTTCGTCAACCTGATCCTCAACGCGGTACAGGTGATGGCGGAAGGGGGGCGCCTTTCCGTGCGGGGCTCGGCCACGAAAGAAGCGGTTTGCGTCTCCTTCCGGGACACGGGTCCCGGCATTGCCGAGGAGGACCTGCAGCAGATCTTCGAGCCCTTTTACACGACGAAGCCGGGTGGGGGCGGCCTGGGCCTGGCCCTCAGCGACCAGATCGTGAAGATCCACGGCGGACAGATCAGGGCGGAGAGCGGACCGGGCGGCGGTGCCACCTTCACCGTCTGCCTGCCCGTTGGCGGAGCCGAGCAACCCGGGCCGGGGAGGGTAGGGGATGCCGATTCCCAGAATTCTGGTAATTGACGACGAGGAAGGTATGTGCTGGGCCGTGGCCAGGGCCTTGCAGGAGGAAGGTTACTTTGTGCGCACCGCCACCAGCGGCCCGGCAGGGCTGGCGCTCCTGGAGCAGGACGGGGCGGACCTCGTCCTGCTCGACATCCGCATGCCCCGCATGAGCGGTCTCGAGGTTTTGAAGCGCATCAAGCACGCCCATCCCGCCCTCCCGGTGATTATCATGACCGGTTTCGGCAGCATGCCCACGGCCCTGGAAGCCATAGAAAAAGGCGCGGTGGGGTACATTACCAAGCCGTTCAACGTGGCCGACCTTAAGGCGGCGGTGAAAAAGACCCTGGCTTCCGGCAGCGACTGGATCGAGTGCTAGCACGCGGCGGTTTCTCGTAAAGTCGCAGTCTTATGACGTTCAGCGGTTCCTCCGGCGACCGTTACTGCAATCCGTACTTCTGCATGCGGTAGAGGAGCGCCGAGCGGCTGATGCCCAGCAGGCGCGCGGCCCGGCTCCGGTTGCCGCCGGTTTTAACGAGCGCCCGCTGGATGAGGAGTTTCTCCACCTGTTCGAGGCTGAGGTCTTCGCCCGGGACCGGCAGGGACTGGGCGGCCGGCAGGCCCTCCTGCAGTTCCCGGGGCAGGTGGTGGGGCCTGATTTCCTCGCCCTGGCAGAGGATCAGGGCGCGTTCGATGACGTTCTGCAGCTCGCGCACGTTCCCCGGCCAGCGGTAGCGGCAGAGAAGCTCCAGGGCCTCGGGACTGATACCGGCACTCTGGTAGCAGGGGCGGAAGCGCTGCAGGAAGTGCCGCACCAGCAGGGGAACATCCTCCCGGCGCTCCCGCAGCGGCGGGATATGGATGCGGACCACGTTCAGACGGTAGTAAAGGTCCTCCCGGAAGTGTCCCTCGGCCACCGCGTCCTCGACGGGCCGGTTGGTAGCCGCGATGACGCGCATGTCGACGTGCAGGGTTTGCGTGCCGCCCACGCGGGTAAAGGTCTTATCCTGGAGAACCCGCAGTAGTTTCGCCTGCATCACCGGCGACATCTCCGTGACCTCATCCAGGAAAATCGTCCCGCGGTGCGCCAGCTCGAAGCGGCCGATATGGCGCTTGATGGCCCCCGTGAAGGCCCCTTTTTCGTGGCCGAAGAGTTCGCTCTCCAGCAGGTGTTCCGGCACGGCGGCGCAGTTCACCGGCACAAAGGGACCCTGCCCCCGCGGGCTCAACCTGTGGATGGCGACGGCCACCACCTCTTTCCCGGTGCCGCTTTCGCCGGTAATGAGCACGGTGGCGTCCGTTGGCGCCACGCGGCGGATAAGTTCGCGCAGTTCGAGGACGGCCCTGCTGCACCCGACCAGGTCCTGGTAGTTCCTGGTCAGTTCCGACCGCAGAAAATCGAGCTCGCTGTGCAGCTGGTTGATCTCCAGGACGCGGCGGACCACGAGTTTCAGTTCGTGGAGGTCGAAGGGCTTCGTGATGTAACCCGCGGCGCCGCGCTTCAGGGCCTGAACGGCGGTTTCGATGGTGCCGTAGCCGGTGATCATAATGACGGGCAGGCCGGGGTAGCTCTCTTTGACAAGCCGGAGCACGTCCAGGCCGTCCATGTCGGGAAGCTTCAGGTCCAGCAGCACCAGGGCCGGAGCCTTGGTGCGCAGGATTTCCAGCCCCTGGCGGGCGGTGCCGGCACCCACCACGCCGTAGCCTTCCTGCGCCAGGGCCTTGGTAAGCGCCCAGCGCATTTCCTCCTCGTCGTCAATCACCAGTATCTGCGCCACCAACGGCCAACCCTCCCCGGCGGGGTAAGTATTCTGCGGCCTACCGGGAAACCCTGCAAAAATATCTGGATACGGTATTGACAATAAAGAAGCAGTTTGCTAGCTTGAAGGCAAGAAGGGGAACCCGTAGCGTGCGTCCAGGCGCGCGCCGGTTTAGCCTGAGGTCTTGTGAAAAGTATAACAATCACAACCTGTAATGACAAACCGAGACGTATATTTGCAGCAGCGGTGCCGCCTGGCGGTGCCCGAGAAGAAACAAAACCCTGCCGGGCAAAGGAGGTCGGGGCCATGCCGGAAAACGAAAAGGAAAAGTTTCCCCTTACACAGCGCGAACAGCTCCTGCTGCGCTTTATCAGGCGGCTTGGTTGGGGTGATCTGAAAATCCGGGTCGAAAACGGGCAGCCTGTGGTGATATACGAGGCCATTCGCACCTTCAAGCTCGAGGAGAACATCACCCGGGACCTGCCCCTCCTGGAGGATGAGCCGCCGCCGCGCAGGCCCGTAACCTACCGGATGGAAGAGAAGGCCAGGCGTACGGCGTACAAGTGAAATTGATATAAATCTGGCCGAATCGAACAACGATAGGCCGGGAAACCCCGAAGTGGGGTGTCCCGGCTTTTTTGTTAACTACAGTGCGGCCCGGCGGGAGGAGGGGGAATATGGACCTCCCGGACCTGACCAACCGGGAGAAGCAGCTGATCCTCTTTATCCGGCAACTCGGCTGGGGTGAGGTTAAAATTCGCGTGGAAAACGGCCAGCCGGTCGTCATCCAGGAAGCGATCAGGACATACAAACTTGAGGAAGAGACCTCAGGTGTAAAGAAAAAGGCGCCGGGTTAACGCGGGGGGTGGTATGGATGAGCCAGTTGCAAAGGGTTTTTGAGGTCCTGGAAAGGGCCGGCTTCGAGATACTCCCGGTACCGGGCCTGTGCTGGCTGGAGTTGCGCCGGCCGGAGGCCTCCCCGGTCTTTATTAAGGAGACAATTCTGCGCGAGCTGGTGCTGGCCCTCGGCGAGGACCCCGAACTCGTGGCCAGGTGCCTGACGGACCCACTGATGGTCCGGATGTGGAAAGAGGAAGCAAAAACGGTCGACGCCTGATGGCGAGTTGCCCGTAAGAGCGGCCGAATCGAACAACGATAGGCCGGATGCCACCGCAAGAAGCGGCGGGGTGCGTCCGGCCTTGTTGTTTGTTCCCGGATACACCGGGCGGGGCAGGAAAGATGCCGTGGCAAAAGCAGAGGGGGGAGAGCGATGCGGGCCGTTTCGCGACGCTTGCCGGCCGCATTCCCGAAGACGGGAGGCCGGCAGGTTTCCGCAGTCGAGATACACGCGCAGCAAATCCTAAGACAGCAGGCGTATCACAACTGGCGCCGCGAGGTAACGCGTATGCGCACCGCCGCACCGGGGCGGGAAACCGGTTAGACAGGGCGAGGAGGGAACAGGGTGCGCGCCGATTTCCAACGCAAGGTGGCCATTGTTCTGGAAGCCGAGCGCGAAGGTCTTTCCGCCGCGGAGGTCTGCCGGAAATACGGCATTAAGCGTCAGACCTACTACAACTGGCGGCGCGAGGTCACCCGGGCCGGGCTCCTCCTCATGCAGGAACAGCTGGCCCGGCGGGAAGAGGGGGCCGAAGAGGGGGCCGTCGTCGCCCACCTCCAGCAGGCCAAGGCGCAGCTTGAGGAAAGGATCGAGCAGCTTGAGCGGGCGCGCATGGTCTGGGAGTTGAGGTACAAGCTCTTGCGCTGGCACCTGGAAAAAACGGGTGATACGCGCCTGCAAAAAATCGTCGGGGAAGTCGCCAAGCTGGTGCCCGAGCGCCTGGAAAACGGCGCTTGAACATCAACCGGAAAGGAGGCGTAACCATGGGGGAGAAGTGCGTGCGTGAACTTATGGCACCGCCGGACGGTATCATCGGGCTGGACGGCACCGTGAGGGACCTGATCCGGAGCCTGGCAGCCGCCGGTGCAAGCCCCACGGCGGAATACCCGGTACTCCTCGTAACCGGGCGGGACGGCAAGGGAGTGGCCCTCATCACACCCCTCGACCTCTTTGAGGTCCTCCAGCCGCCGTACGCCAAAGGGGAATGGGGCATCGAATTCTTCTGGGAGGGGCTTCTGGAGCAGCGTTGCCGCAACGTGGCCAACAAACCCCTCGCCGAGGTGGTAAAACCCCCGGTAACCGTCAAGGCCACGGCGACCCTTGGCGCGGCCGTGCACCTTTTCGCCACCAGGAAAACCCATGTGGCGGGGGTGACCCAGAACGACCGGATCGTCGGCATTATCAGGGCCTCGGATATCTTCAGGGTACTTGCGGACTCATTACAGAGCGACGGCACGGAGGCGTCGGGTCACGCGGTGGCGTAACCCCGCCGGAAAGCGAACCCCCGGGAGCTTTGCTGCTCCCGGGGGTTTTCTTGTTTACGGAGGGGGATTACTTCACCAGGAACACGGGGCACTGGGCCAGGTGGACGACCTTGCGCGCCACGCTGCCCATCAGGAGGGTACCCAGGGCGCCCGCGCCGCGCGTGCCCATGACGACGAGGTCGAACCCCTCGTTGTTGGCCAGCTGGGCGATCTCGCTCCCAGGGTCGCCCCACCTGAAGACCTTCTCAACCTTGATTCCCGCCTTTTCGAAGACGGCGGCCGTCCTGGCCATCATGTCTTCCCCGTGCTTCTCCATGGCTTCCCGGAAGGCCGCAAAGGGCGCCTCCACCTCGGCCAATCCCTCGTAAGGTGTGTGTACGTAAATGAGTGTGATCCTGGTATCCGGCTTGAGGCGCGCCAGCTCGACGGCATACCCTGCCGCCTTAAGGGCGTGTTCGGAACCGTCCGTGGGAACCAGTATCTTCCTGTACATGCGCTTTCCCCTCCTCAAAGGTGAGATGGTTGGGTTCGTGCTGCCGGGCACAAGCCTGCGCGGAACAAATGCCGGGAAACCGGTTCTTGCCGGCTGCGACCTGCTTGTCTGCGGGTATGCTAGCAGCTTGCCATAATAGGCGCAAACCCGCTGGGCGACGCCTTCGGGCCTTGTGAACACGATCACGTACTTCAGACGCCCGGACGCGGCGCGTGGCTGCCTACTGCCGCTATAATGAGCAGGAGCGCTGCTAAATGCTTGCTGCATCTTCTCCAAAGTTCGAAACGGGAAAGTTTTATTCTGGTGCCTCTGGCGATTCAGCCGACCCTTTCTTTTTTCTCCTCTGAGAAAAGGCGGAGAAACCACGAAAAAGCTTTCGGATTTCCCCGCCCAGGCTCCGCGGCCCACCACAGGATTCCGCCTAGAACCTCACGGCCACGCGGCAGGCCTTGACCCCGCGCAACATGCAGGCCTCCTCGCGCCAGGACAGCGGCCTGCCGTCGTACCGCAGCCCTATGCCCTCGATCAGGCCCTTCAGCAGCGGGCAGAGCTTCCTCTCGCTGCGGTAGACGACCACCAGTTCGTTGCCC
>JBFMHQ010000035.1:0-18210 GCA_040751815.1 Bacillota bacterium | reverse complement strand
GAAACGCAATCGATGGCCACCGCTATCGCCCGCCTGCCGACCGGGACGCGCGCCGCAAGGGTCTCGCGGCCCTTTTCCTCCTCCTGCAGGAGACGCCCCCGGAGAACCGGCTCCCCGGCCAAGATCTTTACCGCCGTGATTTTCCCGATAACGTCTTTTTTGTCCGCAACGGCGTCGGGGTGTACAAACTCCGCCGGCATCTCCTTAAGCCGCACCATGGGATCGGTAATCGCCGTCCGTGCCGGGATGTCCGTCACCGCAACCACGACGGGCTTGAACTGGCCCGACGTGCGGTACGCCTGTTTTACCTGGTTCAAGTAGATAAAGGTCCCGGCGGCCGCTCCGAGAGCGCAAAGGACGGCTGCGATCATAAGTACCCGGTTTTTCAACCTCGCCAGCTCCTTCTCACTAAACGATTAATCTTACAACCGTTACCCCATAGCCCGGGGCCGTATTGTCGCCCTCACCGGTAGTGACGAGCCGGATGAAGCGCCCGGTGATTTCACCTTTCTCAGAACAGCTCTCAATCAGGAACGCCGCAAAACCTTTCACGCGCAACGTCGTCCTCCCGCTTTTCTGGCCGTGGGTCTCACATATCGGCACCGTCAGAATACGCGGGCAGCCTCTCTCCCAGTGCTGGATGGTACATTTGGGCGTGTGGGGACATGCCGCCAGGCGGTACTGGACGGCGCTGTGCGTCTTTCCGACCATGTCCCCCGGCTCGGTGTCGACGATGTCCCCAACGGCCAGCCGGCCGCGGTAACCGTACTTAAGATTCTCTTCGTAGACGTTTGCGCCGTTGCCGCCCAGGGCGAGTGGTCCGGTATTTCCGGGCCCCACCCAGCCGTCCTGCCAGTGATCCACTTTAAGCGTGACCTGCTGTCCATAAGTGAAATCCCCTTCATGCACGGCGAGGGGTGCTACTCCGTGTAGGGCACTGGCATTATAATACATGGCCTCCGATTTAACCCTCACCGTTGCCGACCGGAGACCAAGAGCACGGGCGAAAGTGAAGGGAACCTCCCTCCACGCCTCGACGCCAATTCAGTTGCAGAAATTCCATCCGTCGGGGTCCGGGTCGGCGTTGGCCAGGAGGTACTCCTGCGCTACGGCCACCGTCCGGCTCCAGTTCCCGTTAGTCATAGCGTATTCCTCGGTTCCGGCGAGGGCGGCGGCATCCGTCGCGTTGTGCAGGTTGGCGCGGGCGGCAACGATCCGGCCATAGTCCAGGACCAGGCCGCCGAAGCCAACCAATACCGTCAGCGCCGCGGCCACCAGGACCACAACGTTGCCGCGCTGGTCCCGCCTGAGGGCAAAAACCGCGCGCCAGCAGTTTCTTCTTACGAAGGATCTCAGGCGCACAATCTTCCCTCCCTTCGTCAAGCAATGCGCATCTTTGTCCGTCCCGCTACCACCACAGGATCGGGGAGCAGGCGGCCGACCACCGGCAGCATCACGTCCACGGGGTAGCGTACGGTCACCGTAACCAGCGTCGTTTCCCCCAGCTCACCCTTCTCAACTTTAACATCGAGTAAACCGGCGTCAAGCGATGGCGCGGCCTCCTGCACCCTTGCCTTGATCTCATCGTCTGGGGCGCCGAGCGTAGCCCAGCGCGCCCCCTCGCGGGATGCCGCCACCACCGTCTGGTAGGCGGCGTAAATGCGGCCTGCCTCGATGATACCGAAGAGGAGGAGAATAAGGAACGGCAGTACTAGCGCTAGTTCCACTACCGCCTGGCCGTGTTCTCGCTGAAGACTCCGGCGCAGAATGCTCATCAACTTCGCTCCCCAAACGATTGTCATTCCCGCCGCATGGTAGCTGCGCCCCGAACTTCAACCGTATCAGGGAGAATTCCCCTTACCGGCGGGAGGATAATGGCGACCGGATACCTGACGCTCACATGGACAAATTCCGTGCCTTTACTCACGTCCACAACCAGCTGTGAAGCGCTCAGATTGGCGGCGAATTTTTTCACCCGTGCTTCAATCTGGGACGCTGTCCTGTCACCTATAATGCCGTACCTTGCTCCTTCGCGTGCGGCGGCGTTAACGGTAAGCTGCGCGGAGAAAACCCGCCCGAACTCGATCACGCCGAAAAGGAACAACAACAAAATCGGAATGATCAGGGCAAATTCGAGCACCGCCTGTCCTTTTTCCCCGCCACTCCGGGCCGAATTCGCTGCCACCGGAGCCACCACTCCCTCGCAGGGGTTAGGCTGGAGTTTAAGACGTCCACATGCCGCCGGCCGGCACGCCGATAAAATGCTCGTCCCTTTGCCTTTGATCTTAGCAGGGAGCATACGTGCGCAAAATGCGGCAAGAGTCTCATTTTTCCGGCACGCTCAAGGTCCCATACCGGTGGGACCCCGGCAACTCAGGCAGGCGGGACCCTGGTCCTATAGGAAAACCACCGGCGGCAAACGCGCGGACGGTTGCGGGGGGCTGCAAGAGGCTATATAATAGGGCCGGATATACGAGAGCAAAACAGGGGGGAAACGGGTGTACCTGGGAGTATCGCCCTACATTGTACGCCTGGCCAGCAACTGCCGGGTTGCGCCGGGAGACACCGTGGCGCTGCCGCCGTGCCGGGCGTCGGTACTGACCATCGCTCTGAAAGTTAAAAGCAGCGGGCCCGTGGTGCTTATGGTGGACGAGCAGGGGGCTGCCGGTTGGGAAGAAAAAAGCCGCGAGGAATTCCTCGCGGGCGATACCATGTGGGAGTGCCGCCTGTCGCAGCCCGATTTCCGCCTTCGCCTCTATAACCCTTCACCCGTGGACAGCGTCACGGTTAACGTTGACGCCAACCTGCCGCGGCGCGTCCATACCGACACGTAAGGTAAAACCGTTAAGAAGCAGAACGCCAGGAGTCCGCTGCAAAACTTCGCCCGGCTATGCGGTCGTCTTGTGTCGGCCGTCGGAGAAGCACTCACAGGGACAAATGCCGGCATTTAACCACCTGTCGGCGGCTGGTCCATGATCCTTAGCGCCCCGCTTCTCCTTTCTTCGCTTCCGGCCTCCGCGCCTCCACTTCCTCCTCCCTGATCTTGAGGGCACCCCGGTCGATAAGCCCGAATTTCAGCCACTGAAAGCCGAGCTGCAGGAGCTTGACATCGTCGGTTTCGATCGCCGCCGCGACCTCCGCCGGGAGATCGAAAACCTTCAGGAAACCGCTCTCCCGCACAAACCGGCGAAACCTGTCCACGTCGTACGCCGCCATAAGGAACATCTCGGTAAGCCGGGGATTTTCCAGGCCGTGCTCTTTAAAAACGGGGCTGGACATTATCTCCCCGAAGGTCGCCTCCACCTCGCGGTAGGCGTCCAGTCCCTGGTCGGCCATCCAGCTTTCCAGGGTCCATTCCGTTTCCTCGTTCAACCCCAGGCAGTGGGTGCTGTCGAACATAAAAGTAACCCGGCCCTGGTCGTCCACGTCGACGGGGGCCATGCGGCAGGCCCAGGGGCGGTCGCTGTAAATGGTGCACCCGTCCGGGGTAACAAAGGGGCAATTCCGGTCCTCGCCCACCATCTTGAGGCGAACCACCGGAATGCCGGCGTCCCTGTGTACCAGCAGGTCGGTGTATTGCTCAAGAAACTCCTCCGAGGAAATGCCAAGCCGCTTTTTCATCCGCAGGACATCGTAAGGACTGAGGAAAATGTTCACATCCTGGCAACACCTGGTGAAGCAAGGCAGGCCCTGGCGGCATGCGAATTTGAAAACCATGTTCTTACCTCTCTCCCTGTTTAGTGCGCGCACGCCGAGACGGCAACTACCTTATTCTAAATGCTTTCCACCCTTCCTGGCAATAACTAATTATGGCAGGAGGCACGAAGTAGATGCACGAATGGGATATGGTCCTGCGCCTGGTCGGAGCGTTCGTCCTGGGGACGTTGATCGGCTTTGAACGGGAACGGCGGCACAAGCCGGCGGGGCTCAGAACGCATGCCCTGGTCTCCCTGGGCGCCGCCCTCTTCACCATCACCGGCCTTTACGGTTTCCCGCGGCTGGGGCTCCCCGGCGGAGGCGACCCCGCCCGCGTCGCCGCGCAAATCGTCACCGGCGTCGGCTTTATCGGCGGGGGTATCATTTTCAAAGACCGCGACCGCATCCGCGGCATCACCACCGCCGCCAGCATCTGGCTGACGGCGGGCCTGGGCATGGGTATGGGTACCGGCCTCTATTTTCCCACCCTCCTGGCCGCGCTCATCGGCTTTGTCGGCCTGCGCCTGCACGAAGTATTCCGCCGTTTCCATACCGGGGAGGAAGAATAAAGGAAAAGGTCCCCGGGCCGCGAACAAAAAGCCATAATAAGCCCGGCGTGTTATGGGAGAGGAGGCGTCGCCATTGCCCGTGGTGCGCATCGGCACCAGCGGCTATAATTATCCCCACTGGCGGGAGCGGTTTTATCCCCCGGATATCTCCCCGCGCCGGTGGCTGGAATACTACGCCACCCGCTTCGCTACCGTGGAACTCAACGTGACCTTCTACCGGTTGCCCAGAGCCGAAACCTTCGCCGGCTGGCGCAGGCGCACACCGGCGGCGTTCGTATTCGCCCTGAAGGGAAGTCGCCTGATTACCCACTTGCGGCGTCTCGTGGACGTCGACGAAGCCGTAGCCAGCTTCTTTGCCGCCGCGGGGGAATTGCAAGAAAAGCTCGGCGTGGTGCTCTGGCAGCTGCCGCCCGGGCTGCACGCCGATACCTCGCGCCTGGTCCGCTTCTGCGGCCTCCTCTACGCCGATCCGGTGGCCCGCCACACCCGCCATGCCTTTGAATTCCGGCACCAGAGCTGGTTCGCGCCCGAGGTTTACGACATCCTGCGCGCCCACAACTTCGCCCTCTGCGTCGCCGACGCGCCGCGGTGGCCTTCCGCCCTGGAAGCAACGGCCGACTTCGTTTACCTGCGTTTCCACGGCGGCAGGCGCCTTTACGCTTCCTGCTACACCACAGAGGAACTCGCCGTGTGGGCCGGCAGAATCAAGGAGTGGCTCGCCGCCGGCCTGGACGTGTACGCCTACTTCAACAACGATATTGAAGGGCACGCCGTAGCCAACGCCGGAGAGTTGCGGGCCCTGATTTAAGAGGTGAGAAGTGGGAGGTGGGAGGTGAGAGGTGAGAAGTGAGAGGTGAGAGGTGGGATGTGGGAGGTAAAAGATGAGAAGTGAGAAGTGGGAGGTGAAAAAGAAAGGTAGGATGAGAGGCGAAAAATGGGAAATGTACGCGGGACAGAAGATAACGGTAAATACCGGGATGGGGAATCAGGGCAAAGAAGCTTGCAGGTAGGGGTGCGGTACAGGCGGGAGCCGGGAGGTAACCTTTGGAGCTGTAAGGGCTAATCCGCGCCATCGTAGAGGTTTGCCAGCCGGCGCGCCTCCTCCTGCACCGCCTGCCGCAAAGCAGGCGGGGCCAGAACTTCGGCCCGGCAACCGAAGGAAAGCACCCAGCGCTGCACCTCGCCAAGGCCGCGCACCTTGAAGCGCAGGATGAGGGACCCGTCCGGCGCTTCCTCGGTTTCCTGCGAGGGATGCCACACGCGCTCACGGATGTACCGCGCCTGGAAGGGGTCGAATCTGACCACCACTTCCTCCAGCTCGCCGCCGCGTTCCAGGACCAGGCTTTCCTTAAGGTAGTCCCCGATGTCGAACGCCGGATCGGGCGTGAAGGTGCGTCCGGTAACCTCGAGTTCCCTGATGCGGTCTACGGCAAACATCCGTATCTCCCGCCGCAGGTGACAGTATCCCACAAGATACCACGCTCCGTCCCGGTAATGCAGGTGGTAGGGGTCTACGAGGCGGGTGCCGGAAACACCCCGGCTGGCCGTGTAGTATACCATGCGGATGCTGCGGCAAGCTTGCATCGCGCCGGCGAGGGCCTGGTAAGTCTTGAGTACCGCCAGTTCGTCTCCCCGGGGCGGGGCCAGGCCGAAGGAGAAGGCCTGATCAAAAAAAGAGAGGTCGACGCTTACCTTCTCCGGCAGGAGGCAGCAAATCTTGGCAAAGGCCTGTCCGATCTGCTTTTCGAAGGGCGTCCCGCTGTACTGTCGCAGCAGTTTCTGGCCGATGAAGAGGGCTACCAGCTCACCCTCGGTGAGGGTGAAGGCGGGCAGGCGGAAATCCGCGTGCTCGTACCGGTAGCCCCCTTTTTTGCGGTCGTAGATCAGGGGGGCGTTAAGCATATCCCGCATGTAGGCCAGGTCGCGCTCAATGGTGCGCCGGCTGACCTCGAAAAAGGCCGCCAGTTTCGGCACGTTAGGATAGGCCCCCTGGGCGATCATCCGGTCAATCTTGTATATCCTGTAGAACTGGGAGCGGTCGAGGCCGAACCCCGGGGCAGGCGGTGCACCGCCGTGCACCTGCAACGCCACGCGCATCCCTCCCCTTGTCCTACCAGGTTTGCACCCGCGCCGTCGTTATCGTTCTGGTGTAGGCCGCGGCCAGGTGGTGCCCGTCCGACGAAAGGGCGCCATAGGCGCACGCCTCAACGCAGAGGTTGCACAGGATGCAACGGAACGGGTCGTACAGGCGAACCCACACGGGCGCCCCATCGTTCCGTCCGTTCCAGGCGGCTCCCGCGGTTTCGCCGCCCTCGCCCCACTCGGTATCCAGCACGATGGCCTGGGTGGGGCACGCCCGCTCGCAATCGCCGCAGAACTCGCAGCGCGCGGCGTGGAAAACGATCTGCCCGCGCGCTCCCGCCGGCGGCTCGCGCTTCACCGCGGGGTAAAGACGGGTGGCCGGCCGGGACAGCAGGTTGCGGAAGATGTTTTCGCTCATCCACGGCATGACAGCCTCTCCTTCCGCCGCTTAGATTCTGAAGGAAGGTTTTTCCCAGTATAACATAATGAGCAATAACCCACAAGCTTCAGAAGAGGACGGCCCCGTGGCCCGTCGCCCGCAGCCGCCGGTTAAGGCGGCGCTGCAGGTCGCCCAGGGTCAAGACCTGCTCCCGGGCCAGGAGGTCGAGAAAGCGGAGGAAAAGACGGGCGGTAAGGAGGGCATCGCCAAGGGCGGAGTGACGGCCATGGGGTTCGATGCCGTGGACGGCAAGGAGGACATCCAGGGAACGCGACGGCAGTTCCGGATGTAAGAGGCGCGCCATTACCCTGGTGTCGAGGAGAGGGTGGGGCACCTTCAGGCTGCAGAGTTCCCCCAGTTTCTTATTCAGGAAGGCCAGGTCGAAACCGACGGAATGGCCCACGATCACGCTGCCGGCGGCAAAGCGAAAGAAATCCCGCAGCACCGGGGGAGCGTCCTCCGCGCCGGCCACCATCTCCTGGGTGATTCCGGTTAACTCGGTCACTATGGGCGGAATAGGCCGGCGCGGATTAACGAGGCGGTGAAAAACCTTATCGCCGCGTATCCCGCCGCCCTCCACAACTACGGCACCCACGGCGATCACCTCGTCGCCCCGCCGCGGGTGAAACCCGGTGGTTTCCGTATCCAGGACCACGCAGCGCAGTTCCCGCAACGGTGTATCGGGGCTAACGCGCTCCTTCCCCTGCTCCAGGTAGTTGCGCAGTTCTAAAAGCAAGGCTCCGTCCGCGGCCGCTGCCGCGTTGGGCGGACGTCCGAACCACTTCAAAGGCCATCACCTTTACGAAGTCACGTTGTAGAGGCCGAATTCCCCAAACTGGGCGGCGGTGATCTTCTGCAGCCGCCCGATAACCGAGAAAGCGTCTTTGAGCAGGGCCTGCTCGCGCCGGGAAAGGTTATGCGGGTTGATATAATTGTCCGGCTTCTGCCCCCGGGCCAGCTTTCTCACGTTTTCCCGGATGCGGAAAAACATAATCGTTTCGTAGGCGGCCGCGATGAACTCCGCGTCATCCCGCGCCAGGACGCCGGCCGCCACCAGTTCGTCGAGCCGCCCAAAGGTGGATGGCTCGGCAATGCCGTAGGCGACGGCAAAGATGCGGACGCAGTTTACAATATGCACGGCGCCCGCCACCTTGAGATCGATTTCGTTCTTGTGTGGCCCGGCTTTCTCCGTAATGAACCCGCCGAGAAAGCTCAGGGGAACCCTGAACTGTCCCTCGTCGCGCGCCCAGAGGGCGGAGGCGGTTCCGGCCTGCCTGAAGGCCTTGAAGACGCGCTTCCGGAGCGCAGCTGCCAGGCCTGCGTCGCCCCATACCGGCCGGAAGTCCAGGAAGATGGTCAGCATGCGGATATCGGTGGGATCGACCCGGTAGATCCAGCGGCGGGCCACGGCATCCCAGGAGGCCAGGGGCCGGCACCACGCCGGGTTCGAGGCCATGACGCCCCCCTTGCAGGCCGCGAAGCCGCAACGCACCAGCCCTTCGACGATGCGCGCCCCGAGCAACTGGAAGTAGGCGGCCGCCTCCTGCTGCTTTTCCGGTGGCGGATCGGCATAGACAATACCGTTGTCCTGGTCGGTGCGCAGGATCTGTTCACGTCGGCCGGCGCTCCCCATATTGATAAAGCAGTAGGGAAGCGGGGGCCCTCCCCACCCCTCCGCGGCCAGCTCCTCCTCGGCAAGCTGGATAACACGGCGCGTCAGGGCATCGTAGAGCTCCGAAACAAGGGCAAAAATATCCCGGACCGAAGCTTTTTCGGCTACCAGAGCGCTGAGGAAACCGTCGACCTCCCGGCCGATCTCGGCAAGCCCTTCGAGGCTTTGCTGGGTTTCAATGCGGCTGGCGATCCAGAAGGTGCCGGTGCTGCGCGCCCTTACCAGATCCGACAGGCTGACAATCCCTGTCAGCATGCCCCGGTCCGTCACGGCCAGATGTTTCACACCGTGCTTGATCACCTCAAGGAGCGCCTGGTTCAGGTAGGCATCCTGGTGGATGGTCACCAGCTTCGGGTTCATAACCTCCCGGGCCGTGCAGTCCTCCGGCCTGCAGCGGCGTTCGGCGACGAGCTTCTGCACCAGGTCCCGCTCGGTAATGAGACCCACCGGCTGTCCCTCGCGGTCAATCACCACCACGGCGCTGATGTTGTGCTCCTGCATAAGGGAGGCCACGCCGGTGACCGGATCGTCGGGCCGGCAGGTAATCACCGGGCGCGACATTAACTCGCCAACACGGCGGCGAAAAAGGGGTGATTCCGTCCGGCCCGGCACTTCGCCCGCGTGCTCGGTGACGAGTTCCCGGTAGAGGCCCCGCATGCGGTCCAGAAAGATGCGGCTGAAAAAGGCGGCTACATCACCGTCATGATGGATCAGGTTCTCGAAAACATCGCGGGGAATAACCAGGCAGGTAAGGTCTTCCTTGGCCATGACGGAACCCGGGTAGGAGGCGTCGGTGAGCACCACCGTCTCGCCAAAAAACTCACCGGGCCGACGGTATCCAACTACGGCAGGCACCCCCTGCTCACCGGCCACGGTTACTTCGGCCAGCCCCTCAACAACCAGGAAGAGCTTCTTCAGGCTCGGTGTCCCCTGCTTAAAGACGAAAGTCCCCTGCGGGAATGTCTGCAATTCAATCTGCGGGGCAATACGGGTGATCATCTCTTCGTCCAGGGTTTGAAACGGAGGCACGCGCTGCAGGATACCGATAACGTTGTCCTTTTCGGACAAGGCGCTCACTCCCCTGCGGTTCCTTGTACCGGCGTGATTGGTCACCTACCTCCATTTTACACAACCGCAACCAGGGAAGAAAGACGGTCATCGGCCCTCGGCCGCCGGAGGGCGTATGCCTCCGCCGCCTCCGGCAGCCGGAAACCGATAACCGGTGTTCCCTTACTCCGCGCCCACGGCCAGGTAAGTCCGCACCTTTTGCACGTCGAACTTCTCTTCCGCTTTCCGGTCCGGGCACAGCACCGATACCGCAAAAGCCACGATAAAGCTCGCCGTCATGGAGACGATGGCCGGGTTCTTCAGCGGAAAGAGGGCGGCCGGGTATTTGAAAACGTCGACCCAGACCGTGGGGCTCAGGATGATCAGCCCGGTAGCCAGAATGGCGCCGACCAGGATTGACGCGGTGGCACCCGCCGTGCTGAACCGCTTCCAGGTTATGGAGAGCAGGAGCGCGGGAAAGTTCGCGCTGCAGGCCACGGCGAAGGCCAGGCCCACCATAAAGGCCACGTTCTGCCCCTTGAAGAGAATGCCCAGCAAAATGGCGAGCACACCCACGAGGATCGTCGCGATCCTGGCCACCCGGACCTGCTCCTGCTCGGTGGCGTGCCCACCCCTGACCACGTTAACGTAGATATCGTGGGAGAGGGCGGACGCGCCGGCGAGGGTAAGCCCGGCCACAACGGCGAGGATGGTGGCGAAGGCCACGGCGGCGATGAAGCCGAGGAAGGGCGTGCCGCCCAGCAGCTCCGCCAGGAGCGGGGCCGCCATGTTGCCGCCCTTGTCAATGCCGGCGATAATATCCCGGCCGACAAGCGCCGCCGCACTGAAGCCCACCAGCGGGATGATGCAGTAGAAATAGCCGATGAACCCGGTCGCCCAGGCGATGGACTTCCGCGCCTCCCGCGCATCGGGCACGGTGTAGAACCGCATCAGGATGTGGGGCAGCCCCAGCAGGCCGAACATCAGGGCCATGCCCAACGATACCGTATCCAGGGCGTTCACGTACATGCCGCCCGGCTCAAGGGCTGCCTGCCCGTACTTGGCAGCTACCGCCGCGTAGAGGTTCCCCGGATTAAAGCCGAATTGCGCCATGCCCAGAAGCATGAGCAGGGTGACACCACCGAGCAAAAGTGCCGCCTTGACGATCTGTACCCAGGTGGTGGCGATCATGCCGCCGAAGAGAACGTACATCAACATCACGACGCCGACGATGATCACCGCGGCTTCGTACGGGATACCGAACATCAGTTTGATCAGGTTCCCGGCGCCGACCATCTGGGCGATGGTGTAAAAGACGACGGTGAGAATGCCGCCCACGGCAGAGGCCAGACGGATGGGCCTGTTCTGCAGGCGGTAGGCCAGTACGTCGGCGAAGGTGTACTTGCCCAGATTGCGAAGCGGCTCGGCGATGAGGAAGAGCAGCACCGGCCACCCGACCAGCCAGCCGGTGGCGTAGATCATGCCGTCGAAACCGTTAAGGGCCACCAGGCCGGCAATGCCCAGAAAAGACGCCGCGCTCATGTAGTCGCCGGCCAGGGCCAGCCCGTTCTGAAAGCCCGTGATCTGGCGCGCGGCGGCATAATATTCGGTGGTGGTCCTGGTTCTCCGGGCCGCCCAGTAGGTAATTCCAAGCGAGACGGCGACAAAAAGGAGGAAAAAGATAATCGCCACCGCCGTCGGTTGACCCAGCGAGGTTTGCGGCACCTGAAACACCTCCCCTTAGGATTCGAGCTTCTTGTTGAGCGAATCAACCATGCGGTCGTAGCTGGCGTTGGCCCACAGGACGTAGATCAGCGTGAGGATGAAGGAGAAGACGATGACGAGGACCGCCAGCGGGATGCCCAGCGTGGTAACCTCGCCTACCCGCTGCGCCAGGGTCGGTTTCGCGACGCCTACCATGATGACGAAGCCGTAATAGCTGATAAAGACGAGCAGGGTCAGGACGATGGCCATCATCCACCTGGCCGTGACCAGTTTCTTAAACTCCGGCGATTGTTCGACGTCCCTGACCGAAGTCATGGAACCAATCCCTCCCGTTCTGTAAAGTTCCCCGGCGGTTCTTCGAGCCTGTGTCTAAGTCATAACCGGGCACCTCCCATCTCTTATTGCCCGGGGATAACGGGCCGGCGAATCCGGCCTCTTGCTTCTGGCGTCAAGTATAAGCTACGGGTCGCCGGGAGAGGAAGAATTGGGTAGCCAATCGCCTCTATTCCTTTGTCAAATGAAAAAAATGGGGGGCGAACGGTAGGCATCGGCCGCCCGGGTAGGTCCTATGCCGTTCGGGTGGCCTTTTCGACCGTTTACCCCTACATTGCTTCACATGCCTGCCACTTACGGAGGGTTTTTTCGAGAAAACGCGTCTCGTCCACGACGACGCGCACGTGTGTGCCCCGGCCGATCACCTCGATCTCGTCCCGGGCCTCGACCGCGAAAATCAGGCGCCGCCCCTCGATGGCCACCAGTCGGGCCACCGCACGCACCTCCATGCCCGGCGGTGTGGCCGCAATGTGTTCTACTTCGAGCTTCACACCTACTGAGGTTTGACCGGGTTGCAGACGGCCGCGGATGCAGGCCACGGCGGCCGCCTCCATCAGCGCCACCATCCGCGGCGTGGAGAGAACCGGCACCTCCCCGCTTCCCTGTGCCTGGGCGGTATCCTTGACCCGTACCGCCATCTGGCATTCGCCCGTCAAGCCAACCGTCAGTTCCATAAATGGTTTCACCTTCTCCGGTCTATTATGCTCTCCGTTCTTTCCCGGAGGGCAGGTCTTTTGCCGGGCCAGGGACCGTTCAAACCGGCTTTTAACGGTCCCGACGGCCAAAAAGAAAACCACGAAGGGTGCGGCTATGGCTTCAGGCACCTTCATGGCTTTCAAAAAGCGGTGGCTTACGCCACCACAACCCCCGGGAACTTGCCGCCAGTTTACAGGATAACCCGGCGGCTTTGCAAGGGTTCGGCCCCAAGCAGTCGAAAAAGGCCCCTGTAAGGTCGGAAAAGGCCCCTCTCCGGTAGAGAGGGGCCTTGTGCCTTGCCGCACACCTATGATTCCTTGCTTTCGTACTTCCGCTTGAGCTCCTGAATCACGGCCGGATCCGCCAGCGTGGTGGTGTCGCCCAGGGCGCGCCCTTCGGCAATGTCCCGCAGCAGCCGCCGCATAATCTTGCCGCTCCGGGTTTTGGGAAGCTCTGCCGTGAAGAAGACGTCGTCGGGACGCGCGATGGCGCCGATCTTCTTCACCACGTGGGCCTTCAGCTCATCCACAAATTCACTCCGCTGCCGCACGCCGCTCTTGAGCTCCTTAAAAGCGTGCTCCTTGAGGGTGACGAACACGGAGATGGCCTGCCCTTTAATGGCGTGGGTTTTGCCTATGGCCGCCGCTTCCGCCACCCAGGGGTGATCCACCAGGGCGCTTTCAACCTCCATAGTGCTTAACCGGTGCCCGGCAACATTAATCACGTCGTCCACGCGGCCCAGGATCCAGTAATAGTTGTGGTAATCGCGGCGGGCGCCGTCACCGGCAAAATAGAGCATTTTGCCCGGGATCTTGCTCCAGTACGTGTCGATGTACCGCTGGTCGTCCCCGTAAATGGTCCGCAACATGGCCGGCCACGGTTCCTTGATAACCAGGAACCCCCCCTTGCCCAGCATAACGGAATTGCCGTCCTTATCCACCACGTCAACCTCGATGCCCGGAAAGGGAACGGTGGCCGAACCCGGCTTTAGCGGGGTTACGCCGGGCAATGGAGAAATCATAATCATGCCTGTCTCCGTCTGCCACCAGGTATCCACGATAGGGCAACGCTCGCCGCCGATGTGCTTATAGTACCAGACCCAGGCCTCGGGGTTGATGGGCTCGCCCACGGTGCCCAGCAGGCGCAGGCCGGTGAGGTCGTGGCGCGCAGGCCATTCCTCGCCCCACTTCATGAAGGCGCGGATGGCCGTTGGGGCCGTGTAGAAAACGCTGACATTGTATTTCTCGGCGATGGCCCAGAACCGGTCGGGGTTGGGCCAGTCGGGCGCGCCCTCGTAAAGAAGTACGGTCGTGCCGTTCGCCAGCGGGCCGTATACCACATAACTGTGCCCGGTGATCCAGCCGATATCGGCGGTGCACCAGTACACGTCGTCGTCCTTGATATCGAAAATCATGTAGTGGGTGGCTGAAGTCCCTACCAGATACCCGCCGGTGGTGTGCACCACGCCCTTCGGCTTGCCCGTGGTGCCGCTGGTGTAAAGGATAAAGAGAAGATCCTCGGCGTCGACCTCTTCACAGGGGCAGCCGGTGGGCGTTTCCGCGGCAAGCTCGTGGTACCAGAAGTCCCGCCCCTCCTGCATGGGCACTCCCTGCCCCGTACGCCTCACCACCAGCACCTTCTCGATGCACGGGGTCTCGGCGAGGGCTGTATCGGCGTTGTGTTTCAAGGGCACAATCTTACCGCGCCGCCAGCCGCCGTCGGCGGTTACCAGCACCTTGGCCTGGGCGTCGAGAATACGGTCGCGCAAGGACTCGGCGCTGAAACCGCCAAAAACCACGCTGTGCGGCGCGCCCAGGCGGGCGCACGCCAGCATGGCGATGACCGCCTCGGGAATCATGGGCATGTAAATGGCCACGCGATCTCCCTTTTTGACACCGAGTTTTTTCAGGATGTTCGCAAAGCGGGTTACTTCGCGGTACAGGTCCCAGTAGGTGAGCACCTGGCTGTCGCCCGGTTCGCCCTCGAAAACAATGGCCGCCTTGTTTTTGCGCCAGGTGCGGATGTGGCGGTCAACGCAGTTATAGCAGGCGTTCAGTTTTCCGTTAACGAACCACTTGGCAAAAGGCGGGTTCCACTCGAGGACCTTATCCCACTTGCGGAACCACTCGAGGCGCTCGGCCTGCATAGCCCAGAAAATCTTGGGGTTGGCCCGCGCCTCGGCGTAAATCTCCCTGCCCTTCACGTTGGCCTGCTTTGTAAACTCTTCCGGGGGATGAAAAATGCGCTCTTCCTCCAGAAGGGTATCGATCGTCGCCTTTTTTACGGCCATCTGGAGCCCTCCCCTCGCAACGTATACATAGAGGCCTGGTTTCTCTGGACGAATTATACACTCCGCCCAGCGCCAGGGAAACAAAAGTCGGGTAAACGGTTACATACGCCGCCCAACGGTGGAATTTGCGGGGTGAACGGTCGCTTAATCCGCCCAGCGGTTGCAGGAAACCCCCACCGGTTCTGGCGAATATCAAAAACGGGAGTTGATGCACGTGATCTGGAACCGGGTTGAAACCTTACCGCGGGAAGAGATCGAGGTTATTCAACTTAACAGGTTAAAAAGCATGCTGCAGCGCGTTTACCGGTCGGTACCCTTCTACCACGACCTGCTGGACCGGGCGGGTATCCGCCCCGGCGACATCCGTACCCTTGACGACGTGGTGCACCTCCCCTTCACCACCAAGGAGGACCTGCGCGAGAACTACCCTTTCGGCCTTTTCGCCGTTCCCCGTGAAGAAGTTGTGCGTATCCACGCCTCTTCCGGCACCACGGGCCGGCCGACCGTCGTGGGTTACTCCCGCAGCGACCTGGAAATCTGGGCGGAACTAGTAGCGCGCATTGTTACCCAGGCCGGCGTGCGGGCCGGCGATACGGTGCAGATCTGCTTTACGTACGGCCTTTTCACCGGTGGCTTCGGGCTTCACTACGGCCTCGAGCGGGTCGGCGCCACGGTTATTCCGGCTTCAAGCGGCAACTCACAGCGGCAGATCAGGTTAATGAAGGATCTCGGCACCACCGCCCTGGTAAGTACCCCTTCCTACGCCCTCTACCTGGCCGAGGTGGCCGAAGAGATGGGCATTGACCCGCGTTCCCTGGGGGTGCGCCTGGGGCTTTTCGGTTCGGAGCCCTGGTCCGAGGGTATGCGGGCGGAAATCGAGGCCCGCTGGGGGATGAAGGCCACCGACAACTACGGCCTCAGCGAGGTCATGGGGCCAGGGGTATCCGGGGAGTGCTTTTGCCAGAACGGGCTGCACATTGCCGAAGACCACTTCCTGGTGGAGGTTATCGACCCCCGGACGGGGCGCCGCCTGCCGCCCGGGGAAAACGGCGAACTGGTCATCACCACCCTTACCAAAGAGGCGCTGCCCCTCATCCGGTACCGGACGCGCGATATAACCAGCCTCGACTACACCCCGTGCCCCTGCGGGCGCACGTCGGCGCGCATGCGCCGCGTCTCCGGGCGCACCGACGATATGCTCATCGTCCGCGGCGTTAACGTCTTCCCCTCCCAGATCGAGGAGGTTATTATGCAGATAGAGGGCGTCGGGCCGCAATACCTGATTATCGTGGACCGGAAGGGGTACCTGGACGAGATGGAAGTTCAGGTAGAGTTAAGCGCCGCGCATTTTTCCGGAAGCTTCCGCGAACTCGAGGAGCTGGAAACCCGTGTGCAAGAGCAACTTCAGAGCGTTCTGGGCATCACGCCCCGGGTGAAGCTCGTCGAATACAGGTCTCTCGAGCGCACGGCAGGGAAGGCGAAACGCGTCGTGGACAGGCGCAAAATATAACCGAGGCGAGGGGAAGAGGCTTGTACTGGAACGAAGAGCTGGAGTGCATGCCCACCGGTGAAAAGCGCAGGTTGCAGCTCGAGCGCCTGCGGGCACAGGTGAAAAGGGTGTACGAGACGGTTCCCTATTACCAGCGGCGCCTGCGGGAACACGGGGTCGACCCGACGGGGATCGCCTCCCTGGAGGACCTGACCCGTCTCCCGTTTACCACCAAGGATGACCTCCGCGAAACGTACCCGTTCGGCCTTTTCGCGCGTCCGCTGGGCGAGATCGTACGCATTCACGCCTCCTCCGGTACCACCGGCAAGCCGACGGTGGTGGGGTATACCCAGAGCGACATTGAGAACTGGGCGAACCTTATGGCCCGGGCGCTGGTCTGCGCCGGGGTGGGGCCCGACGACATCATCCAGAACGCCTACGGGTACGGGCTGTTTACCGGGGGTCTCGGCATTCACTACGGGGCGGAAAAGCTCGGCGCGACCGTGGTGCCTATATCCGTGGGGAATACCAAGCGCCAGATCATGTTGATGCGCGACTTCGGCGTTACGGTGCTCACCTGCACCCCCAGTTACGCCCTGCACCTGGCCGAGGTGATGCGGGAAAGCGGCATCGATCCCGCAGATTTGCGCCTGCGCGTCGGCGTCTTCGGCGCCGAACCCTGGTCAATCAACATGGCGCACGAGATCGAGCGCAAGCTGGATCTGATCGCGCTGGATATCTACGGGTTGAGCGAGATTATGGGGCCGGGCGTGGCTATGGAATGCCCTTATAAGAACGGGCTGCACATCTTCGACGACCATTTCCTGCCCGAGATCATCGATCCGGCGACCGGGGAGCAGTTGCCGCCGGGGAAAGAGGGTGAACTGGTAATCACCACCCTGACAAAAGAGGGTATCCCCCTGATCAGGTACCGTACCCGGGACATCACGGTGCTCTATGACGAGCCGTGCCCCTGCGGCCGCACCCACGCCCGCATCTCCCGCATCCTGGGGCGCACCGACGACATGCTGATCATCCGGGGCGTCAACGTGTTCCCGTCGCAGATCGAGCACGTGCTCCTCGAGATGGGGCAAACGGAACCGCATTACCTGCTGGTGGTCGACAAGAAGGGACCGCTCGACCACCTGGAGGTCTGGGTGGAAGTGTCGGAGCGCCTGTTCGCCGACGAAGTCCGGCGGCTGGAGGAACTGGAGCACGCCATCAGGCGCGAAATCGAAAGCACCCTGGGTATTTCCGTCAAGGTAAGGCTGGTGGAGCCAAAAACTATCGAGCGCAGCCAGGGTAAGGCGAAGCGCGTCGTGGACAGGAGGGAAGTATATGAACGGCGTTAAGCAGATATCCGTATTTCTCGAAAACAAGTCGGGACGGCTGGCGGCCGTGAGCAGGATCCTCGGGGCCAACGACATCAATATTCGGGCGCTCTGCATCGCCGATACGTCCGATTTCGGCATCCTGCGCCTCATTGTAAACGACCCCGAGCGCGCCCACGACGTACTCAAAGAGGCCGGCTTCACGGTGAGCGCCACCAGTGTGATCGCCGTCCAGGTACCGGACCGGCCGGGCGGCCTGGCCGAGGTTCTCTCCGTTCTGGAGGAAGCAGGCCTTAACATCGAATACCTGTATGCCTTCGTCACCAAGATCTCCGGCCAGGCCCTGGTTATTTTCAAGGTCGAAGATGTCGACCGTGCAGCCGAGCTCCTGCGGACAAACGGCATTGGCGTTCCCCGCCCCGAAGAGGTGTACGCGCTGTAGGGCCAGGGGAGAAGGCAACGCTTATTGGCCGGTTTTGGCAGAAGTCATGGAAGGATCAAGCCGTTCCTTGAGGACGCGCACCGCTTGCTCCACTGTGTAGGGCAGGACGGGAAGGCCCAGGTCGGGGAGAGAACGGAATATCTGGGTCACCAGGGGAAAACAAAGATCGGCCTCGCGGATGAGGTCTTCCCGCACCAAGAGCGACGTATCGCCCTGCGCAAGGGTGCGGCCGTCCTTCACAATAATCACCTGGTCGGCCCAGGCGGCCGCCAGGTCCACGTCGTGGGTGGCCACCAGCAGCGTTGTGCCCTCCCTGTGCAACCGGTCGAAAATGGCCAGCAAATTTCCCTTTCCCTGGGGATCGAGGTAGGCTGTGGGCTCGTCCAGGACGATAATGTC
>JBFMHQ010000034.1:0-18279 GCA_040751815.1 Bacillota bacterium | reverse complement strand
GCCCTCGTCGGCCTGAACCTCTTTCTCCCGTTCGAGGTCAGGTCCCACGTGGCCAGGGTAACAGAACTCCTGCTCTCGGGGAACCTGGCACCGGTCTGGGAAATTCTCGCCAGGAAGGCCGAGGCCAACTGGCACCTGCTAACCCGCTCACCCTGGGGAACCACCCGCGCCCTGCAACTCCTGCTCCTGGTCGCCATCCTGGTGCATTCCCGGCAGGAAGTCCGGCGCCTGGGTGAGGAAAGGCCCCTCTTTACGGGCGGGCTCGCCGGTCTCGGCGTGGGCGCCCTGGTGGCCCTTTTGTGCAACGATTCGGGCGTTACGGCGGCCTGCACCATGCTGGTCTTCCTGCTGGTGCCCCTTTTCTGGACCCTCTTCGTGCCGGGGGGCGAAGACCTGGTAAATCCTCTCGCCGTGTCGGCAACGGCAAGGAAGGGTTAAAGATGCTCCGGCGGAGGCGAAAACCCTTCCGGATTGCGTGGCCGGGAGTCCTTCTCCTTCTAATTTTTGCCCTTGCCCTTTTCCTGCGCCTGCACTTCCTGACCGTCGCCGGGCCCCGCACCCTCACCCACGACGAACTGGGTTACGATACGACGGCGGTGCAGCTCCTGGAAAAAGGGGTGCTGGGTTACAATTACGGCAACCCGGCGGTACCCACCGGCGCGCCCAACGCCTTCGTCACGCCCGGCTATCCCCTATTTCTTGCGGCGGTATACAAAGTCCACGGCCTGCTTGCTCCCGGGACCAGCCCGCTTCCGAGCGTGCAGTTCGTCCAGGCGATCCTGAGCCTGGGGGTCGTCGGGCTCGTCTTCCTTCTCGGCAGCCGCCTCGGGGGATACCCTGCGGGCCTGATCGCCGCCTGCTGCGCCGCGATCTACCCCCCGTTCATCTGGGCCAATTGCCGCATCCTGACGGAACCCCTTTTCACCCTGTTTTTCACCGGCTACGTTTACCTGGTGCAGGTAAGCCGGGAGCGCCATGGGCAGGAGCCCGCGCCGGTCCGCTACGGGGCAACAGGGTTTCTCCTCGGCCTGTCGGCCCTTATACGTCCGACCGTGGCGCCTCTCCTTGCCGTAGCTCCCTTAGGCCTTCCCCGCGGTCTGAGGAGCCGGTTCTTCCTTGCCACCCTGTGTGGTTTTCTCCTCGCGCTCCTTCCCTGGGTGGTGCGCAACTACGTCGATTTCCACGCCTTTATCCCCTTTGCTACCCAGACGGGAAACCCTTTCCTGCGCGGAACAGACCCCTACGACCCCTACGACCGCTATGGTCCCTCGGTAATCAAGGACGTCCCGCCGGAACAGCAGTTCCGGGTCGGCCTGGAACGCATCCGCCACGGCCTGGAGACCGAACCCCGGCGCTGGGTCGCCTGGTTTACGGTGGGCAAGCTGTCCTGGCTATGGCTCAAGCCGTGGGGAGGGATGCCGTACATGCAGGAAATCGCCAACGCGCTGCACCGGCTCCTGGTGGCCGGCGGGGTGCTCGGCATGGTCTTCGCTCTCCGGCACCCACCGCTACGCTGGCCGGCCGCCGTGGTGGCGACCATGACCGCGATCCAGCTGGCCTTCATCCCCCTGAACCGCTACGTCTTTCCCCTGATGCCGGCGCTGATCGTCCTGGCAGCCTGGTCGGCAACGCACGCCGCGACCCTTGCCTTTCGGGGTTTTGGCCGGGTGCACGGCTATTTTTGCGGGTGCAGGAAAAGGGTCGACCGCCGGGAGTGAGCCGGGCTCTGCTCCGCCCCTGAGTGCGTAAGGCAGCCCGTACGCCCGCGCTAGATCTGCAGGTGGTTCTTGAAGAGCTTGAGCTCGTCTTTGATCCCCCGGGTGATGAGGAAGCGCTCCTTGACGGCCTCCTTGCCCCGCTTGCCCATCTCCCGGGCGAAATAGGGATTGAGGAGCAGGTACTTGATCCGCTGGGCCATTTCGTCGATCCCTTTCTCGCTGGGGGAAACCAGGAAGCCGTTGTACCCGTCCGTGATCTGGCCCGGGATGCCCCCCACGTCGCCGCCGATCACCGGTTTTTCCTTCCACATGCCCTCGCTGACGGTCAGGCCGAACCCCTCCTTGATGGACGGCTGCAGGATGATACTGGCCGCCCGCTGGAAGGCGTTGATCTCGATGTGGCTGTCCGGCGGCAGGTTAAGGAGATGCACGTCGGGCAGACCCTGCACCCGCTCCTGGAGGTGCGCGAAAATAGCCTCGTTCTCCGGGTCGTCGCTGGCCGTGCCGCCGACCATCAGCAACTGGCAGGGTATTTCCCGGTGCACCAGCTTGAAGGCCTCGATGGCGTACTCGTGCCCCTTAAAAGGATCGAACCGCGAAACCAGGACGAGGAGCGGTTTTTTATCCAGGCGCTCCAGGCCGTATTCCCAGCATATCTCCCGCACCTTTTCAGGATCGAGTTCTTTGTTCTTTTCCGACAGCGGGTCGATATAAGGGAGGATTACCGTCGGCGGCACATCCCAGGCGGGGAGGAACTTGCCCGAGGAAAAGATGGCCAGGTCGTACTCCTCGATAAGGGTGCGCATAAAATCGAGCACGAAGTGGTACTCGTGGGAAAGGTGGATATGGCACCGCCAGAGCCACCGCTGCCGCTCCCTCACCGCCGGCGGCGCGAACTTGATCAAACCCGCGGGCTGGGGATCGTGAACGAGCACGACGTCCGCATCCGGGTCCAGCAGCCTGGCGTTGGCGTGGTTGGTGTCCCAGTACGTCTTCGTACCCACAAGGTCGGGCACCCTGGGCTTGCCCTGCAGGAAGTTGTGCAGGGTCTTGGTGTACAGGAAAAAGTCGCGCTCCCCGGTAATGACATCCCAGTTTACATCCAGACCCAGGCCGCGCTCGAAGGGAATGAGGGACTGGAGCATTTCTGCTACGCCCCCGCCGCAGCGGGCCGAGTTGATCTGCTGCACCCTGACCCCGCGCAGGGCCTCCCCGAGGCGGTAAAGCTTTTCCAGTTCCTCCTCGCCGACAATGGCGGCGTAGGCCGCCAGCCGCTCCTCGGGGAAAATCGCTGCCATATCCACCTTGGGACACTGTAAGACCACCGGCTTTCCCTCCCGCAGCCAGGATTCTCCACCGTGCCGCCGGCCCTATGCCCGGCGCAGGTAACGGGCCGCGCTTTCCGGGGGCAAGGGGTTGATGTAGCACCCGGTGCCGAACTCGAACCCCGCCGGTACGGTCAGCCGCGGCAGTATCTCCAGGCGCCAGTGACAATCCCCGGTAACCGGGTTCACCGGCGCCGTACGCAGCACAAGGTTGTAGGGCGGTCGCGCCAGCAGGCGCGCCAGGCGCCCCAGGACCTCCCGCAGGGCAGACGCCGCTTCACGGAGCACGGTTTCGCCCGCCCGGCCGAAATCCTCCCGGTGATCGCGGGGCAGAACCCAGACCTCAAAGGGAAACCGGGCGGCAAAGGGAGCCAACGCTACCACGTGCCGGCCCGCAAGAACCACGCGGGTACCGCCGGCAAGTTCCTCCTGCAGTACGGCGCACAGGGGACACGCTCCGGTGGCCTTGCGAAACGCGGCCGCGGCTTCGAGCTCGGCCCGCACCTCCGGCGGCACGAAGGGCAGCGCAAGGATCTGGGAATGGGCGTGGGCGAGGGAGGCCCCGGCACCCTGCCCGACGTTCTTGAATACCTGTATATATTTTATCCACTCCCGCCGGCGCAGGACCAGGCTTCTTTCCTGCCACATCCGCAGGACGCAGGCCACCTGATCCGGGCCGAGATCCTCAAACCCGCGCACGTGCGCCGGCGTTTCGATTACCATCTCGTGGACGCCGCTTCCGGGCCACGCCCGGAACGACCCAAACGCTTCCGGCCCCACAGGCTCCGCCCCGGTGACGGCCGGGAACTTGTTGGGAACCACCCTCACCCGCCAGCCGGGTGTATCGGGGGCCGTCCCTTCCGCCCGGTACGCGGCCACCTCCGGGGGCGTTTCCTGCTCCCGCCCGGGGCAAAGGGGACACGCCTCCTCCCGGTGCACCTTTTCCGGCGCCGCCCGGAAATCGGACGGGCGCAAACCCCGCTCCGCCGCGATGACCACCCACCGGCCCGTAACCGGATCCCTGCGCCACTCCGACACCGCCGCTACCCCAACCAACCGGAATTCTACATCTTACTTCAACGGGCCGGGCGGTTCCTCCTGCCCCGGGTAACACACCCCGGCGGCCAGCCAGGTACAACCGGCGCAGGCCGGCGCGGGCGTTCCGGGAGGAAAAGCCGCCGCCAAAAGCTCCCGCAAGGCGGCAAAGGGAAGCCGCGCCCCGGCAGCCAGCCCGAGGCGGGCAAGAACCAGCCGGTCCCGGGCGTAAACGCCTGTGTCGCGGCCGCAGGCGCCATCCCTGATGAACGGGCAGGCGGCGCAGATGGCGTCGGCCCCGTCGGTCAGTTCGACCTCCACACCGGGTTCCCCCAGCGCAGACCGAACGCGCACGAAATTGGCAACAAAAGAAGGGCTGTATCCCAGCCCCCGGAACTGCTCGAGGCACAACAGGTGATGTCCCCGCAAACGGATTCTCTTCACCACGTTCCCCTCTTCGGTGTAAGGGCGAAGGCCAGCGCTGCGGCGGCCACGGCCTTGACCGCGTCGCCGGGTACGAACGGTATACAGCCCATCCACAGAAGCCTCTTGAGGTCCGCAACACCGGTGACGACGCCAAGCCACGCCAGGCCGGGACCGTGAATGAGCACGAAGTTGGCGAAGAGCATCAGGCCCAGCAGTCCGTACCAGCTCCGCGCCCGCACAAACCGGTCGCAAACGTGCCCGAGGAAGAAGGCCGCCAGCACAAAGCCGGCGATGTAGCCCCCGGTGGGCCCGGCCAGGACGGCGAGGCCACCCGTCGCGCCGGCGAACCAAGGCAGGCCCGCCGCGCCGAGAACGGCGTAGAAGGCCGCACCGATCCCGCCCCAGTTGCGGCCCAGAAGAACCGCCGTAAGCAACACCGCCAGCGTCTGCCCGGTCACCGGGACCGGCGTCCAGGGCAGGTTGAACTTGAACTGCGCCGCTACACCGATCACACCCGCGCCGGCCAGGGCCAGGGCAAGCTTCTGCGGCAGGCCGAGGCTGCTGCGCCACGCGAACGCCCGGTACCGGTAACTCTCCACGGTTGCTGCAAGATCCAAGGTCCAAACCTCCCTCCTTGTTTGCGCCCTATTTTAGGCGCCCGCCCGCGCCGCGTCAAGCCCGGAAAGCCCGATATATTGTATACGCCGGCAGCAACCGTGGGCGCCGGGATGGGGAGCCCTTTTTACCGCACCCCGTCCGCGGGGTTGACCTCCACCAGCACCGCGTCCACGCCGATTTTACGGATGCTACTCCAGGGAACGACCACGTCGCGGCCCAGCCGGAGCAGCCGCAAATACCTGCTGCCCCCGCGCAGCACGATGGCCTGCACCGTACCGGTTTCCTGGTCTATCTGGACGTCCTTGATGGGCCCCAGCCGCCTTCCGTCCACCACGTTGATGATGTCGCGGGCGCCCAGATCGGAAATCTTGAACAAGCCGCCTCACCTCCACCCCCAGGATATGCGCGAGGCAGCCCGGCGGTTACCGTCCGCGCCCGGGCAGGACGGCCCTGATGCCGGCCAGCACGCGGGCCACCCGCCGCGTCAGAAGCCCCGTTTCTTCCACCCGCAGCACCAAACAGGCCAAAAGATATACCGCCCCACCGGCGAGAATGGCGCCCCCCACCTCCAGCGCGAGCCCGGGTTCGCCAAGGGCGGCCAGGCGCGGCGCCAGTGCCGCATCCGCGGCGACCGCCGCCAGCGCCATGGCCGTGGAAGCCGCCGCCACGTCAAGGGCAAAACGCAACCAGGAAGCGTCCCAGAGACCCGGAAGCTTTTTGACCAGATAGCGGCTGAGGAGCAGCATATTGATGATGCCGGCAAAGGAATTGGCCAGGGCAAGGCCGCCGTGGAGGAGGGGCCGCATCAGGATGAGGCTCAGGATGAGGTTGGCGAGAACCGCCACCAGCGTCAGGCGCACCGGGGTGCGCGTGTCCTGGAAGGCGTAAAAGCCACGGGTAAGGATGACGTTGGCGGCGAAGGCGGCAAGGCCGACAGAGTAAAAAAGTACGGCGGCGGCGGTCATCTCCGTGGCCCGCGCGTCAAAGGCGCCCCGTTCGAAAAGGAGCCGCACAATCGGGTAGCGCAGGACGATCAGGCCCACCGCGGACGGCACGGCCACCAGGAAGACCAGGCGCAGCGCCCGTTGCAGGGCGTCGAGGGTCTCCCGGTGCCTCCCCTCCGCCACCCAGCGGGTGAGGCTGGGAAAAACGGCGGTGCCCAGGGCGAGGACGAAAAGGTTGACCGGGAGCTGGATGAGCTTGTTGCTGAAATTGAGGGCCGCGATGCTCCCTTCCGGCAGCCCGGAGGCCAGAAAGCGGTCGATGATGATGTAGATCTGGTTGATGGAGATGGCGACGGCCACGGGAAGAACCAGGTAAAAAACCTTGCGCACGCCGGGGTGGCGCCAGTCGAAACCGGGCCGGTAGCGAAAGCCGGCCCAGTAAAGGGCCGGGAGCTGCACCAGGGCCGCGGCCGCCATGCCGGCCGTGGTGCCCCAGGCCAGGCCGTGAATGCCGAGGATTCCGCCGAGGGTGAGGGTGGCCGCAATGATCACCAGGTTGTTGACCGAACCGCTGAAGGCGGTGATGCCGAAGATGTTGTTGGCGTTCAGAAGGCCCGTGAAAAGGGTGGCCAGGCCGGAAAAGACCAGCACCGGGAACATTACGCGCGCCAGGTCGGCGGCCAGCGCCAGCGCCGCCGACGCCAGTTTCGGCGCCAGTATTTTGACCAGCCAGGGCGCCAGGCCGATCCCGACCACGGTGACCCCCAGCAGGGCCGCCAGCACCAGGTTAAAAACGCTGGAAAAGATCCGCCAGGCCTCTTCCCGCTCCCCCCGAACGGCGTACTCGTTAAAGACCGGCACGACCACCGTCGCCAGCGCGCCGGTAAGGATGGTGAAGAGCACGTTGGGCAGCGTGAACGCCACGAGGTAGGCGTCCGTCGCCACGCTGACACCGAACTGGTGCGCGATAACCATTTCGCGCACCAGACCCAGGAGGCGCGACAGCAGGTTGAAAAAAACGATCAGCAGAGTGGCCTGAAATATGGTGCGCCCGAACATCCGCTCCGCCCGGGCCCCGGGGCCGGGGCGTCTCTCCTTAACTTGCGTACTAGTTAGGGTGCATTGCGGGAACCCTTCCGTTTCACAGGCCCAGAGCCTCGCGCACCTCGTCCGCAAGGGACGCCGCCGCTTCGGGAGTGCCGGCTTCGGTATAGATGCGGAAAACCGGTTCGGTGCCCGAAGCCCGCACCAGCACCCAGGCCCCGTCGGCCCGGACGAGCTTCACGCCGTCGCGGGTCTGCCGCTGCACGACGGCGACTCCCGCCAGGGAATTCGGGGCAAAGGCGGCGAGTTTCCGGAGCACCTCCTCCCTGGCGGCCGCTCCGGTGCGAACGTCGACGCGCCCGCCGTAGACCCGGCCGAAACGGACCATAACCTCTTCAAGGAGCGCCGTCAGGCTTTTCCCGTGGACGGCCACCATTTCCGCGGCCAGAAGCCCGGCCATAATGCCGTCCTTTTCCGGGATGTGCCCGCGCACCGAAAGCCCGCCCGACTCCTCTCCGCCGGCGACGGCCCCGCGCTCCAGCAGGCACTGTCCGATGTACTTGAACCCGACGGGCGTTTCTACAACCTCCTGCCCGTAGGCCGCGGCGATGCGGTCCACAAGGTGCGTGGTGGCCACGGTGCGTGCCAGCGGCCCGCGCCACCCGCGCGCCTCGTAAAGGTGGTAGGCGACCAGGGCAAGAAACCGGTTGGGCGAAACGTAGGTGCCGTCGGCGTCGATTAACCCCAGCCGGTCGGCGTCCCCGTCCAGCCCGAGCCCGAGGTGGGCCCCGGTGGCGAGCACCCTCTCCCGCAGGGCGTCCAGGTGCTTCTCGCTCGGGTCCGGAAGCGAACCGCCGAAGAGAGGGTCGCGGTGCGCGTGGAGCGCCGCGACGGCGGCCCCGGCCCCTTCCAGGGCCCGTTCCAGGTAGCCTATCCCCGCGCCGTAAAGGGGATCCACCACCACCTTCAGGCCGGCCCGGCGGATGGCTCCGAAGTCAATCAGCGAGGCAAGGTGGCCGTGGTAGGCCGCATCGGGATCGATCTCCCGGACCGGGGCGCCGTCGGGGGAAGCCGTTCCGGGGACATCTTTAGCCTCCCGGCGGCGCAGGTGTCCTTCGATGGCGCGGGTAACGTGGGGCAGGGCCGGCCCGGCATACTCCGGGATGAACTTGAAACCGTTGTACTCCGGGGGGTTATGGCTGGCGGTGAGCATGACGGCGCCGGCCGCGCCGTAACGTTTCACGGCGAAGGCGATCACCGGCGTGGGCCGCGGCCGCGCGCTGAGGAGGACGGGAATGCCCCTCCCCTTGAACACGGCGGCCACGGCCGCCGCGAACCGGTCGGAAAGGAACCGGTTGTCGTAGCCCACCACGACGCCGCGCGGCGCCAGTCCCTCCTCCTCGAGGTAGTCGGCGACCGCATGGGATACCAGGGCTACATTGGCGAAGGTAAAGTCGTCGGCAATAATGCCGCGCCAGCCGTCGGTGCCGAAAGAGATCATCCGGGCTCTCCCCCAATAAATCTCAAATCTCAAATTAAATTACGGGTTACCCTTTATTAATTGTCCCTCCCGCTCCCGTTTCCTGCCTGAACGTGGCCGGTTTGCCCTCCCGGAGGGTTCACTGGGGCATCTTGCCCGGTATCTTGTCCGTAATGTCCTGCACGTACTCCAGGGTGTCCTGCTTCCTGTCCACATAGAGGTTGCCGTTGGCGTCCAGGCCCGCGTACGCCACCTCGTTGAGGGAGTGGACGCCCTGCTTCTGCAACTCGCCCAGGAGCCACTCTTCGTTGAGGTTGTTCTGGCGCAGGTTCTGCTCGATGATCACGCCGTCCACCACCAGTTCCGTGACCATCCCTTCGTACTGCGTGGGGAGGTTCAGATCGGCGGGCGTGACCGGCCGCTTCTGCGACTTGGGCAGTACGCTCAGCTCGCCGTTCGGCTCCAGGACGGCAAACTCCACATCCCCGATGTTGAAATAACCCTTCTCCCGCAGCTGCATCATCAGGTTATCCATGTTGTAGCGCATGCGCGCCATGTTGTTCTCCAGGATCTTGCCGTTGTGGATTATCACCGTGGGTTCGTCTTCGAACAGCTTCCGCGCCGGGCGGTACTTCAGCCCGACATACTGCACGAGGGCCGTCATCCCGGTAAACACCACGAGCCCCAGCACGTAGTACCAGGGGCTGGTACGGATGTCCGCCGCCAATCCGGCGGCGATGGAGCCGATGACGATGCCGTTTACCCAGTCGCTGATGGTCAGCTGCCCGACCTGCGACTTGCCGATAAAGCGCGCGATGACGATGACCCCAACAAAGGCCCCCAGCGCCCGCAGGAAGATCTCGAGGAAGGGATTCATGGGAACTTCAGCCTCCCGGCACGTCTTGTTTTACCTTCATAACATGGCCCCGCAGCGCCGCCTTTTATACCTGCGCCCGCGGGCAACGCGTGTCCGGAGGGTTCGAGCGCCGTTTTTTGGCCCATCAGAGGAGAGTTGCCATCCGGGCCCCTGGCGGCCAGAGACGAAAGGTAGTGGAAAGGCCACGTAAAAGCCCTCATCGACCGGCCGACCGATGAGCAGGTGGACGCCCTGCGAATCGTTGTGGAGTCCATGGTCTGGCCCACCGAGCAGGTCACACCGGAGGAGGCCGCGGAAATAGAAGAGGAATTGGCCGAAATCGACGCGGGCAAGGGAGTAAAGGCCGAAGATGTCCGGAAAGACCCCGGCCGCGTCGCGCGCAACCCGGGACGGTGAACTAGCCGGCCCGGACCGGGGCGACAACGGACGCCAGGTACGCGAGGAATTCCTGGCGCAGGTCCTCCCGCTCGAGGGCAAATTCCACCGTGGCCTTGAGATAACCGAGCTTCGAGCCGACGTCGTACCGCCGCCCGCGAAACACATAACCATAGAGCGGCTGTTCCCGCACGAGCAGGCGGAGGGCGTCGGTGAGCTGGATCTCGCCGCCGGCTCCGGGGGTGGTCTCTTCGAGAAGGGGGAAAACGCGCGGCTGGAGAATGTACCGGCCCATCACCGCCAGGCGCGAGGGCGCGTCGTCAAGGGAGGGCTTCTCCACAAGGTCGTGGATGCGCCACACCCGCGGGGCTACCTGTTCCCCGGCGATGATCCCGTACTTGGAGACGTCCGCGTCGGGGACCTCCTGGATGGCGATGACGTTCCCGCCGAACTCCCCGTAAATGTCCAGCATCTGCCTGAGGCACGGCACCTCACTGCGCACGATGTCGTCTCCGAGGAGCACGGCGAAGGGTTCCTCACTGACAAAGGACCGGGCGAACCATACGGCGTGCCCGAGGCCGCGGGGCTCCTTCTGCCGCACGTAGTGGATGTTGGCCATCTCGCTGATCCGCTGCACCTCGGCCAAAAGGTCGGTTTTCCCCTGCTGCGCCAGGTGCATCTCCAGTTCCAGGGCACGGTCGAAGTGGTCTTCCATGGCCCGCTTGCCGCGCCCGGTGATGATCAGGATCTCGGTGATGCCCGCGTCGAGGATCTCCTCCACGATGTACTGGATGGTGGGTTTATCGATGATGGGAATCATCTCTTTCGGCTGGGCCTTGGTAGCCGGAAGGAACCTGGTACCCAGGCCGGCCGCCGGGATGACCGCCTTTCTTACCTTCACTTCTTCTCCTCCCCCGCTACATCCTGAACTGCTCTTCCCTCTCGACCATGCCGGCCTTGCCGCGGGCCCTCCCGCCGAGAACACCGATCCTGTCGGCCGCCGTCAGCAAAACAACCGCCAGGATGACCAGGACCAGTACGGCCCGGTCCGTGCCCACGATATTCAGGAGCAGGGCGCTGGCCCCGAGGATGCCGTCCACCCCGTAAACCACCAGCACGGCACGCCGGTGGGTGAGACCGGCGTCCAGCAGCCGGTGGTGCAGGTGTTCGCGGTCCGGGCCAAAAACGGGCCGCCGCTTGTAGCAACGCCGCAAAACGGCAAAGGCGGTGTCGAAAAGCGGGATGCCAAGGATGAGGATGGGAATAATGAGCGAAACCGCGGTGGCGCTCTTGGTCAAACCGATTACCGCGGTGCCCGCCAGGACGAACCCCAGGAGCATGGAGCCGCTGTCCCCGAGGAATATTTTCGCCGGGTGAAAGTTATGGCGCAGGAAGCCCAGGGCGGCGGCGGCGAGGATAAGGGCCGGCACCGTGGCCGCGGCGTGTCCTTCCGTCCAGGCGACGGCGGTAAGGGTTACGGCGGCGATAACGGCCGTTCCCGCCGCCAGCCCGTCCAGCCCGTCGATGAGGTTCAGCGCGTTGGTTACGGCCACCAGCCAGAAGATGGTGAGGGGGACGCCCCACCAGCCCAGGTGGATGAGCCCCGGACCCAGGGGGTTGGTGAGGAATTCAACCTGCAGGCCGAAGGGGATGGCCGCGGCCGCCGCAACGATCTGCCCGGCCAGCTTTGCCCTGGCCGGCAGGTGGTAGATGTCGTCCGCGATCCCCAACAGGACGACAAGGGTGGCGCCGGTGACAAGACCCCACACTTCCCGGTCAAAGGTGCCAGAGACAAAAAGCCCGGCCAGAAATGCCAGGTAAACCGCCAGCCCTCCCAGGCGGGGAACGGGTCCGCTGTGCAGCTTGCGCGCGTCGGGTAGATCGAGCGCCCCCACCCTCACGGCCAGCCGGCCGACCGCCGGCGTAAGGAGATACCCGGCCGCGAGGGCAAGAACCAGCGCTACGGCAATATGTGCCAAAATTTCCCCTCCCAGGCCAGACAAGCCCAAGTCACCAACAGTCTACCTTAATCTGATCGGCCTGACAATCTTTATGACTCTACGAAATCTACCAGGACGCACCAAAATTAGCCGCCAGTACCCGTATACAGCAGTTAGCCCTCTTTTCCGCCGGCAAAAAACATCAGCTCGGCTTCACAGGCCACTTTTCCTTCGACAGAAGCCACGGCGCGGCACTTGCCGAGTTGCCCGCGAAGGTGCGTCAGCTCAACCTCCAGGCGCAGGCAATCGCCCGGGCGCACCTGCCGGCGGAAGCGGGCGCGGTCGATGCCGGTAAAGAGGGGGATTCTACCCCGCATTTCCGGCAGGCTCAGGGCCACCACCGCGCCGACCTGGGCCAGGGCCTCGATGATGAGCACGCCCGGCAGCACCGGGTAGGCGGGGAAATGCCCCTGGAAAAACCACTCCCCGGCCGTCACGTTCTTGATTCCCACCGCGCGCTTTCCCGGTTCCAGCGCAACGATCCGGTCCACGAAGAGAAACGGGTGGCGGTGGGGGATGATTTCCTGGATGGCGTTGACGTCCAGCACGCGGTTCACCTCGTTCAGATACGCGGCAGGTTTTTGAGGTAGTCTTCGGGTATCTTTGTCGGGTCTGCCGGTTTGCTCCCTTCCGGAGGCGGCGCCTGGTTGTCCGGCTTCTGCTCCGGTGGTGGCGCCTCCCCTCCCCCCGGAGGTGGCTCACCCGGCGACTGCGGGGCCGGAGGCGGCTCGCCCGGTGGCTGCTCCTGCGGGGGAGCGCCGTCGGGCGGCGCGTTTTCCGGCGGCCCGATAATTACCTCAACACCGGGCGGTGGGCCTGCCGGCTGTTTCTCCGCCTCTTCCCGGCCGTCTTGCTTCATGGCCACGTAACCGGGGGGCGGCGCCTGGACGATGGTGGGGATCTCCTCGCCGTCCATCAGGCGCGCCGCGACCTGCCTGGCGACCGCCGGGTCCACGTGCCAGTACGGATCGTAATCGGAAAGAAAGCCGGGCAGGGTGGCCGTGACGATCTTCACGTTACCGGCGTCGCGCGCCATGCGGGCCAGGGCCAGCATCTTCCCGAGCGGCATATCGGTCTCGACGCACCTTTTAATGGCCGGGATCAGGCGCGGCAGCTTGATGATGGTGGCCGGCTTCATAACCTCGTCGGCCAGCGCCATCAGGAACTTCTGCTGCCGCTGAACCCGGGCGATGTCGCCCAGCGGATCGCCCCGGTAACGCACGTACATTAGCGCCTGTTCCCCATTCAGGCGCTGCACGCCCTTCCTCAGGTTGATGGCGTACCGCCCGCCATCCTGTGGGTCATCGTGGTTCATGTTCTTCTCCACGTCGATGGTCACGCCGCCGAGAATGTCGACTATTTCCTTAAACCCCTCGTAGTTTGTCATCACGTAGTAGTCGATGGGCTGATCCAGCAGGCGCGCCACCACGTCGCGGGCCAGTTCGGGACCGCCGTAGGCCGCGGCGGCGTTGATCCGGTCGCGCCCGTGCCCGGGGATATCCACCCGTGTATCCCGGGGTATGGAGAGGAGGGCGAGCCGCTTTTCCTTCGTGTCGGCCGCGGCGAAAATAATGGTGTCGGCCCGCGCCCTGGTTTCCCCCGCGCGCGCATCGGAGCCCAGCAAAAGGAAGGTCAGTTTCTCCCCCTTCGCCTCCGCCCGTGGCTCGCCGGGGAGACCGCCCAACAGGTACGGTAAGAGATATTCCTGGGCCGCCACGTACCCGGCCCCGACAACGAGCGCGCAAAGGACAAGGACGCCCAGCAGGCGCCACCAGCGTCTCAACCGTCTCCGTCCCAACCAGGCCACCCCCATTTCTTTCTCGACATTGACGGCCCGTCCCGGTTATTTTAAATTAGTTATGTAAGTATTCACTACAGGGAGGCCGCCGATGCGCTTTATCGACGAAAAGGGCAAACTTTTCGGGATCATTAACGTTATCGATCTGGCGGTGATCGTCGTCGCCCTCCTTATCGTCGGCGGCGCGGTTTACAAGTTCCTCGCCCCCGCCGCCGCCACCCCGCCCACCACCGTCCGCCTGGAGGTACTCCTGCCGGCGGTGCACCCGGACACCGCGGCGATGATCAGGGTTGGCGACCGGCTGGTGGCCGGGGCGAGCTACGTCCCCGTGACCGTCAAAGGGGTGCGGGTGGAACCCGCCCTCACCACGGAAACCGACGCCGCGGGCCGGCGTGTTATCGCCCGCGACCCTTTCTTCAAGGATGTATACGTAACCCTTGAAGGCCAGACCACCATTCCCGCCGCCCAGATCAAGATGGGGGCGCAGGAAATTCGAGCCGGCCGCGAGTTTTTCGTCAAATCGCTAACCTACGAGCTTAAGGGCACGATCATTAAAGTAACCCTCAACCCGCCTAAAGACTGACAATCCGCACCCGCGGGTGCTTCACCCCGGGATTGCCGTAGACGTTCTTCGTATCCACCACGAACGGGGCCGCCGGGTCCATAAGCGCGGCGAAGGCGGCCAGGTCGTGAAGATCCATACCGTGCTGGCGCGCCAGAACCACCGCCCCGTGGGCGCCGCGGAGGGCCGCCTCCGCGCTGGCTACCTGGAACGGAAAGGCCGGCGGCACCGCCGGATCGAAGGCGCGGACCTCCACCCCCGCGTCCTCCAGGTAGGCCACCACCTCCAGAGCCGGGCTCTGCCTGGCGTCGCTCGAGTAATCCTTCATGGCCAGTCCCAGAACGGCCACCCGGGCCTGCGCCGGCGGCACCGGGAGCTGGCGCAGCACCAGGTCGGCTACGTACCGCGGCATTTCCCGGTTCACGCCCCGCGCGCAAGCCAAGAGTTTTAGCGTTACGCCCAGCTCCCGCGCCTTCGGGAGGAGGTAATGGAAGGCGTTCGGCAGGCAGTACCCGCCCACGCCCGGACCCGGCTGCAGGAGGTTGACCCGTTTGTGGGTGTTGGCGAGGCGCACCACCTCGAAAATGCTGACGCCGAGGGCGCGCGTGAAGCGGGCCAGCTCGTTCACCAGCGCGATGTTAACGTCCCGCGAAATGTTCTCGGCCAGCTTGGCCGTTTCCACCGCCTCGAAGGACGAACCGCGGATGATCTCAGCCTCGGTTACCACCTTCAGCAGGGCCGTGGCCCTGGCAAGGCTCGCCTCGCCGGCGCCGGCCACCAGGACGGGCATGGTCCGGAACTCCTCGAAGGCCCGTCCCTCGGCAATGCGTTCCGGCGCGTAGGCCAGATAGAAATCCCTTTCCGCCGCCAGGCCGGTGCCTTCCAGCAAGGGGCGCACTATTTCCCGCATCATCCCGGGCACCAGCGTGCTCCGCACCAGGACCAGGTGGCCCGGACGCAGCCCGGCCGCCACCTCTTCAAGGCAGGCCACAAGGGGTGCCGCGTCGGGGGCGCCGTCCCGGACCGGAAGGCCCACCGTGATGATTATGTCGTCGGCCCGCATTCCCTCCGCCGGCACGGCGGTGGCCCGGAAGCGGCCGGCGTCGAGCTCTTGCCGGAGCACCTCCCCGATGCCCACCCCGTCGCAGGCCTCGTGCAGGTAGGTAAGGCCCCGGTTGATATCCGCTACGAGTTCCTCGTTGACGTCGACGCCGGTGACGCGGCAACCCCGCAGCGCCAGGCTCAGCGCCAGGGGCAATCCGACAAACCCCAGACCGAACACCGCGATATTACGCACCTGTTCCGTTTCCCCTCTCTCCATGAAACCGCCTCAAACCCGCAAATGTGACATGTTACGTTGACCCCTGCCCGGGCCCGGCCTGCGCCAGGACTTTGCGGTACACCTGGAGCGTCTGGCGGGCCATTTTCTCCGGCGTAAATTCCCGCCGCACCAGCTGACCGCCCCGTTCCGTCATCACGCGCGCTTCCTCCGGATGATCGAGGATCCAGAGAACGGCGTTCGCCATTTCGCCGGCGTTGCCGGGAGGGACCAGAAGTCCCGTTTCGCCGTGCCGCACCACCTCGCCAAGACCGCCGGCGCTGGTGGAGATTACCGGAACGCCCAGACCCAGGGCCTCGGCCGCCGTCAGCCCGAAACCCTCCCAGTACGAAGCCACCACCAGCACGTCGAGGGCGGCCATAACCGCGCCGACATCGGTCACAAAGCCGGTAAAGCGCACCGCCTCCCCGATTTCCAGTTCCCGGGCCAGCGCCTCCAGGGCCTGCCGCTCGGGACCGGCACCCACGACGAGGAACTTTACCCCGGGCCGCCGGGCCAGCACCTCGCGCGCGGCGGTAAGAAAAACCTGGTGCCCTTTCACGCGGTGCAGGCGGGCCACAATGCCCACAAGCGGGGTGTCAGGCGCGTACCCCAGGCGCGCCCGCAGTGTTTCCCGGGGCACGTGTGGCGCGGCAACGGTTACGCCGTTGTAGACGACGGTGATTTTCTCCTCCGGTATGCCGCCACGCACCAGGGCGTCCTTCAGGGCCTGGGATACGGCGATGAAGTGCGCCGTCAGGTGGCGGGAAAAGCGCTCGGCCAGGGCATTCACCAGGCGGCCGGCAAGGCCCGGATAGTCGAAGGCCAGGAGACTGTGGACGGTGGTCACCACGGGGCGTCCGGCCCGGCGGGCCGCCAGGCGGCCGATGAGGTTGGCCCGTACACCGTGGGTGTGGACGAGGTCGAACTCACCGGCCAGCCGCGCCAGGGGTCCGACAACCCGGAAATCGAACTTGCGCCGCATGGGGAAGGTATAGGCCTCGAGCCCGGCCTCCCCGGCCATTTCGGCAAACGGCCTGGCGAAGAGACAGGCTACGGCCACCGTGGCCTCGGCCGGATCAAGGGCGGCTGCCAGGTTCAGGATATGCCGTTCCGCGCCCCCGAACTCGCCCCCGCCAATCACGTGCAGCACACGCAGTTTGCTCACGAGCCAGCCTCCCGTGCGTTAACCCTGGCGCAGGCCACCCGCAGGTTTTATAATATCATGGAGCGGCAAAAAGGGAGGGAGTAATTTTTGTTTCCGGCGCGTGCCTACGATGAGAGCACCCTCGCCCGCGCGGCGGCCGCCCTCCGCCGGACCTGGCGCGCGAGCGGCCTCGCCCGCTGGCTGGCCGGGGAGCCGGTCTGCACCGCCCCGGATACCCTGCGCGGCGCGGCGGCGGGCCGGTTCCTGGCACGCCTGCTCCCGGTGCGGGTACAGGCGCCGGCCGCGTGGCCCATCGCCGCCGGGAGCCGCATTCTCCCTCTGATCGTTGATCATTCCTGGCTTTTGCTCGTTCTTGCCATGGGTTATCCGGTTATCGATTATGCCTTGCGCTCGAGCCCTTTTTCGGGTGTAATTGCCAACTTCTGGGACGAGATTCTCCTGGCTACGTGCATGGCCCTTCTGGCCATACGACTCCTTTACCGCGGTTTCCAAAACTATCGACTTACCCAACTCGATATCCCCATTTGCATATACTTCGGCGTTTTTGCTTTTCTTTTTTTGGTTCGCTCCCCTGATACCACCGTTGGCATCGAAGGGCTACGGTTATATGTGCAGTATGCGTTCTGGTACTTTGCCACTACCCAACTATGTGATCGGCGTAAGCAGGCCGTCCTTCTTCTAATACTTTTTGTGGCGTTCGCAACGGTAGTTGCATCGTATGGAATCTGGCAATACATTGTTGGCGTAGAAGTACCGTCGCGCTGGGTAGACGAAGCCGAAATCGGCATACACACGCGTGCTTTTTCGGTCACCATAAACCCCAATGTCCTGGGTAGCTTCCTGACCCTTGCCATTCCTCTCTGTATCGCGTTTCTATTAACAAGTAGGCGCCTGTCCCTGCGTTTACTCTATTTAGGTGCCCTAGGAACGCTCTTACTCTGCCTCCTATTGACATTCTCCCGCGGCTCCTGGCTTGTCTGCCTTTTATCCCTGTTTACTTTCGCTCTTTTGTGCGAGCCTCGCATTTTGGCCGGAGTTGGTATCCTGGTCCTAGCCGCACCACGCGTTGTCCCAGAAGTATACTCGCGCTTTGTTTACCTGCTTTCGCCGGCCTATATCGCGTCAAGCTCGCGTGGCGGGCGTCTCGCATACTGGCAGGAGGCGTTGACTAAAGTTAAATCTCATCCCCTCGTCGGCGAAGGCCTTGGTCGATTTGGAGGACCGGCTGCAATAAAAGCGAACTTAAGTATCGCTCATGTCGACAATTATTACCTTAAAACAGCCGCCGAAGGAGGGCTAATTGGGCTTGGTGTCTTAATATGGCTGCTTCTTTTAGCAATCCGCACCGGTTACCAGGCAGTAGCGCGCGCTGCCACCCCGCATTCCCGAAGTATATGTGCTGCGATCCTTAGTGGATTAGTTGCTGTCATCTTTCACAACGTAATTGAAAATATGCTTGATTTTCCCATGATGGCCACCCTTTTCTGGAGCCTGCTGGGATTACTCGTAGTCCTGCCCGGACTCCCGGAGTAGAGCCGCGCCTCCCGCTTCTCGCCTCTAACTTCCCACTTCACACTCGCCCCGCACCATG
>JBFMHQ010000033.1:0-18473 GCA_040751815.1 Bacillota bacterium | reverse complement strand
CCTGCGAGATGTTGCTCAGGCCGATGATCGTCTTGGGCGGCGGGTCGGCCAGGGTTTTGACCTGGCGCAGGGTCTCCAGGACGGCAGGGGCGTGCTCCTGGCCCACGTTTACCGGGAGCACCAGGGGGTCGATGAACAGGTCTTCCAGCGGAAAGCCGGCCCCGTCCGCGGCGACGACCGCCTCCATGGCCAGGGTGAGCCGGTCGGCAGCGTCACGGGAAACGCCCTGCCGGTTCATGGTCAGAACGATCAACCGGGCACCGTAATGCCTGGCCAGGCCGAGGTAATGGGCGAGGCGTTCCGGGTCGGCAGTTGTAGAGTTAATAATCGGCCGTCCCCTGGTTACCGCTTTCAGGCCTGCTTCGATCACTTCGGGCTGGGCGGCATCCAGGCAGAGAGGAGTGTCCGTTACCTCCTCGATTACCCGGACCAACCAGGACATTGCTTCGACCGGGTTTTCCGCCGCCGGGCCCGTGTTCACGTCGAGATACGCCGCGCCGGCGTCAGACTGGGCCAGGGCCAGCCGCTGGACCGGTTCCGGGTCACGTGCCCGGACCGCCGCCGCAACGTCGCGAAAAAGGCCGTTGATACGCTCGCCGATGAGAATCATTTTCTCCCCCCCTGCTCCAAAAGGTTCTCCAGCCTTGCGCGGGCCCGGGCCAGGGCGGTGCGGACGGTTTCCGGCGCCGGACCGCCGTGTACCCGCCGGGCGGCCACGATTTTTTCCAGCGCGATAACCTCGTAAACGTCGCCTTCTATATGCGGCGATATCTGCCTCAACTCTTCCAGCGTTAGCTCTTCAAGCCCCCTGTTCCGCTCCAGGGCGTAAAGCACGGCCCGCCCGGCCGCGGCATGTGCGTCCCGGAAGGGCACTCCCTTTTTCACCAGGTAATCGGCCAGGTCGGTGGCGTTCACGTAGCCGCCGCAGGTGGCCGCCCGCATGCGCTCGGTTCTGACGCGCATGGTGCGCAGCATAGGAGCCAGCACCGCCAGGCAACCCTTGACCGTGTCCACCGTATCAAACAGTGCTTCCTTGTCCTCCTGCATGTCCTTGTTATAGGCCAGGGGTAGTCCCTTCATTACGGTCAGCAGGGCCATCAGATGCCCGAAAACCCGGCCCGCCTTGCCGCGCATAAGCTCGGCCAGGTCCGGGTTCTTTTTCTGGGGCATAATACTCGAGCCGGTGCTGAAAGCGTCATCGAGTTCGATAAACCCGAATTCCTGACTCGACCAGAGCACGACCTCCTCCCCGAGGCGGCTCAGGTGCATCATTATCAGCGCCGCCGCGGCGCAAAACTCAATAACAAAATCCCGGTCGCTCACCGCGTCGATGCTGTTCTCCGCCACCGCCGCAAAGCCGAGCTCGGCGGCCACCGCCGCCCGGTCGATGGGGAACGGGGTGCCGGCCAGGGCACCCGCCCCGAGGGGCAGCACGTCCGTCCGGCGGTAACAGTCACCAAGGCGCTCAATGTCGCGCAGAAACATTTCGAAGTAGGCCAGAAGGTGGTGGGCCAGGGTTACCGGCTGCGCCCGCTGCAGGTGTGTATACCCGGGCATAAGCGTTTCGACGTGGATTTCGGCCACGTCGAGCAGGGCGCGGCACGCTTCCCCGAGGAGGCCGATAATCTCCCTTATCTCGTCTTTCAGGTACATCCGCGTGTCAAGGGCGACCTGATCGTTCCGGCTGCGGGCCGTGTGCAGCTTTTTCCCGACTTCTCCGATTTTTTCCACCAGGAGGCGCTCCACCAGGGTGTGGATATCCTCGTCGTCGGGGGCCGGCACCACCCGCCCGGACTCGAAGTCCTCCAGCACGGCCTCGAGCCCGCGGATGATGGCCTCCGCCTCGGCAGCAGGGATGATACCGGTCCTGCCCAGCATGCGGGCGTGGGCTATCGACCCCTTGATGTCCTGCCGGTAAAGCCGCCGGTCGAAGGAAAGCGAGGCGTTGAACGCGTGGGCCAGCGCGTCGGTTTCTTTGCGAAAGCGTCCTCCCCAGAGTTTAGACATGAGCTTTGACCTCCGCGTCTTCGATTTTTTTCCTAACAGAGGCCCTGCTCTCCCTGTTTCTGGACGAGGAGATTTGGCTCTCGCGCTCCGGTGCTCCGCCTGAGCGGCCGTCAGTCGTCGGAAGAAACAGGATGTGCTGCCGGGTGGCCTGATTTTGTTCCTCAGGCTTGTGTTCCTCCGACGTCCGACATCTGACATCCGACGTCCGAATTGACGTCCTCGTCGGACGGCGACGCCGGCCTTGCCGGCGCCGAGAACGGTGCCCGAAGCTCCGCAAGTCGCGCCTGCCGCCACATCTCCCCGTCCATCGATTCAGGCGGACCGGCCTCAGGACCGGCCTTCCCTCTCCCGCAGCATCAGCGCCCGCACCTTGAGCGGCAGCCCGAAGAGATTGATGAAGCCTTCGGCGTCCTTCTGGTTGTAGACCTCGTCCTTCTCGAAGGTGGCGAAATCCCGGCGGTAAAGGGAATAGGGCGACCAGGCGCCGGCGGGCGTGCAGTTTCCCTTATATAGCTTCAGCCGCACCCTGCCGGTAACGGTCTCCTGGGTCTTGTCCACGAAGGCCTGCAGCGCCTCGCGCAGGGGCGTGTGCCAGAGGCCGTCGTAAACCAGCTCGGCGTAGCGGACGGCGACGGTGTCCTTAAAATGCAGGGTCGCCCGGTCCAGGGTCAAGAGCTCCAGTTCACGGTGGGCGGCCACCAGGATGGTCCCGCCCGGCGTCTCGTAGACACCGCGGGACTTCATCCCCACCAGGCGGTTTTCGACTATGTCCACGATGCCGATCCCGTTGGCCCCCCCGAGTTCGTTGAGCCGCTCCAGCAGCGCCACCGGGTCCAGGGCCTGCCCGTCGAGCTTTACGGGGACGCCCCGCTCGAACTCCAGCTCGATGTAGGTCGGCACATCGGGCGCCTTCTCGGGCGGGACGCAGAGGACGTAGACGTCGTCCGGCGGCTCGCTGCCCGGGTCCTCCAGGGCGCCGCCCTCATGGGAAAGGTGCCAGATGTTGCGGTCCATGCTGTAGGGCCGCTCCCTGGTCACCGGGACGGGGATGCCGCGGGCGGCGGCGTAGGCCAAGGCGTCTTCTCGCGAGCGGATTTCCCACTCCCGCCAGGGAGCGATGATTTTAAGGTCGGGGTTTAAGGCCTTGACGGTCAGTTCGAAGCGGACCTGGTCGTTGCCCTTGCCGGTCGCCCCGTGGGCCACGGCCACCGCCCCTTCGGCCGCGGCAACCTCGACCAGTTTCCGGGCGATGAGGGGGCGGGCGATCGAGGTCCCAAGCAGGTACTTGCCCTCGTAGACGGCGCCGGAGCGAAGAAGCGGCCAGAGGTAGTCCTCGACGAACTCCCGGCGCACGTCCTCGATGTATACCTTGCTCGCCCCGCTGGCCAGGGCCTTCTCCCGGATGGGGGCGAGTTCCTCGCCCTGGCCCAGGTCGGCCGTAACGGCGATGACCTCGTAGCCGTAGTTCTCCTTCAGCCAGGGGATGATGATCGAGGTGTCCAGGCCGCCGGAATAGGCCAGGACGACCTTCGGTGCGGTTATACTCACGCGAAACGTCTCTCCCTTCGGTTTCTTAAATTCAGAGGAGTGATGCCAGAACGGCCTTCTGCACGTGCAGGCGGTTTTCCGCTTCGTCCCAGACCACGCTGTGCGGGCCGTCGATGACGGCGCCGGTGACCTCCTCGCCGCGGTGGGCCGGCAGGCAGTGCAGGAAGATGTAGTCGGGTTTGGCCCGCGCCACAAGGTCCTCGTTAACCTGGTAGGGCGCGAAGTCCACCAGCCGGCGCGCACGTTCCGCCTCCTGCCCCATGGAGGTCCAGACGTCGGTGACCACCACGTCGGCCCCCTCCACCGCCCGCACCGGATCGTGCCCGACCTCAACGGCGCCGCCGGCGGCGTGCGCCCGCGCCGCATCGACCACCTCGCGGGCCGGTTCGTAACCCGGAGGGGTGGCTACCGAAACGCTCATGCCCACCCTGGTACACCCCAGGAGAAGGGAGTGCACGATGTTGTTCCCGTCCCCCACAAAGGCCAGCTTAAGCCCCGCCAGCCCGCCTTTATGTTCCCAGACGGTTAGCAGATCGGCGAGGATCTGGCAGGGGTGCTCGTGGTCCGTTAACCCGTTGATGACGGGTACGTCGGCGTAACGTGCCATCTCCTCTACGTCAGCCTGGGCGAAGGTCCGCACCATGATCCCGTCGACGTAGCGGGAAAGCACGCGGGCCGTATCGGCTATCGTTTCCCCGCGCCCCAGTTGCAGGTCCTGGGCGTTAAGGTACAGGGCGTGTCCACCAAGCTGGCGCATGGCCACTTCGAAGGAAACCCGCGTCCGCGTGGACGACTTTTGAAAAATCATGGCCAGGGTCTTCCCCCGGCACAGCTCGTGCGATTCGCCCGCCTTTTGCTGCCGCTTGAGCTCCCGGGCGAAACGCAACAATGCCAGAATTTCGCATCCCGTAAGGTCGGCCATGGACAGCAGGTCGCGTCCGCGCAGTTCCGTCAATCCCTACCCGCTCCTCTCCGCGTCTTCTTCCCGGAAAACCAGGTCCAGAATGGCCACCGCCTCGTCGACCTCCCGGGTTGTGATGACCAGGGGAGGTACGAGGCGCAGCACATAGCCGTTGACACAGTTGATAAGCAGGCCCCTCTCCCGGCAGCGCGCCACGATAGGCGCTCCCGGCCGGGAAAGCTCGATGCCCACCATCAGGCCGAGGCCGCGCACCTCCCTCACGAATCTGTATTGCCCCGCCAGTTCCCGCAGGCGCTCCATCAGGTAGGCGCCCGTGCGGGCGGCGTGGGCCGGCAGGTTCTCCTCCAGGGTGACCTGCACCACAGCCAGGGCGGCGGCACACGCCAGGGGGTTCCCTCCGAAGGTGGAGGCGTGATCGCCCGGGGCGAAAGCTTGCGCGACTTCCTCGCGCGCCAGCAGGGAGCCGATGGGAACTCCCCCACCCAGCGCTTTGGCCAGGGTCACGACGTCGGGGGCGATGCCGTAATGCTCGTAGGCAAAAAGGCGGCCCGTCCGCCCCATGCCGGTCTGGACCTCGTCAAGGATCAGGAGCAGGCGCTCCCGGTCACAGAGCTCACGCACCCCCCGCAGGTACTCCGGTTCGGCCACGTTCACCCCGCCCTCTCCCTGGACGGGCTCCAGCATTACGGCGCAGGTATGCTCGTTAACCGCCTTCTCCAGGGCGGCAAGATCGTTGAAGGGGACGTACCTGAAACCGCGCGGGAGCGGTTCGAACCCCTTCTGGTATTTCAGCTGGCCGGTGGCGGTAATGCAGGCCAGCGTCCGCCCGTGGAAGGAGTTAAAGGCGGTGATGATCTCGTAGCTTTCGGCGCCTTTGTGCGCTTTGGCCCACTTCCGTGCCAGCTTGATGGCGCCCTCCACGGCTTCGGCGCCGCTGTTGCAGAAGAAGGCGCGGTCGAGGGCGCTGTGCTCCACCAGGAGCATGGCCAGCCGCGCCTGCTGCTCGATATAGTACAGGTTGGAGCAGTGCAGGAGGCGCGCCGCCTGGGCCTGCACGGCCTCCACGACGCGGGGGTGGCAATGTCCCAGGGAGCAAACGGCCACGCCCGCGGTGAAATCCAGGTACTCCCTGCCGTCGGCGTCCCAGAGCCGGGCGCCCTCCCCCCGCACGGGGGCCACCGGCGCCCGCCCGTAGGTGGGCATGAGGTAACGCTCGCTCAGGGCAAAAATCTCTTCGCGTGTCAGCCCGTTCAACCTTCCACCACCATGGTACCGATCCCCTCGTCGGTGAAGATCTCGAGGAGGATGGCGTGGGGCACCCGCCCGTCCAGGATGTGCGCCCGGCGAACACCGCCGCGGATGGCGCTGGCACAGCACTCCACCTTCGGCAGCATGCCGCCGCCGATCTGCTCCTGGGCAACCAGGGCCGGGATTTCGGAAAGGGGAAGCGTGGACAGGACCTTCCGCCCGCCTCCGCGCTCCACCATTATACCTTCGACGTCGGTGAGGATCACCAGCTTATCGGCCCCCAGGGCCACGGCCAGGTGCCCGGCCACGTGGTCGGCGTTGATATTGTAACTCTCCCCCTCGGCACCAAGGCCCACGGGAGCAATTACGGGGATGTACCCATCCCTGATCACACTCATAACCAGGGTGGGATTAATACAGGTTACCTCGCCCACGTAGCCGATATCGACCTCGCTCGCCTTCTTCCTTGCCCGAATCAGGTTGGCGTCCTTGCCGCAGAGGCCTATCGCCTGGCCGCCGAGGTTGTTGATAAGGGCCACGATCTCCTTGTTAATCTTTCCGACCAGGACCATCTCCACAATTTCCATGGTTTCGCGGTCGGTAACCCGCAGCCCGTTGACAAAGGTCGATTCCTTGCCCACCCGCTTGAGCATCTGGGTAATCTCGGGCCCGCCACCGTGGACCAGCACGGGGTGCATGCCCACGAGCTTCATCAGGATCACGTCGGTCATAACCGCCCGTTTCAGCTCGCAGTTCACCATGGCGTGCCCGCCGTACTTAATGACAACTATTTTACCATAAAACTTTTTTATATAGGGAAGGGCTTCGACCAGAATGGCCGCTTTCTGGTGCGCCGTCAGCATGCTTAAGCCTCCAAAAGCGTCGTCGGTCGTAAGACCACAAAAATAATAACAATAACCACAACTTTTCCCGGACGTCACGGTTAAGGCACGCGGCTACGAGCGGTAGCTGGCGTTGATACGCACGTAATCGTAGGTGAGGTCGCACCCCCACGCCGTGGCCTCCGCGGTACCGCTCTTAAGGTCCAGGGTGATGACTACCGGGTCCTGCTCCAGGATGCGCCGTGCTTCGTCTTCATCGAAGGGCAGGCCGTTCCCGGCGCGCGCCACCGGCAGGCTGCCCAGGTAAATATCGCACCGGTCTGGATCGAAACGGGCGCCGGAATACCCCGCGGCGCAAATAATTCGCCCCCAGTTGGCGTCCCTCCCGAAAACCGCCGCCTTAACCAGGTTCGAGGCGGCCACCGCGCGGGCGGCCAGCCGCGCGTCCGCCATGGTGGGCGCGCCCCTCACGCGCACTTCGATGAGCCGCGTGGCCCCCTCACCGTCACGGGCGATGGCTCTGGCCAGGGCCATACAGACCTCCTTGAGGGCGGCAATGAAGGGAGCGGCCGCTTCAAGGGTTGCTACCCTTTCGTTGCCCGCGAGGCCGTTGGCCATGATGAGAACCATATCGTTGGTGCTCGTGTCGCCGTCGACGCTGATCATGTGGAAGCTGGCGTCGGCGGCGGTATGCAGCGCCAGGCGCAGCACGCCGGGCGCGATGGCGGCATCGGTGGTGAGAAACGCCAGCATGGTGGCCATGTCGGGGTGGATCATCCCGGACCCCTTGGCCATCCCGCCGATGGTAACCCGGCGGCCGCCGAGGGTAAAGGTGACCGCCGCTTCCTTGACGCACGTGTCCGTGGTAAGAATGGCTTCCGCGGCGTCCCGGTGGCCTGCGCGATCCAGAAGCGCCGCCGCCCGGGGGATCCCGGCGGCCAGCTTCTCCACGGGCAGGGGCACGCCGATAACCCCGGTGGAGGCCACCAGCACCAGTTCCTCCGGGATCCCCAGCGCCCCGGCCGTTATCCCGGCCATGGCACGGGCGTCCTCCAGCCCCCGCGGACCGGTGCAGGCATTGGCGTTGCCGCTGTTGACGACCACCGCCTGCGCCCGCCCGAAAGCCAGTTTTTCCTGGGTAACGAGGACCGGCGCCGCCTTAACCCGGTTGGTCGTGAAAAGCCCGGCCGCGGCGCACGGCACTTCGGAAACGAGAAGGGCCAGGTCCTTTTTGCTTTTCTTCAGCCCGCAGTTCAACCCGGCCGCCTTGAACCCGGCGGGGGCCGTCACACCGCCCGCCACGCAGCTAAACCCAGCCGTACCCACCATCTCCCTGATTCCCAAACGGGATCCTCCCACCTCTAACATCCCACTTCCCACTTCCTACGGATAGATGCCGGGGCCGGACAGGCCTGCGGTTTCCTCGACGCCAAACATGATATTCATGTTCTGTACGGCCTGCCCGGAGGCGCCCTTTACCAGATTATCGATGGCCGCCACCAGGACGGTCCGCCGCGTGCGCCCGTCGGCCACCGCACCCAGGTCGCAGTGGTTGGAGCCCAGCACCGCCTTGGTCTGGGGCCACATTCCCTCGGGCAGAACCCGGACGAACCGGGTGCCGGCGTAAAACTCCGCGCACACTTCGAGGAGGTCGCGGGTCGTTACGTCTTTCGTAAGGGGCGCGTAAATGGTGGCCAGGATGCCCCTTGTTACGGGTATGAGATGCGGGGTGAAGGAAACGGTCACCGGCCGCCCCGCCAGAATACCCAGTTCCTGCTCGATCTCCGGCGTGTGGCGATGCGAGGCCACCCCGTAGGCGCGGATGTTCTCGTTAACCTCGCCGAAATGGGAGCGCAGGTCGAGTTTCCGTCCGGCACCCGACACACCCGACTTGGCGTCGATGACGATCCCCGCCGGGTCGATGAGCCCCCGCCGCAGGAGCGGCGCCAGGGCCAGAAGGGAGGCGGTAGGGTAGCATCCCGGATTCGCCACGAGGCGCGCTTCCCTGATCCGGTCCCGGTACAGCTCGCTGAGCCCGTAGACCGCTGCGGGAAGAAGGTCCGCCGCGGTGTGCGCCGTTCCGTACCATCGCTCGTAGACCACAGGATCCCGCAGGCGGAAATCGGCTCCCAGGTCGATGAGTCGCTTCCCCTGACGCACCACCTCCCGCGCCACCTCCATCGCGTGGCCGTGCGGGAGCGCCGTAAAGATAACGTCGCACCGGCCGACCAGGGCGGGGAGGTCCAGGTTCTCGCAGGCCAGGGGAACGTATTCTTTCAGGTGCGGGTAGACCCGCCAGAAGGGCTCACCGGGGTGAGTTCGGGAGGTCAGGGAAACGATCTCCACCTCCCCGTGCCGGAGCAGGAGCCGCACCAGCTCCGCCCCCGTGTACCCGGTAGCCCCGATAATACCGACCTTAATCACGCTGGCATCACGCTTCCCGGTGATGTTATTGGTTAATGATTATACAGATGGATGCATAAAAATGCAAGTTAAAAATTGACGCGTGCTTCGCCCACGATGTTCAGCGGCTCGCCGCAGCGGGCGCAGCGGTTGCCCTCAAGGCGGACGGCGCGCACCAGGTAACCCAGGCGTTCGATGACCGCCTGGCCGCACCGGGGACAGTAGGTGTGGCCCGCCTCGGGATCGTCGACGTTGCCCAGGTAGACGTGGTGAAGTTTTTTCTGAGCGATGGCCCGCGCCTGCCGCAGGGTGGCAATGGGCGTGGCGGGCGTCTCCATCCGGTAGCGGGGGAAATAGCGGGAGAAATGAAGGGGAATCGCGGGGTCGAGGCCGGCGATCCAGTCCACCAGCCTGCCGATTTCTTCCGGCCCGTCGTTGAGCCCGGTAACGACGAGGGTGGTCAGTTCCACGTGGCAGTATTTCACGGCCCTTTCGACCGTGCGCAGCACGGGCTCAAGGCGCCCGCCGCAGATCTTGCGGTAGTAGTCGTCGGTGAAGGACTTGACGTCGATGTTCATGGCGTCGATATACGGTAGAAGCTTCGCGAAGGGCTCCTCCTCAACGAAGCCGTTGGTAACCAGGACGTTTTTCAGGCCCGCCCGGCGGGCGAGGACGGCGGCGTCGTGGACGTACTCGTACCATATCAGGGGCTCGTTGTAGGTGTAGGCAATGCCCACGCAGGGTCCCCGCGCCGCCTCCTCCCTGGCAAGGCGCACAAGCTCCTCCGGCGTGATGACCGTGGTAGGCGCGTCGCCGTGGGCAATTTCCCAGTTCTGGCAGAACCTGCAGTGCAGGTTGCACCCCACGGTACCCACGGAAAAGATGGTGTGCCCGGGGTAGAAGTGGTAGAGGGGTTTCTTTTCCACCGGGTCCAGGGCGGCCGAAGAAACCGCCGCGTAGTTAAGGGTATAAAGGGTGCCGTCGACGTTGCGCCGCTGCCGGCAAACGCCGGTTTTTCCGGGGGCGATGACGCAGCGCTGCGGGCAGAGGAGACAGGCTACCTTGCGGTCGTCCCGGGGCGTAAAGAAAAGCGCTTCCCTCACCTGTAACGCACCACTTCGAACCTTTCGATGGTTATGTCTTCCCCGGGACCGATGCCGGCCTTCTCGCGGGCGATGGCCAGTTGCTGCTCCACCGTCTCAACCCCCTCGATATCGGGGAGCAACAGGCCGCGGCGTGCCCCGCTGGAGACGATGACTCCGTAGCGCCGGGGATCGAGCTCTTTGACATCGGTCACCGGCTCGGGTTCGCCGAGGACGTCCACCGAGTATTCCAGGTCGTCCAGCTCTTCGGGCTCCACGGGGAAAAACCTGGGGTCGCGCGTGCCGGCGCTGATGGCGTTGGCCATCACCTCGGCCACGATGTTTTCCTTCACCGGTTCGACCGTGCCGATGCAACCGCGCAGCGCGCCGTGCTTCTTGATGGAAACAAAGACCCCCGCCCGCCGCCGGAATTCCGGCGGTATCTCCCCCGGGTCGGGCCGCCTCTCGCCCCGGACGTAACTTTCCAGGGTTTCGCGGGCCAGGCGCACCAGGTAGCTTTCGCCGGCCCGGCGCTCCCTGATGCTCTCCCGCCGCGCCTCTTCAAGCCGGCGCAGGAACTGCCGCCCGGGATCGGGCGCGCCCGGTTTCAGGGCGGCCACAAGGTAACCGACGCCAAAGGGCCCTTCGTAAGACAGGATATCTACTTCAAGACGGTACCCGTCAAAAGCACCAAGGAGCATGACCAGCGTGCGGTAGCCGCATTCACCGGCGCGCTCTACCAGTTCCGGGTCGAGGGTGAGCAGGCCGGACACGTCGCCCTGTTTCAGAAGGCGCACTATTTCCGCGTCGAAAACCTCGCCCTGCGGGTCGTACCCCGCCGGCGCGCCGGGAGTCAGGCGGTGGGAAAGATCGCCGCTGGCCACCACCGCGGTGGGGCGCCCCAGCGCCTCCGCGGCCCGGCTAATGGCCAGCCCGAAGGCGTACAGGCGTTCCGGCGGCAGGAAAGCCATGGAAAGGACCACATAGGCCCGGGCCGGTTCCCCCAGCCAGTACAGGGGAGCCACCACTCCGTGATCGAGGTCCAGCGGGGCCCGCAAACGGCCACGGTAACCGGGCTCGGCCAGGTCGACCACCGGGATATCAAGGGCGGCCGCCTGCCGCCTGATTTCCTGCCCCAGTTCCCGGTCTACCCGGAGATCGCAGCGGACTCCAGGCGCGCCGAAATTGGCGAGATCTCCACGGTAGCGCGGCGCAAGGTTAAGGGCTATGGCGCCGTGAAAAACGGGGGCATGGGGCGACATGATGACCAAGGTCTCTGGCCCGGCGGCAGCTATCCGCCGGCCGAGTTCCGCCAGCGCCTCCTGGGTTGCCCTGACCCGCCCGGCCTCGTGCCCGCCGACCTCCGGCACCATGATCGGCGGGTGGGGTACGATGCCACCGTAGACCACGCTCACGGCGTTCGCCTCCCTTCCTGCGCACCTTTATTCTAACCCAGCAAGTGAAACTTTACCAGCCCGCTGTACAGGAAATACCCGCCCAGGAAAATAAGGAAAACACCGCAGACGGCCAGAACGGCCCGGTAGACAACAGGGGGCAGAAACCGTCGCGAGCCCGCCACCGCCGCGGCCACCAGGGCATACCAGGCAAAATCTGAAAGAATATGGCCGGTGAAAAAGACGAGGGGCGCCATACCGCCACGCTCGAGGGAGAAAGTGACGTAACCCAGGCCGATGGTAGCCCACCACAGGCTCCAGTAGGGATTGGAAAGACTGACGGCCACGCCGAGGCCTACCAGGCGCGCGCCATACCGGGCGGAAACGGCTGCGGGTTTGCCGTCTGCAGGAGGGTCGATGGCCTCCAGGCTCAGTTTCCCCTGCACGGCGTCGCGGGTGATGGTATACCCCATCCAGAGGAGAAAGACCCCACCGACGAGGGCGATGGCCCCCGTGACGAACGGCAGTTTGAGGACCGCGGCCAGCCCGGCGGCCAGGCCGAGAACCAGGCTCCCCTCCAGGATCCCGTGACCCACGATGAGCAGCGGCCCGGCCCAGAAGCCGCGCCGCGCCGCCTCGGCCACGGTGACGGTCAAAAGGGGACCGGGCGTCATGGCGCCGGTCAGCCCTACGATGAAAGCCGTAACAAAAATGGCGCCGGCGTCCATGGCTAGAAGCGGAAACCGGCAGCACGCCGGCTGTACTTGTCAACCAGCGCCCGGGAACCCGTCTCCAGGTACGTTTTCATGACCTCGAAGCGCCGGGCGCGCAGGCCGTCGTTCAGGACGGTAATGGCCAGGTGGAGCGGCAGCGGCAGCATGGTAATCCTCTCGAGCACCAGCTCCGGATTGACGATCTGCGCGTCAAGCATAAGGAGTGCGGTCAGCAGGTTCTCGGCCCTGCGGGCCGAAATTCTGGGCGCACCTGCCGGCACCACATCGCTACAGGCCGGTGTCCGGCGCTCGACCACCGCCTGCGGCAACACAATGCCGTATTCCTCCCGGTATTTCTCGGCCAGTTCCGCCAGCGCCTCCCTGTCCCGCCTCACGGGCGACTTTTCCTCGTTAATCAGCCCGTATAACCGGCAGGCGAACGGGCGCACCTCGTAGATGACGCAGCGGTTGTCGGCACCAAGGAAAGGGCAGTGCTGTTGCGGTTCGACCAGTTCCAGATAGAAAAAGGCAACCGTTTTTTCCAGTAACTCCGGTTGTTTCTCCGGCAGCCGGTCGCGGATGTAGCGGTAGACGTGCAGGTACTCGATAAGCGCCGCCGGCGGCGGGTCGGCACAACACTCGCCGCACATCTTGCAGGTCGTCGGCGGCAGCGCCGCGTAGATTTGCTCCAGGCGATCGAAAAGCCTGTTCGTTTCCGCGAAGGCCAGTGCGGAATAAAGATTCGCCGTAGGCAGCAATGCATTCATCTCCTCCTGGGTTTCTATTCGCCCCCCGACCTTTCCCTCCTGCTGGAAAGTTGTATTACGGCGGCGGCCGCTACAAAGAATAATACAGGTCGGGGGGATGATGCGTGCCCGTCTCGTTCTTCGACATTTTCTGGCTGCTTTTCCTGGTCCTGACCGTGTTGCCGGTTGTTAAGCAGCAGCGCCTGCAGGCCCAGCGGTGGCGCCTGATCCGGCGCATCGAAAAGGCGCGGCGCTCGCGGGTAATTACCCTGATCCACCGCCAGGAGCTTATCAGCCTCCTGGGCATCCCCCTCACCCGCTTCATCAGCGTCGAGGACTCCGAGCACGTATTGCAGGCCATAAGGCTCACCCCGCCGGACATGCCCATCGACCTCATCCTGCACACCCCGGGGGGGCTGGTACTCGCGGCGGAGCAGATCGCGCGCGCCCTGCAGCGGCACCCCGCCAAAGTAACGGTGCTCGTGCCGCACTACGCCATGTCCGGCGGCACCATGATCTGCCTGGCGGCCGACGAAATCATGGTGGACGAAAACGCCGTGCTCGGTCCCGTTGATCCGCAACTGGGCGAATACCCCGCCGCTTCAATTGTAGAAGCGGTGCGGGAAAAAGGCAAGGAAAAGGTAAGCGACCGGACCCTGATCCTGGCCGACATCTCGGCCAAGGCCCTCAGGCAGGTGGAGGATTTCGTCGCCCACCTGCTGCAGGACAAAATGCCGGCGGAAAAGGCGCGCCGGCTGGCGAGGGCACTGGCCAGCGGGCAGTGGACCCACGATTACCCCATCACCGCCGAGCGCCTGCAGGAAATGGGCCTCCCCGTTACCGTCGGCCTGCCGGCGGAGGTTTACCACCTGATGCACCTTTACCCGCAGCCCGCGCAACGCCGGCCCTCAGTCCAGTTTATCCCCGTCCCGTACGATAAGGAGCGCGACGACGACCGCCGCTGACCCGCGCCGCCGGGCCCGGACTTTACAAACCCCCGGCGCCGTTTTTCGGTTCGCCCCACGCCGGCCTCTCGCGGCTTCTCGACCTGGAGGAGCCGCTACTTCTCGTCCTCTTCTTCGTCGCTTTTCGGCCAGACGCATGCCACCCGGACGCCCGCCCGGTGCGGCAGATAGTGCCAGACAAGAGCGCTGAAATGGTCAATGGTTCCCGGTTGGGCAACGGCCTCCCCTACCACACGCTCCTTGCCGCGCCACTCCTGGGTCTTGTAGAGCACCGGCGTATGCAGGTAAGGTTCCACCGCGCGGGCGATCTCCTCGGCGGCATCCTCAAGGTAAATGCGCCGGCCGTCGCAGCACAGGCGGCCCGACAGCCGCCCGATGTGTAAAAGCGCCACCATCATCTTGTACCACTCCTGTCTACATAATTTCGCCCGGTTTTAGGAACTTCCCTTTTAGGCCGATAATAATTCAACAAACTTCCGACCTGTCGCAGCTCGAACCGGCAAAACGGAGGTGTTAAGAATGAACGGCAGAGCATGGGTCCAGGACGGTAAGGTCAGGGTGCGCGATCCCGTGGAAGACGGACGGCCGGCCACGGTGGCACCGGGGCGCGGCGTGCGTGTGCTGGTTAATGGGCAGGAAGTTACGGGGCCCGTTGAGGTCCGCGAACAGGATACGGTGGTTCTGGAGACGCTGACCGAAAAGGTGCCCGGCGAGGCCAGGGTGCTCGTCGCCACCGGCGGCCTGGAAGCCTACCTGGAGACGAAACTCGAAACCGTTACCGCTTACGAGGTCTTCGATCAGGGACCCAGGGAGGACCTGGTGGTAGAGGCCTTGCCGCGGAGCATTTCTTCTTTTCCCTACAGTATGGAAGAGGTCCTCTCTCTCCTTGCGGCCGCGGGGGTGCAGTACGGTATCCTGAAGGAGGCCATAGAGGCCTTCCTCGCCCGGCCTGCGGACGGGCGGCTCCTCGTCGCCCGGGGCAAGCCGCCCGAACCGCCCGTCGACGAGCGCCTGGAGATCTTCTTCCCGGAAAAAACCACCGGCAGGCCCCTGGTCCGGGAGGACGGGAGTGTCAATTTTTACGAGCAGGACAGGTTTTTTTCTGTGGGTCCCGGCACCGTTCTGGCCAGGAAGCATCCCGCCGTTCCAGGCCAACCGGGCAAGGCCGTCACCGGAGAAGAGATCGCGCCGCCGCCCCCGAAAACGGTGGACATCATCCCGGGAAAAGGGACCGAATTGGCGGGCGACGGACTGCAGGTTGTGGCCACGACCGGCGGCCGGCCCGTGGTCAGCCGCGCGCAAAACACGTACCGTTTTGAGGTCATACCCTCCCTCGTTTGTGAGGGCGACGTCGACCTCGGCACGGGGAACGTCCGCTTCAAGGGAGACGTTAAGGTTACCGGTTCGGTGACCCACGGCACCACCGTGGAGGCTACGGGAAAGATCGAGGTCCTTGGCGCGGTCCTGGAAAGCAGCGTCGAGGCCGGCGGCGACGTCGACATCAAGGGGAACATCATCGCCGGCACGGTGCGCGCCGGGGGCAAATACGCGCATATGGAGAAGTTTGCAACCCCCCTCGAAGAACTGCTCCGCGCCCTCATGCCGGCCGCGGTGGCCGCGCGCCAGCTGGTCGCCCAGGCCTCCCAGGGGCCGCACCGCCTCGAGGCCGGCCAGGCGCTGCTGCTCCTGTTCGACCGCAAGTACCCGGAGGTGCCGGCCCACATCAAGAAGATCGGCGATCTGTACAAGGAGGCCTCCCGCTCCGGCCTGGACCTGCCGGAGGAACTGGCGAACCTCGTCAAGAAGATGGAACAAACCTTCACCGGGGTCAACCTTCTCCGCATGAACGATTTCAGGGTGCTGGCCTCTTTTCTAACCGAACTGCGCAGCGTGGCCGCCCAGGTAACGGAAATGGCCGCCGTCCGGGCCAATATCACGGCTCCCTACGCGGTGAATTCGCTGCTTGAAGCGGCCGGCGATGTGGTGCTTACCGGGCAGGGATGTTACAGTACCACCATCCGCGCGGGGGGTACCGTCCGTATTGCCGGAGTTTTTCGCGGCGGCGAGGCCCAGGGGAGGGAGGGTGTGTTTGTCGGGGAGGCCGGTTCCGAAATGGGTATCCAGACCCGGATCCGCGCCGGCGCCAGGGGAAAGGTACAGATCGAAAAGGCGCACCCCGGCGTGATCATCCAGGTGGGAACACGCAGCACGGAGCTCACCACCCCGCTGCGCCGGGTCACGGCCGCCCTTGACCCCGAAGGGTTGAGCGTGGTGGTGGACGGGCTGAAATGGGAGCGGCCCGCCAGGCGAACTTAGACCCTTACGGCGCCGGCAAACGGGGCGTTACGCCGCGTTCAAAGGTTTCCATAACCTTCTCGTTCACCCGGTTGCCGGCGGGCATGGCGCGCTCGGCGAAGTATTTTATAATTCCTGCATAGATGGCAAAGGCCATCTGGCCCTGGTAGGTCGGGTCCACGAGCAGCCGCTCCTCGCGCGGGTTGGTAACGAAACCGATCTCCACAATAACCGACGGCATCCTGGTCTGCCGGTTCAGAAAGTAATCGACTTCCTTGGGCACCCTGACCGTGTTTCGGAGAAGCCGCACAATCTCGGCCTGAATGGCGTGGGATAACCGGCGGGATTCAATACAGCCCGGCTGGGAGAAGGTTTGCGCCCCGTCCTCGTCCGGCTCCTGAAAGCTGTTGGCATGGATGCTTACGAAGATATCCGCCTCCGACCTGTTCGCCAGGTCCACGCGCGCCTCCAGGTCGTCGCGCTTGCTGTCCCCCAGCCCTTCGTCCTTTTCCCGCGTCATAATCACCCTGGCCCCGCCCCCCCGCAGGAGGTCGCGCAGGCGCCTGGCCACCGCGAGGGTTATATCTTTCTCCGGCACCCCGCTCGGCCCGACGACGCCGGGGTCGGTTCCGCCGTGCCCGGCATCCACCACCACCGTCTTCCCGGCAAGGAGCCAGGAAAGGGCCTCGATGGCCCGCTCTTCCAGGCGCACGCTCAGTGCAAGGGCAAGCTGCCAGAAGCCGTAGAAAGTGAGGCCCAGCGCGGCCACCAGGAGCACGTGCCGGGCACGGAGCCGGAAGCACCCGATCCAGGGCAAAAAACAACCCCCTTCCCGTCCCTCTCCTGGAGAACGTATATGCGTACGGAAGGGGGTTTATGTACCTCTTAACGCTTGGAGTACTGCGGCGCCCGACGTGCCTTTTTCAGGCCGTACTTACGGCGCTCCTTCATGCGCGGGTCGCGGGTGAGAAAACCGGCCTTCTTTAACACGGGGCGGAGATTGGGATCGGCCTGTACCAGTGCCCGCGCGATACCAAGACGCACGGCACCTGCCTGCCCGCTCAGCCCCCCGCCGGTTACCCTGGCGACAACGTCGAATTTGCCCGCCGTACCGGTGATTTCCAGGGGTTGGTTGACCTGCACCTCCAGGGTCCGCCGCTTGAAGTACTCCGGCGCGCGGGCACCGTTGACCCTTATTTCACCCCGGCCGGGCAGCACAAATACACGGGCGATGGCATTCTTCCGCCGGCCGGTGCCGTAAAACTTGACCTCCGCTGCCACCGTCACACCTCCTTACCCCTGCCAGACTTCCGGCTTTTGGGCCGCGTGCGGGTGATCGGGGCCCCTGTAGACGCGTAGCTTTTTCGCCATCCGGGCTCCCAGCCGGTTGTGCGGCAGCATACCGACAATCGCCTTTCTGACTACCTCTTCCGGCTTTGTCTTCATAAGGGTGGCATAGTTCGTCGCCCTCAAACCGCCGGGATAGCCGGAATGGCGGTACCACATCTTTTGCCGCGGCTTCTTCCCCGTCAGGACGACCTTCTCCGCGTTAACGATAATTACGTGGTCGCCGGTATCCACGTGGGGCGTAAAAACCGGCTTATGCTTGCCCCGCAAAATGCGCGCCACCTGGGCGGCCAGCCGCCCCAGGGTCTTACCCGCGGCGTCGATTACGTACCACTTGCGCTCTATATCCTGCTCTCTGGCCATAAAGGTTTTCACCTTGTTACCTCCCACGCGGGCCACGCTAAATGGCTAAAAATCAAGGCTTTTGCGGCCACACAGCTAATTTTAACGGAGCAAATATTGGCTGTCAAGTGCGACTTGGCCCGGCGGGGCACCCGCGGGAGGGTCCGAAGGAAACCGGCCGGGGCAGCGACGGGCAACCCGGCGGTCGCACCTCCCAACCCCAGGGTTGAGTAAGCGCCCTTTAGAACATTTATCCAGGGGGCCCGCGTATTTTAGGGTAGCGAAATTGCCGCGAAAGGGTGGAACCCCCTTTGCAGCCGATCCGGCAACCGTGCCCTTCGGGACGCTACTGGCGGGTGGAACCCGGAGATACCCTTTACCTCATCGCGCTCCGGGTGGGCACCACGGTCGAAGAACTGCGGCGCCTCAACCCGGGTATCGACCCCAACAACCTGCAGGTAGGCCAGTTCATCTGCCTGCCCGAGCCGGTTTGCCCCTCCGGTGTCTTCTGGATCGTGGCACCCGGCGACACCCTGTACAGCATTGCCCGAACCATGGGCACGACGGTGGAAAAGCTGCTGGAGTTGAATCCCCACGTCGACCCCCTTAACCTGCAGGT
>JBFMHQ010000032.1:4978-19094 GCA_040751815.1 Bacillota bacterium | reverse complement strand
TACCTGGCCCTTACGCCCGGGCCCGAGAAACCCGAGCCGTCGCTGCGGGAGCTGGTCCTGCCGCGGCACGTGCGGCTTTACGTTCACGAAACCGGCGAGATTGTGCGGGTGCCCCTGGACGACTACCTGACGGGGGTGGTGGCGGCGGAAATGCCGGCGGCGTTTCCCCTGGAGGCCCTCAAGGCCCAGGCGGTCTGCGCGCGGACGTGGATCGCCCAGCGCCTGCTCGCCGGCGGCGTGGCCAACGGGCAGCACCCCGGCGCCGACGCCTGCGACGACCCGCGGCACGGACAGGGGTACCTTTCCCGGGAAAAGCTGCGCGCCCGCTGGGGTACGCTGGAATACTACCGCTATTATTACCGGGTCCGCAAGGCGGTGCGCGACACCCGGGGTCTCGTCCTGGCCTACAAGGGGGAGCTTATCGATCCGGTGTACCACGCTTCCTGCGCGGGGAAAACGGAGGACGCCGCCGACGTCTGGAAGCTGGACGTTCCGTACCTCAGGAGCGTTCCCTGCCCGTACTGCCAGGACCCCTATCCCGGAGAAGCCAAGACCTTTGGCCTCAAGCACGCCCTTGAGCTCCTCGGAGCGGGCTCGTCTACCCTTCCGGTCACGGCGGGGGCCGGGGTGCTGCAGGTGGTGGAGAAAACGTCGGCCGGGCGACCGAAAACGGTCCGCGTCGCCGACCGGAACATCCCCGCCACCGCCGTGCGCGAGCGCCTGGGGCTGCGTTCGACAAACTTTACCTGGAAAGTGGAGGGGGACAGAATAACCTTTTACACCGCCGGCTATGGCCACGGCGTGGGCTTGTGCCAGTACGGTGCCAAGGGCTTCGCCCGGCGTGGTTATAATTACCAGGACATTCTAAAACACTATTATCGGGGGGTCAGTCTTGTCCGGGTGAAGGAACGTACGTAAGCCAGGCATCAGGCCCTCCCGGCCGCATATAAATTTTATTAGCCTGGACCGGGAGGTAGCGGGGGTGCAGGAATACATCCAAAAGCGGGTTCTGGATATCTGCGCCTACATCCTGGAAACGAACGCCACCGTGCGGCAGGCCGCGGTGGTGTTCAAAGTTTCTAAGAGCACGGTGCACAAGGACATGACCGAGCGGCTGCCGTCTCTGAATAAAAGGCTGGCCCTGAAAATAAGGCAGGTGCTGGACCGGAACAAGGCGGAGCGGCACCTGCGCGGGGGCGAGGCCACCCGGCGCAAGTACCGGGAAAAAGAAAGGGTATAAACCTGGCAGGGCAGGAGGAAAATCAACGGAAAATGTAGAACATACCACGGTAAAATCTGGACTTATAGCCGGGCGCGTGCTTCTAGGGGACAACCTGGCCCGGGTTATAAGCGGGGAAGGTGGAACCGTGTTCAACCTGGCGCCGGACATCGGGATCGACCTGGGCACCGCTACCGTCCTGGTCTACGTCAAGGGCAAGGGAATTGTCCTGCGCGAACCCTCGGTGGTGGCCATCAACCGCGACACGGGGCGCATCATCGCGGTGGGGGAAGAAGCGCGCCGCATGCTGGGGCGCACCCCGGGCAATATCGTCGCCGTGCGGCCGCTGCGCGAGGGGGTCATTGCCGATTACGACGTCACGGAGAAAATGCTGCGGTATTTCCTCGACAAAGCAGGTTGCCGCAAGTTCCTGTTCAAACCGCGGGTTATGGTCTGCATTCCCGCGGGGGTGACCGGGGTGGAGGAACGGGCGGTGCGCCAGGCGGCCCTCCAGGCCGGGGCGCGGCAGGCGCACGTTATCGAGGAACCCATGGCTGCCGCCCTCGGTGCCGGTCTCGATATTTCCGAACCGCACGGTTCCATGGTCGTCGACATCGGCGGCGGCACCACCGACGTGGCGGTTCTTTCCCTGGGCGGCATCGTCTGCGCCACGTCCCTCCGCGTGGGCGGGGACAAGTTCGACGAAGCCATCGTCCGCTATGTCCGCCGCGAGTACAACCTGATGATCGGGGAGCGGACGGCGGAGGAGCTCAAGATAGAGATAGGCACCGCCTTTCCGGAGAAGGACGAGGAGCAAAGCACAAAGGTGCGCGGGCGGGACGTCATCACCGGCCTGCCCCGGGCGGTGGAAATAACCAGCCGGCAGGTGTGGGAGGCGATCCAGGAGCCGCTGCAGGCCGTTGTCGGGGCGGTGAAAGAGGTGCTGGAACGCACGCCGCCTGAGTTAGCCGCGGACCTGGTGCACCGGGGGATCATCCTCACCGGTGGGGGCTCGCTGCTGCGGGGCATGGAGATGCTTATGAGCCGGGAGACGGAACTGCCGTCGATGCTGGCCGAAGATCCCGTCTCCTGCGTTGCCCTGGGAACCGGCCGCGCCCTTTCGATGCTCGATTACCTCCCACGCTCCAACGAGGCTTTCCGGCGGGTGGTTTAAATGGCGTTATACTGGGAGATGCGCGGCCCGGCCAACACGCGGGCGACGGTGGAAGCCGCGGCGGCCCGGGCGAAGGAACTCAATATTCCGCGCGTGGTGGTGGCCTCGGTAAGCGGGCGCACGGCGGAAATGTTCCTGGGCCGGGGGCTCGAGGTGGTGTGCGTTACCCACCAGGTGGGGTTCGGCCGGCCCGGTCACGACGAAATGGGCGCGGACACCCGCGCGCGGCTTGCCGCCGCCGGTGTGCGGCTGCTCACCACCACCCACCTCATGGCGGGCCTGGACCGCGCGCTGCGCTTCAAGTTCGGCGGGGTTTATCCCGGAGAGATCATCGCCAACACCCTCCGCATCCTGGGCGAGGGAGTCAAGGTTTGCGTGGAGATCGCCGGGATGGCCGCGGATGCCGGCCTCATCCCGGTGGAGGAAGACGTGGTCTGCGTGGCCGGCACGGGGAGCGGGGCCGATACCGCCTGCGTTATCCGGCCGGCGCACTCCCAGCATTTCTTTGAAACCCGCGTCCGTGAGATTATCTGCAAGCCCCGCGTTTTCTAATCTGTTACAAACAGTTTTCCCCAGGGGTTATAATAACAGAGTGTACTGCCTTTCCGGCGGGAGGACGGCATGCGGAAGACGGTCCTTAAACACCGGTCCGCCCTTTTCTGGTGGTCCCTTGTCCTGCTGCTCTTGCTTCTCGCCGGCCTGTGGGCCGCGGGCGTGCTTCCCTTTTTCCGTCCCGAAGAAACCGTGGCCCCTTCGGTTCGCAACAACGCGCCCACCGCGGCGGCGGGCGGGAACCTTTATGTGGCCGTCCCGCCTCCCGGCGACCCCCGGTGGCCGGCGCGGCTCCGGGCGGCCGGCGGGGAGGTGGGCGACCCGACCGGAGACGGCGGCTACCTGGTGCGTCTCCCGGAAGAAGAGGCCGCGAGGCTTACCACCGCGGGGTTCAAGCTTAACCCCTACCCGGCCGGGCGGCGCCTGGCCCCCGGGAGCGGGAAGGCCGGGATTTACACCCTCATCCTTTTTCAAGAGGGCGATAAAGAAGCTGTGGCGCGCCTCGTGCGCGGGGCCGGAGGCGAGGTGCTGGCGGGACTGGCCGAGGAGGGAAGGGCGCTCCGGGTGCGCCTGCCCGCCGGCGGGGCCGCCAGACTGGCCACCGCCCCGCACGTCCTCTACATCGAGCCCTACCGCCCACCGGAGCTTTTCAACGACCGGGCCGCGGACATCGTTGGCGCGGCTCCCCTGACGGTTCCCGGCTTTGCGGTGCCGGAAGGACTCACGGGGGCGGGCCAGATCGTGGCGCTGGCCGACAGCGGCCTTGACCGGGGCCGGCCGGACGACCTGCCGCCCGATTTCGCCGCGGTGCCCGGCAAAATGCCCAAGGTGGCCTTTCTCAAGGCCTGGGGCGACGCGGGGCCCGCCGATCCCGTGGGCCACGGGACCCACATGGCCGGCACCATCGCCGGGACCGGTGCCGCCTCCGGCGGGAAATTCCGGGGGCTGGCGCCCGGGGCCGCCCTTTACGTCCAGTCCATCCTTAACCGGGAGAAAAACCTCGTCCCGCCGGCCGACCTGGCCGCCCTCTTCCGGCCGGCCCTGGCGGCGGGAGCGTACATCCATGTTGACGGCTGGGGGGCCGGGGAAAACGCCTACCGGGGGTCCGCGGCGCAGGTCGATCGCTTCGTCAGGCTCTACCCGGAGTTCCTGCCCGTCTTCGGAGCGGGTAACGACGGCCCGGGCGCGGGCAGCATATCGGCCGAGGCCAACAGCAAAAACGCCCTGGTGGTCGGCGCCTCCCAGAGCGTGCGCCCGGGTCTGAGTCCCGACGCCGTCGACGCCGGTCAACCGGCCGGGTTCTCCAGCCGTGGCCCCGCCGCCGACGGGCGCATCAAGCCGGACCTGGTAGCACCCGGCACCGGGGTAATTTCCACCGCCTCCCGGCTGGTGGGGGGCAATTTCCTGCCCAACAGGGCGTACAGCCGCATGCAGGGGACAAGCGTGGCGGCGGCCGTCGCGGGTGGGGCGGCGGCGCTTTTGCGCGAATACTTCGTGCGCGAAGAGGGGATGGCCAGGCCCTCCGCGGCCCTGCTCAAGGCGGCGCTGATTAACGGCGCCCGGCCCCTGGGTGCCGCACCGGAGGCGGAGGGGTTTGGGCGTCTTGACCTGGCCTGCGCCGTTCTACCCCTCAGGGAAGGGACGGTGCGCTTCGTCGACGAGCGCGCGGGCCTTGGCGCCGGGGAGGAGCTTCTCTTCCGCTTCGAGGCGGCCGGCCCCGGTCCCGTGAGCGTCACCCTGGCCTGGACCGATCCGGCGGCCGCGCCCGGCGCCGCCCGCGCCCTGGTGAACAACCTCGACCTTGTCGTCACAGGTCCGGGCGGGAAGCGCTACCTGGGGAACGACTTCGCCGGCCGCGGGCGGGCCGATGAGGTCAATAACGTGGAAAGGGTGTACATCCCTGACCCCCAACCCGGAACTTACACGGTGACCGTGCGCGGTACGGCCGTGACCGCACCTGCGGTGCCGGGGGCGGGAAAACCAGCCCAGGATTTCGCCCTGGTTTACGGCCAGCTCCCCGAGGTGGCCGCGGTGCGGCCGGGAAGCGACCGGGGCGTCCTCGCGCTTCCGGACGGCACGGTGCTCAACCCTCCCGCCGGCAGGACCCACGTGGCCGTGAACGGGCGGGCGGCGCCCCTCGCGGAGGTACCGCCGGGAGCCGATGCCTACCTTTTCGGTTCTCCCGCTGCGCCGGCCGCCCTCTACCTGGCGGGCCGCACCTGGCAGGGGGCCGGTGTCCAGGTGCTCGATTTTAAAGGGTACCCGCTGCTTCTGGAAATAAACGTGCGGGCCAGGGAAGGCGGCTATCCTCTCCTTCCCGGGGCGTCCCTTTCCCTTAACGGAGAAACCGTACGGGAGGCCGGGGCCATTCCGCCGGGGGCCACGGTTGCCGCGGCGGTCAACCCGGCCTCCCAGACAGTGGCCGCCGTACGGGCGGGGTATGCCGAACGCGACGGGTTCATCGCGGCGGTGGATGCGGATGCGGGGACGGTGCGCCTTCTGGGCGACCCCACGGTATATAGTCTGGCACCGGCGGCGGCGGTATCCTTCCAGGACGTCGTGGAGGACGCCTCCTGGGCCGACGCTCCCTTCGGGATGCCGGCCTGCACCGATACCGGGGCCGTGGTTCCCGGCATGGCCGTGCGTCTCATGCTTGACCCGGCCACCCTGCGCCCCGGCGGTGAGAACCGCGTCGTCCACCTGGCCGTCAAGCGCCGCCTGGCGCTGGGTACCGTGGTAGCGCGCCGGGTAGGGGACGCCGGCGAAGACGAGCTCGTTCTGGACACGGGGCAATCGTTCCGCATCCCGGCAGGCATCGCCGTGACCCGCGACGGGGCGGCGGCGCACCCCGCGGATATCCGGCCGGGGGACCACGCCGCCCTGCTCCTGCTTCCCGGGACCCGTGACGCCGTGGCCGTGGAAGCCTCAAGCCGGGTCGTCTATGGGCGCATCCTTTTCGTGGGTGAAGCGCAAAAAAGTATCTACCTGATTGATCATCTGAATCAATTCCGGATATTCCCCTTTGTCCCTCCCACCTCCAGCAGTCCGCCTCCCACAGCCGTTTTCCGCTGGGGGCTGGCCACGGACCTGAGCGCCGTTCATCCTGGCGACTGGGTGCGCGCCACCCTCACGCCGGAGGGCGCCGTCGGGCGGCTGGACGTGGCCGAAATAGCCGGTGAGATGCGCGCCACCTTTGCGGGTTACGACGCGGCCACCGGTATCCTCCGGGCCGGAGGCAGGGAGTACCGGGTCTCGCCGCGCACCCTCCTGGTGCGGGGCGGGTTTGCCATCGGGCCGGAGGATCTGGTGCGCGGCGAAAAGATCGATCTTACGGCCCTCGCCGTGCCCGCCGCCGCGGGGCCGCCGGTGCTGGCCGCGGTCCGGGCCGCGACCCCGCCCGGGCCCGGCCCGGACCTGGAGGCGTACCTCCTCCCGCAGGGGGGCGTCTTCCTGGTGGCGGGTAAAAGCGATGCCGACCGGGTTTACGTCTACCGGGAGGACGGAACCCGCCTCCAGGCGGCGCGGGACCCGGCGGGCCGCTTTGTCGTTGCCCTGGAACGGGAGGACGCCGGAAAGGATGTAGACGTCGTGGCCATGGACGCGGCGACGGGCGCCATGGCCGTGCGGTCGCTCAACGTGCCCCGCGTGGCCCCGGCTGCCTTCGGCGATATCGGCGGCCACTGGGCGGAGGAGGTCATCAGAGCCCTCGGTGCGCGGGGTGTGCTGCAGGGGTACCCCGACGGCACCTTCCGGCCGGAGCGCCCGGTAACACGGGCGGAGTTTGTCGTCCTGGTCGTGCGCGCCCTCGGCTGGCGGGTCGACCCGTCGGGGCGACCCGCCTTCGGGGATGCCGGGGCCATCCCCGCCTGGGCGAGGCCTTACGTGGCCGCGGCCCAGGAGAACGGCCTGGTTAACGGGGACGGGCGGCTCTTCCGTCCGCAGGCGGGCATCACGCGCGTCGAGGCCGCGTCCCTCCTGGTGCGTGTCCTGACCCGCGTGGGCCTGTTGCCGGCAATCGTCCCCGACCCGGCGCAACCGGACGGCGAACTTCCCTTCCGGGACGCCGCGGCGCTCCCCGCCTGGGCGCGCGCCGACGTGGCCCGCGCCCACGCCGCCGGGCTTGTGCGCGGCTACCCGGACGGGCGCTTTGCCCCGCAGGCGCCCGTGACCCGGGCCGAAGCGGCAACTCTCCTTTACAGGGCAACGCAACGGTAGGGGAAGCTCCGCAGGTGCTTTTGCCCTTCGCGGGCGGTGGAAAGCAACGGCCGTTCGCGGGTATGGGGTTATTTACGCGGAGGATTCCTCGTTTTTCTTCAGCCACAGCACCACGGTGTGCTGCGACGCCTCGCGGTCCCGGGCGACGAGTTGCGCCTCGAGTTGCTTTGCCTGTTGTAAAAGCCTTTCCTTTTCTTCCGGAGCGGTGGCGGCGCTTGCCCGGTTAAGCAACTCCCGGTAACGCTCAAGGTCCCGCTCGTAGGCTGCGGTAAGATCTTCGGTCTGTTCCAGGGGTTTGCCGACCGGTTTCCCCAGTTCGGCCAGCTGGCGGCAGAAAACGGGTGCCTTATCCTTGTCGATGATATACGTTTGGAAAACGTCACCTGTTCGGGTTGTTGTTTCGTCCCGGAGTTGCGCCTCTGCCGTTCCGGCCAGCGCCCGTGCCCCGGCGGCCGCCTGCTCAACGTCCACGACCGCTACCTGGAGCAGGGTACGGGTGACGACCCTTGTCCTGCTTTCCAGGAAGGCCCGCGGCTCGCCTGCCGGACCGCCCTGCGCCCTGTTTTCCGGACGGGTGACTTTCGCGCCGGGTGTGTTCTTGTCCGGTTTGGTATGCACCGGTCCCGTGGCGCCGTTACCCGGTGCCACCCCGGTATTGCCGGACGGCTTGACCGGTGGGAGGGGGAACTCCGGTTCTTCAACCTCGCCATTCTGGGCCACCACCGGCGGCCGGAAGGTGCCGGGAGGGGGAGAGGATGGCTCCCCGCCGCCCAGCCAGCGGTAGGCCGCGTAACCCACCGACCCTGCCAGGATAATCCCGAAGGACGCGGCCACGGCCAGGCCACGCCGGAAGCCCCGGCCCAGGCGCGCCGCCCATCCGCCGCTTGCCGCTGGGAGCCGGTCCATAACACGCGACGCAAAACCCGGCGGCGCAGGCACCTCAGCAAAGAGGCCCTTTACCTCGGCGGAAAGCCGCTCCCATACGGCGAGTTCCGCCCGGCAGGCCGCGCACCTTTGCAGGTGGGCCGCCAGGGCGGCCGCCTCGTGGGGTGCCAGCACCCCGTCCATATGGGCGGAGAAAAGTTCTCTTGCTCCCCTGCAATCCATCTTGCTCACCTCGTCCGGCCCGCTTTGGCGTGCGCCGGCCCGGCTTTCCCCTCCGTCATCCCGATTTTTTCACGCAGCGCCCGGCGCGCCCGGTTAAGCCGTGACCTTACGGTGCCCACGTTGCACGCCAGGAACCTGCCGATCTCCTCGTAGGTGTAACCGTACATTTCCCGCAGCACCAGCACCGCCCGGTACTCCGGCGGCAATTCTGCCAGCGCCCGCCGCACCTGAAGGCGCAGCTCCAGCGCCTCGAGCACCTGCTCGGGGGGCGGGTCGGCGGCGGCCAGGGCGCGCGGAATTTCCCCCTCGTCCGTGACTACCGGGTTGTCAAGGGAAACCGCCTGGGGCTGCCGGCGCCGGGAGTTGAGCCATACATTCACCGCGATCCGGTGCAGCCATGTGCCGAAATCGGCTTCGTTGCGAAACCCCTCGATGGCTCCGAAGGCGCGCATAAACACGTCCTGGGCCAGATCCTCGGCGTCGGCGTGGTTCCCCGCCAGATGGTAGCAAAGGGTGTATACCTTATGCTGGTAAAGGGTCACCAGTTCCGCAAAGGCCCCGGTGTCGCCCTTTTGCGCCCGCCTTATAAGGAATTCCGTGCTTTCCAAAGGAGGCCACTCCTCTGGGCCCGGTACAAGTCCGGACACTTTTTAGACAACGGGAACGGGAAAAAAGTTCCCTCCGGAACGCCGGTTCAAGGTGCCTTTTCTATTTTACCGGGCCGGCTCCGGTCCGCCAACCAGAAACTGTCTCCGAAAGCCGGTTCCATCCGGTTTTCAGGGAGAAAAATGCCGGTTCCGGTCGTCAGGGCTAAAGGGTGCGGGGTTCGAGGGAACGCGCCCGCCGGTCAGGCCCTGGCCCCAAGGGCGATCCTGGCCTTGCGTACGGCCTTCTTGCCGATGAGGGCCAGGTTCACGGCTTTCTGCACCTGGCGCAGGATCCCGGGGTGGCGGCGGAAGATCTTGCGTTTCCGGGCCCAGCGGACGAAGGGGGTCATCCACCCGATCTGGGTAAGGTAGATCAGGGTATTCCAGTAAACCATGCGGCGGTCCTGGTCGGCACCGGCACCGTGGAACCACCAGTACATCGACCGGTACTGCTCCTCGAGGGGGCGCGCGTGGAGCGCGCCCATCGCCTCGGGGGTGACCAAACCCTGGTCAAGGGCCATGCGTTCGATCTCCGTACCCGGGAGAAAGCTCAACCCGTGGAGTTGCAGGTAAAAGGGGCGGTGGAGCTCAAGACACAGGTCCAGCGTCTCGGCCAGGTGCTCCTCGGTTTCGAAGGGGTGGTCCAGGATGAGGTCGTAGATGACCGTCGGTACGCGGGCCTCGGCCAGCACCCGGCTGCAGTTGATAACCTGTTCCTGGGACTCCGGTCGCAGGAACACCCTGTTTCTTATGTACGGCGAGCCGCTCTGGATGCCCACCACCACTTTGGAAAGGCCGGCGTCGACAAGGGGGCGGATGACCTCCTCCCGCACCTTGAGGGGGTGGTGCCAGGCCTCAAAAGGGAGGTTGACATGGGCCTTATACTTGGCGGCAAACTCCTGCACCCATTCCTCCCGGTCCGGGAAGATCTCGTCCCAGAAATGGATCATCCTGAGCCGGGGCATCTTTTCCCTGGCCGCCAGGATTTCGGCGATGACGCTGTCCACGCTCCGGTAACGCAGGTACGGCCCCCGGCCGGCGTATATCTTCTTTAAGCTCTGATTGGCGCAGTAAGAGCACTTGAAGGGGCAGCCGCGCGAAGCCATAATCTCGTAGCCGATGCTGTCGAGTTCCGGGTCGCGACAGGTAAGCCGGTCCTCGTTGATATAGTACTTGTCGTTCCCACCAAGGTCGGGGAAGGGGAGGGCGTCGAGGTCCCGGCGCAACGGGCGCAGTTCGTTGACCACGATCCCGCCGTTTCGCCGGAAAGCGAGGTTCCTGATCCCCGTATAGTCGCGCCCGGCGGCCAGGGCTTCCACCAGTTCCGGAAAGGCTTCCTCCGCCTCGCCCCGCACGGCCAGGTCCACGTGGGCCAGGGCCTGTTCCGGAAAGAGGGTGGTGCAGACGCCGCCCCAGACGACGCGGTGGCCCCGGGCGCGCAGGCGCCGGGTCAGTTCCTCGATGACTTCCCGGTGGAAGGTGCACATGTAACTGATGCCGATGAGATCCGGCCGCTCCCGGGCGATGACCTCCTCGACCAGCGCGTACTCGGTTTCCGTGGGTTTCTTCATGTTGTGGGCCTGGAAGCCCTTAAGAAACAGGATGGCGCACGGAAAGCCGCGCTCCTTGAGGGTTGCGGCCAGGTACCGCACGCCGAGCCCCTTGTAGTTGTAAAGGGCGATAAGCAGGGTTTTAAAGCTGGGCATTTCTCCGGCCTCCGCCTTTAATTGCCGGCGGTATCCCGCCCGCATGCATGGTTCTGGCCCTCCCGCTTGCAATCCTCCTGTTCCTGCCCAAGAAAATTTCTTGCCGGTTTGCGCGCCTCGGTGGTATAATTTCGCCAGATTCTGCGCTTATCGGCGGTGAAGGGGAGAGTAGTCCGGGAATTGCCGCCCAGAGAGAAGGGGCCGTGGCTGCAAGCCCTTTCCGGCGTCACCGGTTGAAGTTCGCCCCGGAGCTGCGCCGCTGAAACCCGGATGGCGCAAGTAGGCGGCGCCGGTGGCCCCCGTTAGCGGGCGGCCGGGCGTTTTCTCCCCGGCCGGTTGAGGGGGCCGCTCCGGGAGCGGCCAAAGAGGGTGGTACCGCGGAAGGTGAAGGCCTTTCGTCCCTTGGGGCGAAGGGCCTGAGTTTTTTTGGGGGGAGGTGACGGTTTGCTGGGTCTTGAGGGTTTCGGCGTCTTCCTGGCTTACGTACTCTGCATCGCCTCGACCTTGCTGTGCGTGGTTTACGGCGTGGCGCGCTGGAACAGCGACGAATAGTTACGGGAGGGAGCGATTTTGGACCCACTCTTCTATCTGGTAGTCATCCTTTACCTGGTGGTCACATTTTATCTAGGCTATCTCGGCTGGCGGCATACCAGGTCGGCGGCCGACTACATGGTCGCCGGGGGGCGGGTCAACGGCTTTCTCGTTTCCCTCTCCTACGGCGCGACGTTCATCAGCACCTCGGCCATCGTCGGTTTCGGCGGGGCGGCCGCGGCTTACGGTATGAGCATGCTGTGGCTGGCGGCCCTGAACATCTTCGTGGGGATTTTTATCGCCTTCGCCTTTCTGGGGAAGCGCATCCGCACCATGGGCGCCAACCTGGGGGCGCACACCTTCCCCGAGCTTATGTCCCGCCGGTTTAACTCGCGCTTCATCCACGGTTACGCCGCGCTGATCATCGCCCTTGTCATGCCCCTTTACGCGGCGGCCGTGATGATCGGCGGCGCCCGCTTCCTCGAGCAGGTCTTAAAGGTGGAGTATACCTGGGCGCTGGTCGTTTTCGCCATCCTGGTTGCCGTTTACGTCTTTTTTGGCGGGCTGCGCGGGGTCATCTACACCGATGCCCTGCAGGGAGCCATCATGTTTGCCGGGATGGTGATCCTTCTCGTTCTGACCTACGTGCGGCTGGGAGGCGTCATCCCCGCCCACACGGCGCTGTCCGACCTCAAAGACCTGGTGCCGGCCGCCCTGGCCGCCAAGGGCCACGCCGGCTGGACCGCCATGCCGCTGCCCGGCTCCGAACTGTGGTGGTACGTAGTGAGCACCCTGGTTCTCGGGGTGGGGATCGGCGTACTGGCCCAGCCGCAACTTGCGGTGCGGTTTATGGCCCTCCGCAGCGGCCGCGAATTCGGCCGCGGCCTGGTGGTGGGCGGCATCTTCATCCTGGCCATGACGGGGACCGTCTACGTGGTGGGCGCGCTTTCGAACGTTTTCTTTCACCGGACCGCCGGGAAGATCGCCCTGGCCATGGTAACCGACCCGGTGACCGGAACGCCGAACATCGACCGCATCATTCCCCTTTACATCAGCCAGGCCCTGCCACACTGGTTTGTTTACATCTTCATGCTCACCCTCCTGGCCGCCGCCATGTCGACGCTCAGCAGTCAGTTCCACGCCATCGGGACGTCCGTGCGCGACCTGTACTATCTGGTGCTCCCCGGCGCTCCGCGGGAACAGGGGATGGTTGCCGCACGCGCCGGCGTCCTGCTGGCCCTGGCGGCGACCCTCTACCTGGGCTTCCGGCTCCCGGTTAGCATCATCGCCCTGGCCACTTCCATCTTCTTCGGGCTGTGCGCCGCCAGCTTCCTCCCGGCCCTGGTCGCCGCCCTCTACTGGCCGCGGGCGACGCGCGGGGGCGTGATCGCCGGCATCGTGTCCGGTTCGCTGGCCTACGGCTTCATGGTCTTTTTCGTGCACCAGAAAGAGGCGGTGATCTTCGGGGTGGCCCAGGCCCTTCTGGGCAAGCCGTACATCGCCTCCTTCCCGTGGAACATCATCGACCCCCTGGTGGTGGCTCTGCCGGCCTCCGTGGTGGGGTTGATTGCGGTGAGCCTGGTTTCGCGGGCGCTGCCGCAGGAGCACCTGCGGGAGTGTTTCCGGGGCATCGGCGGCGTCGGCATCCCGGTGCGGGACGGCTAGCGCCGGAAAGGGAGTTCTGGGATCGAGGCGGCGGAGGAAAACCGCCGCCTTGATCCGTAACCGGATGATCTGAAGGCGGGATTGGGAAGGGGGCACTAGCCCGCCTCTGCCGCGCGGGCCGGGAGGACTCTGGCCAGGAAAATGTCGACCAGGCGCGGGTCGAACTGCCTCCCCCTCTGGGCCTGCAATTCCTCGCAGGCCATTTCTTCGGAGAGGGCCGGGCGGCAGGGTCGATGGGAAACCATGGCGTGGTATGCGTCCGCGATGGCCAGGATGCGCGCCTCGAGGGGGATGGCCTCTCCCTGCAGCCCTTCTGGGTACCCCGTGCCGTCGTAGCGCTCGTGGTGGTGGATGACCCAGGGACGGATAATTTCCAGTGTGCGCAGGTGCTGAACGATCCTGCCGCTGAGAACCGGATGCTGCCGCACGAGAACCTGCTCATCGGGAGTTAGCGGACCCTGCTTGCGCAGAACGGTGTCCGGCAGGCCGATCTTCCCGCAATCGTGCAGCAGCCCGGCGATGCGCAGGTAAAAACACTGGCGCGGCGACAGGCCTGCCGCCTGGCCCAGCCGGGAGGCGAGTTCGCCCACCTGCTCCGAGTGGGAGCCGGTGTACTGATCGCGCACGTCGACGACGGCGGCCAGGGAACGGATGACGTCCATCAGGAGGGAAGTATGCGCCTCGGCTCCGACGGGAGCGAAGGTTTCCAGTTCGGGATCGTACGGCACCACCTGGTTCCGGCCTCGCTGCTTGGCCGCCGCCAGGGCGCGGTCGGCATTGGCGACCAATTCCGCGCCGTTCCTGCCGTCCTCCGGGAAGGTTGCGCTGCCGATGCTTATGGTGGCGCAAAAGAGGGGATCCGGTTCTTCCGGCAGGGCAAGGTCGGCGACTTCGCGGCGAATGCGCCCCGCCACCGCCGCCGCCGCGGCGGCGTCTGCTCCGGGAAGCAGTACGGCGAACTCGTCGCCGCCGTACCGGTAGGCCGTGCCCCGGCCGGCCACTGCGCGGCCGATGGTTGCCGCGGCCATTTGCAGCAGGCGGTCGCCCGCCAGGTGCCCCCGGGCATCGTTAAGAAGCTTCAGGTTGTCCAGGTCGCACATCAGCACCGCGAAGGGGGCGGCGGCTTCGTGCAGCGCCTCCAGGTCCCGCACGAACGACCTGTGGTTGAAAAGCCCCGTGAGGTCGTCGGTGGCCGCAAGCCGTTCGAGTTCCTTCTCTTTTTCGGCCACGGCGTCCACCAGGAAGTTGAAGGTGCGCTGGAAGCCGGCAAGCTCATCCGCGGGCACGCCCTGGAGGGGGC
>JBFMHQ010000032.1:0-4878 GCA_040751815.1 Bacillota bacterium | reverse complement strand
AAGCCGGAAACACGGCCGCCGGCAAGGGCGGCGTGCACCTCCCTCCAGCGGCCGGGGTTTTCTCCGGGCGGGACGCCGTATGTGTAAACCGGCTGCCCCTGCCGGTCGAGAAGCGCGATCAGCCGGAAGCCGAAATGGGACGGCAGCCAGTCGGTGAAGTTCTCTGCGAGCCAGCCGGCCTCCTGCAAGTCTATCTGATCATAGGTTTCGTTCCAAATGGCATAGTCTTCCAGGGTGGCAAGCATTTGTCGGCCGGCACCTTCCAGCAGACGCACGGCGTGCTCGCCGGAGATGGCCATATCCCGCCTTTCCAGTTCAAGCAACTGCTGCTCCTGCACCAGGCGGTGCAGCATGTAGAAGAAAAGCAGGGGTATGAGGGCGACGAGGAATAAACCGGCAATAAGACGCGTGTTCAGCGATCGCAAGCGGTACATCTCCCGGTATTTTGGGTCAATTTTTGACACGATAAGGGAAAATCCTGCCGGCGGCCGCGGCAAAGTATAGTTGGACGCACATTTTGCGAAAGAACGCCGGCGCGGCAGGATAACCGGGGGCGGGCGTCGAATACAGGGGAACGGCAATGACCGGCATACCTGAGGTGGGGTCGTCGTGGAAAATAAAGCGGCAGAGGCAAGCGTGGGTGCCCGCGCGGTGTCCCCCGGTCTGTGGGATGCGTTAAGGGCCTATATCGAGGTAACCAAGCCCCGGTCGGTTTTCCTTCTGGTCTTCACCGCCCTGGGGGTGATGCCCGCCGCGGCCGCCGCGGCGGGGCCCGTCCCGTGGCACGAAATTCTGCAGGCCGTGGCCGCGGTGACCCTGGCCTGCGCCGGGGCCAACGCGGTGAGCTGTTACGTCGACCGCGACCTGGACGCCGCCATGGCGCGGACCCGGCGCCGCCCGATTCCGGAGGGGCGCATCTACCCGGCGGTGCGGGCCCTGTACTGGGGGCTTTTCCTCTTCGTTCTTTCCCTGTTCCTGGCCTGGGGGCTGAACCCGGTGGCCTTCGCCTGCCTGTGGGGCGGCATGCTGGGCTATGTGGGGATCTACAGCCTGTGGCTCAAGCGCAAAAGCGTCTGGAACATCATCCTGGGCGGATTCTCGGGAGGTCTTCCGGCCCTTTTCGGGTGGACGGCCATCACCGGGCGGGTCGACCTCCTGCCGGTGCTGATCGGCGGCCTGGTGGTGCTCTGGATTCCCAACCACATCTGGAGCCTGGCCATCTTCTACAAGGAGGACTACGCCCGGGTGCGCGTCCCCATGCTGCCGGTGGTCTGCGAGCTTAAGAGGGCGCTCCATTGTCTCCTGAGCACCGTCATCCTGATGGTGGTTTTCTCCGGGCTTATCTACCTGGTTGGCGATTGGGGGCCGGTCTACCCGGCCACGGCCGCCGTCACCGGCATCGCCGCCCTTGCGATGAGCGTTTACGTCTACCTCTGGCCGACCCCGCAGGCCGCCTGGACCCTCTTCAAGTTCTCCAGCCCTTACCTGGCCCTGCTCTTCCTGGGCATGATGGTGGACGTCTGGGTGCGGTAAGCCCGGCGCGCATTGGAACCAGAGTGGCGGCAACCCAGCACTCAAAGCATAAGTGCTGGGTTTTCTGTTTACTCCGACCGCAAATGTCGGGGTGCCCGCGGTAGAATAGGAGCGGCAGCCGGGCGGAGTACAAAGGGCCTTGCCTGAAAATTGTGTAAACGTGCCTTTTGTGGGCGGGAGAAGTTTCGGACAACTCGTTTAACCTGTTGAGGGGAAAGAGCCTTGCTTCGGCCAGGGAGGGGGTGATGGGTCTCCCGATGGAGAAAGGCTTTGGGTGCGCAAACTGATGGGTGCGGACGGCTTCAGGAGATGAGCTTAGAGAGGAGGTTTTTTCGAAAGGGATGGAGTGGCCAAAAGGTTGCTTCTACCGGGAGTTCGGGCTTTTGCTGGCGGTGGCGCTGATCCTGGGAACAGTACTGCCAGCCGCCGCGGCGCCCTGGCCTTTCAGCCGGCAAATGCAGGTGCAGAGGGGCACGGCCCAGGGCTACGTGCCCGGCGAGGTGATCGTGAAGTTTAAGGACGAGGTGTAAAGGGCAAGAGCCTGGCGGCGGCCGCGGCGGACTTCGCGGCGGCGCACGGGGCTTTGGGCCTTCGGATGGCGCGGGCGCTGCCGCACGGCGCGGCGCTTTTCAAGACCGCGGCAGACGTTCCCAGTACGGTAGAGAGGCTTAAGGGCGACCCACGGGTTGAGTACGCCCAGCCGAACTTCACCTACCACTGCTGCACAGTTAACGACCCGCTGGTCAGTTGGGGTATAACTAATGTGGTTTACGGCGTGCGCGCCGAGGATGCCTGGAGCTATACTCACGGCGAAGGTCTCGTAGTGGCGGTACTCGATAGCGGCGTGGACTATAACCACCCGGATCTCCAGGGTCAGGTGGTTAAGGGCTATGACTTTGTGAACAGCGATGCTGACCCGATGGACGACAACGGCCACGGCACCCACGTGGCGGGCATCATCGCCGCAGCGCTCAACGGCCAAGGTGTGGCCGGGGTGGCGCCGGGGGCGAAGGTGATGGCGGTGAAGGTGCTGGGCGCCGACGGTGCAGGTACTACGGCTTCAATCGTCGACGGTATCAACTACGCGGCGCAGCACGGGGCGAAAGTGGTAAATATGAGCTTCGGCTCTGTGCCCGGGGGCCCGCCTCCTTGTGAGGGAGACAAATGTCTCTATGGTGCAATCAAGGCTTACCCTGGCGTGCTCTTCGTAGCCGCGGCGGGGAACAAAACCAACGACAACGACGCTGTGCCCGTATGGCCGGCCGGCTTTACGAAAGACTGGCCCGACTACCGCATCACGGCGCTGCCCAACATCGTTAGCGTGGCCGCCCTGGCGCCTGATGGGGCGCTGGCGGGCTTCTCCAATTACGGGGATGAATCGGTTCTTCTAGCCGCGCCGGGCAAGGACATCGTGAGCACCGTTCCCGCACCCCCGGCGGACGGCGGCGTCGCCCTGGCGGTAAAGGACGATGTTTATGGGTACAGGGCCGTGTTCTGGGGCTTCGGCGCGGAGGATCTGACCACGGCTGATGCGGTCTACGACGCCGTCTGGCGCGCCGTATACGGCGGGCTGGGGATCACCCCGGCGGACACGCAGAGTAAGCCCCTGCTGGTGGTGGACGACGACCAGAACGGGACGTACGGAACATCTCCGAACCAGTGGACTCTCCCCGACGTAAGTTCATACTACTTGAACGCCCTGAGCACCGCCGGGTATGTTTACACCCTCTATACGCTGCCGAACGGCGCCGACGGCCCCGCGGTCGACGCCGCCGTCTACAGCGGCGTGGTCTGGTTCACGGGTCACGCCGTCGACAGCACGCCGGATCGAGTGACATCAACGATCCTCCGAATCTCACTTCGGCCGACCAGAACAACCTCATTACCTACCTGCAGGCCGGCGGCAGGCTTCTCCTCTGCGGCCGCGACGCCGGGTGGGGCATCGAGAAAACGGATTTCTACCGGCAGTACCTGGGTGCGCAGTTCGTCAACGAGTGGGAAGGTCCCAGCGTCATAAAGGGCGTCTACGAACCTTTCACGGGAGCCACGTACGCGCTTTCGCTTTCTCCCGATCGTCTTTACATCGACATCCTTAAACCGGCGCGGACAGGTGCCAACGCGGTGCTTGGTTATGACCCTTACGAAGCCTGGTCCGGCACCTCGATGGCCGCGCCCTTCGTTTCCGGCGCGGCGGCGCTGGCGTACTCCCTGCGTGGCGATCTTCCGCCCGGTCAGTTGATCGATATCCTTAAAGCCCAGGTGACGACCCTGCCTGCGCTTGCCGGAAAAGTCGCCTCCGGCGGCACCCTCAACGCCGCCAAGGTTGTTGCCTACGTTCGCTCGCTTCCTCCCCCCTCCGGCGGTGGCGGCGGAGGCGGTGGCGGTGGCGCCGCGCCGCCCAAGAAAGAGGAGTTGCCGTCCGGCACCGCGGTGGTAACCGTCACCGGTGGGCAGCAGACGGCTACGCTTCTTGACGGCAGGGTGACGCTTGCGCTTCCCGCGGGCGCGCTGCCAGAGGGTGCGAAAGTAACGGTTAAGCTGGCGTCCGAAACGCCGGAGAAACCTCCTGCGGGTGCGCTGGTGGTGAGTCCCGTGATCAGCATCGAGAGCGCGACCACGCCGGCCAAACCCGTCAAAGTGGGCTTTACCCTCGATATGGCCAAGCTCGGCAGCCTTGACCCGCGGGTCTGCCTCGTCTTCCGGCAGGAGACGGACGGCATCTGGCGCCCGGTGGGCGGCAGATTCGACCCCGGCGCTAACCAGGTGGTGGTTGAGCTCGACCACTTCTCCAACTACACCGTCTTCGGCCTCCCCAAGGAGTTTACCGACACCACCGGCCACTGGGCGGCGAAGGAGATTAGTGTCTTAGCTGCCCGCAACGTCATTGCCGGCTACCCCGACGGCAGCTTCAAGCCCGAAAAACCGCTTACCCGGGCGGAGTTGGCGGCGCTGCTGGCGGGATTCCTCAGTCTCGAGACCACGGAGACCACGAGCGCCTTCGGCGACGTGCCGCCTGACGCCTGGTACGCCGGGGCGGTGGCGGCGGTCCGCGCCAGGGGCCTGATGGCCGGCGCCGGCGGCAGGTTCCGGCCGGGCGCCACCCTCACCCGCGAGGAGCTGGCGGCGGTGGCCCTGCGGGTGGCCGGCATCAGCATCCAGGACCTAACCCCCGCCTTCGCCGACGCCCAAAGGATCGCCCCCTGGGCGCGGCAGGCGGTCGCCACCGCAGCGGCGGCGGGCCTGGTAAAAGGCGTGGGCAATGAAAGGTTCGCGCCCAAGGCCCCGGTGACGCGGGCGCAGATGGCGGCCATCCTCTACCGCCTTGCCGCACGGCTGGGGCTTTAC
>JBFMHQ010000031.1:0-19341 GCA_040751815.1 Bacillota bacterium | reverse complement strand
CTGCCAGGCGTTTCCTGACAAGGTTGCAAGATGGTGCCGGGGGTGCTAAAATAGAGGCGTGCGGGAAAAGGAGGAACCGGCAGGGTTCCTCGATTTTGTGAAGGGGGTCTAACCCTGTATGCTGGGTTTCGTCAAGAACCTGCTGGACGACAACGCCCGCGAAGTCAAGAAACTTGCGCGGGCGGTGGCGCAGATAAACGCCCTGGAGCCGGAAATGGCGCGCCGCAGCGACGCCGAGTTGCGCGGCATGACGGCGGAATTCCGCACGCGGCTCGCCAACGGCGCCGCCCTCGACGACCTCCTGCCGGAGGCCTTTGCCGTGGTGCGCGAGGCGGCGCGCCGGGTGCTGGATATGCGCCACTTCGACGTGCAGCTTATGGGAGGCATCGTCCTGCACCAGGGGCGCATCGCCGAGATGAAGACGGGCGAGGGCAAGACGCTGGTGGCCACCCTGCCGGCGTACCTGAACGCCCTGACCGGACGCGGGGTGCACATCGTCACTGTCAATGACTACCTCGCCCGCCGCGACAGCGAGTGGATGGGGCAGGTGTACCGCTTCCTGGGCCTTTCGGTGGGCCTCATCGTCCACGGGCTCGACGCGGCGGCGCGCCGGCAGGCCTACGCCGCCGATATCACTTACGGTACCAACAACGAGTTCGGCTTTGATTACTTGCGGGACAACATGGCCCTGGACCCGGCGGAAGTGGTGCAGCGCGAACTGCATTACGCCATCGTCGACGAGGTGGACTCCATCCTCATCGACGAGGCGCGGACGCCCCTCATCATCTCCGGGCAGGCCCACAAGTCCACCGACCTGTACTACGCCTTCGCCCGGGTGGTGCCGAAACTGGTCCGTGACGTGGACTACACCGTGGACGAGAAGGCGCGGACGGTGGCGCCGACGGAGCAGGGGATCGCCAAAGTCGAGAAGATGCTCAAGATCGACAACCTGGCCGACGAGGGCAATATCGAGTTGATGCACCACCTGCACCAGGCCCTGCGCGCCCACGCCCTGATGAAGCGCGACCGGGACTACGTGGTGCGGGACGGCCAGGTGATCATCGTCGACGAGTTTACCGGGCGGCTTATGTTCGGCCGCCGGTACAGCGAGGGGCTGCACCAGGCCATCGAGGCCAAGGAAGGCGTAAAAATCGAGCGGGAGTCGCAAACCCTGGCCACCATCACCTTCCAGAACTACTTCCGCATGTACGAGAAGCTGGCCGGCATGACCGGCACGGCGGCCACGGAGGAGGAAGAGTTCCGGAAGATCTACGGGCTCGACGTGGTGGTCATTCCCACCCACAAGCCCATGATCAGGCAGGACCTGCCCGATGTGATCTTCAAGACCGAGCGGGCCAAGTTCAACGCCGTGGTGGAGGAGATCGCGCGGCGGCACGCCACCGGCCAGCCGGTGCTGGTGGGAACCATTTCCATCGAGAAGTCGGAAATCCTGAGCGAGATGCTCAAGAAGCGCGGCATCCCGCACCAGGTGTTGAACGCCAAGTTCCACGAAAAAGAGGCGGAAATCGTGGCCCAGGCGGGACGCCTCGGGGCGGTGACCATCGCCACCAACATGGCGGGCCGCGGCACGGACATCCTGCTGGGCGGGAATCCGTCGTTCCTGGCAAAGGAAGAGATGCGGCGGATGGGGTACCCGCCGGAGGTGCTGGCCGAGGTTGCCGAGTACGGGGAATGCACCCCCGAGGTGGCGGAGGCCCGCAAGGTCTACAAGGAGCTTTACCAGAAGTTCAAAAAGATTACCGACGCCGAGCACGACAAGGTGGTGGCCCTGGGCGGGCTGCACATCATCGGGACGGAGCGGCACGAGGCGCGGCGCATCGACAACCAGCTCCGCGGGCGCTGCGGTCGGCAGGGCGACCCCGGCTCAACGCAGTTTTTCGTGGCGCTGGAGGATGACCTCCTGCGCCTCTTCGGCGGCGAAACCATTGCCAACCTGATGAACCGCCTGAAGTTGGAGGAGGATGTGCCCCTGGAGCACGGCCTGCTGACCAGGTCCCTCGAATCGGCCCAGAAGCGGGTGGAAAACCGCAACTTCAGCATCCGCAAGCACGTGCTGGAGTACGACGACGTCATCAACAAGCAGCGCGAGCTGATCTACCGCCAGCGGCGCGAGGTGCTGACGGGCGAGGACCTCCGGCCCGTGGTGGCGCAGATGCTGGAAGAGGTTGTCAACCGGGCGGTGGAAACCTTTGCACCGGAGGGCGTCCACGCCGAGGAATGGAACCTGGCGGGGCTTTTGGATCACGCGCTCCAGGTCTTCCTGCCCCAGGGTGGCGTGACCCTGGAGGAGCTCGAGGGGATGCGGCGCGAAGAGATGAAGGCCTTCCTGCTGGAGCGGGCCCGGGAGGCCTACGCCGCCCGCGAGCAGGAGGTGGGGGCGGAGACCATGCGCTCCCTCGAGCGGCTCCTGCTCCTGCGCATCGTGGACGAGAAGTGGATGGATCATCTCGACGCCATGGACCAGCTGCGCGAGGGCATCGGCCTGCGCGCCTACGGGCAGAAGGACCCGCTGGTGGAATACAAACTGGAGAGCTACCAGATGTTCCAGGATATGGTGGCCTCCATTCAGGAGGACGTCATCCGCTACCTCTTCCGGGTGCGGGTGGTCGCGGCCCCCGAGCGGCGCCGGACGGTGGAGAACCGCTACCAGGAGGAGGGGCCGCGGCAGCCGGTGCGGCGGGGGAAAAAGATTGGGCGCAACGAGCCCTGCCCGTGCGGGAGCGGCAAGAAGTACAAGAAGTGCTGCGGCCGGCAGGCGGCGACGGGGTAAGGAGGAAGTACACATGTATCCTGAACTGGCAAGAAAACTGGAAGATATAGCGGCGCGCGTTGACGATTTGAGGTGATCCCTTTGACATTTCCGCCAGGGAGGCGGAAATCGCGCGCCTGGAAGAGGTAATGGCGGCGCCCGACTTCTGGTCGGAGCCGGAGCGGGCGCAGAAGACGGCGCAGCGGGCGGCGGAGCTGCGGGACACCGTGGAGGCCTTCCGCCGCGTGGAGCGGCAGTGCGAGGACGCCCGGGTGCTTCTGGAACTCGGGTGGGAGGTGGACGACCCGGAAACGGCCGCGGAGCTGGAAACGGAACTGGCGCAACTGGAGCACGCCGTGACGTCCCTGGAAATGGAGGTGCTCCTGGCCGGGCCCTACGACCACCGCGACGCCATCCTCAGCCTCCACGCGGGGGCGGGCGGCCTGGAAGCCCAGGACTGGGTGGAGATGCTGCTGCGCATGTACACCCGCTGGGCGGAGGAGCACAACTACCGGGTGCAGATCCTGGACATCCTCCGGGATGACGAGGCGGGGATCAAGAGCGTCACCCTGCAGGTGAGCGGGCCGAACGCCTACGGATACCTGCGGGCGGAGAAAGGGGTGCACCGGCTGGTGCGCATCTCCCCCTTCGACGCCAGCGGCCGGCGGCACACCTCCTTTGCCTCCGTGGACGTCCTGCCGGTGGTGGAAGAGGACGCCGACGTCAAAATCGATCCGGAGGACCTGCGCATCGACACCTTCCGCTCCGGCGGCGCGGGCGGCCAGCACGTCAACAAGACCGAGTCGGCGGTGCGCATCACGCACCTGCCCACCGGGATCGTGGTCACGTGCCAGAACGAGCGCTCGCAGATCGCCAACCGCCAGACGGCCATGCGGCTTCTGCGGGCGAAGCTCCTGGCCCTGGAGATAAAGAAGCGGGAAGAGGAACTGGCCGCCCTGCGGGGGGAGCAGCCCGAGATCGCCTGGGGCAGCCAGATCCGCTCCTACGTCTTCCACCCGTACGCCATGGTGAAGGACCACCGGACCGGGGAGGAAACGGGGAACGTCCAGGCGGTTATGGACGGAGAGATCGACGACTTCATCAAGGCCTACCTGGTCTGGGACGCCAAGAGAAGAGCGGGGGTCCACGCTTAAGGACCCCCGCCGAGTGACCGCCGGTAGATACGCCGCGTAGTAGCCCGGGTACGGTTGGCCTGGCACTAGAGCCTACTGCATTTCTTCGCAGGCTTCCCTTTGTTACTTTTTGAGGAAGAAACTCAGGTCCTTGGAAACCCGGTGGCCGGGCTGCAAGGCAAGCCCGGCCACCGGCAGGGTAGAAATCGAATACAGTCTTGAGTCACGGAACCGGAGCCTGCTGCGTGGCCCGATAACCTTGTGGGGGCCCGGCGCCGGCGCGGCGTTTTAGATTTCCGGGGGCACGCCGTTTTCGTCCCAGCCGCGCAGCCGGTAGTAATCGTCGAGCATGCGCCTGAGCTCTTCGGGGGTGATGATGTTGCGGCCGTCGTTGATGGGCTCTTCGAAAAACCTCCGGGGGAGCGTGTCGTCGGCGCGCGTGGCGCCTTCGCGTATGTTGAAAAGGCGGGTGGCCGTGACAATGCGGTTGGCCGTCCCGGCGAGTTCTTCCCGGGTCAAATCCCGGCCGGTAACGGCCCTGATGACCTGTGCCAGCTTGTCCCACGGCAAAAGATCGCGGAAAAAGACGCATATAATCTGGGTGTTAAAAAGGGTCAGGCGGTTTTCGAAGTCGATGAAGAGGGCTGCCTTGCCGTCTACGGTTGCGGGGTCGATCATCCCGCTCAATTCCGCCTTGTAGAACGTGGCCCGGAGATGGCAGGCGCCCCGCGTGGAGGTGGCGTAAGCCAGCCCCATTCCCTTGAGTACGCGCGGGTCGTAGCCGGCCGGTTCAAGGCCCTTGACGTGGACGGCGAGATCCTCAAGCTCCAGTTCCCGGGCTGCGTCTCTGATGCCGCGGGCCAGGAGCCGGCCGGCGCCGCGGCGACCGGCAACGTCCCGGAGCAATGCTGCCGCGCCTTCCGCGTCGCCGTAAGCCGGAAAGCCTTGCACCCGGCCCCTTGCTCCCGCTTCCATCAGCAGCCCGAGCAAGTTGCCGGCGGTGATGGTATCCATGCCCAGCCGGTCGCACAGGTCGTTGAGGCGGATTATCTCGGCGAGGTCGTTGATGCCGCACAGGCCGCCGAAGGCGTAGATCGTTTCGTATTCCGGCCCTTCGATGGTGAGGCCCGCGTGTTTGCCTTCTTTTACCGTTACCAGCTTGCCGCACGCCAGGAAACAGTTCGGGCAAGCCCTGGGTTGCACGGCGAAGTTCTGGAGCAGGGCTTCGCCGCTCAGGTTTTCCCAGCGCGGGTCGCTCCCGGCGCGCCAGTAGCGGCTGGGAAAGGCGCCGGCGCCGTTCACAATGCCCACCATTACCGGCGTTCCGTAGGTCCGGTAGGCCTTGACGCCCGGGTTGTCCTTGCCCTCGGCGCGGAGGCGGCCGGCGATTTCCCGGAGAAGCTCGGGGTGGGCGATGTCGCACCGGGCACGGCCGTGGAAGACCAGCGCCTTTAATTTTTTGGCTCCCATCACCGCACCCAGACCGGTGCGGCCCGCGGAGCGCCAGCGGTTGTTTACCAGGCAGGCGAAGCGGACCAGGTTTTCGCCCGCCGGGCCGATGACCACGGCCTGGGCGTCTTTCCTGCCGACTTCCGCCAGGACGGCTTCTTCCGTGGCGTAAGTATCCTTGCCCCAGAGGTGGGCGGCGGCGCGGAAGACAACCCCGCCGTCGCCGATTTCCAGGTAGGTGGGTTCCCCGGCGGCGCCCTCGACGATGACGGCGTCGTAGCCGGTCCGGCGCAGGGCCGGGGCCACGCGCCCGCCGGCGTAAGACTCGGCGTAGAGGCCCGTCAGGGGGGATTTGCCGAAAACCCCGTAGCGGCTGGTGCCCGGGAGTTCGGTGGCCGTGGCCGGTCCGGTGGTGAAGATGAGCTTGTTTTCCGGCGACAGGGGATCCGTTCCCGGGGCGACCTCCCGCAGCAAGAGGTAGCTCCCCAGGCCCTTCCCGCCCAGGTAGGCCCGGTAAACATCTTCCGGCAAACTTTCTACCGAGTAAGTTTTTTCACCGAGGTTGACGCGCAAAAGCCGGCCGTAAAAGCCGTGCATTGTCTATCCCTGCCTTTCCCGCCGGGGGGTTTCTACCCCGCCACCTCCGCCATTGCATCTTCCAGGATGGAAAGGCCCAGCTCGAGCTCCTCCTCCGCGATGGTCAGCGGAACCAGGATGCGGAGCACGTTGCCGAAAATACCCGCCCCGATAACCAGCAGGCCGCGCCGGTAGCACGCTTCGATGATTTGTGCCGTTTCTTCCCGGGCTGGCTCTTTGGTTTTCCTGTCCTTGACGAGTTCGAGGGCCAGCATGGCCCCCAGGCCCCGTACGTCGCCGACCAGGGCGTATTTCTCCTGCAGCCCGCGCAGGCGTTCCATGGCGACTTCCCCGATGCGCCTGGCCCTTGCGGCTAGCTTCTGCTCCTGGATGAGGTCGATGGTGGCCAGGGCGGCAGCGCAGGCCACCGGGTTGCCGCCGAAAGTCCCGCCGATCTGGCCCGGGTCGGGCGCGTCCATGACCTCCGCCCGGCCGACGACGGCGCTCAGGGGCAGGCCCGAGGCGATGGCCTTCGCCAGCGTTATGAGGTCCGGCCGGATCCCCCAGTGTTCCACGGCAAACATTTTGCCCGTGCGCCCCAGGCCGGTCTGTATCTCGTCGGCGACGAAGACGATGCCGTGCTCCTCGCAGACGGCCTGCAACCCCGGCAGGAATTCCGGCGGCGGTACGATAAAGCCGCCCTCGCCCTGGACCGGCTCGACGATCATGGCGGCGATGTTTTCCGGCGGCACCTCGGCCGCGAAAAAGCGCGCGAAATTCTCGAGGCAGTGCAGGCCGCAGGACGGGTAGGTGGAGCGGAAGTAGCAGCGGTAACAGTACGCCGACGGCACCTTGTAAATTTCGGGGGCAAAGGGGCCGAAACCGAACTTGTAAGGTCTCACCTTGCTGGTAAGGCTCATGGTCAGCAGGGTCCGGCCGTGGAAGGCGCATTCAAAAGCGATGATACCCGGCCTTTTCGTGTGGTAGCGGGCGATCTTAACGGCGTTTTCCACCGCCTCCGCCCCGCTGCTCGCGAGCATAACCTTAACGGCCTCCCCTTTGCCTGGCCAAATGGTGGCGAGCTTTTCGGCCAGGTCCACGTAGCCTTGGTACATGGAAACCATAAAGCAGGTGTGCAAAAGTTTTTCCGCCTGGTCTTTGACGGCGGCGACGACCCGGTCGGGGCAATGGCCGGCGTTGACCGTGGCGATACCCCCGTAAAAATCGATGAAGGTGTTGCCGTCGACGTCCTGGACGCGCGCTCCTTTCGCTTCCGCAACAAAGATGGGAATCGTATTGGCGATACCCCGGGCCACATACCTTTTCCGTTTCTCTAGAAGACCGGTAGACCCGGGACCGGGTATGGGCGTGCGCTGTTCTATCATCTTTGCCAACCTCCCTGATTGAAGCCCGGTCTTTCCCCGGCGGCACGCCGGGTTCCGCCGCTCCCGCGCGGCCGTCCGGCACCGGGCGGCCTGCATTTCAGCCGGCAAGGGTTGCGGTTTGCCCGGAAACGGCAGGGGGGAAACGGTGGCGCCTGGAGGCTCGCGCGTGCGCGTGTTTAGCCGGCCGCGCTCCTGTTCTTTGTGCCGGGCGCGGAGACCCCCTTCCTGGGGTTCAGGACCCGCGCCAGGAAGGTGCGGGTGCGCTCCTCCCGCGGATTTTCAAAAATCTCGTGCGGCGGCGCCTCTTCCACAATCCGGCCTTCGTCCATGTAAATAACGCGGTGGGCTACTTCCCGCGCGAAGGCCATTTCGTGGGTCACGATAAGCATGGTCATTCCTTCGTTGGCCAGCTGCCGTATTACCTCCAGGACTTCACCCACGAGTTCGGGGTCCAGGGCCGAAGTCGGCTCATCGAAAAGCATGATCTTGGGGCGCATTGCCAGCGCCCGCGCGATGGCCACCCGCTGTTGCTGGCCGCCCGAAAGCTGCGAAGGGTAGCTGTTGGCCTTGTCGCCCAGGCCGACCTTCTCCAGGAGGGCCAGGCCTTCCCTTTCGGCTTCGCCCCGGGGCATTTTCTTGACCATCACCGGAGCCTCGATCACGTTGCCCAGGGCGGTCTTGTGCGGAAACAGGTTGAACAGCTGGAAAACCATGCCCACTTCCGCCCGGATCTTGTTAAGGTTATGCCGCTTGGGGTCGATCCTTTCCCCGTCGATCCAGATTTCCCCCGCCTGGGCCCGCTCCAGGAAGTTGATGCACCGCAAGAGGGTGCTCTTGCCGGACCCGCTGGCCCCGATGACGCACACGACCTCGCTTTTGGCCACGTCAAGGTCGATTCCCCGCAGGACGTGCTGCGCGCCAAAGTACTTGTGGAGACCTCTTATCTTAATCAAAAGCGCTTCCCCCTAAGCCTTATCGACATCCAACCGCCTTTCCAGCCTCGCCACCAGGAAGCTGAAGGCGATTACCATGGCCAGGTAGTAAAGGCCGGCAATGGTGTAATACTCCAGGTCGGCATAGGTGGCCGCGGCCCGCCGCATCGCCATCTGGAAAAGCTCGGGCGCCGTAATGAAGGCGGCCAGGGAGGAATCCTTCAGCCCGATAATAAACTGGTTCCCCAGCGGGGGAATAACCCTCTTAAAGGCCTGCGGCAGGATGATGCGGCGCATGGCAAGGGCGTAGGTCATGCCCAGCGAGCGCGCCGCCTCCATCTGCCCCCGGTCGATTGACTGGATGCCGGCCCGGAAAATCTCGGCGATGTAGGCCCCGTTATGCACGGCCAGCGCGATGGCGGCGGACCAGAAGACGCCGAAGTCGTAAATGCGGGCCATCCCGAAGTAGATGGCGAAAATCTGAACAATAAGCGGTGTGCCCCGGATAACGGTGATGTACAGCTGGGCGAGGGCGTTGAAAAACACGTTCTTTGAGAGCTTCAGCAGGGCAAAGAACAGGCCGATAAGGACGCCTATGGCCAGGGCGGCGGCCGTCAGCCTGATGGTTAACCAGGCTGCCGCCAGGAAAATAGGAATGTCTTGCACGAAATAGTGAACCAACCCTGTAATGAATTCCATCCTGCCTTTTTACCTCCGCTTCATACCGCCACCGGCAGTACCCTCCAGCAGAGTACCGGGAAATAATGAAGCAGGCTCCGGGGGTACCCCCCGGAGCCGCGCACCTGAACGTCAGTCCCCGCTGATATCCATGCCGACGTACTTCACGGCGATCCGCTCGTAGGTGCCGTCGGCCTTGATATCCTTGAGGGCCTGGTTGAGCCTGGCCACCAGTTCGGCATTGCCCTTCTTGACGGCGATACCGACATTCTCGACCATGAGCAGGTCACCGACCGCCTTGATCTTCCAGCCGCCCTTCTTCGCGCTGGCCATGCCAACATTCTGGTCGGTGATCACCGCTTCAACCCGGCCCAGGTCCAGGTCGTGCAGCGCCGTTACGTCGCTTTCGTAGAATTTCAGGTTGTCGCTGTATTGCTTGGCCAGGTTCTCGTAGACGCTCTGCATGAGCACGCCGATCTTCGTATCCTTTTTCAGGTCGCTTACACCGGTAATGGCTGAGTCCTCGCGCACGAAGAGCTTCGGTCCGGAAACGTAGTACGGATCCGTGAAATCGACTTCCTTTTTCCGCTCGTCGGTAATGGTCATGCTGCCGATAATGGCGTCGTACTTATCGGCCTTCAGCCCGGAAATCAGGGATTCCCACGGGGCCGTCACCGGTTTTGCTTCCATCCCCATGGCTCCGGCCAGAGCCTTGCCGATCTCGACGTCAAAGCCTACGAGTTCATTGGTCTTTTCGTCGTAATAGCTGAAAGGATAGTAGGCTCCCGAGCAGGCGAAGCTGAAGGTTTTCTTCGCCTCACCCTGGCCGCTCTCCCGGCTTCCCTGGCCGCATCCGGCCGTGACCAGCGCCGCTCCCAACACCAGCGCCAGCAACAGGAGTGACAATTTTCTCAGCAATGCTCGTGCCTCCCCTTATGTTATTGTAAATTCTCTGTGGCCTCCGGCACGCCCCTCCCCTCGCACGAGATTTACGGAACCCCCTACGCCGTAAAATACCTCGTTCCGTGCCACTTTTTGAATTTTCAATAATTATAGCGGGCGTGGCCACAGAAAAACATATGTCAGGGTGGCATAAATATCGCCGGGTGAATGCTACATAATGTATAACCCGGCCACCGGGGCAGGGTGCCGGAGAATTGCCGGGATGCCGCGCCTTTCAAATACTTTCAAATAGTGGAAAGGAACCTGTGGATGTATATGGCCAGCTGCAGCAGGATGCGGTGGTTGGGGTTGTGCAGGTCCATCCCCGTAATCTTTTCGATCCTGTTCAACCTGTACGTCAGGGTGTGCCGGTGGACGAAGAGCGTGGCCGCGGTTTGCTGCTTGTTCTGGTTCAGGGCCAGGTACGTTTCCAGCGTCGGCAACAACTTCTTGCCGTGCTTGCGGTCGTACTCCAGCAACCCGCCCAGGACGTTATCGCATACGGCTTGCAGATCGACCTTTTGCTCGTACAGCCTGACCAGGTATTGAAAGATCCCCAGGTCGGCGTAAAAGCAAACCCGGTGGCGCGGGTTCAGAAAGTGCCCGAATTTGAGTGCCAGCTCCGCCTCTTCCGCGCAGCCGGGCAACTGGTCGATGGCGCGCCGGTTCTCCCCGACACCGATCGCGATTTTGATATTGGGGACGGATGCGGCCCACCTCTTTTCGATTTTCTCGGCGGCCAGCACTACCTCTTTCCGGGCAAGAGCCTCGCCTTCCAGCAGCAGCACCAGCGCGTCGCGTCTCACCTTGGCGAATATCTTGATGCGGCTTTCGGCAAAAGCTTGCCTGGCGATCTCGTAAAGGTTGTACAGGCATCCCTTGTCATTGTTGGCCCCGGCGGAAGCGGGCGGCGGGGAGAGCTTGATAATACAAACGTTGTGACGCCGGGAAAAATCGAGGCCCATGGCCCTTCCTTTCTCGGCTATGGTCGAGCCCTTGAGCCACTTGCCGGCCAGGATCTCGTCCAGGAAATCCCCCTGCAGCCGCAATTCCGCTTCCTCTACCGCCTTAAGTTTCAAGAACTCGAGGGCGCAAACCATGGCGGCGTGGGTGATGCATACCCGGTCAAGTTCGGTGTACTCCCGGCGCGGTTTGGCCATCACGATGAAACCGTGGATCTTGCCCTGGGCGGTGACGGGCGCCGCAACGTTGGCCATGGGCGCCGCGTTGTGCGCCGATGTGAAACAGACGATTTCGCCCTGCCGCATGGCGTTCAGCAAATCCCCGGATTGGAAAGAAACCAGAATTTCCTCCCGGCTTTCTGCGGAAACGTGTCTCGCACCGTGGCGCGCGACCACCTGCCACCCGGCATCGCAGACGGTAATGTCGCCGCCGGTCCTGGCCGCCAGCAGCTCGGCAATGCCGGGAAAGCTCCTGCCGGAAAGCACAATTTGCATGAGTTCCTGGTGAATGTTCTCGGAATAGTCCAGAAGCTCGTACTGGCTGTGCACGATCCGTTGCATTATGGGGCGGGTGATATCGGAGAAGTTAAGGAAACTGGGAAGTTCTATCAGGGGCAGCTTGTGGGCGTCGGCCTGCCTGACGAACTCCGGCGGGATTTCCGGCAGATAAAACCCGGTCATTATGGCCACGCCCGCCAGCTTTCTTGCCGCCAGGCTCGGTATAAAGCGCACTCGTCTCCCTTCATCTCCGGAGAGGCCGTAGGCGGTGGTGATGAGGAACTCTCCCTCGGCCAGCCGGTCGGTGTTTTCCAGGATTTCGACTACGGTAACCCACCTGATCCGGTTGTCAAGGCCGGCCTCCCCGGCCAGCAGCCTCCCGTATTTGAGGGCCGTGGTGCGCAGCGCCTCGCGGACTGAAAGGGTCATTTCCCCGCCTCCCTGAACCTTGTTCTAAGGTTAGGTTCGCCGTACCTTGCACCTGTACCTGTAAGGGCCGCCCGAGATTTCCCCGAAAATTTATACACGGCGTCTAATTATTCTCTGCAAAGATGGGTGTCTTTGGCGAATAGACGTCCTGGCGGCAATTCCGTATATTCGTCTGTAAAAGAAACCGTCAATGCCGCGGAAAACGGGGGAGCCGACATTGGACCACGAATCGCACGTTATCCAACCCAGCCTCCTCAAGGAATACCCTCTGGTTTCTCACGGTAAGGGAATATATTTGTACGACAGCGAGGGCAAGCGCTACCTCGACGGGTGTTCGGGGGCCCTGGTGGTCAACATCGGCCACGGCAATCTCGATATCGTCCGGGCCATGCGCGAGCAGGCCTCGAAAGTGTGCTTTACCTTCAGGGGGCAGTTCGCCAACCGGCCCGCCGAGGAGCTTGCCGCGCTGCTGGCCGATCTGGCTCCGGGGGATCTCAACCGGGTTTTCTTCGTCAACAGCGGCTCGGAAGCCACCGAAATGGCCATAAAAATTGCCATCCAGTACTGGCAGGAGAGGGGTTGTTTCACGAAGAACAGGGTTATCTCCCGCTGGATGAGCTACCACGGCATCACGCTGGGGGCCCTTTCCGTATCGGGTCACAGGGCGCGCCGGAGGCGCTTCGCGCAGCTCCTCCTGGACGGCCCGGTCGCGCCGCCGCCCTATTGCTACCGCTGTCCCCTGGGGCAGCGGTATCCCGATTGCCGCCTCCTGTGCGCCGGCGAACTCGAGAGGGCCATACAGCTGATCGGGCCGGAGAATATAGCCGCCTTCATTTTCGAACCGGTCATCGGCGCCTCGGGCGGGGCCGTCGTCCCCCCGGATGGATATAACGAGAAGATCGCCGAGATATGCCGGCGCTACGACGTGCTGCTGATAGCCGACGAAGTGATGACCGGGTTCGGCAGGACGGGGAGGATGTTCGCCGTCGAGCACTGGGGCGTTGTACCGGACATCATGGCCATCGGCAAAGGGCTGAGCGGCGGTTATGCTCCCATTGCCGCGACGATGGTGGGCGAGCGCATTTTCCGGACCATTGCCGCCGGCTCCGGCGCGATAACGAGCGGGCACACCTTCAGCGCCAACCCCCTGGCCTGCGCCGTGGCCCTGGCGGTTGTCAGGTACCTTCTGGCCCACCGCCTGGTGGAAAAGGCGGGCCGCTCAGGCCGGTACCTGGAAAAGAAGCTCCGGAGGCTGGCGCGCAAGCACCCCCTCATAGGCGATGTCCGGGGTCGCGGTATGATGTGGGGCGTGGAACTGGTGAAGAACCGTTTCACCGGCGAACCCTTTGCCGGGGAGCTTAACGTGACCGGCACGGTGATCGACCGCGCCATGCAGAACGGTCTGATCATCTACAATGCCGACGGTGCGTTCGCCGGCCCGCAGGGCGCCGCCTTCATGGTCGCACCCCCCCTGACCATCACCAGGAAGGAAATAGACGTGCTTATTGAACTCCTTGACCTTACGCTGCGCCAGGTAGGGGAGCAGCTTGGTGCGTACACCGTGCCCGGATTGCCCCTGGAACCCGGGGGCACGCGGCGTGTACCCTGAGCGCCCGGGTGGTGCCCGATGCACGCGAGGGGAAATGCCTTGGCCAAAGTAGCCACGCTGGAAGAGGCCTTGCGGCATATTAACGACGGCACCGTGCTCATGTACGGCGGCTTCGGCGGCGTCGGTACGCCGCCGACCATCATCGAAGGCATCCTGCAAAAGGGGGTCAGGAATCTTGTCCTGATCGGCAACGACGCCGGTTTTCCCGATGTTGGTGTGGGCCGCCTGATAACCGCCGGGCGGGTGCGCAAGATGATCACCTCCCACATCGGCTCGAACCCGGTGGCGGCCGAAATGATGCACAGGGGCGAGCTGGAGGTGGAGTTTAGCCCGCAGGGTACGCTGGCGGAGCGCATCAGGGCCGGGGGCATGGGGTTAGGGGGCATTCTTACCGACGTCGGGATCGGCACCGTAGCCGAGGAGGGCAAGCAGAAGATACGGTTGCACGGCAGGGAATACCTGGTGGAAAGCGCGCTTACGGCCCAGGTGGCCATTGTCTACGCCGACAGGGCGGACCCTTTCGGGAACCTTACATATGTACGCAGCGGCAGGAACTTTAACCCCCTGGTGGCCATGGCGGCCGATATAACCATTGCCGAGGCCAGGGAGATCGTGCCGCTGGGGGCCCTGGACCCCGAAACCGTGGTAACGCCCGGGATCTTCGTCAGTATGGTGGTTCCGAGCCGCGGGGTGAACTGGAAATGGCCATGGGAAGGGAAAAGAGGCAGCTGATAGCCTGGCGGGCGGCGCGTGAACTGAGAAGCGGCATGGTCGTGAATCTCGGTATCGGCATCCCCACCCTGGTGGCGGATTACGTCCCGGAGGGCGTGCACGTCATCTTCCATGCCGAGAACGGCATCCTGGGGTACGGACCGAGCCCGCAGCCGGGCGAGGAGGATCCTTTTCTGTGCAACGCCGGCGGTTTGCCCGTGACCGTGATGGAAGGGGCGTCCTACTTCGACAGCGCGCTGGCTTTCGGGATTATCCGCCGCGGCCTCCTGGATATGACCATCCTGGGAGCGCTGCAGGTCAGCGAAAAAGGGGACCTGGCCAACTGGATCGTCCCCGGGAAAAGGGTGCCGGGGGTGGGCGGAGCCGTCGACCTGGCCCAGAAGGCAAGAAGGGTCGTGGTCGTCACCGAGCACCTGGCGCGGGACGGGTCTCCCAAAATCCTGCGCGCGTGTACCTACCCCTTAACCGCCAGCAAGGCGGTAGATTTGATTATCACCAACATGGCCGTGATTGAGGTTACCGGCGCCGGCCTGATCCTCAGAGAAGTAGCGCGGGAATACACCGTCGAGGACGTGGTACGGGCCACGGGCGCGCCGCTTGCAGTTCCGGAGCGGGTAGGGCGGTTTTAGCAGGCGGGGGTTTTGCTTGTGCGGGACGCGGTTATCGTGGACGGCAACAGAACGGCGGTGGGCATGTTCGGTAAAACCCTGCGCGACGTGCCGGCCTCGGAGCTCGCCGCACACGTCTTGCAGGATCTGGTCCGGCGTACGGGTTTGCCCCCGGAGGCTTGCGAGGAAGTCATCTTCGGGCACGGCTACATCCACGGCGGCGGTTTGAACATCGCACGGATAGCTTCGCAAAAAGCCGGCTTTCCGCTGGAAACCCCGGCGCACGTGGTTATCAAGGCCTGCGCGTCGGGATTGAAAGCGATAACCCTGGCGGCCACGGCCATCAGGGCGGGGGAGGCCGACGTCATCGTCGCCGGCGGGGCGGAAAGCATGAGCCGCGTACCGCACCTGGTGCGGCTCCGCTGGGGGAAAAAATACGGTAGCCTGACCCTGGAAGACGCCCTGCTGGTCGATGGCCTGGTGTGCGCCCTCCGGCACGAGCACATGGGCGTGACGGCCGAGCGGCTGGCCCAAAGATACGGTATTACCCGCGAGGAGCAGGACGAATTCGCCTGCCTGAGCCACCGCAAGGCGGCCGCGGCCATTGCCCGCGGTGCCTTCACCGAAGAAATCGTGCCCTTCGAGGTCATGAAGGGCAAGGAAACCGTGGTTTTTGCCGAGGACGAGGCGGTGCGCAAGGACGTCTCCCTGGAGAAAATGGCCCAGCTGCCGCCCGTGTTCGTCGAAGGAGGGACCGTCACCGCCGGCAATGCCTGTCCTATGAACGACGGAGCCGCTTCGGTCCTGGTGATGTCCGGGGCTAAGGCGCAGGAATACGGCCTTAACCCCAAGGCCAGGGTGGTTGCCTGGGCCAGCGTCGGGGTCGATCCGGCGGTAATGGGCATTGCACCGGTACCCGCGACCAGAAAAGTACTTAAGAAAGCGTCCCTGCGCCTGGAGGATATTGCCCTGGTGGAACTCAACGAGGCGTTTGCCGCCCAGAGCCTCGCCGTGATCAGGGAGCTGGAACTCGACCCCCGCAAAGTCAACGTCAACGGCGGCGCCATCGCCCTGGGGCACCCGGTGGGCGCGACGGGCTGCAAGCTGACGGTGACGCTGATCAACGAACTGATCCGCCGGAACGAACGTTACGGTCTGGTAACCCTGTGCATGTCCGGCGGCCTCGGCATGGCCGTTGTCTTTGAAAACCTGCGGTATAACGGGAGGGGAAGTTAGCAATGGAAACCCGCCTCAGACGGTGGCTCGAAGCCCACGCCGACGAAGCGGCCGCCTTCCTCTCGCAGCTCATCAGGGCCCAGAGCACGGCGGGCTGTGAACGTGAGGCCCAGGACCTGGTGGCCGCGAGACTCTGCGACCTGGGCATGGATGTGGACGTCTGGGAACCGGGGGGCGACGAACTGCTCGGGCACCCCTGTTTTTGTTCGCCGCGCACCGACTTTACGGGGAGCCCCAACGTGGTGGGGCGCTGGTGGGGCACCGGCGGGGGACGGTCCCTGCTCATCAACGGGCATATCGACGTCGTGCCGCCGGGTGAACCCGAACAGTGGGCCAGGTCTCCCTGGTCCGGGCACGTTGAGGGCGGCAGGATCTTCGGCCGCGGGGCCACGGACATGAAAGGGGGCATCGTGGCCGCCCTTTTCGCCGTGGAGGCCCTGCGGTCACTGGGCGTCAGGCTGAAAGGCGACCTGCTGTTCGAAAGCGTGGTCGAGGAGGAAAGCGGCGGCGCCGGCACCCTGGCTGCCATCCTGCGCGGTTACCGCGCCGATGCCGCCCTGATTCCGGAGCCCACAGACCTGGCCGTATACCCGCAGCAGCAGGGCTCCATGTGGTTCCGCATCACCGTCAGGGGGCGCGGTGCCCACGGCGGCACCCGCTACCAGGGCGTCAGCGCCATCGAAAAGGCCATGGCGGTAATCGAGCGCCTTGCGGAGCTGGAAAAGCGGCGGAACGCCTCCCTGTTGCAGGACCCCCTGTACCGGGGGGTCCCCATACCCGTGCCCATCAATATCGGCAGGATTGCCGGGGGCAACTGGCCGTCCTCGGTGCCCGACCTGGTTACCCTGGAGGGCCGCATGGGGGTGGCTCCCGGCGAAAAACTCGAAGACGCCCGGCAGGAACTTGAAAGCAGCCTGCTTCTCCTGGGCGAGGCCGATCCCTGGTTCCGCGCACACCCGCCGGCGGTGGCGTGGTTCGGGGCGCGCTGGCTGCCCGGCAGCATTTCCCTCGACCACCCGGTGCTGCGCGTTCTTACCGGCAACTGCCGCAAGGTCCTCGGCGCCGAACCGGAACACAAAGCCTCCCCCTGGGGGACCGACGGCGGGCTCCTCGCGCAGGTGGCCGGCATACCCACGGTGGTCTTCGGCCCCGGCGTCACCGCCGTGGCCCACTGCCCCAACGAATACATCGAGTTGCGAAGGATTCTGGAAGTCGCCGCCGTCTACGCCCTGACCATCATGGAATGGTGCGGTTGCGATTGACGTTCGCCCTGGCGCGCCGGCCTCCGGTTTGAGGCGAGAGCATCCGGGGGGCATGCATCCCGCGAACAGCGGCTTCTCTAATCCCACCAGATGTCCCCAACAACCCTGAACGGATAGGTCCCGCCGTCGAAGACCTAGAAGGAAAAACTGGCAGCGTGTCGTATTTCTTGCCATGAGCTTGAAAAGTGGCAGGTGGTGCAGGTGGCCACCGTGCCGTGTCCCCGAGCGTTCTCCCTTGCCCGTTACGACATCGAGCTCCTGGCCGGGGCCCAGGGGCTCTCCCTGCCCCGGTACAAGGGTTCCACCTTCCGCGGCGGCTTCGCGGGCACCTTCCGGCGCCTGGTGTGCGGCACCGGCGAGAAAGAGTGCCGGCCATGCCTGCTCAAGCATACCTGCCCCTATGCCCTGGTCTTCGAAAGCGAACCGCCGCCCGGCGCCGAGGTCCTGCGCACCTTCGACAGCATTCCCCGCCCCTTCGTTCTGGAGCCCCCGCCGGAGGAAAAGACGGCATACGCTCCCGGCGAGTCCTTAAGCTTTACCCTGGTCCTCCTCGGCCGCGCCGCCAACCTCCTGCCCTACTTCATCGTCACCCTGGACGAGTTCGGCCGCCGGGGTATCGGCAGGGGGCGGCGGCCGTTTACCCTGGCCAGGATCTTCGCCGTGAACCCGCTTACCGGGGAAAGGGCGGTCATATATGAACACACGGACCGGGTGGTGCGGCCCCGGGAGCTTGGCATCACCGCCCGGGACGTCTGGGACAGGGCGGCGCGGGAAACGGCCCCGGCTGCTCCCACCGCGGCGACCCTCGCCTTCCTCACCCCAATGCGCGTCACCTACGACGGCCGGCCGGCGCATGCTCCCGAATTTCACATTCTCGTCCGCAATCTCCTCCGCCGCATCTCGTCCCTCTGCTACTTTCACCACGGTTTTACCTACGAGGCGGATTTTCAGGGGATCATCCGGCGGGCCGGGGAAGTCGCCCTTGTTGAAGACAGGACCCACTGGTTCGATTGGGAGCGCTACTCCTCGCGGCAGGATAGAAAAGTGCCCCTCGGCGGTTTCGTCGGCACGGCGACCTATGCCGGGCCGGTGGGGGAGTTCTGGCCGCTCCTGCGTCTGGGGGAGCTTATTCACGCGGGGAAGGGCACCGTTTTCGGCCAGGGCAAGTTTACGGTAACCGGAGTTGGTGCATAAAATTTAGCCCCGTCAGCGTATGTCGGGGTGCCCATGGTACGATGGTGCCACGGGGAGGCGAAGGCGAAAATGCTCGATCTCCTGAAAGAAGTGGCGCACCTCGGGTACCTCGACGCATGGCCCACCGAGGGGGAAGACCTGTTCGCGCTCCTTCGCGGCATAGACGGACTGCGCAAGGGGGCGATCTGGGCCGGCATCCGCAGCCTTGAGGAGGTAACCGGCTGGCACCCCCTTGCCGCCAAGCTGCTTGCCAAATACGTGTCCGAGGACGTGCTCCTGAATACGGCGGCGGAGCTTTACCACAATGCCTTTGAGCGCAACAGCCGCCTGCTGCTCGTCCTCGGTTCGCTGCTGGGTCCGGCGGCCCTGGCGGTACCGGCCTACTTCGCCGTGGCGTCCCGTTTCGTCACCCGCGTCGTGGGGCTCCGCTACGGCGAGCGCTGCCGGGAGCTTGCGGCGCTGAAACCCGGAATGCCCGTCTACCTTGTGCGGGAGCCGGAAAACCGGTGCGACCCCAATGCGGTTGCCGTCTTTGCCCCCTGGGGCAGGCACCTCGGCTACCTGCGGGCGCCCCTGGCGGCCGCCCTCAGCGCCCGCTGCGCCGCCGGCGAGGCCTTTGCGGCCCGCGTGGCGGCCGTCCTGGGACCCGGTTGCGACCCGAATGAGCGGCTGCACATCGAAGTGTGGCGGGAGGTGGACCCGGAGGGTTTGGTCTTCGCGGCTTCCGGGGAGCCCGTTGCCGGGGCGGAACCGGCGCGGTTCCCCTCGCCGCGGGCGGACTGAATCCCGGGGATTCCATGCACCGCGAGTCCAGGAAAATAACCGGCAGGAAGTTACTGCACACGGCCGGCCGTTGCCTCGGTTACGCCGTGGCCGGCGCCGCCGGGCTGGCCCTGGCGTCGCCCGGCCTCCTGCTCCTGCTCGTTTTCCTGGCGCTGCTCGCCGT
>JBFMHQ010000030.1:10636-19379 GCA_040751815.1 Bacillota bacterium | reverse complement strand
CTCACCGCCCTCTGGGGCTACTGGTTGCTGGGCGAGAAGCTAACCGTCCTGCAGGCCGCGGGCGGTATTCTCATCCTGGCCGGGGTTGCCCTGCAGGCGCGCGCGCGCACGTGACCGGGCGGCCGCACCCCTGCGGGCGGGGCCGCCCGCGGCCGGGCGCCAACCCTACTTAAGGGTGGCGCCCAGGAACTCGACGATGTAACGGACGGCCAGGAAGGTCACCAGGGCACCCAGTATGCCGCGAATCAGGCGGTCGGGCAGGAACTTCTGCACGCGGGCACCCAGGTACGTTCCCAGGAGCCCCCCCACCCCAAACAGAATGCCCAGGGGCCAGTCGGGCGCCACCGGGGCCTGGGCTCCCAGGCCGGTGGAGGCCAGGGCGTGGAAGAAGGCCACGCCGGCAATGGAGGTCAGGAAGGTGCCGGCCAGGGCGGCGCCGGCCACGGTGTAGACGGGCAGACCCAGGATGGAAACATAAAAGGGAGAAAGAATCGCCCCCCCGCCGATGCCGTAGACGCCGCCGATGATGCCCACCACGAGGGCCACGAAGAATACGGTGAACGTGCTGAAGGAAAAGGTTTCCCCCCAGAACTCGTATTCTATGCGGGCCAGGGATACGTGCTTCGTCTTAACCACGGCCTCCACAGGCAGTCCCGCGGCCAGCCGGCTTCCTGCTTCGTTCTTCATCTGGTTGACGCGCTCGCGGAATTTTTGCTCGATGGCCCTGGCCTGCACCCGGCCCTTGATATACCGGCCGGTGGTTTCGTAGAGGAGGCGGACGCCCAGGTAGAGAAGAACGAGGCCTACAAAGAGCTTGAAATTGGTCGGATCCGGGAGATACTTGACCCGGACGATCGCTCCGGCGAAAACTCCCGGGAGGGTGGCGAGAACCACAACCCAGACAAGGGGCCACGCCATTCGCCCCTCCCTGATGTAGCGGTAAAGACCGCCGGGGATGGCGATAATGTTGTAGATCAGGTTGGTCGGGCTGACCGCCGGGCTGGTAAAACCCAGTATGCTGACCTGGAAGGGCAGCAGGAGAAAAGCGCCGGAGACGCCCGCCGAGGCGGTTACGGAGGAAACCACCAGGGCGACCAGCGGCGGGAGCAAGGGGAATACCTCAACACCCGATACCGGGAAGTACATGGAAACATCCCTCCCTGTCAGGCGCAGTTTCCGTGTCTTCTGCGCCGTTTTTACACCACCCTGCTAGCAGGGAATAAGGCCGCATTGTTCCAGGATGGCGTGCCCCTCCGGTCCGGTTAACAGCGCGACAAATTCCCCGGCCAGGCCGGGGTGGGGCGCGTTGCGGGGCACGCCGGCGGCGAACTCGATGGGTTTGCCGCGGATGGTGGTTTGTTCCCCCGGCGCCCGGCCTTCCACCCGGACCGCCGCGGTGGCATAGTATTCGGCGTACGCCGGGTGCGAAAGGTTAATTTGCGGCGGCAGGATAAGCCGCATAAACCCCAGCTGTTCGGCCACCGAGGAATACAGGAAGGCGTAGTCTACCTTTCCTTCGAGCAGCGCCCCGGCGGCGTCGATGGACTTCGGGTAGACGTGCGCCGGAGGGCAGCCGGCGTCCAGGGCGGCGAAAAGCCCGGGCCGGCCGTAGAACTTCTCGGCCAGCTGCCATACCATGAGCGTCCGGTAGCCGCACGGGTCCAGGTTGTGGTTGGAGCGGGCGTAGGAGACGCCCGGGGCGAGGAGAACATCCATCCAGTTTTCCGGGCCGATGGCGGCGCAGGCGCGCGATGTCCGGTTGTACCCGATGACAATCTGGTCTGTGGCGAAGACGAAATAATCCTCCACGAATTCCGGTACCAGCATTTCCGCGAAGATCGCCTGGTCGGCCAGGGCGATAACGTCGTATTCCCCGCCGGCCAGCACCCGGCGTGCGCATTCCCGCGAACCGGCGCCTTCCACTTCAACCGCGAGCCCTGCGTGCCGTCCGCCGAACAGGGTCAGGCAACGTTCTATGGGACGCCGCAGGGCTCCGGCGTGAATAATGCGGAACGGCCGCTCTCCCGGCAACACTTTTATCACCCCTGTGTAGTTCCGGTGCAAGTTTTGTGGAAACCTTCACAATCCCGGCCACCTGACACCGCCTTAATCTCCGCCGCGCCCGGTCTCCCTAGCCTCCCCGCCTTTCTTGTGGGCGCCGTACCGCCGCAGGAAACTTTCCAGCTTTTCCTTTTGTTCCTGCACGCTTGCGGCCCAGGCGTCGAGAACCTCCCTGCCCCGGGGGGTCAGGGTGTAGAGCCGCCTGGCCGGCCCGGCGGCTCCCGCCTCCCAGCGGGAGGCAAGGAGGCCCTCCTGGTCCATGCGGCGCAGGTGGCGGTAGACCGTGGCCACGTCTGCTTCGCCGTTCGCGAAGTCGGCCTCGTTCAACCGCTGGATCAGTTCGTAACCGTGCGCCGGGTTCTCCGCCAGCAGCAGGAGCAGGTGGGCCTGGAGCAACCGCTCCGGTAACGGGCCTGCGTGCGGGTCGCCGGTGTGTTCTTTCTTCATCGCCGCGTGCCTGCCTATTATTAGGTTGCATATAGATTCATGTTAAATATAGCATAAGGACCTTTTCCTTAGCAATACGTTTCCCACGTCACGTTCGCCCTTCCCGAATTTAACCGGTAAGATTCTTGTAATTCTTTTTAACAAAGAGGAATTTAGATCTTGGCGCCGAATACCATCTGAAGCACAATAGAGGTTGAAGGAGGTGGTGGCCGTGGACAGGTGGCAGTGTACCATTTGCGGCTACATCTACGACCCGGCAGAGGGAAGCGAGGGTGTACCGCCGGGGACACCCTTTGAAGAACTGCCCGACGACTGGGCCTGCCCCGTTTGCGGCGCGTCCAGGGACCTGTTTGCAAAGATCGGGTAGCGGATGGCGGTAGATGGTTATGCTCGACCGGCGGCACTGCGAGGGCGGGTACAACGCCGGTGTTATGCGGCGCTGCGCTCTGGCGGCAGGGGATAGCCGCGGTCGGGGAGAGAAAACGAACGGGAGGGAGCCTGGTTATGACCCAGTTGCATCAGGTGTACAGGTGTGAAGTGTGCGGCAACATGGTGGTGCTGGTGCACACCGGCAGGGGGCAGCTCGTTTGCTGCGGCAAACCCATGGTCCTGCAGCAGGAGAAGACCGAGGACGCCGGACGGGAGAAGCACGTGCCCGTCATTGAAGTGCGGGAAAACGAAGTGGTGGTCAGGGTGGGTAGCGTGCCGCACCCCATGGAGGAAAAGCACTACATCGAGTGGATCGAACTCACCGCCGACGGCGTGACACAGCGGAAGTTCCTTGCCCCGGGGGACGAGCCGGCCGCCAGCTTCTGCGTCCGGGGACAAAACCTTTCCGCCCGCGCCTACTGCAACATCCACGGATTGTGGCGGGGTTAAACGGGGGCCGCTCAGTAGCTATGCAAACCCGGGAGCAGGCAGGTGACGCCCAGCAGGGTGAAAAGGACGGCGACGAAGCCGCCCACGGCGAGCCAGGCCGCGCCGCGCCCGTGCCAGCCCCGCACCCGGCAGGCGTGGAGGTAGAAAGCGTAGATCAGCCATGTAATAAGGGCCCAGGTCTCCTTGGGGTCCCAGCTCCACCACGCGCCCCAGGCTTCCTCGGCCCAGACGGCGCCGGTGATGATCACCAGCGTCAGTAAGGCGAAGCCGAAGGCAATCAGGCGGTAGGTGAGCCGATCCAGCCGCTGGGCGGCCTCTTCCTCCGCCCGGCCGCTGCGGGCCAACCGGAGCACGGCGGCGGCCGCCGCCACGGTGAAGGCGCCGTAGGCCAGGATGGCCGTGGCCACGTGAAACTGCAGCCAGTAACTCTGGAGAGCGGGCACCAGCGGCTCCGCCGGGCGGGCGATGACCGACGCATACCCGGCCAGGCCGACCACCACCAGAAGGGCGAAGGGAATTAAGTCCGGCATCCGATAGCGGGTCGCCGCCAGCACGGCAAAAGCCGCGATCCCGAGGGCGGCGAGGAGCAGGAACTCGTAAAGGGAGGCAAAGGGCCAGCGGCCGGCGGCGGCGCTCCGGGCGGCCAGGCCCGCGAGTTGCAGCGCGGCTCCCAGCCCGCAGAGAACCACGGCGGCGCGGGCGGTGCGCGTCCCCCGCGTCCAGAGGTAGACGAGGGCGACGACCAGGGCGAAGGCGTACACCCCCAGGGCGGCGGCGAGGAGGTTTTGCTCGAGATCGTACACGGTATCATGCCTCCCGTCCGGTTCCGGGCCGGGTGAGGTGGAGCCCGTAGTAAAGCCCCAGGCCGGCGGCGGCCAGCACGAAGCCGGCGAAGGTCGCCGGCAGGGTCGGCTCGCGCTTCACCTCGAGCCCGGTGAAATAACGGTAGCCATCGATTACCAGAAGGCCGTCAGGCAGGGAAACCCCTTCCCCCGGGGCGGCCAGCCCCATCGTCAGGGGGCGGCCGTTGCCTTCCAGGACGTAAAAGACGCGCGGGCGCCGGGGAGCAAGGCTCCGGGTGGCCGGCATGCCGGCGGCATCCAGGGTAAAATCGGGATAGAAGTGAAGGCGCAGCGTGGTGCCGTCCTGGAGGGAGACGGCGTCGCCGGAGCGGAGGTCGAAGGAGCGCACCGCCCGGCCCCGGCGGACGGTGCCCTGGACCAGCCACCCCCAGTCGAACTGGTAAACCTTGACCCCCCGGTGCCGCAGGGGATGGTTCACCGCGATCTGCGCCCGCCGCACGATCCTGCCGTTTTCCCGGACCTCCACGCTGCTCACGTACCGGCGGGGTGTACCGTCGGGGTAAAGGTCGATGGTGAAGCGGCGCACGTGAAGGTCGAAGGCGTAGCCAAGGCGGGAGAGGTTGGCGACCGCCCCCTCGGCAACGGCCACGTAAGCCTCCCGGTGGGTGTACGGCCGGAGGGTGAGGGTTACCAGTATGAGAAGGACGCCCAGGTGGGCGAGGACCAGGCCGGTCCGGGCGGCGTTACGCCGGTCCAGGCGGTACGGCTGCGGGAGGGCCCGGACGCGCCGCCAGGTACAGGCGGCGGTGCTCAACACCAGCCACCCTTCGGCGGCGACAAACCACCACGCGTGGTAAACGTCGGTCAGGCCGGAGCGGATCAGAAGAAGGCCGGTTATGGTGCCGTAATGCTCGAGGTAAGTGACCGGTGCTTCACCCTGGGGGATAACGGTGCCCACCCCGCAGGCCGCGGCGAGGAAGGCGACGACCCCCAGGAATACCTTCACCGAAAGGAGCGGATTGCCGCGTACGCGCGGTCTGATGGATACCACCTCGTCGCCTGGAGCGGTCGTTCTCCCTCGTTTTTCGACACCGGCGAACCTGTTCCTGCCGTATCACGTGGGCGGGAGGAAAAAGGCGGAGGGCGGCGAAAAATTTACCGGCACCCGTCTCCCGTCTCCGGGCCTGCGGGGGGCGATTTCCAGGATGCCGCCGTTAGCGAGGTGCTAACCGTTGGTGAAGGAAGGAGTGCGGAGCGGAGGAACCCGGCGCCGGTATCCGGTGTGGGGTGCGGCCTTACTCGGGGCGGCCCTGCTGGCGGTGCTGGCGCTGAAACTTCCGCCCCTGGCCCACCTTATGGACGGGCCGGCGTTTTGCGGCCTGTGCCACGTGATGCAGTCACAGGTCGATTCCTACCTGCACGCGGCACACCGGGAAGCGGCCTCCTGCGGCGACTGTCACCTTCCCCACGACCCGGTGTGGGGCGCTTTTTACAAGGCCTACACCGGCACGCGGGACGTTGTGGCCGTGGCCGTCCTCGCCCCCGAGGAGACCTCCGTTGCCCTGTCCCCCCTCGGGGCCAGGGTGGTCCACGGCAACTGCCGCCGTTGCCACGGAGAGATGACGGCCCTCATCGGGGACACGGCGCGGGACGGCGGGACGTACTGTTTCACGTGCCACCGGTACGCTCCGCACCGGTAGGATAATCCGGTAAGGAAAAGGGAGGGACCGGCCCATGCGGAAAGGATTCCTCGTCGGCGTCACCGTGCTGGGCGTGGCGGTCATCCTTACGGCAGGTGCGCTCCTGGTTTACCGCGGTGCCCTTGCGCCGCAGCCGGTGCGGCCGGGGAGCATCGCGCCCGGCACGTACGAGCCGGCCGCGTGGGGGAATGTTTATCCCCTGGAATACGATTCCTGGCGCCAGACACAGGAGCCGCGCCCCGCGGGGAAGAGCACGTACAAGAGGGGCTGGGACACCGACGGCGTCATCTACGACAAGTTGAGCGAGTTCCCCTACCTCGCCCTCCTCTACCACGGGTGGGGGATGGGCATCGACTACAACGAACCCCGCGGCCACTGGTATATGATTACTGACCAGCTGGAGGTCGATCCGGCGCGGGTGAAACCGGGCGGTGCCTGCCTGACGTGCAAGTCCCCCTACGCCGAAAAGCTCGTCGCGGACTATGGGAAAGCCTTCCTCAAACTCCCTTACCAGGAGGCCCGCGATAAAATCCCGCCGGCGCACCGGACGCTGGGCGTGGCCTGCATCGACTGCCACGACGAAGCTACCATGGACCTCAGGGTGAGAAAGTGGACCATCTTGAACGGCCTTGCCGCCCTGGGGAAGAAAGAGCTCACGCGGCAGGAGATGCGCAGCGTCGTGTGCGGGCAATGCCACTGCACGTACATCATCACACGGGATAAAGAAATGAAAGCCACCGATGTGGTCTTCCCCTGGCAGGGCAGCAGCTGGGGGGACATACCGGTCGAGAAGATCATCCGGGAGATTGAAAAAAGCCCGGCGCACCTGGAATGGACCCAGGCCGTTACCGGCTTTAAGGTCGGCTTCATCCGGCACCCCGAGTTCGAATTCTACACCCGTAACAGCGTGCACTGGCGGGCCGGGGTGGCGTGCGCCGACTGCCACATGCCGTACAAGCGTGTGGGAAACGCCAAAATTTCCGACCATAACGTGATGAGCCCCCTCAAGGACGACATGCGGGCCTGCCTGCAGTGCCACGTGGAAAAGGCGGACGACCTGCGCCGGCAGGTGCTGGCCATCCAGGACCGGACGGTGGCCCTGATGAACCGCGCCGGGTACGCTACGGCCACCGTCGCGAAGCTCTTTGAGCTGGCCAACCGGGAGCGGGCCCAGGGGAGGGCCCTCAACGAAAAACTTTACGCGCGGGCCAAGGAGTTCTACCTCGAGGCCTTTTACCGCGTCGTCTACCTTGCGGCGGAGAACTCCATGGGGTTCCACAATCCGACCGAGGCCGGCCGTATCGCGGGGGACGCCCTGGCCTTCGCCGGCAGGGCCGAGGCCCTGCTCCGCCAGACGCTGGCCGGGGCCGGGGTGGCGGTGCCGGAAGTCATCCCCCTCGAGCTTGAAAAGTATCTCCAGAACCGGGGCACGAAGAAACTCGACTTCAAGCCCGAGCAGGAATTCAAGGACCCGACGGGTTTGCAGGACGTCTTCCTCCCGCCGCCGGCCAAGGGGCTTCCCGGAGCGGGGTAGGGAGGGATATGACCGTGGGTTACGGCAAAGAGGAACTGAAGGCCAAGAGCCTCGATATACCCGGAGACCACGGAGGGGCGGGCACCTGCCCGCCCTTCAGGTTTGGACGGCGTGCTTGAGGGCCAGGAAGGCGTGGAGGAGATCAAGGGAGGCGCGCACCAGTTGCTCGGCTGCGGCGGCCGTTCCTTCCCGCGCCAGGGCGGCAGCCGCCTCGTGCACGCGCCGGTGCGGCTCGTCCACGGCCTGGTACTCGGCCAGGTGGCCCAGGAGCTGTCTCCCCTCCCCCCCGTACCACCGCCCGAAGGCGCACTCCGTGTGGGATTTTACGGTTCCGCCCCGGCCCGCCTGGGGGACGAGCTGGTGCAGGAACTCGGCATGGTCGATGAGCCGGAGGGCCAGGGTGACCACCGGGGCGTCCTCGGCGATTTCCCGATCTACGGCCCGGAATTCGCCGGCCACGGTTTCCATCAGGTGCGTGGCGTCCTGCATCAGCAGGTCCCCGAAGTCGGCCGTCTCCGCCAGGGACTGGCTGGTGCCGGCCAGGGCATCGGTGGCCGTGGCCTGTTGCTGGACGACCGAGGCGATCTGCTGCCCTGCCCCCACGATTTGCGCCGTCTGCCGCAGCACGTCGTGGATGCTGCCGGAAACCTCGCGGCTGCGCCGCGCATAGGTATTAAAGAGGGAAAGGGTCTGTTCCAGGTTGGCGGTGCTCTGGCGTACGGACGTCTGGATTTCGCCGGAAAGCTGAGCTACCATATCCACGGCCTCCTTGCTGGCCCCGGCCAGCTTGCGCACCTCCTGGGCCACCACCGCGAACCCCCGCCCGTACTCCCCGGCACGCGCGGCCTCGATGGCCGCGTTGAGGGAGAGCAGGTTGGTCTGGTCGGCGATGCCGGCCACCTGCTGGCCGAGGGAATGGATCTCCGCCGTTCTGGTGGCCACCTCCTGCACCGTCCCCCTGACGTGGTCCAGGCTTTTGCCCGTTTCTCCGAGCATGCGCTCGACCTCGGCCAGGCCCTTCTGGCTCACCTCGCTCAGCCGCTGCACCTCCTGGGCCGCAGCCGAAGCTTCCTGTGCCGAGGCGGAAATCTGCTGCGCCGAAGCCGCCAGTTCCTCGGCCATGGCCGCCAGGTTACTGGCCGCCTCCGCCACCTCGCGCACCTTGAGCTGCGCCCGCAGGCCCAGGAGTTCCGCGTGGCTGCTAACGAAGTATGTCAAGGCCTTGCAAAAAAGGCCCTCGCCGGCCGCTGCCGCCGGCAACCTGTGCCGGTTGTTCCCTTTCCGCACCCAGAGCGCCATATTTATTTCCCCCCGGTTTT
>JBFMHQ010000030.1:6795-10536 GCA_040751815.1 Bacillota bacterium | reverse complement strand
AGCGCCAGAGCCGTGTGCTAAAAGCCGGAGAACGTGCGGTTCGGGTTGAGGTAGGGTTGCTGTGAGACTTCTGGAACGCAAATGGCAGGGGGGAGCCAGATATGTCCAGGAGGGTCCTGTTGCACCTTGCGTTCCTTTTCCTTGTCCTGTTTACCGCGGCCGGATGCGGCGGCGGGGAGCAGGAGCCTCCCGGCGGCCGGTTGCCGGAAGGCGGGCCCCGAGAGAGCGTTCTCCTCAACGGAGCCGGCGCTTCCTTTCCGTATCCCCTGTATTCACGCTGGATCGACGCCTACTGCCGGGTGCATCCCGGCGTGAAGATCAACTACCAGTCCATCGGCAGCGGGGCCGGAATCGAGCAGTTTTCGAAAAAGATCGTTGATTTCGGCGGTACGGACGCTCCCATGTCGGACGAGAAGCTGCGGCAGGCGCCGGGGGAGGTGCTGCACATCCCCACGGTGCTGGGGGCGGTGGCCATCATTTACAATCTGCCCGAGGTGAAGGAGCCCCTCAAGCTATCACCGGACGTGCTGGCCGACATCTTCCTGGGTAAGATCAAGAAGTGGAACGATCCGCGCCTGACTGCTTTGAACGCTGGGGTCGGCCTTCCCGACCGGAACATCATAGTTGTCAGGCGCGCCGACGGGAGCGGCACGACCAACATCTTCACCGATTACCTGAGCAAGGTAAGCCCGGAGTGGAAGAGCAGGGTCGGCAAGGGCACGTCCGTGAAGTGGCCGGTGGGCATCGGCGCCAAGGGGAGCGAGGGTCTCTCCCGGCAGGTTCAGGCCAACGCGGGGGCCATCGGTTACGTGGAGCTTTCCTACGCCCTGCTGAATAACCTCCCCTACGCCCTGATCCGGAATGCCGCGGGCAGGTATATCGCGCCCAGCATCGAAAGCACCACGGCGGCCGCCGCCGGGGCTTCCGCCCAGATGCCTGACGACCTGCGGGTTTCCATCGTCAACGCGCCGGGTGACGATGCTTATCCCATCGCGGCCTATACCTACATCCTGGTTTACCGGGAGCAGGAGGACCAGACCAAGGGGAAGGCCCTGGCGGAATTCCTCTGGTGGGCGGTGCACGACGGGGAGAAAATGGCGGCCGAGCTGAGGTACGCGCCCCTGCCCCCGGAAGTGGTCGGGAAAGTAGAGGAGAAGCTAAAAAGCATGACTTCCGGGGGGAAACCCCTGCTCTGAGAAGGGATGGGCCATCGGAAGAGGCGGCGACAGGGTTTTTAAAGGGTTCACACTGGCCTGTGCCCTCGGAATCGTCCTTCTGGTTCTGCTCATGGGCCTGTATATCTGGCGGGCCGCCGAACCGTCGGTGCAGGCCTTCGGTTGGTCCTTTTTCTTCAGCCGGGAATGGAATCCCGTACAGGGACGGTTCGGTGCCCTGCCCTACATTTACGGCACCCTGGTTTCGACGGCGATCGCGCTCTCGCTGGCGGGCCCGGTCAGCCTGGGGACGGCCATTTTCATTACCGAGTTCGCGCCCAGGCGGATCAGGAGTTTCCTTGGTTTTCTTGTCGATCTCCTGGCGGCCGTCCCGGGGATTATCTACGGGTTATGGGGGAGTTTCACCCTGGCCCCCTGGCTGGCCCACAGTGTGGAACCGTGGCTACAGCAACATCTCGGTTTTCTGCCCCTGTTCCAGGGTCCCACGATGGGGATCGGCATGCTGGCCGCGGGGATCGTGCTCGCCATCATGATCGCACCGGTGATTGCCGCCGTCTGCCGGGAGGTGCTCGACGTCGTCCCCGCCAGCCAGCGGGAAGCCATGCTGGCCCTGGGGGCAACTCCCTGGGAAGTGGTGGGGCGGGCAGTGCTCCCTTACGCCAGGACGGGCATCGTCGGTGCCTTCACCCTGGGGCTGGGAAAGGCTATCGGTGAAACGATGGCCGTGACCCTGGTCATCGGCAACCGCCCCGAGATCTCCTGGTCCCTCTTCGCCCCAGCCCATACCCTGACCAGCGTGATTGTTAACGAGTTCACCGAGGCGGTAGAGCCGCTGCACGTGGCAGCCCTGATCCACATCGCGATGGTCCTCTTCCTGGTTACTCTGGCGGTCAACATCCTGGCCCGGCTCATGATTTACGGGCTCGTGCGGGGAAAGGAGAGCAGCGCCTAGTTGATAGCGGATGCCTTCCGGCAATTGCGCCACCTTTACGGCAGGATAATGGTGGGGTTATGCGCCCTGGCTACCCTTGGGCTCCTGGCGGTCTTGCTCCTGGTTATGGCGCACATCATCACCCAGGGTCTGCCGGGCCTGAACTGGGAGTTTTTTACGCGGCTGCCGGCACCGGTGGGTATGCCGGGCGGCGGGGTCTACCACGCCATAACGGGAAGCCTGGTCCTTGTGGGCCTGGCCTGCCTTCTGGCCGTGCCCTGGGGTGTGGCGGCGGGTATTTTTCTGGCCGAGTTCGGCCGGGGTACACGCACGGGCGCCCTGGTGCGCTTTACGGCCGACGTCCTGGGCGGCATGCCTTCCATCACGGTGGGCATCTTCGTTTACACGGTGGTTGTGGTGCGCATGCATAGCTTTTCCGCACTGGCCGGCGGCCTGGCCCTGGGCCTGGTGATGGTTCCCATGGTGGCCAGAAACACCGAGGAGATACTGCGCCTGGTGCCCCAGGGGCTGCGGGAGGCGGCCATGGCGGTGGGTATCCCATACTGGCGCACCGTGCTCTCGGTCGTGCTGCCCACGGCGGCCAGGGGGGTGGCCATCGGCGTAACCCTGGCCGTGGCGGGTATCGCCGGCGATCCCGTGCCCCTGTTCTTTACGGCCCTGAACAACGACTATTTTTCCCTGGACCTGACCCAGCCCATTTCCTCGCTACCAATGGAAATCTTCCGTTACGCGGCGGCCCCCTTTGCCGCATGGCACGTGCTGGCATGGACGGGGGCCCTGGTGCTCATCGTCATTCTCCTTCTCCCCATGCTGCTGGCCCGCATCCTGCTTCCGGATTATTGCATCAGGAGGTGAGCGGCATGTCTGCCAAAATGACGGTGGAGGAGTTGCGTGCCTGGTTTTACGACCGCGAGGTGCTCAAAGGTATCAGCCTGCGGATCAGGCGCAACGCCATTACGGCCGTCATCGGCCCTTCCGGCTGCGGTAAATCGACCTTTATCCGCTGCCTGAACCGCATGCACGAGGTCGTCCCTGGAGCGCGGGTGGGTGGCCGGGTGCTCCTTGACGAAACGAATATCTATAACGGGATGAGCCCGGTGGAGGTGCGCCGCCGCGTGGGGATGGTTTTCCAGGCGCCCAACATCTTCCCCAGCATGACTATCCTGGAGAACGTGGTCACCGGTCTTTCCCTGAACGGCGTACGGAACCGGCGGCGCCTAGAGGAAACCGCGCAGCGCTGCCTGGAACAGGTGGGGTTGTGGGAGGAGGTCCGGGACCGTCTCCACCGGTCGGCCGGAGGGCTTTCGAGCGGCCAATTACAGCGCCTGTGCATCGCGCGGGCGCTGGCCGTGGAGCCCGAAATCCTGCTCATGGACGAGCCCTGTTCGTCCCTCGATCCCATCGCCTCCATTCGCATCGAGGAACTGCTGCGGGAGTTGAGGCAGAGGTACACCATCGTCCTGGTGACGCACAACATGCAGCAGGCGGCGCGGGTTTCCGACTACACCGCCTTCATTTCCCAGGGGGAACTTATCGAGTACGGTACCACCCCCGAGGTCTTCATTCGCCCCCGTGACAGGCGCACGGAGAACTACATTACAGGGCGCGGCGGCA
>JBFMHQ010000030.1:0-6695 GCA_040751815.1 Bacillota bacterium | reverse complement strand
GCGCGGGTTTCCGACTACACCGCCTTCATTTCCCAGGGGGAACTTATCGAGTACGGTACCACCCCCGAGGTCTTCATTCGCCCCCGTGACAGGCGCACGGAGAACTACATTACAGGGCGCGGCGGCATCGGCATAGGCTAGCTAACCGGCAGGGTTTGCCCGGCTCCAGTGGAGCCGGCCGGGGGTGCCTTCACTCAGAACTCCGGCTTGGCGCCCCACCGGCCCGCCTGCGGGCCGGACCCGCTCCTTCCGGGGCGGCGCACCGTTGCGGGCCGGCAGGCTTTGCCGCCCGTCTATAAAGGCCGGCGCCGCCGCTCCTTCACGTATACGCTTCCCTCCTTCGCCTTGGCGTATTTCTTTAACGCGGCGGAAACGCGGGCGAGTTCCTCCGGGTTGGTGAACTGTCCCGGCTGACAGTCGATAAGGGCCAGAGAAATGCTCATCAAGGGGAGCCGCACGGGGCGGTCCTGGCGGTCCACCGTTTCGATGTACCCCTTTTCCCTGTCCTCTGGGTCGTAGAGCTCCGGAATGCGGCGGTCGAAGGCGGCGATAATGCTGCGGCAGATCTCCTCGGCGATCTCCGGCCGTGTGATGACAACAAAATCGTCACCTCCGATGTGCCCCACCAGGTCGTCGGGGCGCCCCACCCGGCCCACCTCTTCCGTGATCACGGCGGCGGTAAGCTTGATTGCCTGGTCGCCTCGCTCGAAACCGTAACGGTCGTTGAACCCCTTGAAGTGGTCCAGGTCGGAATAGATGACGCTGAAGGGTTCATTCCCGGTGAGGCGGTTCAGCAGTTCCGCCTCTATCTGGCGGTTTCCGGGGAGGCCGGTGAGGGGGTTCGCAAACCGGGCGGCCTCCACCTGGATGCTGGTGATGGCCTCCAGGAGCTGGCGCACGGAAACCAGTCCCCGGTAGGAGCGGTTGCGCGTGACGATGATGGAGTCGTAGACCTTGTGGTCCGGGCGGGCCAGGGCGATCTGGCTGACGATCTCGATCGGGGTATCCCCTTCCACGACCAGGGGCTGGGCGTCCATAACCAGGGAAACGGGCCGCTCGGCGTAAATGGCGAAGCCGTACTGGGTACCCAGCTGGTTGAAGAGCTTGTCCCGCATTACCAGCCCTACCGGCTCGTTTTCACCGGTGAGCACGGCGGCTCCCTCCACCTGGGGGTAGCGGGTGAAGAAGTCCACCACCTCCTGGGTGATGGTATCGCCGGTGAAGGCGGTGGTCGCCTGGCAGATGTTGCCCACGGGGACCATGCGGCCCAGCCCGGAGCTTTCGTGCCTGAGGCCGGCACTTTGCTCGAACAGACGGAGCGCTTCGTCGCGGACCTGCGGCGGCGGAAAGGCGGGCCGGGCGAGGAAGTACCCCTGCCCCAGGGGAATGCCGATTTTCCGGAGACAGACCAGCTCGTCGGCCGCCTCGATGCCCTCGGCGATAATCTGGCTCCCGGTTTTCTGGGCGAAGGTGAGAAAGGTTTCCACCAGGATGCGCTTGGTCGGCTGCTTGTCCAGGTCCCTGATCAGGGAAAGATCGATCTTGATGAAATCGGGTTGCAGTTCGGCGATGGCGTGCAGGCTCGAGTATCCTGACCCGGCGTCATCCACGGCTACTTTAAAGCCGTGGAGCCGGAAGTGTTCCAGTGACCGGCGGAAGGCCCGGAAGTCTTCGATGCTCGTCCGCTCGGTGATCTCGAAAACCACCCGTTCCGGCCCCGCTCCCACTTGCTCGAGGTAGGCCCGGATTTCGTCGGCCCGGAAGGTGGGGTCGTAAACCACCTGGGGGCTGATGTTGATAAAAAGCCTCTGCTGCCGCAGGTCCTGCGCCAGTCCGGCCATGGCCTTTTCCCGTGCTATTTTTTCCAGGGCGTAAAGCTGGTTGGTTTTCTCGGCGTAGGCGAAGAGGTTAAGGGGGCCGGCGAAAAAGGAACCTTCGGGACCGCGGCAGAGGGCTTCGTAGCCGATAACCTGGCCGGAATCCAGCGCCACGATGGGCTGGTAAACGATATGGATATTCCGGGTGACCAGGAGGGCGGAAAACTGTTCCCGCCGCTCGACCTCCTGGGCGTCGAGACGGCCCTTGGCCACCAGGACGGCTTCCTTGTAGGCGCCGTAAAGGGCTTTTTCCGGGGCGCCGGTTCCCGGCGGGATGAGGGCGTACCCCACATGGAAGTCCAGGGGCGTCGGCACGAGGTGCGAGACGCGCCGGTTGAGTTCCTTCGCCAGTTGCTCCCTGATCCGGGAGGCCAGGCCGGCCAGCTCCGGCGGCTGCGGATGGGGCAGGCCAGGGGAGTAGAAATAGATCAGCAAGTCGTCCCCCCAGCGCCGGGTTTCCAGGAGGACGTAAGGCTGCAGGACGGCGGCCGCCTCCCGGCGTGCCAGCCTGTCGAGGATGGCCAGCACCTGCTGGCAGTAAAGGCTCCCGTAAACCTGCTCCGTGAGCTCAAACTCTACCACGTCCAGGTAAACCATACCCACCCAGTGGCCCGCGCGCAGCACCTCCGGTGCCCGGGAGGCAATGGCCAGACTTTCACCTCCCCCGGCGGGAAAGCGAAACTTCCGGAAAAGGCGGGCTATCGTTTTCAACCCCGCAACCACCTCGCCGCGATGATGAACGTGAACGGCCGGTTCCGGCATGAGAAAATGCCAATTTACGACAAAATCTTAATGCGGGGTTGTTAAGGGGAGGTTATTTTCTTTTTAAATTTCGTGCCGGGGATACACCGCCATGCTTCCTCTGCGGGACTCTTCCCGGGGAGCCGGAAGACGGTGAGCAGGCCGAGAACGGCGAAGCCCAGGATCAGCCAGAAGGTGCCGTGCAGCGCGCCGGCCAGCGCCGCCTCAAGGGGCGCGACCTGCTCCGGCGGGATGAGGTGGCGCTGGAGGGGATCCATGAGCCGGTTGACGGTGGCGGTGACGGAAGCGCCGTTGCCTGCGGCTGCCGCCCGGGCGGACATGAGGGCGTTCAGCACCGTGCCGGTAACGGCCACCCCGACGGTGGAGCCCAGGGTGCGCATGAACTGCACCGCCGCCGTGGCCACGCCCCGCCGGCCCCATTCCACGGCGGCCTGGACAAAGACGATGAAGGCGGTGGTGCAGAACCCGAGCCCCAGCCCCATAACGAAGCTGACCGCGGAAACAAAGGAGCGGTCGGTGGCCGGGTGAAGGGTCAGGAGCATGGCGGCCGCGGCCACCTGGAAGAGCATGCCCAGGGCGGCCAGGGGCTTGTAACCGGCCCGCAGCAGGAGGCGGCCGCAGACGATGCTCCCTATCGGCCAGCCGATGGACATGGGGGCCAGGGCGGCGCCGGCATTGATGGCCGTCCCGCCAAGGACGCCCTGCACGAAGAGGGGGATGTAGGACGAGGCGCCGATCATCACCGCGCCGGCAAGGAAGTTGCCGGCCACCGCCACGGCGATAACGCGGTCCCGGAAGAGATCGAGGGGGAGCATGGGTTCGGGAGCGCGGCTTTCGACCCGGAGGAAAAAGGTAAGACATACCGCGGCCAGGGCGAAAAGGCCCAGGATGGCCGGGGACATCCAGGGCAGGTAGGTGCCGCCCTGGAGCAGGGCCAGGAGCAGGGCACCGACGCCGGCGGCCAGGGTGAGGGAACCCAGGTAATCCAGGCGGGGCCGGGTATGTTCTTTTTCCTCTTTGAGAAAAAGGAGAAGCATTATGATGGAAATGATGCCCAGCGGGAGATTAATGTAAAAGACCCAGCGCCAGTCGAGGTAGTCCACGATGAGGCCGCCCAGGCCGGGGCCGATGATGGCGGAGACGCCCCAGACGCTGCTGAAGAGCCCCTGCATGCGCGCCCGCTGCTCCAGGGTGAAGATGTCGCCGATGATGGTGATGGTGACCGGGAGGACGGCCCCGGCCCCCAGGCCCTGAATCCCACGGAAGATGATCAACTCCACCATGTTCTGGGCCAGCCCGCAGAGGGCGGAGCCGGCCAGGAAAATGGCGGCGCCCCAGGCGAAGACCACCCGGCGCCCGTAAAGATCTGCCAGCTTGCCGTAGACCGGAGTGGTGACCGAGGACGTCAGGAGGTAAATGGAAAAGACCCAGGGGAAAAGGGCCATCCCGCCGAGCCGCCCGATGATGGTGGGCATCGCCGTGCCCACGATGGTGACGTCGAGGGCCGCCAGGAAGGTGGCCAGCATGACGGCGATGGTTACCAGGGTGCGGTTGGTCGACAAGCCGGTCAACTCCGTGCCGGACCGGACGTCGGTCGTCAGACGCCGGACGTCAGGATGGAAGGAATTCGCCTCAAGGTGAATTCCAACGAGGGCCTGACGACTGATGTCCGACGACTGACGTCTGGTCTATTTCTTGAGATAGGCGATGCCGTGGAAAAGCGCCACCAGTCGCCCTTCGCCGTCCTCCACGGCTACCCGGTAGCGGGCCAGCCGCCCGGTGCGGGATTCCTCCTCCGCCCGCGCGGTGAGCACCGTGCCGGCGCCGGTGGCCCGGATGTAATCGATGGCGGCGTGGATGGCCATGGCCGTACCCCCGTGGGCGTTGCTCGCGGCGCCGAAGGCCGCGTCCGCCAGGGCGAAAACCACGCCGCCGTGGGTCACGCCGAGGAAGTTGAGCATCTCTTCCCGGACGGCGAGCTCGACCTCGGCGCGACCCGGCGCCACGCGCGTGAACCGCATGCCGAGGGTCCTGGGGAACGGGTCTTTCTCGTTCAGAAGATCGGCGAAGGCGCCGGGGTCCTCCACCGGCGCTGTTTTTTCTCCGGTCTGTGACATAAAGAGTATATTCAAGACACCGCCCGGAACTCCTTCTCCGGAAAAAGAAGATCGGGGCCGGCGGCCCCTTTTAGTGGGTGGATGCGCCGTCAGACGTTGAACATGCCTTCCGGGTAGGCGAGGAGCAGGGTGTCCCAGAACGTGACCTGCCCCACCTCTTCCGGGAGGCGCAGGATGATACGCAGGCGCAGGGCGTCCGAAGGCACCCGGGACGCGATCTCGGCCCAGAGGGCGATCTCTTCCAGGTTGGTCAGCAGGGCCTGGCGGATCCGGTGGTGCAGGAAGCCCGGCCCGCGCTCACCGGCCGCCTCTGCGCTTCCCGCCTCGTAGGTTGCGGCCCCGGCGCCCAGGGCTTCGCCCAGCACCGAGCGCCAGAAGGCGATGCTTTCCCTTTCTTCCTCGGCCATGCGCCTGATGGCCTCCTGCAGGGGGCGCGAAGGGACCATGGAGGCGATCTCCATCCAGAGCACGATCTCCTGCTCGTCGATGGCGATGGCCCGCCGGACGAGGTCATGGTAGGACATGCCGGATACCTCCCAGGACTTTTACCTCCAGCTTATGCTGCATGGCAAAATGTGGTGAAAAAGTGCCCCATAAAAAACCCGTGGCCTTGAGCCACGGGCGCACCTTGATTTCCTGCGGGGGGGCGCAATAGGCTAGCGGGGCTTGCTCCGCTTGCTGATGGCAGAAATAAGCCATTTCTCACCGGCCTTTGTAAAGGCCACCGTGGTCCCCGCGGCGGGGCCGGTGCTGATGGTGAACGGCCCGCGCTGCTCCTGCGCCGGATCTTCGAACTGCAGCAGCCACCGCTGCCCGGGGGGCGACTGCACCAGGCCTGCTTCCTTCGCTTTCCCGACCAGCTCCCGGTTGGTAACCAGGGAAGCGGCGGCATCTTCGTCGCCCGTCGCGAGCGCCCACACAAACTCCACCAGAGTGTTGTAGGCGGAGGGGATGGTGCGCGCCGCGATGCGCCGGTAGCCGTCGCCCTCCCGCCGCCAGGTATCGCAGAACTTGCGGTGCGGGCCGGGGTTCGCCTCGTGGAAGATAATGTCCTTGCCGTCGCCCACGTTCCAGGAGTCACCCTGGAGGGTAAATTCCTCCAGCCCTGGGCCGGTAAAGTTGATCTGCCCGTGGGAGGCGCGCCAGACCGGTCCCGCGACCGGCGCCCGCCATACAATATGCCACCCGTTCTTCTCCAGGCGGTAAAGGTAGTAAGTCGGTATCGGGGCGCCGCTGCCGCCGGTACACGTCTCGTAGACGACGCCCATCTCCGGAGCGCCGCTGTCGCCCGGAGCCAGGCGGGCGGCGGCCGCGGCGAAGGTTATTCCCAGGCCGTGTTCCACGGCGTCGGCGCTGTAAAAAACCTGGTAGTGGAACCGCTCCTTCTTGGCCCGGTCGAATTCCCACCAGCAGATGAGGTGGGCGCCGTAGGTGTAAGGGTCGCCGGCTTCACCCCCGTTGACGTCCACCAGCAGGACGCCGGGGAGACCGCCGCCGGAGGGCTCCTCCTTCCGGACCTGGAGGTAGAGGCCGTTCGCCCTGGCCCAGTCCGGGAGTTCCCTGATGCTCTGCTCCCGCACCTCGGCCTTCAAGGATGCCAGGTGGGCAAGCAGTTTGTCCACGGCCGGCCGGGCGGCCAGGCGCCGCAGGGCCCTTTCGGGGAGGGGGGAGGTGGAGGTGGGAAGCAGCTCCCCGGCCCGGGTGTAGGCCTTGCGCGCTTCTTCGTATTTCCCCAGGGCCTCGTACACGCGGCCCGTCCCGTAGTACGCGCGAACGAGGTCGGGGCGGCCCACGGCGGGCGGTTGGCCCGCCTCCCCCGCGGCCGGCGGGCGGTCGAGGGCCAGAACCGTACCGAAGGCCGCCCGCGCCTCCTCGTAGCGCCCGAGCGCCAGGAGCGCCTCGCCCTTGACGTTGGCGAAGGAGGGGTCAGCCGGGTAAC
>JBFMHQ010000003.1:65531-79938 GCA_040751815.1 Bacillota bacterium | reverse complement strand
CACGCGGCGTCGCTCCGTCAGGCTTGCGCCCATTGCGGAAGATTCCCCACTGCTGCCTCCCGTAGGAGTCTGGGCCGTGTCTCAGTCCCAGTGTGGCCGACCACCCTCTCAGGCCGGCTACCCATCGCCGCCTTGGTGGGCCGTTACCCCACCAACAAGCTAATGGGACGCGGACCCATCCTCAGGCGGGAGCTTGCACCAGAGGCCCCCTTTCCTCCCCAGAGGATGCCCCCCAGGGAGCGTATCCGGTATTAGCACCAGTTTCCCGGTGTTATCCCGGTCCTGCGGGTAGGTTATCCACGCGTTACTCACCCGTCCGCCGCTAACCGGACGTCAGTCGTCGGACATCAGTCGTCAGGCCCTCGTTGGAATTCGCCTCAAGGCGAATTCCTTCTATCCTGACGTCCGACGTCTGACGACCGACGTCCGGTCCGCACGACTTGCATGTGTTAGGCACGCCGCCAGCGTTCGTCCTGAGCCAGGATCAAACCCTCCATCAAATTCGGTGGCGCGTCACTGTTCAGTTTTCAAAGACCGCTTAGACAGCAAACGCGTTTCGACAAACGCGTTTTTAATCTTAGCACTTCCCCGGCTACGCTGTCAACACCCATTTCGCCTTCACCGGGGATTTTTGTCAGGCCTTTTGTTACGGCAAAGTTAATATAGCATACCGGCAGGACGGTGTCAAGCTACCGCAAGTCGGATTTCACCGGCCCGCGGCGACAAGGCCCGCCTCCCACTTCCGACCTCTCACCTCTCATTTCCTCAAGGGTCCGCGCCAGGCCCTCCGGCAGGCTCACCTGGGGCGCCCAGCCCAGCTCGCGCCGGGCCTTCGCCGCGTCCAGGAAGATCCTTTTCAGTTCGCCGGGCCGCTCCGGCGCATAGGCAGGCTTCCCGGCGTACCCGGTGATCCCGGCCAGCAGGCGGAATAGCTCGTTCACCGAGGTTCCCCGGCCCGTGCCGATGTTGTACGCCCGGTCGTCGAGGGAGGCCGGCTCCCCGTCCCGGTCGATTTTCTCCAGGGCCAGGAGGTTGGCCCGCACCACGTCCCCCACGTAGACATAGTCGCGCAACTGCTCGCCGTCGCCGTAAATGACGGGCGTCTCCCCGGCGAGCATCCGGTGGCCGAAGATGGCCACCACGCCGGCCTCGCCGGCGGGGTCCTGCCGCGGGCCGTAAACGTTGGCGTAGCGCAGGGCGACGTATGGCAGCCCGCGCACGCGGGCAAAGCAGTAGAGGTAGTACTCGGAGGTTAGCTTTGACACGCCGTAGGGCGAAAGCGGCCCCTTGGGGTAATCCTCGGCCACCGGCAGCTCTTGCGGTTCCCCGTAGACCACCCCGCCCGACGAGGCGAAGATGACGCCCCGCACACCGTAGCGGAGACAGTTCTCCAGGACGTTTAAAAGCCCCTGGATGTTCACCCGGGCGTCCTCCCCGGGGGCGGCCACCGAGCGCCGGACGTCGATCTGCGCCGCGTGGTGGTTCACCACGTCGAACTTCCCGGCGCGGAAGACCTCCGCCAGTTCCGGGGCGCAGATATCCATATGGTAGAACCGGGCCGCCGGGTTGAGGTTTTCCCTTTTCCCCGCAGAAAGATTGTCCACCACCGTAACCTCGTGCCCGGCGGCGAGGAGCGCGTCCACCACGTGGGAGCCGATGAACCCCGCCCCGCCCGTCACCAGAATGCGCATAAAACCTTGCCTCCCGGTGCTATTCCTGCCCGCGGGGGCGCAGCAGGGGGAAGAGGATGACGTCCCGGATGGAAGGGGAGTTGGTGAGCAGCATCACCAGGCGGTCGATGCCGATGCCCAGGCCGCCGGCGGGGGGCATGCCGTACTCCAGGGCGGTGACGAAGTCCTCGTCCATAGCGTGGGCCTCCTCGTCCCCGGCCCGCCGCTTTTCGAGCTGCGCCAGGAAGCGGTCGTACTGGTCGAGGGGGTCGTTCAGCTCGGAAAAGGCGTTGGCGATTTCCCAGCCGTTGATGAAGAGCTCGAAGCGGTAGGTAAGCCGGGGATCGTCGGGCTTTTTCTTGGCCAGGGGAGAAATGTCCAGGGGGTAGTCCAGGATGAAGGTGGGCTGCACAAGGGTGGGCTGCACGATCTCCTCGAAGGCCAGGTTCAAGGCCTCCCCCCAGGAAAGGCGCGCCTCCGCCTCCAGGCCCAGGCGCCTTACCGCCGCGCGCGCCTCCTCCGCCGTGAGGGGCCCGAAGTCGACGCCGGTGCGCTCCTTTACGATCTCCAGCATGCCCAGGCGCGGCCAGGGGGGCGTGAAGTCGAGGACGCGCTCGCCGTAGGTCACCTGCCCGGTCGCCAGCACGGTGCCGGCGACGTGGTAGAGCAGCTCTTCGGTGAGGCGCAGCATATCGGTGTAGTCGGCGTAGGCCTGGTAAAGCTCGAGCATGGTGAATTCCGGGTTGTGGCGGGTGGATATCCCCTCGTTGCGGAAGTTGCGGTTGATTTCGAAAACCTTCTCGAACCCGCCCACCAGGAGCCGCTTCAGGTAAAGCTCCGGGGCAATGCGCAGGTAAAGGTGCATCTCCAGGGCGTTGTGGTAGGTGATGAAGGGCCGCGCCGCGGCCCCCCCGGCGATGGGTTGCATCATGGGGGTCTCCACTTCCAGGAAGCCCCGGCACGTGAGGAAGTTCCTTATGGCCTGGAGGATGCGCGCACGGGTAACGAAGACCTCCTTGCTGGCGGGGTTGGCCAGAAGATCGAGGTACCGCTGCCGGTAGCGGATCTCCACGTCCTTCAACCCGTGCCACTTTTCGGGCAGGGCGCGCAAGGACTTGGCCAGCAGGGTGAAGCCGGCCACGTCAACGCTAACCTCCCCCATCCGCGTTTTGAAGACGGTACCCTCCAGGCCCACGATGTCACCGATATCCAGCTTCTTGAAAAGCTCGTAGGATTTCGGGCCCACCCCGTCCAGGCGCACGTAAAGCTGAATCCTGCCCGAGCCGTCCAGAAGATCGGCGAAGGTCGCCCTGCCGTGCCCGCGCCGGGCCACCAGCCTGCCGGCCAGCCGCACCCGCCCGCCGTCGAGTTCGGCGAAGTGGTTCTTCACTTCTGCCGCGAGATGGGTGCGCTCGTACCGGCCGCCGTACGGCTCTATCCCCTGGGCGCGCAGCTCGGCCAGCTTCTCCCGGCGCACCCGGAAAAGCTCCCTGGCCTCTTCGTCGCCCGTGACCGACACCCGGTTTTCCGCCCCCTTCCGCTTCTTATGTTTACTCGTTTACTTCCCCGCTCCGTCGGGCTTTAAGATATCCACAATGCGGTAGCGCAGGAGGCCCATGGGCACCCTGACCTCCACGATGTCGCCCTTTTTCTGGCCCAGGAGCGCGTGTCCCACGGGAGACTCGTAGGAGATCAAGTGGGCGCTGGGGTCTGCCTCCACAGAGCCCACAATGGTATATTCCACTTCCTGCCCCTGGTCGACGTCGGCCAGCCGCACGGTGGACCCGATGGTAACCTCTTCGGTGCCGATTTCTCCCGCCTCGATGACGCGGGCGTTGCGCAGGATTTTTTCCAGGGTGAGGATGCGCCCCTCGATAAACCCCTGCTCGTTCTTCGCCTCTTCGTACTCGGCGTTCTCGGTGATATCGCCGAACTCGATCGCCTGCTTGATGCGCTCGGCCACCTCCCGCCGGCGCACCGACTTCAGCTGCTCCAGCTCATCCTCCAGTTTTTTAAGCCCTGCCGGGGTCAGGAGAACCTCTTTTTCTTTCATTGTTGCTCTCTCCTTCGCAGGTTCCCGCAAAAGCCAAAATCTTAGGCACTGCACGTACGCGGCAGTGCCTTCACGCAGAAACCCCGTTTAGCTTGCTAAGATTATAATGATGTCCCCCGCCCTTGTCAATATACCCCGCATGCAGGGAGCCCGCGCCGGGCTTTAACGAGAACCCAGGGCGAGGCGGGCGCGCTTCCTGATGGCCTCGATTTCTTCGGGGGTGATGGCGCGTTCGAAGCTGCGGAAACCGGCCAGCTCGAACCCGTGCCTGGCGGCCAGGGCGGCGATCTCCTCCACCTGTCGCACGGAGAGCTGGCGCCCCAGGGTGAAGGATTCGTACCTCTTCTCCAGGGCCAGGATCATGGTCTCGGCCATGCAGGCGTAGGCCATGCCGGGAGGAAAGCCGAAGTTGAAACCGAAGTTCACCTCGCCCGGCACCTTCACCACGCCTCCCTCGATGACCAGGACGTCGTCGCGCTCCCGGGCCACGCGGCGGGAAACGTCACGCGGCCGGGCCACATCGCAGACCACGGCGCCCGGCTTCAGGTGCTCCGGCTCGATAACGGCGTTGACGGCGCTGGTGACGGTGACGACCACGTCGGCGCCCCGCAGCGCCCGCGGGATGTCGGTGCTTATGGTGGCCGCCAGGCCCGTCTCGTAGATGATCTCCTCCGCCACCGCCTCGAGGCGTTGCGGGTCCCGGCCCACCAGGGTCAGGTTTTTCGCCTCCCGCGCCAGGATCAGCGCGCACACCCGGCCGATGGCGCCCGTGGCGCCGACCACGGCCACGGAGGCGGTCGCCAGGTCGTGGCCCATGAGGCGCGCCGCCTCCCTGGCTCCCTGGATGGCGGTGGCCACGGTAAAGGAATTGCCGGTGGTGACGGGGATGTTAAGGTTCCTGGCCACGGTGAGACCCGCGTCCCCCACCACCTTGGTAAAGGCCCCGAGCCCCAGGATGCGCGCTCCCAGGCGCTCCGCCAGCCGGCCGGTCGCGATGATCCGGCGCATGACGTAGGAAGCCGGGAGTTCCAGCATCTGGCGCGCGGTCAACGGGCAGGACACGAACCACCCCTCGGCCTCCGCGTACGGCGAGCGGATGCCGGTGATGTGGGCCGTTTTGTTCGGCGGCAGGAAACGGATCGCCCCCTCTACCAGGCGCGGCGGGAGGTGCCGGGTGAACGGGAACTTGCGGGCCACGTCGCGCACGGAGAGGGGGTGAATCATAAACGCAAAGCGCTCCATGCCTTACCTCCGGGGAGCAAGTCTATACCATTCTAGCAAGGGCGGGTGGAGAGCGCAAGAGGGCGCGTTTATGCGCGGTTACGCTCGTAAACGATGCGCAGGCCCGTGAGGGTGAGAAGCTGGTCCACCTTCTGGATGGCCGCGCTCTCGCGGGCGATGAGTTCCGCCAGGCCACCGGTAGCCAGGACGAAGGCGTTTCCGATTTCGGCCCGTATCCGGCCCACGACGGCGTCCACCATGCCCGCGAAGCCGAACACGATGCCGGCCTGCATGCTGTGGGCCGTGTTCTTGCCGATCACCGACGGGGGCCGCGCCAGCTCGACCCGCGGCAGCTTGGCGGCCCGCGCGAAGAGGGCCTCGCAGGAGATGGCGATGCCGGGGGCAATGGCCCCGCCCAGGTACTCGCCGTGGGCGGAAACGACGTCGAAGGTGGTGGCGGTGCCGAAGTCGACGATGATGAGCGGGCCCCCGTAAAGCTCGTACCCGGCCACGGCGTTGATGATCCGGTCCGCGCCCACCTCGCGCGGGTTGTCGTAGCGAATGGGCATGCCGGTCTTGACCCCGGGCCCGACAAAGAGGGGCCGGCACCCGAAGTAGGCCGTTCCCGCCCCTTCGATGGCCGGGTTCAGGGGCGGCACCACCGAGGCGACGACGATGTCCCGGACGCTCCCGGCCTCAAGCCCCCGATCGGCCAGGAGCTGCTTCACCAGGAGGCCGAACTCGTCGGCCGTCCACTCGCGGCGGCTGGTGAGCCGCCAGTGGGCCACCAGCTCGCGGTCCTTAAAGAGGCCCACGGTGATGTTGGTGTTTCCGACGTCCAGGGCCAGGATCAGGAAGCATCACCCCCTCGGCCCTTCCCGGCCGGTTTTCCCCTTTCCGGCAGAGACGGGCTCACGACCCCGCAGGCGCCTTCCCGGCACAGAGGACCCCTTCTCCGCTCCGGGCCAACGCCCCTTTATCCCTGCTTGGCCGGGCCACATGCCGGCATGACGTCCCCGGCGAGCACCCGCTCCACCACGCCGGGCGCGCGCTCGACCAGCAGGGCGCCCCGGTCGTCCACGGCCAGAGCCACGCCCCGCCATTCCTCCCCCGCGGTAACGACGCGCACCGGCCGCCCCAGGCAGACCTCCCGCTCCCTCCAGGCGGCCAGCACCGGGCCGAACCCTACGGCCAGCCAGGTCCGGTACCACTTCTCCAGGAACCGCAAGACTTCCTCCAGCAGCCTTTCGCGGTCCACCGGGCGGCCGGCCAGCGCGGCCACGCTGGTCGCCGTCTGCCGCAGGGCGGGGGGTAAGGCCCTTTCTTCCAGGTTGACGTTTATGCCGATGCCGACCACGAGGGCCGGCCCCCGTTCCCCGCCGGCCGTTTCGGTGAGGATGCCCCCGAGCTTGCGCCCCCCGGCCACCAGGTCGTTCGGCCACTTGATGCCGGCCGCCACGCCCGGGTAGGCGCGCAGGGCATCGACGGCGGCCACGGCGGCGACGAAGGTCGCCTCCGGCGCCCGGGCCGGGGGCAGGTCCGGACGCAGAACAACAGAAAACCAGAGCCCGCCGCGCGGCGAATGCCAGGCCCGGCCGCGGCGCCCGCGTCCCCGCGTCTGCTCTTCGGCCAGGACCACGGTGCCCTCCGGCGCCCCCCGCGCGGCCAGGCGGCGGGCAAGATCGTTGGTGGAGCCGACTTTCCGGTACCGGTAGCAGGGTGCGCCTGTTTTACCCATGCCGCCGCCCTCCGGGGCCGCCCGGCGGGGCGGCCGGTTCAAGTTCCATGCTGATGTCCAGCGCCTTCACGGAGTGGGTTAGGGCGCCCACGGAAATGATGTCCACGCCGGCGGCCGCCACCTCGGCCACGTTGGCCTCCGTGATGCCGCCCGAGGCCTCGACCAGGGCCCGGCCGGCCACCAGCTCCACGGCCTCGCGCATGGCCGCCGGGGGCATGTTGTCGAGGAGGATGGCGTCGGCCCCCGCCGCCAGGGCCTCCTCGACCCCGGCCAGGTCCTCTACCTCCACCTCTATTTTAACCGTGTGGGGCACGGCGGCCCGCGCGGCCCGCACCGCCGCGGTTATACCCCCCGCGGCCCGGATGTGGTTGTCCTTGATCAGCACCCCGTCGTAGAGGCCAAACCGGTGGTTGTGCCCCCCGCCGAGCCGCACCGCCCATTTTTCCAGCGCCCGGAGGCCCGGCGTGGTCTTGCGGGTATCGACGATCCGCACCGGGTAGCCGCGCACCAGGGACACCATCCTGGCCGTGCGGGTGGCGACGCCCGAGAGGTGGCGGAGGAAGTTGAGGGCCACCCGCTCGCCCGTAAGGAGCGGGCGCGCGGGGCCGTGGACCTCGGCCAGGACGTCCCCCGGCCGTACCGGCGCCCCCTCGGGCACGCGGGGTGCGAAACGCACCGCCGCATCGAGGCAGGCGAACACCCGCTCGCAGACGAAAAGCCCCGCCACCACTCCGGCCTCCTTGCAGAGAAAAACGCCGGCGGCGCGGGTGGAGGGCGGAACGGTGGCCGCCGTCGTCAGGTCGCCGGGGCCGATGTCCTCGTCCAGGGCGCGGCGGATCAGTTCATCCAGCCCCCACATTGTTAACCCTCCGGAAGACGATGTGCTTCTGCCAGCGCGCCCGCGGTGCCGGGAAGTCGACCCGGAAATGCGCCCCGCGGCTCTCGGTGCGCGCCAGGGCGGCCTCGGCTACGAGGCCTGCCACCTCCAGCATGTTCCGCACCTCCATTTCGGCCGGCGTCGCCGCCGCGTGCCGCCCGAGCCACCGCCACTCCTCGCAGAAGGCAAGCACGCCGCCCAGGCCGTCGGGGGTGCGCACGGGGCCCGCCCCCGTATCCATAACCTCCTGCAGGGCGGTCCGGAGGGCGGCGGTGTCGACGCCCGCGGGGGGCAGGAGAGTATCGCAGCAGAAGCGGGGTCTTCCCAGGCCCCGCAACCGGTCCCGGGCATCCTCCACCACCCGGCCCGCGAAAACCAGGCCCTCCATAAGGGAGTTCGACGCCAGCCGGTTCGCCCCGTGAACCCCCGTGCAGGCCGCCTCGCCGCAGGCGTAAAGCCCTTCGACGGCGGTCCGGCCGTGAAGATCGGTGCGCACGCCCCCCATGAAGTAGTGGGCGGCCGGCGTCACCGGGACAAGTTCCCTGGTTATGTCGAAGCCGGCGCGGGCCAGCGTGGCGGCAATGGTGGGAAAGCGCGCGTGCAGGCGCGCCGCCGGAATGTGCCGGGCGTCAAGGTAGACGGAGGGGGCGTTGTCCCGGCGCATCTCCTCGAGGATGGCCCGCGTGACCACGTCCCGGGGGGCCAGCTCGCCCCGCTCGTGGTACCGGGGCATGAACCGCTCGCCGCGCCCGTTCAGCAGGAGGGCGCCCTCCCCCCGCAGCCGCTCCGAGATGAGGAACGCCTCGCCGTCGGGCCGGCGGAAGACCGTGGGGTGGAACTGGACGAACTCCATGTCCATAAGGTCGGCGCCGGCGCGGTAGGCGGCCGCCATGCCGTCGCCCGTGGCCACCGGGGGGTTGGTGTTGTGGCGGAAGAGCCGGGCCGCGCCCCCCGTGGCCAGGACCGACACCGCCGCCCAGAAGACGCGCAGCCGGCCGCCCGCCACGTCGTAAACCAGGGCGCCGTAGCAAACCCGCTCCCGGACCAGAAGGTCCACCAGGTAATGTCCCTCGTAGATTTCGACCAGCGGGTGGGCGCGCGCCCAGGCGGTGAGGGCGCGCTGGATCTCCGCCCCGGTGGCGTCGCCCCCCGCGTGTACCACACGGTTCCTGGAGTGGGCCCCCTCCCGCCCCAGGTCGAGTTCCCCGTCGGCGCGGTCGAAGCAGGCACCCACCTCGAGGAGGCTCCGGATGCGCGCCGGCGCCGCATCCACCAGGACCTGTACCGCCTCCGCATCGGCCAGGCCGGCCCCGGCGGCCAGGGTGTCCTCCAGGTGAAATAAGGGGCTGTCCTCCGCGCCGATGGCGGCGGCCACCCCGCCCTGGGCGTGGGCGGTGGTGGTATCGTCGACGGTGCTCTTGGTGATCACCGCCACCCGCTGCCCGGCCCGGGCGGCGGCCCAGGCCGTGAAAAGGCCGGCCACCCCGCTCCCTATGACGAGGTAGGGAAACGCGTCCTGGTCCAGTTCCGCCGTGTCGAAGTTGACGAGATACCGCCCCGCCGCCAAAGCCCTACCCCCGTCAGCCGATGGCCAGCATGCGCTCCAGAGCCTGCAGGGCGCGGCGCCGCACCTCGGGCGGAACGGTGACGCGCGGCTCAAGGGTTTCCAGAGCGCGCAGAACCTTCTCCAGGGTCGTCAGCTTCATGCTTTCGCACACCAGGTTCGGGGATGCCAGATAAAACTCCTTGCCGGGGCACTGCTTCTTGAGCTGGTGCAGAAGCCCCTCCTCGGTGCCGATGATGAATTCCCGGCGGTCGGCGGCCGCCGCGTAGCGGAGCATTCCCGAGGTGCTGGCCACGGCATCCGCCAGGTCGATGACCTCTTCCCGGCACTCCGGATGCACGAGCACGGCGGCCTCCGGGTGCTCGGCCTTCGCCCGCCGGATGTCGGCGGCGCGCAGGCCATCGTGGACGTTGCAGTAGCCGGGCCAGGCGATGATCTCCCGCCCGGTCACCTTTTCGGCATAACGGGCCAGGTTGGCGTCCGGGACGAAGAGGATGGGTTTTTCCGGGGGCAGGGAGTCGATGACCCGGATGACGTTGGCCGAGGTGCAGCAGATGTCGGCTTCGGCCTTGACCTCGGCCGAGGTGTTCACGTAGGCCACCACCTCGCACCCCGGCAACTCCGCCTTCCTGGCCCGGAGGGCCTCGGCCGTGACCATGTCGGCCATCGGGCACCCGGCGGTGATTTCGGGCAGCAGGACGGCTTTGTCGGGTGAAAGAATCGCCGCGCTTTCGGCCATGAAGTGGACGCCGCAAAAGACGATCACTTCGGCATCGGTGCCCGCCGCCCACCTGGAGAGTTCCAGGGAGTCACCGATGCTGTCGGCGATATCCTGGACCTCGGGACGCTGGTAGTAGTGGCAGAGGACGACGGCCCGGCGGCGGCGCCGCTCCCGCTCGATGGCCTGCACCAGGCTGCTGAAGTCCCCCGTACGCCTCGCCCCCCTGCTTGCCGGCCGAACCGGAAAATTCCGCCCGGAAAACGCCGGTACGGCTTCCGCGGCCAAAAACGCCTGGAAAGAAAAAAGAAAAAAACCGCAATCCGGCAATACTTAACGACATTTTAAGTTCAAGTCCCGAGGTTGTCAAGGCAAGGTGCCCTCGCGCAACGCCTTATAAAGGGCTGCATATCAGTCACCCGGCCCGCGCCTTTTCGGCGCGCGGGCCGCCGGAAAAAAAGCGGGCGCCGGACGAGGGGGAAGGGCCTCCGGCGCCCGGGTGTGTGGTGGGGAGTTCAGTAGGCCTCGCAAAAAAGCTCGAAGTACGCCTGCGGGTGATCGCAGGAGGGGCAGGTCTGGGGGGCCTCCGGGCCCTCGTGCAGGTAACCGCAGTTGCGGCATTTCCAGATTACCTTCTGGTCCCGCCGGAAAACCTTCCCCTGCTCCATGTTGGCGATGAGCTTGCGGTAGCGCGTCTCGTGCCCCTCTTCCGCCTTCGCGATGGCCCGAAGGACCGCAGCTATCTCGGGAAATCCTTCTTCCTCGGCCACCCTGGCGTAATCCGGATACATCCTGGTGTGCTCAAAGTTTTCCCCTGCCGCCGCAGCTTTGAGATTGCTCAGGGTATCGCCGATGACCCCGGCGGGAAAGGCGGCCGCCACCTCAACCTCGCCCCCCTCGAGGAACTTGAAGAGGCGCTTGGCGTGTTCCTTCTCGTTAGCGGCAGTTTCCTCGAAGACGGCGGCGATTTGCTCGTACCCTTCCTTCCTGGCCTGGGAGGCGTAGAAGGTGTAGCGGTTGCGCGCCTGCGACTCGCCGGCGAAGGCGGTTAGCAGGTTCCGTTCCGTGCGCGTGCCTTTGAGACCCACGGCTTTCCCTCCTAACTTAGTTATCATATTAAAGACATTATAGATTAGTATGCATCCTTTGTCAACGGGTTCCCGTCTATCCCGTTTTATTTTCCTGCCGCCGCCGTGGGAAAATCCGCCCGCTTCAGGGGCCGGAAGGAAGATTGCCCGGGGGCGACTTCCCCTGCGCCGAAGGCCGGTTTCGCTCGTCCACGTGGACGATGCGGGGGGTGAAGGCCCGCGCCTCGCGGTCGGGGATGAGGGCGTAGGCGAGAATGATAATTTTGTCCCCGGGCACGGCCAGGCGCGCCGCGGCACCGTTGAGGTTGATCACGCCGGACCCGGCAGGGCCGGGGATGGCGTAGGTTTCGAAGCGCGCCCCGTTGGCCAGGTTGAGCACCTGTACCTTTTCGTGGGGCAGGATGTCGGCCAGGGCCATTAACTCCTCGTCGATGGTGATACTTCCCGCGTAGTTGAGGTCGGTGCCCGTTACCGTGGCGCGGTGGATTTTGCACTTTAACATGGTCAAAAGCACCGGCGTCACTCCTTGGCAGCAGGTATCTTGACCACCAGGTTGTCGATCAGCCGGGCGCGGCCGAAACTGGCGGCCACGGCCAGCAGGACCTCCCCCTCCAGGCGCTCCACGTCGGAGAGCCACGGCAGGGCATAAACCTCTGCGTAGTCGAGCCGCGCCAGCGGCTCGGCGCAGATGCTTTCCGCCATCAGCGAGCTCACCCGTGCCGGGTCGCGCTCCCCGGCCAGAATGGCGTCCCGTGCCCGGAGCAGGCTCCGGTAGAGAACCCGCGCCGCCTTCCGCTCTGCCGGGGTAAGGTAGACATTGCGCGAACTCATGGCCAGCCCGTCGGACTCGCGCACCGTCGGCACCGTGACGATCTCCAGGTCCAGGTTCAGGTCGGCGGCAAGCCGCCTGATTACCACCGCCTGCTGAAAGTCCTTCTCCCCGAAGTAGGCCCGGTCCGGGCGTACGATGTTGAAGAGCTTGGTAACCACCGTGGCCACGCCGCGGAAGTGGCCCGGGCGCGAGCGCCCGCACAATTTGTCCGTCAGCCCCTCCACCTCCACATAGGTGGCGTAACCCGGCGGGTACATCTCCGCGTCGGAGGGCATGAAGACCGCGTCCACCCCCGCTTCCTTTGCCAGGGCCAGGTCCCGCTCCGGGTCGCGGGGGTACGCGGCGAAGTCTTCCCGCGGACCGAACTGGAGGGGGTTCACGTAGATGCTCACCACCACCGTGCCGCACTCCTGCCGCGCCCGGCGCATCAGGGCCAGGTGCCCCGCGTGAAAGTAGCCCATCGTGGGCACGAAGCCGACCGGGCCTTTATTCCCGGCGGCGCGGACGAAGGCGCGCATCTCCGGCACGGTACGGCAGATCTCCATAATGGGCCCTCCCTACCTGGATTCCGCTAAGATTTCCGCCAAGACTTCCGCAGGCATGCCGTAACTGTGGGCCTCCCCGGGGAAAGTTCCCTGCAAGACCTCCTCCCGGTAACGGGCCAGGGCCGCGGCGATCTGCGCGTGCAGGGTTGCGTACTGCTTGACAAAGCGCGGCACCGGACCCTCGTGGAGCCCCAGGAGGTCATGGATGACCAGCACCTGGCCGTCGCAGTCCGGCCCCGCGCCGATGCCGATGGTCGGCACCTCCACCCTTTCCGTGATGTGGCGCGCCAGCGGCGCCGGCACGCACTCCAGGACGACGGCGAAGGCGCCCGCCGCCGCGAGGGCGCGCGCGTCGCCCACGAGCTTCTGCGCCGCGGCCAGGTCCTTTCCCTGCACCCGGTACCCGCCCAGCTGGTGCACCGCCTGGGGCGTCAGGCCGATGTGCCCCATTACCGGGATGCCGGCGGCAACGAGCGCGGCTACGGTGTCCGCCACCTCCTGCCCGCCCTCCAGCTTCACCGCCTGGGCGCCCCCTTCCTTCAGGAACCGCCCGGCGTTTCGCAGCGCCTCTTCCCGCGACACCTGGTAGGAAAGAAAGGGCATGTCGGCGACGACCATGGCCCGCTTCGCCCCCCGCGCCACCGCCTTCACGTGGTGCAGCATCTCCTCCATGGTCACCGGGAGGGTGTTCTCGTAGCCCAGGACCGCGTTCCCCACGGAGTCGCCCACCAGGATGGCGTCGATCCCCGCGGCGTCCACCAGCCGCGCCAGGGGAAAGTCGTAGGCCGTCAGCACCGTGAGCCGCCGCCCTTCCCTTTTTGCCTGCCTGAAGGAGGCCGTCGTCACCCGTCCGTCACCCATGCACACCAGCCACCTCGTTAAATATTTTTGTCATTTCGGCCGCCTCTGCAGCCGTGACGCTCCCCTGCGCGCGGGCCGCGGCGACCGTGTGGCGCCCCAGCAACGCGTACAGGGTGCGCCATCCGGGATGGTCCGCCAGCGCCGCCAGGTGCGCCCTGAGGGTCGGGACGTCGCCGCGGGAGACCGGCCCGGTGAGCGCCCCCGGCACCCCCAGCCGCCTGATGTTGGCCACGGTTCCCTCCACGAGGGGTAAAAGGGCGCGCACCGCCTCCTCCCGGGGCAGACCGCAGGCCTCGGCCATACGCGCCGCCAGATCTAGAAGCGCCACCAGGTAGTTGGAGGCCACGCACGCCGCCGCGTGGTACAGGGGCTTCGACCCGGGCGCCAGGCGAAAGGGGATGCCGCCCAGGTCCCGCGCCATTTCCTCGGCCACCGCCACCGCCGCCGCGTCCCCCTCCACGGCAAAGTAGCACCCCCGGAGCGCCCCCACATCGTCATCCGTCCCCGCCAGGGTCTGCAGGGGGTGCAGGGCGCCCACGGCCGCCCCCGCCGCGCGGGCCGGAGCCAGCACCTCCGCCGGCAGGGCACCGCTGACGTGCAGCACTTTCTGGCCGCGGCCGAAACCGCCCCGGGCGGCGACATCCGCCGCCACGTCCCCGACCGCCCGGTCCGGGACGGCGATCAGCACCACGTTACCCGCCCGGGTGATCTCTTCCGGGCGGGTCGTCGCCGGGCAGCCCAGCCGCCCGGCCAGCCGCGCCGCCGATGCCGGCGTGCGGGAGGCCACCCCCGCAACCCGGTACCCGGCCCCCGCCAGGGCCAGGGCCAGGGCGCTACCCGCCCTGCCGGCACCGATCACGGCAACCACCGGTTTTGCCACACGCCTTCCTCCCCTCACCGCCGCCGAAGCCGCCCAAAACAAAAACCTCCCGGACCCAGAAATCCAGGAGGCTTCCTTATCCTCTCCGTCTCGGTCCTCTACGGCTCCAAGCGGACACTCTTTTCGGCAGGCCGAACCAGGAAGGGTGTGCCTTCTCGCGGAATGGCACCCCTGTTTTGTTTTATTTTAATGCCGAACCCGGGAAAAGGCAAGGGTTGGACAAAAAACCGCCCTACGGCGGCTCAGTAACGGGCAAGCAGCGCGACAATCGTTCCCGCGAATCCGACCACCACGGCGACGACCAGGCCGACGGTCCAGAACTTGAGACTTTCCAGCTTGTCACTGAGCCTTCGCTCAACG
>JBFMHQ010000003.1:0-65431 GCA_040751815.1 Bacillota bacterium | reverse complement strand
TACGGCGGCTCAGTAACGGGCAAGCAGCGCGACAATCGTTCCCGCGAATCCGACCACCACGGCGACGACCAGGCCGACGGTCCAGAACTTGAGACTTTCCAGCTTGTCACTGAGCCTTCGCTCAACGTCCTTGATCTCGCCGCTCGTTTTATCGTCCAGCGCCTTAATCTCGCCGCTCAGCTTCTCGTCCAGCGCCTTAATCTCGCCGCTCGTTTTATCGTCCAGCGCCTTAATCTCGCCGCTTAGCTTCTCGTCCAGCGCCTTGATCGCCCCGGTAAATTTCTCGTCCAGCGCCTTGATCGCGCCGGTAAATTTCTCATCCAGCGCCTTGATCTCGCCGCTTAGCTTCTCGTCCAGCGCCTTGATCGCCCCGGTAAATTTCTCGTCCAGACGGTCGATCCGCTGCAGCAAGAAGAAAAACTCCGGCGCGATCAAACCCCGCGGGGGTTCGCCCGCAGCGGCGGTTTCCCTGACGACCTCTTCCGGCACGGTTGCCACCTTCTTTCCACCTGCCTCCATTTTAACGCCGCCGTCGCGGCGCGTAAATACCCGCATGGCAAGTTCGGCATTTTTCGGCAACCAATCGGGAAAAGGCAGGGTGAGCCCTGCTTCAGGCAAAGAAAGGTTTGTTTGTTACCGGCAAACTCTGGGTTCACCGGGGAGGGGGGCCGGTTCCCGCCCGGGAGAGCATGCGGCAGTGGGAGCAGATTTCGGCGGTGGTGGGCTGGCCGCAGCAGGCGCAGGCCCGCAGCGCCACATCCTTTTCCTCGCCGGCGAAGGCCGGCCTTCCCTTCTCCAGAAATCCGAAGAAAAACCGCGCCTTCGCTCCCGGCGACTCCTCCTCGAGTTGATTAAGGAGGTTCTTGTAAAGGATGGACCTGGCCCCTGCCGCCATGGGGCACTCCTCCACAATATAGTCTATACCCCGCAGGACGGCGTAGGCCGCGATTTCCCTTTCAGTGAGCCGGTAAAGGGGCTTCACCTTCTTCACCAGGTTTGGCGGCGCGGCGGGCAGGACCGGCGCCTGGCGGGCCAGGTAGCCGGTGTTCCAGTTGAGCAGGTTCCCCAGGAGCGTGGCCGCCTCGTCGTCCAGGTTGTGCCCCGTGGCCACCACGTCGTACCCTCCCTGCACCGCCTCCCGGTTGAAGAGGTGGCGCTTATACAGGCCGCAGGCCGAGCAGGCCGCCCTTCTGGCCCTCCGGGCCAGTTCCCGTATGCCCAGGCCGCATTCCTCGACTACCGAGACGACGCGGATGGCGGCCTCCCGTTCCCGGGCAAAGCCCACCGCCTTCTCCTTCGATCTCTCCGCGTAGCCGTCGATGCCCAGGTCGATATACAGCCCGTCGGCCCGGTAGCCCGTGCGCAGAAGGACGTCCCAGAGGGCCAGGCTGTCCTTGCCCCCGGAAACCGCCACCAGGATGCGGTCGTTCCGGGCGAACATGCGGTTTTCCCGGACGGCCTTCTCCACCTGGCCGTCGAAGTACTCGAGGTAATGCTCGCGGCAGAAGGCGGCGTTGTGCCGCGGCAGGGCCATCACCGCCGGCCGCCCGCACTTCTTGCATTTCACACCGGGACAACTCCTTTATCTCGTTGGGGGCCTTCTAACCCCCGGAGATGGCAGGCCGGACCTCGATCTCGGCGTCGTCCGGCACCGTGACGTCCGGGGTGAGCAGATCGTTGCCGCGGATGACGAGCACCGACTCGGCGGGCATGCCGAGTTCCTTCAGGATGTCCCTCACCTTTTTCGGTCCGCGCAGCTCGTAAACCCTGCGCTGCGGCAGGGGAACGAGCACCTTCATGTTCCGGGTCACCTCGCTCAAACTTTAAAACCTTTTTGCCGCTACATCGTGCCCGGTTCCCGGATGGTGGGGTTTTCCCCGCACAGGGGGCAACGGGGATTGCGCGCCACCCTGACCTCCCGGAAACGTGTGGCGAGGGCGTCGAAGAGGATAAGTCTTCCTCCGGCGGGCTCGCCGGCACCCACCACCAGCTTTACCGCCTCGTTCGCCTGGAGCGCCCCGATAACCCCGGGCACGGTCCCGAGGATCCCCGCCACCCGGGCCGGTGGCGAAAGCTCCGCGGGCGGAGCCGCGGGGAAGAGGCAGCGGAAGCAGGGCGTCCGGCGGGGTATGACGGTCAGGAGCTGGCCCTCGAAGCGGAGCACCGCTCCGTGGACAAGGGGCCGGTCGAGAAAGAAGCAGGCGTCGTTAAGGAGGTATTTTGTGGCCAGGTTGTCGGCCGCGTCCACGACGATGTCGTAGGAGGCCAGGATCTCGAGGGCGTTCCCGGGGGAAACCCGCACCGGATGTTCCACGATCCTGACCCCGGGGTTAAATTCCCCGAGGGTCGCGGCAGCCGAGGCGGTTTTGGGACGGCCCACCGCGGGCAGCCGGTGGAGGATCTGCCGCTGCAGGTTCTCTACCTCCACCACGTCGGCATCGGCGATCCCCAGGGTGCCCACGCCCGCCGCCGCCAGGTAGAAGGCCGCCGGGGAACCGAGACCGCCCGCCCCCACGATAAGCACGCGGGCGCGGGCCAGTTTATCCTGTCCCGCCGGCCCGATTTCCGGCAGCACCACCTGCCGGGCGTACCTTTCCAGGGAAGTATCGTCCCGCACTGCGGCTCCACCCACCAACATACAAGCTTTACCTTTCTTCCGGCCTCCGGCCTCCGGCCCCTTGCCCCCGCTTCACCGCCTCCACCACCCTGGGCAGCACCGTCCCCGCTTTTTCGCGGACCACGACCCGCGCCTGTCCATCATAGGGGGTCGGCTGCAGGTTGACGATGGCCAGTTCCCTGGCGAAGGTCACCAGCCCGGCGGCGGGGTAAACGGTGAGGCTCGACCCGACCACCAGCATAAAGTCGCACCCCGGGTAAAGCTCGTCGGCGATGTCGAAGAAGTCGTGGGCCAGGGCCTCGCCGAAGAGGACCACGTCGGGGCGCAGCACGCCGCCGCAGACCCGGCACCGGGGCGGCAGTTCCCCCCGCTCGTAACAGCTCATGGCATAGTCGAAGGGTTGCTTGCGCCCGCAGCGCATGCAACTTACCGTGCGGAGGTGCCCGTGCACCTCCCAGACCTGCCGGGAGCCGGCCCGCTGGTGCAGCCCGTCGATGTTCTGGGTGATAACGCCCCTGATCAATCCCAGCTTTTCCAGTTCCGCCAGGGCAATATGCGCCGGGTTGGGTTCGGCCCGGCGAAAGGCGTTCAGCGGCGGGAGGCAGGCCTGGTAAAACCGCGCGGGGTCCTTCTCCAGGACCTCCGCGGTCAGCAGGTCGGCCAGGTTGGTGGTCGACCAGAGGCCGGTGCCCGGACTGCGGAAGTCGGGTATGCCGCTCTCGGTGGAAATGCCGGCCCCGGTCAGGGCATAGGCCCTCGCCGCTCCGCGCAGAAGCGCGGCTATTTCCTCTGCCGCGTGCAAAGCTATCCTTCCTCCTCCACCCGCGCCACCGGCTGGACGACGGCCAGCGCCGCCGCCAGGTCCCGCGCCCTGGCACCCCCCGGAAGAACGCGTTCCGGCGCCAGGTCGGCCAGCGGGACCACGGCGAAGGCCCGTCCGGTCAGGCGCGGGTGCGGTACGGTTAACTCCGGCGTGCGGATTTCGGCGTCGTCGTAAAGTAAAAGGTCGAGGTCCACGGTGCGGGGACCCCAGCGCCGCGTGCGCACCCGCCCCAGCCGCGCCTCGATGGCCAGCAGGGCGGAAAGAAGTTTTTGCGGCGGAAGGACCGTATCGATTTCCGCCACGGTGTTCAGGAACCATTCCTGCGCTACATCCCCCACCGGCGCCGTGAGGTACAGGGGCGCCACCCGCCGCACCTTCACGCCGGGAACCTCGTCGAGGAGCCGCAGCGCCTCCCGCACAAACCACCGCCTGTCCCCCACGTTGCTGCCGACCCCGACGTAGGCAATGGTCACCTTCCTTCCTCCCGGCGGCGCACGATTTCCACCGCCACGTAGCCGAAGTGCCCGGGCAGCGGCGCCTGGGGTTTGCGCACCCGCACGCGGACCTCGTCCACGGGAAAACGGTCCAGTACGGCGCCGGCGACCGCCTCGGCCACGGCCTCGAGCAGCCGGTAGCGGCGGGCCTGGACCATCTCCGCCACCAGGCGGTAAACGGCGGCGTAGTTCACGGTGTGGGCCAGGTCGTCGCTTTTGCCCGCCCGGCGAAGGTCGAGGGCCATTTCCAGGTCAAGGACGAAGCGCTGCCCCAGTTCCTGCTCGGCCGCCAGCGTCCCGTGGTAGCCGTAAAATTCCAGGCCGCGCATGATAATTTTATCCGGCGGCATCTTCCCATCCCCGGGCCAGGGCGTCGGCCATCCTGGCCACCCGCACCATTTCCCGCACGTCGTGGACGCGGACGATGTCCGCGCCGTTGAGAATTGCCGCCGTCACCACCGCCGCCGTCCCCTCCACCCGCTCGTCCACAGGCAGATCGAGCACCTTGCCGATGGTGGACTTGCGCGAGGGGCCCAGCAGGATGGGGCGTCCAAGCCCGGCCAGTTCGCGCAGCCGCCGCACCACCTCCAGGTTCTGGGCCGCCGTCTTGCCGAAACCGAAGCCGGGGTCGATGATGATCTTTTCCGTGGCGATCCCGGCCCGCCGCGCCCGCGCGATCCGTTCCCGGAAGTAGGCGGTGATATCCCCCAGCAGGTCGCGGTAGGCAGTCCCCTCCTGGTTGTGCATGAGAATGACCGGCGCCCCGGTTTCCGCCGCCACCTCGGCCATGCCGGGGTCGGCCAGGGCCCACTGGTCGTTGATGATGTGCGCGCCGGCGGCCAGCGCCCGGCGTGCAACCTCCGCCCTGAAGGTATCCACCGACACGGGGACGCGCACGGCCCGGACAACGCGCTCCAGAACGGGCATAATCCGCGCCAGTTCCGTCCCGGCGTCCACCGGCGTGTGGCCGGGGCGGGTCGAGACGCCGCCCAGGTCGATGAGGTCGGCCCCCTCCCTTTCCATCTCGAGGGCGCGGGCTACCGCCGCCTCGGGGTCCAGGAAGCGTCCGCCGTCGGAGAAGGAATCGGGGGTCACGTTGAGGATGCCCATGACCAGGGTGCGCTCCCCCAGGACGAGCTTTCTCCCCCGGCAATCGAGTTCCCACCGGGGCCTCGCCCCCAGGTTGAGGAGCACCTCCCCCATGCGCCCGGCCACCTCGCGCAGGCCCAGGGGCTGCCGTGCGAGCTTGGGGATGAGGGCCGCGAACTGGTGCACCGTCCCCATAACCAGGACATCCGTCGTCTGCGCCGACCCGTCGATGGCGCCCCAGGCCACCGCCGCTTCGCCTCCCCGGGCCAGCATCTCCTGCTTGACGATATTCGCCTGGGTGGGCGTGAGTCCCGTCAACTTGAGCACCCGGAAGACCGCCTTCGGCGCCATAATGGCGGTACCCTCCGGGTGCACGCCGATGGCGGCCATCTCCCGTGCGGCTTCCTCTTCGCTGCCGATCAAGAGCAGGCGTACGTTAACGTTGTCCATACGGCCACTCCGCGCCTTTTTGTTAACATTATGCACCCCCGGGCCGGGACGGGCAAGCGGCCGGAAACAAAAAACCGCGGGGGCCCGGTTGCGGCCTCCACGGTTCGGGCGCAGAACCGGAAAAAAATCGGTATACACGGCGCCCCGGTCTACGCTCCGGCAGCCCGCCGCCTCCCGGCCAGGGCTTCTTCAAGGTAGGCCGGGACCTCGGCCAGGGGCTTGGCCTCGTAAGCTTCGATTTCGCCGCGGTCGCACAGGTCGGAAAGCTGCGGGTCGATGGGCAGCCGGGCAAGGAGCCGCACGCCCGTCTCCCGGGCCACCTCCTCGGCGCGGCTCGGGCCGAAGAGTTCCATGCGCGTGCCGCATTCGGGGCACACGGCGTAGCTCATGTTCTCGATGAGCCCCAGGATGGGGATCTGCATCAGCCGGGCCATGCGGATGGCTTTCTTTACGATGAGCACGGCCAGGTCCTGGGGCAAGGAAACCACGATGAGGCCGTCGACGGGCAGCGACTGCATGACGGTGAGGGGCGCGTCGCCGGTCCCCGGCGGCAGGTCCACCAGGAGGTAGTCCAGGTCCCCCCAGGCCACGTCGGACCAAAACTGCTTGATGGCGCTGCCGATGATGGGGCCCCGCCAGATCACCGGTTCGTCGGGTTCGTCCAGCATCAGGTTGATGGACATCACGCCGATACCCAGGCGGCGGCTCTCCACAGGGGCGATGTGCTCCCCGCCCGGCGCCAGGTCGGGGCGCTCACGCAGGCCGAAGATTTTCGGGATGCTCGGCCCGGTCAGGTCGGCGTCCAGGATGCCTACCTTGTAACCCGCGCGCTTGAGGGTGACCGCCAGCATCCCCGTCACCGAGGACTTGCCGACGCCCCCTTTGCCGCTCATGATGGCCACGACCCGCCTGACGTTGGAGAGCTCATTCTGGGGCAGGGTCTGGGGCGCTTTCTGGGCCGCGCCGCAGCTCGCCGCCTCGGGCTGCCCGCAGGTGGCGCCGCCCGGGCACCTTCCATCTGCAGCGAGCGCGCACCCGCCCGTGTTTTCGTGTTCGTTTGCGGCCATAATCCTTTTCACCTCGCCAATTTTTACCTGTGATTTCCGTGCCGTCCCCTGTGGCGGCGCCCATGGGCGGCGCCTGCCATCGCGATACACAGGCTGCCGCAGGCCGGGCAGTGCTCGTCCGTTCTTTCGGTCGGATGCACCTCCCACTCTGCCCCGCATTCGTTGCACCGCCACAGGCGGGCGACGAACTCGTAGTGGCCTCCTTCGACCCTGATGGCCTTCCCTTCCACCAGGGCTTTTGTTAGCTTGACCCGCGCGCTGGTTAAGATGCGCTGGAAGGTCGGCCGCGAGATACCCATACGCTCGGCGCAGGCCTCCTGCTCGAGGCCTTCCAGGTCCTTGAGCCGCAGCGCCTCGACCTCCTCGACGGTGAGGGCCACCTCCTCCAGGTGGCAGAGGGGCACACCGGCCGGTTTGAAAAAGGTACAGTGCGGCATAAATTCCACACGCCTGCATTTAGGAGGACGCCCCACGTTATCACCCTGGCCTTCATTATAGATTCCAACTGAGCATAGGTCAATAACGGCCGCCGTCCCGGGGAAGCCGCCCCCGGCTTGAAAAGGCAGGCAAAGGTTGCCGGTGGCCGTGAACGGCTAAAACAACCCCACGGTATTGCCATCCTCGTCTATGTCCACGCCGAAGGCGGCGGGCCGCGACGGCAGACCCGGCATGGTCGTAATCGCCCCCGCGAGGGGGTAAAGAAATCCGGCGCCGGCGGCAACGCGCACGTCCCGGATGGGAAACACATAGTCCCGCGGCACGTTCTTAAGGTCCGGATCGTGCGAAAGGGAAAGGTGGGTCTTGGCCATGCAGAGCGGCAGCCTTGACCAGCCGAGTTTCTCGTACCGTTCGATGGCCCTTTCGGCCGCCGGCTCGTACCGCACGGCGGCGGCGTTGTACACCTTGCGCGCCATGATTTCGATTTTCTCCTTAATCCCCAGGTTGTCCGGGTAAAGAAAACGGAAGGATACCGGTTCTTCGCAGGCCCGCAGCACCGCCTCGGCCAGTTCCAGGCCCCCCGCGCCGCCGTCGGCCCAGACCGTAACGGGGACGGCGTCGCGCGCTCCCGCTTCCAGGGCTTGCGCGCGGATGACCTCGATCTCGGCCTCCGTATCACCGGGAAAGCGGTTGATGGCCACCACCGCAGGCACGCCGTAAAGGCGCGCCAGGCCGATCATGTGCGCCAGGTTGGCGCTGCCCCGCGCCACCGCGGCCACGTTCTCCCGCCGGAGTTCCTCGGGCAGCGCCCGGCCGGGGACTACCCTGCCCGCGCCGCCGTGCATCTTCAGGGCCCGGACGGTGCAGGTGATGACCACGCACGAGGGGCAGAGACCCGCCAGCCGGCACTTGATGTCCATAAACTTCTGCATCCCCAGGTCCGCGCCAAAACCGCTCTCGGTAACCACGTAATCGGCCGTCCGCAGGGCGATCAGGTCGGCCAGGACCGAGGACTGGCCGTGGGCGATGTTGGCGAAGGGCCCCGCATGCATGATGCAAGGCTGGCCCTCCAGCGTCTGGATGAGGTTGGGCTTTACGGCCTGCTTCAGGATCACGGCCATGGCCCCGGCGGCCCGCAGCGCCTCGGCGGTGACCGGTTCCCCGGCGCGGTTATACCCCACCACGATCCGCCCCAGGCGGCGCCGCAGGTCGGCCAGCCCGGTGGCCAGGGCCAGGATGGCCATCACCTCCGAGGCCGCCGTGACCTCGAACCCGGCCTCGCGGGGAATGCCGTTTTCGCGGCCGCCGAGCCCCGTCACCACGCGCCGGAGGGCGCGGTCGTTGACGTCCACGACCCGCGGCCAGAAAACGCTCAGGGGATCTATATCCAGCGGGTTGCCGTGAAGGATGGAGGCGTCGATCATGGCGGCCAGGAGGTTGTGCGCCTGGCCGACGGCATGGATGTCGCCGGTGAAGTGGATGTTGAGGTCCTCCATGGGGACCACCTGCGCGTACCCGCCCCCCGCCGCGCCGCCCTTGATACCGAAGACCGGCGCCATGGAGGGCTGGCGCAGGGTGCAGACGACCTTCTTGCCCAGCCTCCCCAGGGCCTGGGTAAGGCCGATGGTGGTAACCGTCTTCCCTTCCCCCAGCGGCGTGGGGGTGATGGCCGTTACGTCTATCAGCCTGCCCTGGGGGCGGTCCCGCAGCTTCTCCAGAACGTGCAGCTCGATCTTGGCCTTATACCTGCCGTAGCACTCGATATCCTCTTCCGTCAAACCGATCTGCTCGGCCACCTGCACGATGGGCAGGAGCCTGTGGTTGCGGGCGATGGTCAGGTCGTCCGGTACGTCGCGCATTACTACCTCCCGGGCAGTCGCACAGGATCAGGATCTTTGGGCGCGCAGGGCATGCCCCCATCCGGGCAAAAAACCGCCTGCTTCAGGCTATTCGTAGAGCCAGGCGTCGAGGGCCCGCGGCCAGGCGAGGAGCTCCCCGGGCGCGAAGAAAAGGGCGATTTCCCTGGCCGCGCTCTCCGGGCCGTCGGAGCCGTGGATAACGTTGCGCCCCACGTCCAGGCCGAAGTCGCCCCGGATGGTGCCCGGAGGTGCCTTGGCCGGGTCGGTCGGCCCCATCATCTCCCGCACCCCGGCAATGACCCCCCGGCCTTCCAGCACGGCGGCCACTACGGGGCCGGAGGTGATGAAGGAGACCAGGCCCGCGAAGAAAGGCTTGTCCCGGTGCTCGCCGTAGTGCTGCTCCGCCAGCTCGCGGGGAATGCGGAGCATCTTGAGGGCGACAAGCTTGTATCCCTTGCGCTCGAACCGCCCCAGGATCTCGCCCACCAGGCCGCGCTGCACGCCGTCGGGTTTGACCATGATAAAGGTTCTTTCCAAGGATTTACGTACCTCCCTGGGCGATATCGCGCACCGCTACCTGGGGCAGGGCTTCCTGCATCAGGTCCTCGAATTCCGCGCCTTCCAGGGTTTCCTTCTCAATGAGCACCTGCGCCACAAGGTGCAGGCCGCGCATGTTTTCGCGCAGGATCTTCTCCGCGCGGTGGTAGCAGTTATCGATGATGTTCCGCACCTCACGGTCGATGGCGTAGGCCACTTCTTCCGAGTAGTTGCGGTCCCGCGCGATATCCCGGCCGAGGAAGACCGTTTCCTGCTTCCGCCCCAGGGTAAGGGGCCCGAGTTCCTCGCTCATCCCGTATTCCATGACCATGCGCCGGGCGATTTCCGTGGCCCGTTCAAGGTCGTTCTGGGCGCCGGTACTGACCTCCTGCAGCACCACGTCCTCCGCCGCGCGCCCGCCCAGGAGCATGGTGATCTGGTCCAGGAGCTGCGACTTGGTCATGTAGTAACGGTCTTCCTTGGGCAGGAGAAGCGTATAGCCCCCCGCCCGGCCCCGCGGGATGATGGAAACCTTGTGCACGGGGTCGGTGTTGGGCAGGAAGTAGCTCACCACCGCGTGCCCCGCCTCATGGTAGGCCACCAGGCGCTTCTCCTTGTCGCTGATGACCCGCGACCGCTTCTCGGGCCCGGCGATCACCCGCTCGATGGCGCTTTCCAGTTCGGCCATGCCGATCTTCTTCTTGTTCCGGCGGGCCGCGAGGAGGGCCGCTTCGTTGACCATGTTGGCCAGGTCGGCCCCGGTGAAGCCGGGCGTCCGCCGCGCCAGGACGTCCAGGTCCACGTCGTCCCCCAGGGGCTTCCCGCGCACGTGGACCTTGAGGATTTCCTTCCGCCCGTTGATATCGGGCATATCGACGACGATCTGCCGGTCGAAGCGTCCCGGGCGCAGAAGGGCCGGGTCAAGGATGTCGGGCCGGTTGGTGGCCGCCAGGATGATAATCCCCTCGTTGGCCGAGAAACCGTCCATCTCCACCAGGAGCTGGTTGAGGGTCTGCTCGCGCTCGTCGTGCCCCCCGCCCAGGCCCGCGCCGCGTTGCCGCCCCACGGCGTCGATCTCGTCGATGAAGACGATGCAGGGCGCGTTCTTCTTGGCCTGCTCGAAGAGGTCACGCACACGCGAGGCGCCGACCCCCACGAACATCTCGACGAAGTCGGAGCCGCTGATGCTGAAAAAGGGCACGCCGGCCTCGCCGGCCACGGCCCGCGCCAGGAGCGTTTTCCCGGTGCCCGGCGGGCCGAAGAGCAGCACCCCCTTCGGGATGCGCGCCCCGATATCGTTAAACTTGCGCGGGTTCTTCAGGAACTCCACGATTTCCTGAAGCTCTTCCTTGACCTCGTCGATCCCCGCCACGTCGTTGAAGGTTACCCGCTTTTTCTCGTCCGTATGCAGGCGGGCGCGGCTCTTGCCAAAAGACATCACCCGGCTGCCGCCGCCCTGGGTTTGCTGCATCAGGAAGAAGAAAAGGGCGATGAAGATAAGAATGGGGATGAGGGAGGTCAGGAGATTCGTCCACCAGCTCGGCTCCGGCGGAGCCTCCTGCACCCATTCCACCTTTTTCTCCCGCAAAAGGGTGAAAAGGCCGCTGTCGCCGGCCGGCCCCTTGGTCTCGAATTTCGTTCCGTCCTTGAGTTCGCCCTGGATGGTATTGGTTTCCTTTTCGGTGCGGATGACAACGCTCTTAACCTCGCCCTGGTCCACGGCCGTGTAAAAGCGGTCGTAGCTCATCGGGGCCGGGCGGCCTTTTTCCGGTGTCATGTACTTGAGAACGAAGACGATGACCAGCACGATGAGCAGGTAGATACCAAGGTTTTTGATGATCTTGTGCAAGAAGGACACTCCTTGCCCGTTTGCTCCGCTAGTTAACCGACAACAGGCGTATTATATCACATTTTATTGCCGCTTTCAATTTAATACAAACCCCAGCAAAGAGTTGTCACCGCGCGCCCGGCGGCGTGCCCAAGCCTCCGGCCGGCCGGGATGCCCGGGCGCTCCCGCGCGGCACGGTGGCCGCCGCCCTCGCCCTCCCGACCCTCCCCGCGCCGGTGCGGCGGCCCCACGGCGCTCAATCCCGGTGCTGGGCAAGGCGCAGGTGCAGGACCCGCCGTGTGCCCTCCCGCACCCGGACGGTTTCTGCCGGGCGCACCCCGGCCACCCAGACGATCTCGCCATCGGCATCCACCACCAGGGGGAGGCGGTCCCGCCGCTCCCGCGGAATCCCGGCAGCAATGAGAAACTTTTTGAGCCTGGTCTTCCCCGGGGCACCGAGGGGGTGGAAGCGGTCGCCGCGGCGCCGGGAGCGCAGGGTAAGGGGAAAGGCCAGGCGGTCGGCGTCCAGAACCGCCTCCGTGGGGGGCAGGGCGCGCAGGTCGAGTTGCCCGTCCCAGGGTTCGAGGCGGCTTTCCACGATCATCCCGGTCTCCGGGATGGGGGTAGCCCCCGGCACCTCCAGGGGCCGCGCGAAGGCCGGAGCCGGTGCTTCGCGGTGGGCGGTGAAAACCAGCGCCCCGTGGGCCTTCTCCGCCCAGACGCGCCGCGGCAGGGGCACCCGCCGGCCCCCCGCCGGCCGTTCAAGGAGGTCCAGCACCCGCGCCACAGCCGGATAATCCGGCGGGTGCTCGTCCGCTGCCACCTCCCGCCAGGCCAGCCTGACGACGCGCCGCCGCAGCGCCGGGGGGAGGCCGGCAACCCTGTCCGCCGCCAGCCGCACCTCGCCCTCCCCGCCCTCGAGGCGCGCCCCTTCCAGGGCCGCGGCGGCCAGGTCGTCGAGGTAGGCGTCCTCCTCCCGGCAGACTTCTGCCAGCCGCGCGAGGGCCTCCACGAGGCGGGGATTGTACTCCCGTTCCAGAAGGGGGAGCAGGAAAAGCCTGATGCGGTTCCGGGTATAGAAAGGCGCCAGGTTCGAGCGGTCGAGCCGCGCCGTGAGGCCGCGCTCCGCCAGGTAGGCTTCGATGGCCGCCCGCCGCACGGTCAGGAGGGGCCGGATGAAAAGGCCGCGCACCGGCGGGATGCCCTTGAGCCCCGCCGGTCCCGTTCCTCTGAGGAAATGGAAAAGGACCGTCCCGGCCTGGTCGTCGGCGTTGTGCCCCAGCGCTACCCGCGCCGCGCCCGTTTCCCCGGCCACCCGCGCGAAGAAGGCGTAACGCACCTCCCGGGCCGCCTCTTCCAGGGACCCGCCGTGGACGGCCCGGTAGGCCCTGACATCCACCCGTTCGCCGGTGAAGGGCAGCCCGTACCGGGCCGCCAATCCCGCGACGAAGGCCGCGTCCTCCTCGGCCTCCCGCCCGCGCAGCATGTGGTTCAGGTGGGCGACGGTCAACCGGAGGTTAAACTCCTCCCGCAGGCGGAAAAGGAGATCGAGAAGCGCCACCGAATCGGGTCCGCCCGAGACGCCGGCCACCACCCCGTCCCCGGGAGCCACCATGGCATACCGGCGCAGGTTCTCACGCATCACAGGTAAAAGATCCAAGAAAACACCCCGCAAATGAGAGGTGAGATGTGAGAGGCGGGAGGTGGGAGGGAGGCCCACGCCGCGCCTCGGGAGAGGAATTCGACGCGCGTCCCGCCTTCCCTGTAAAGCGAGAGGTGAGATGTGGGAGGCAGGAGGTGGGAGGGAGGCCCACGCCCGTACCCCGAGAAGGAATTCGACGTGCCCTGCCTTCCCTGTAAAGTGAGAGGTGAGATGTGAGAGGCGGGAGGTGGGAGGGAGGCCCCCGCCGCGCCGCCGGCAATCGGGGCCGGTCGCGCGCGGCCGCCTTAATTTCCGGCCCTGGCAAAGCGGGCCACAAGGACGGTCATGTCGTCGGGGATGGCGCCGCCGGCCGCTTCGCGGGCCTTTTCGAGGACCAGGGTGGCCAGGTGCCGGGGCTCGCCCTGCGGCAATTCCTGGAGCAGCCGGGCCAGCCAGGCCTCTTTATCAACGCCCGGGTAGCATTCCAGGACGCCGTCGGTCACCATGACCACGGTATCCTGCGGCGCCAGGTGCTTCACTACGGAGGTGACTTCGATGTCCCGCACGATCCCGACGGGGAGGGAATTGGCGCGGATCACCCGCACGCCCGCCCCCCGGAGGAGGAAACTGGGCGCCGCGCCGATCTTCACGAATTCCGCCCGCCCGCTGTAAAGATCGATAACGGTGATGTCCACCGTGGCGAAGCTCTCGTCCGGCTTGCGCAGCAGGAGGATGGCGTTGACCGTCTTGATGGCCAGGTCCTGGCCGAAGCCCGAGCCGAACATGTGTTCCAGAAGGGAGACGGTGGTGTTCGATTCCAGCGCCGCCCGCGCCCCCGCCCCCATGCCGTCGCTCAGGATGACCACAAACCGCCCGTCCTTCAACTGCAGGTAGGTATAGCTGTCACCCGAGACGGGGTCGCCCCCCTTGGCCGCCCGGGCCGCACCCACGGTGACCTGGTAGCGGTGCGCCGGGTGCAGCCTGAAGGTGCAGTTGCCCCCCTCCCCCTCACGGGGGCACCTGGCCTCGACCACCGTGAACGGCTGCCTGGCCAGCCGGGAAACCAGGGGCGCGACCATGTACCGGCAGGCCTGCTCGCCCTGGCAAGGAGGCCGCTCGATGGTGACTTCCAGCCGCCCGTCTTCCCGGGGCGCCACCTCCACGGAGGCAACGGGGATGTCCAGGTGCTTCAGGCGCCGGCGCAGGGTCTCGTCGAACCGCCCCGCGTAGTCCACCGTGTTAACGAGTTCCTCGGAGAGGTTCTCCATAATGGTGGCCACACCCCGCAGGTGCTCGGCCACGATCTCCCGGCTTTCCTGCAACCGGCGGTACCAGTAGCGGTTAAGGCGGTAGGTTTCGCAAAGGCAGGTGAGGGCGACGGCCATCTCCTTGAGGCGGAGACAGCGCTTCCGCAGGTGGGAGGGGAACTGCTGCGGGTTTATGCCGCCCCGCTGCTCGACGTAGGCCAGGGTGCCGAGAAAATCCTGGTAGGTCCTGTAGAAGTCGCGCTCCCAGCAGGCGCGGTAAAGGGCGCAACCGGAACAGATGCGCTCTCCGATCTCGTGCAGCAATTCCTGCAGGGTCTTGTCCTCGTCGCTTTCCGCGGTAGAGGTGGAAACCTCGGCGAAGGTGCGCGAGAGTTCGGCGAACATACGCGCCCAGCCCCGCATGCGCTGGCGCACCACGTCCTTTACTTTCTTCTCCCCGATTTCGGCACCCAGGGCCCCGGCGGGAAGCAGGCCCTGGAGCCTCTCCAGCCAGCGGCCCGGCACCGCCGCCGCCAGCGCTACGGCCAGGCCGGTTTCGGCCAGGACACCGGCCAGATTGTGGTAGTCCTTGATGTAAAGGGCCAGGAGAATGTTGCCGAGGACGAAACCCAGCATCACCCCGACCTTCCCGAAGCGCCGCAGAAGGCCCGCCGCGAAACCGGCAAAGGAATACACACCTATGGTCGCGGGCACCCCCGCGCCGCTGACCCCCGGGATGATACCCATCACCGCGCCCCCGGCGGCCCCGAGCCCGCCCCCGCCGACAAGGGCTGCCAGGAGCACAAAGGCCCGGGAAAGAACGCCTTTCAGGGAGACTATGGACCAACGCAATTCCCCGGTGCCGGCGACCAGCCCCGCCACCAGCACCAGGAGGCAGAAGAACTCTTCGCCCGCCAGGGGGTGGCCCCGCGTGGCCAGGGCGTTAACCAGAATGTAGGCCAGGGCCGCGGCCAGCGCCGCCTCAAAGAGCACCGCTACATAGCCGTACAGGGTGGGGCCGGCAAAGGCCAGGAGGGTAATCTTGGTGGCCACGCTCATGGCAGCAACTACCGGCGGCAGGGCCAGCCGGGCCTGCCTCGCCTCGCCGGGCAAGAGTCGCAGGATTATGGCCGCCCCGATGGTGGCCAGCATGCTCCCCGCCAGGTTCGTACCCTGGAGCACCGTGGCCTCCCCGGCAAGGCACGCCGCCAGGGCAAGCCAGCCGCGCGGGCCGTGCACGAAGACCGCCGCCGCGCCGAAGGCGGAGCCGAAGGGAGCGATTTCTCCCAGCAGGACGGCGCGCCCGAGGAAAAACCCCACCCCCATAAGGGCGGCAAGTTCCAGGGTGAAGGCGCGGGCAAGGCCGGCGAGGGGAAACTCCCTCCGGGCAGCCTGTCGCGGAACCCGTCTTCCGTTCCTCCCCGGAACCTGCCGCGCGGCGTGCCGCGAAACGGGGGGCTGCCACCCGGCCTTCCGCCGCTCCTGCGCGCATATCCCTACCTGCCAGGACAATCTTCCACCCCCGTCTTCCTGCACCTTATTATATTACGCCGGAGGGGTGAGGTTTGTCAAATACAGGCAGGAGTTACATATTTTGTTTCGACATCCCGCAGGAGCTTATCCGGGTGACTGCGCGGCCCGCCGGGGAGAACGACACCGGCGGGAAGGAGTTGTGTCCGGTACCTTCCGGCGCATCCGGACAAGATTACGCGCGCCCGTAAGTACCGGCGGGGCGAATATGGGTGGATGAATTCAAGAAGGTTATGGGGCCCGGGAAGCTTCAAGGGCGATGCCGTGCAGGAGGTCGTACTCGCTCACGCGGATGCTCTGCGCCCCCAGGCCGTGCAGGACGGCCCTCAGGATACGTGCCCCCGCGGGAATAATGTCCGCCCTTTCCGGCTGCAGCCCCGGCAGCCTCCGGCGCTCCTCCAGGGTGGACGCCAGGAGTAGCGCCAGCAGGCGGTCAACCTCGTCCAGGGCAAGGACATACCCGTGCACCCGCGCGGGATCGTAAACTTCCAGCCTCTGGGCCATGGCCGCCAGGGTGGTGATGGTCCCCCCGACGCCGACCGGGTCCCGCGGGCGCCGGCGCAACTCCCCAAGCACCGGCTCCAGGGCCTCTGCCAGGGCGGCGTCGTCAATTTCCACTTCCGTCAGGCGCACCGCCCCGAGGGGCAGGCTGGCCCAGCCGAGGCGCCCTTCCTCCTGCCAGCAGAACTCGGTGCTACCACCCCCGATATCAATCACCAGCGCCCGCTCCGGGTCTACGGGCAGGCCCGCAAGGGCTCCCTGCCGGCTGAGAATCGCTTCCTCCTCGCCCGACAGGACCCGCACTTCAAGGCCGCAGGACTCCCGCGCAAGACGCAGAAAAACAGCCCGGTTGGCCGCCTCCCGTACGGCGCTGGTCGCCACCGCCACCACCTTGCCGGCCTCCAGCGCCTCCGCCGCGGCGCGAAACGTTCCTATTGCTTCTACCGTGCGGCGCATGCCCGCCGGGGTGAGCGCACCCCCGGCCATCCCCTCACCCAGCCGGGTGGTCGCCAGGGCGGTTTTTACCACCGCCAGTCGTCCGGCGGCGTCAACATCCGCCACCAGCAGGCGGGTGGAGTTAGTGCCGATATCGATTACGGCCGTTCGTGCGGTCATAATTTGCGCGTCGGGGCCTGCACCTCTTCCTCCTGGTAATATTCCCCGTCTACTTCCTCCGCCGGGACAACGGGGTCCGCCGCTACGGCCAGCACCCGCTCAAGGATGCTGAAGAGCTGATCCAGGCCCCGGAACTGAATGCTGTGCCCGGTGGTAACGTGCCGCACTTCACCCAGCCACATATCTTGCCGGTTGCCTTCCGCTGTCCGCCAGAACCGCACCAGAAAACCGATACTTGGCTGCCGGACGCAATCCACTCCGCCCGCCTCCTTGCCCCCGATCTCTCTTCTCTGGTTTCAGGCCGGTACCAGGATTCTCCCGGTTACGACACGTTTGGTATTTTATTCTACCCGGAAATGCACTTCTCCTGCTCGGCATGTCGATGGCCGGAACTTTTTCCCTCGACACATTCGGACACAGCCAACCGGCCGGCAACGGTTGACGCCGTGCCGCGCGAGGGTCTATTCTTCATGTTGTAATTCTCAGGGGAGGTTTTAGACTTGAAACTCAAGCTCGGTCTGCCCAAAGGGAGCCTGCAGGAGGCCACCTTCGCCCTTTTCAAAAAGGCCGGATACCACCTGACCGTCAACGGGCGCTCCTACTATCCCACCATCGACGACCCGGAAATGGAAGTGGTCCTCATGCGGGCCCAGGAGATCCCGCGCTACGTGGACCAGGGGGTCCTGGACGCCGGGCTCTCGGGGCTCGACTGGATCAGGGAGAACGAGGCGGACGTGGTGGAGGTGGCTAACCTGGTCTACGCCAAGCAGTCGCAGCGGCCGGTGCGCCTGGTTATCGCCATCGCCCGCAACAGCGATATTCAGTCGGTGCGCGACCTGGAGGGAAAACGCATCGCCACCGAGTTCGTGCGCATCACGAAGAAGTTCCTGGCCGCGCACGGGGTTAAGGCGCAGGTGGAGTTTTCCTACGGGGCCACAGAGGTCAAGGTGCCCAACCTGGTGGACGCCATTGCCGACCTGACCGAAACCGGCAGTTCCCTGCAGGCCAACAACCTGCGCGAGCTGGTGACCATCCTGGAATCCACCCCGCGCCTGCACGCCAACCGGCAGGCATGGGAGGACCCCTGGAAGCGGGAAAAGCTGCAGAACCTGGCCACCCTGCTGCTGGGTGCCCTGCGGGCCGAGGCGAGGGTGGGGCTGAAGATGAACGTGCCCCAGGATAGGCTGCCGGAGGTGCTGGCCATCCTGCCGGCGATGAAGCACCCGACCATTTCCCAGCTTGTAAACAGCGCCTGGGTCGCCATCGAGGTCATCATCGAGGAAAGGCAGGCGCGGGACCTGATCCCGGCCCTGAAGCGCGCCGGCGCCCAGGACATCATCGAATATCCCCTGAACAAGGTTATCCCGTAGGAGGCCGCTGCAAAACGTCGCCTGGCAATTCGGTCGTCTTGTGTCGGCCGTCGGAAAAGCACTTGCAGGGACAAATGCCGGCATTTAACCACCTGTCGGCGGCTGGTCCATGATCACAAAAAATCTAAAGATTGACAATTCCCCCGACTTCTGAGGACTGACGATCGACGACCGATCTCGCCGTCCGCGCCATGCTCGTTTTTCCGGCTTCCTAATCCGCCCGCCTGGGGCCGCCCCTGATGCGCTTCACGGCACGGGGCAGGAAATGATAGATCAGGTCTATGGCGGCCAGGGAAAGAACCGCCAGCGCAAACCCGGCGCTGCGCCGGGCGCGCGCCCGCCAGCCGGCCCGTTCTTCCCTTCGCGGCGCGGTCAAGGCTTTCACCCCCGCCACCATTTTACCATATATGGATCTGTTACCAAACCCGGGACCGTTCAAAAACGAGCATGGCGCGAAACCCGAAGGCCGGGGCGGAGCGTACCGAGGGGTACATGAGCACCGGACGGCGAGCCTGACAAAGCCAGGCGAAGTTTTTCAACAGTCCCACATATTAATCCCTGGTGCTCGGGTCAGAGGGGGGCAAGTCCGGCGACCGGTTACGGGGCACGGGAACCACCCGTGTCTCGCCGGGCTTCACCAGGCCCAGTTTCTCACGGGCCGTTTTCTCTATGTAGGCGTCCGACTGCAAAAGCCTGACCTTATCCCAGAGCGCCGCGTTCTTTTCCCGGAGTTCCTTAACACTCCGCTGCATCTCGGCCATATTCCGCTGCATGTACCATAACTTGCCCAGTTCCGTGGTTACCGAAACCGCGAAATAGGCGAGAAGCAGTATCAGGAAGATGTACGGAAGCTTGGAGCGTGCCGGGTTAAACCTCCGCCTCACCTTCGCTCTTTCCATCGGCTCCCTCCTCCGCCCCGAAGAGACCCAGGGGATCGCCCGCGATTACCAGCACCACCTGGTAGCCCTTGCTCCGCGCCCGGTTGTAAAGGGTGGCCACCGTACTGGGGCTCAGCCCGAGGCGCCGCGCGATGGCCTCGGTGCCGTAACCCATTTCTTTCAGCACCACCACCTGCCGCTCGCGGTGACTGAGGCGCTCGGCTCCCCGGATCTCCATCTGCACCGGCAGTTATCCCCACTTATATCCACAGGTTGTGTACAAATTTATTACGTTTCTTCTACGTTCCTTCTCTTTTTCCTGCCGAGGCGCCGGAAAATTTTCAGGCTCCTCTGGGTTCCCCTGTACCAGAAGGCGTACCCGCGGGGGCTGAGGGTCGCGCGGTAAAGCGCCGCGCCGAGGCCGAGCCCCAGGAAGACGTACCAGCGCATCTCCCCCCAGGTAACGAGGAGCAGAAAGCCGAAAACCGCCGCCGTCAGCGCTACCCAGAAGAGGATGTCGCCGAGACCGGTTCCCCACCGGCCCAGGCGCAGGCCTGCCCTGACGGCCCGGTAGAAATCCCAACCGCAGCCGGCCCCGTAACCCAGGGCGATGCTGAGCAGAAAGGCGAAAAACTGCTCCCTTAAAGACAACTCTTTCCGGCCCCCAGAAATGAAAAAGGCGCTTGCGCGCTACCTGAGAATGCGGGCCCAGATCTTCTTCCCGGCGTCCCGGGCGCGCACGCCCCCCTCCCGGTAGCGGAAGGCGTGCAGCAACCCCTCCGCCACCAGCAACCCCTCGTCGAGGTTTAGCTGGACGATATGCAGCCCCTCGCCGGAAAGGACAAGGTTTCCCATATTGGTTTCGAGGGCGATTTCGGTATCGGTGAAGCTGTCGACGTGCTGGACGCCCAGCACCTTGATCTCCTTGCGCTCCGCGACCTCCACACGGTGTACCGGCGCGTTCAAGGTCATCCCTCCCGTGGGACACTTCAGTTTATCATATGTGCCACCCGCATCCAGGTAGACCTTAAAGAGAAAAGAAAGAAGCCAGCCTAGGACCCACCGCGCAGGAGCCGGTACAGGCTGGCTGCTTCGCTGGCCGGTACACTGTCCGGAGTTTTTGCCACCTCAACCTCAATGGTCCGCGTCCCGAAGGTTATGCCGATAATATCCCCCGGGCGGACCTCGGCTGCCGGACGCGCGACGCGCCCGTTAAGGGTAACCAGCCCCGCCGCGCACATTTTGTTGGCGACGGTGCGGCGCCTGACAAGGCGCGAAACCTTCAGGAACTTATCAAGCCGCAAACCCTTTACCTGGTGTTCGCGTTGCCCACCACTTCGCGCAGGGCTTTCCCGGCCTTAAACACGGGCACGCGCGAGGCCGCAATGTCGATTTCCTCGCCCGTCTGCGGGTTCCTTCCCTTGCGGGCCGCCCTTTCCCTGACTTCGAAAGTGCCGAACCCGACAAGCTGCACCCTGTCGCCCCGCGCCAGCGCGTCACCAATGCTGTCCAGGAGAGCCGTGACCGCTTTTTCGACGTCTTTCTTCGTCAGATCGGTTTTTTCTGCCACTGCCGACACAAGCTCCGCTTTGTTCACCACAAACCCCTCCTTGGATGTTGAGAGATTTTACCGCCTTTCATATTCGGTGCCAGGCCTGCTTCTCCTTCTTTTCAGGCACGATTCCCTAAGTTTTTTCCCCCTTTTTTGCCTCCTCCCAGAGAAGATCCATCTCCTCCAGGGGGACCTCACCGAGGCGCCGGCCGCGTTTCTTAAGCTTTTCCTCGACAAAGGCGAAACGGCGCGTAAACCGGTCGACGGTCTGCCGCAGGGCCCCCTCCGCCTCCACGCCGACCAACCTGGCAACATTCACCGCCGCGAAAAGGAGGTCTCCGAGCTCCGCGGCCACCCGCGCGGTATCGGCCCCGGCCAGGGCGGCCCGCAATTCTTCCACTTCCTCGACGAGCTTGGCAAACGCCCCGTGGCAGTCCGGCCAGTCGAAGCCGACCTGGGCCACCCGCTGCTGCACGCGCTCCGCCCGCACCAGCGCCGGCAGCGCCCGGGGGAGGCCGCCGAGCAGCCCGCCGTTCTCCTTTTCCCCCTCCTTGATCTTCTCCCAGCGGCGCAAAACCTCCGGCGCGTTCTCCGCCCGCTCTTCGCCGAAGACGTGGGGATGACGGCGGATCATCTTGGCAATAATCCCGCGGAGCACGTCGGCGAGGTCAAAAGACCCCTTTTCCTCCGCTATCCGGGCATGGAAAACAATTTGCAGTAATAAGTCTCCCAACTCCTCACAGAGACTATGCATATCGCCGGCTTCGATGGCTTCCAGGACCTCGTAGGTTTCTTCGAGCAGATACCGCTTGAGGCTGGCGTGGGTCTGTTCCCTGTCCCAGGGGCAACCGTGCTCCCCCCGGAGCGTGGCCATAATCCCCACCAGGGAAGCCAGCGGGTAATCCCGCGGCGGTGCCGCGGCAGGCGGGATGTAGAGGGACGTCAGGTGGTCGATCCATGGAAGCCTGTCCACTTCGTAGAGCCTGACCTCCGCCACGCGCTCCTCCCCCGGCACACCGGCGGCCCGCACCACCTTCACCGGCTGGTCGTCCGGGTAGAAGGCCATCAGCCGGATTTTCACCTTCGCCGCCGTAAGACGGTCGTGCACCTGCATGACGATGTTGCCCGTGTGGATTATCGGCCGCTGCTCTTCGATACTTAACCCGTCAATCAACTGGATACCGGTTACCGGGTCGAGCCGCAGCGCGGCCAGGACCGCATCGATAAAGCTGGGCGCCGGCAGGATGTCCACTTCGATCCCGGCCGGCTCCGCCCCTTCGAGAATGTACCGGGAAGCCGTTTCGGCCACCAGAGGGTGCCCCGGTACCGCGTAGACCACCGGCCCTTCACGGGCGGCCTCGAAGACCGCCCCGGCGACGCGGCGGTAGACCCCCTCAAAGGTTCTTTCCTCTTCGTAGAAGCGGTCGCAGGTGGTGAATTTTATGCCCTGCTCAACCAGCCAGGGGACCACCGGATGCACGCCGGTGCGCAGGATGACCCGGGGGCTCTGACGCAGCGCCTCCAGCACGCCCAGGGGCACGGCACGCCTGTCCCCCGGCCCCAGGCCGGCAAGGGTAACAGGTCCCGCCAAAACCGGAAGACCTCCTTCGACCCAAAAAAAATGGCCCTTGCAGGCCATTTTACTGCTCCATCTGTTTGGCCAGAAACCCCGCCGCCGTTTCCACAAGCTTCAGCTCCAGCTGGCCCATCTTAACCCCCGGCTCTTTCGAGATGAGCATCACTGCGCCTATGGGGTCCCCTTCGGCGATGATGGGGGCAATCACCTCCGCGGTATACTTGCACTCGCCGTTGTCCACCGTCAGGCATTCCTTGCACAAGGGCTCTTCGCCGGGACTGTTGATGATGACCGACCTGCGCTCCTCCATCACCTTTTCCACGGCCGGGCCGACGGGCTTGTTGAGAAACTCTTTCTTCGGTGCGCCGGCGACGGCGATGATGGCGTCCCGGTCGGCGATGCAGGCGATATGCCCGGTGGCTTCGTAGAGGGAATCGGCGTACTCCTTGGCAAAATCCCCCAATTCGCCGATCGGCGAATATTTTTTCAGAATCACTTCGCCCTCGCGATCAACGAATATCTCCAGGGGATCGCCCTCACGGATGCGCAACGTTCTCCGGATCTCCTTGGGTATGACGACCCTGCCGAGGTCGTCGATGCGTCGTACGATGCCGGTCGCCTTCACTGACTTCCGTCCCTCCTTTTCTACATAGAGTTACGTGTTCTTCTCTGAATTAGTATACATCTGGTGAAATGGAATTATTCATTTCTTCCAATGAATGGGATAAATTTTTCCAGGCCCATCCCCTACCGGTTATTATACGCCCCCTCAGGCCATATTAGCAAGAAACGCTTCGATTTCCATAATCGCTTCCCCGTCAGCCCGTCCGGTTCTCCCGGCCTCCATCCAGATCTCGAAGGTGCCGTCCTCCTCCCTGAACTTCAGCTTCCGCGGAAACTTCTGGGCCACACCCACCAGTTTCTCGCCGGTCAGGGGGTGGCCGGGGGCAAAGATAATGCGGTAGAACTTCCCCTGCCGGCTGATGCTCTTCACCTTCAGCTTCTTGCCCAGGGCCCGCAGCCGCGACACCGCCAGGAGGTTCTCCACCGCCGCGGGCGGAGTGCCAAAGCGGTCCACCAGTTCGCCCCGGAGGTCCTCAACCTGCGCAGGGTCGCGGGCGCCGGCCAGGGCGTAGTAGAGGCGCACCTTCTGGTCGCCGTCGTGGACGTAGTCCGACGGCAGGTAGGCCGTAACCGGCAGTTCCACCACCGTCTCCACGGTTTCCTCGGGCGCCTCGCCCCGCATCTCCCGCACCGCCTCGGCCATCAGGCGGCAGTAAAGGTCGAAACCGACGGCGGCAATATGCCCGTGCTGCTCGGTGCCCAGGAGGTTGCCCGCCCCCCGTATCTCCAGGTCGCGCTTGGCGATCTTAAAGCCGGCGCCGAAATCGGTGAAGTCGCGGATGGCCTCCAGGCGTTTCTCCGCCGCCTCGTTCAGCACCCTGTCCCGGGAGAAGGTAAAGTAGGCGTAGGCCAGGCGGTTCGAGCGTCCCACCCGGCCGCGCAGCTGGTAGAGCTGGGCCAGGCCGAACTGGTCGGCGTTTTTCACGATGAGGGTGTTCACGTTCCCGATGTCGAGGCCCGCCTCGATGATGGTGGTGCAGACCAGAATGTCGTACTTACCGGCCACAAAATCGAGCATCACCCGCTCGAGCTCTTCCTCATCCATCTGGCCGTGGGCTACCGCCAGCCTGGCTTCCGGCGCCAGGCTTTGCACCCAGGCCGCCACCTCTTCGAGGTCCTGCACGCGGTTGTGGACGAAGTAAACCTGCCCGCCCCGGGCCAGCTCCCGGTTAATGGCTTCCCTGATGATCACCGGGTCCTCCTCCAGGACGTAGGTCTGGACCGGAAAACGGTTCAGCGGCGGCGTCTCCAGGAGACTCGTATCTCTGATGCCCACCAGGGACATGTAAAGGGTGCGCGGGATGGGGGTGGCGGAAAGGGTCAGCACGTCTACCTCGGGGTACGCCAGCTTCAGCTTCTCCTTGTGCACCACCCCGAAGCGCTGCTCCTCGTCGATGATGAGCAATCCCAGGTTGGCGAAGCGCACGTCGTCTGAGATGAGGCGGTGGGTGCCGATGACGATGTCCACCGTACCCCGCGCCAGGGCCTTTACGATGCGCTTCTGCTCGGCGGGAGATTTGAAGCGGGAGAGCATCTCGATCTTTACGGGGTAGCCGGAGAAGCGGCGTGTAAAGGTCAGGTAATGCTGCTGCGCGAGGACCGTGGTAGGGACCAGCAACGCCACCTGCTTCCCGTCCATTACCGCTTTGAAGGCGGCCCGCATGGCCACCTCCGTCTTCCCGTACCCCACGTCGCCGCAGAGGAGCCGGTCCATGGGGCGCGGCTTCTCCATGTCGGCCTTGATCTCGGCAACGGCCCGCAACTGGTCGGGGGTTTCCTCGTACGGAAAGGCGGCCTCGAAGTCTTGCTGCCACGGGCCGTCGGGGCTGAAGGCGTGGCCGGGACGCGACTGGCGGGCGGCGTAGAGGTTCAGGAGGTCCCGGGCCACCTCCCGCACGGCCTCCCTGACCCGCCTCCTGGTCCGCGCCCACTCCCCGGAGCCGAGGCGCGAGAGCCGCGGCGTCTCCCCCTCGGCGCCGACGTACTTCTGCACCAGGCCGAGCTGGTCCACCGGCACATAGAGCCGGTCGTCCCCGGCGTACTCCAGGAGCAGGTACTCCCGCCGGACCCCCTCGATTTCCAGGGGCACAATCCCCCGGTAGCGCCCGATCCCGTGCTGGATGTGGACGACGTAGTCCCCCTGGCGCAGATCGAGTTCCTCGAGGGTGCGCGGCCCCGCACGCCGGAGGTGCCTCCTGGGCAGCACCCGGCCGCCGAAAATCTCCCTTTCGCCCGCGAGCGCCAGCCTGATCCCCGGAAACTCGCACCCCGACGTAATGCCCCCGTCGCAGACGACGACATCCCCCGGGGCCAGGGTATCGATCTCGTGCCGGAAGTAGGCCTCCACGCCGTCCTCACGCAGGACGTCGAGCACCCGGGCGCCCCGCTCGGGGGTGCCCGCAAAAAGCACCACGGCGTACCCCTTTCGCTTCCACCGCCGCACGTCTTCCGCCAGGGCCTCCGGCCGCCCGTGCACGCCGGCCAGGGACCGGCCCTCGAAAGGCAGCGTGCGGCCGGGAATCCCGCCGCCGGCGGGGGCGGCGAAGGAGGTGATCACCCGCGGCTGCCGCTCGATACGCGCCGCCAGGGCCGGCCAGTCGACAAAGGCCTCGAACTGGCCCGGCAGCGCCTCCCCGTCCCGGACGAAGGTGGTGTAGCTCTCGGCCCGCTGGGCCGCCATGACCGCGGCCACCTCCTGGATGCGTGCCGGCTCGCACAGGAGCACGGGCGTTTCCGGAGGAAAGTAGTCGAAAAGGGTTACCGCTTCGGGGTAGAAATAGGCGAGGAACTCCTCGCAACCGGGAAAATAGGAGCGCGCCGCAACGTGGGAGAGGACGGTTTCCCGCAGGGCCCGCAGGCGCCGGCGCGCCTCCCCTTCCAGCCGGCGCTCCTGGGCGGTGAAGGCGGCGGCAAGCCTCCCTTCCCCCTCCTCCCAGCGCTCCGGCGTGAGCAGCATTTCGCGGGCCGGAACGATGGAGACACCGGCCGCCCGTCCTACCGAACGCTGGGTGGCCGGGTCAAAGGTACGCAGCGAAACCACTTCGTCGCCGAAAAACTCCAGGCGGCACGGTTCCTGGTTCGTGGGCGGGAAAACGTCAAGGATGCCGCCGCGCCGGCTGAACTGCCCCGGTACCTCCACCTGCGCCACGGGCTCGTACCCGAGTTCCACCAGTTCCCGCGCCAGGGCCTCCGGGTCGTGGTCCTCCCCTTCCCGGATCTCACGCCCCCGGCGCAGAACCGTAACCGGAACCAGGCGCCGGGCCAGGGCCTCAACGGAGGCCACGACCACCGGGGAAGGAGCGGAGGCCAGCCCCTGCAGGGCAACAAGGCGGGCGTTCACAATATGTCGGGAGTAAGCGACGACGCGGACTGGTATTATTTCCCATGGCACAAGCAAAAAAACGCCCCGCCCCGCGAGCAGCGTGCGCAGGTCCTGGGCGATCTCGCCGGCCTCCTTCTCCCCGGGCGTCACCACGCAAACCGGCCGCGCCGGGTGCGCCAGCGCCGCCGCCAGGTAAGAGGCCTGCGTTCCTGCCACCCCGTAAACCGTTACCGCCCGTGCCCCGGCGCCGAGCGCCCCGGCAACACCCTGGGCGGCAGGCAATTGTTGCAGGTAGTTTAGCAGACCTTGCATGTCAGATCCTTCTTGCCGGTTGCCCGACTAATTTTATTCGGCAAACGGCTATGGCGTCAAGGCGCAATCGCGGCACTGCGCCTCTCACTTCCCGTTTCCCGTGCTCCTCCCACTTCCCACCTCTCACCTTCCACACGGTCGCCAGTTATTATACGTGTTCATGGCCTTATCTATGCCCGCCGTGGCGGCCAGCAGTGCGGCCCGGGCGGCCGCGTCGATAACCTTCCCGACAACAGGCTCCTCCTCGGGCGCAAAGCGGCCGAGGACGTGGGCTACCGCGTCCTCCCCCCGTCCGATGCCCACCCGGAGGCGGGGAAAAGCTTCGGTGCCGAGGGCGGCGATAATGGAGAGCATCCCCCTGTGCCCCCCTGCGCCTCCCGCGGGGCGGAGGCGCAGGCATCCCAGGGGAAGATCCATGTCGTCGTACACCACCAGGATCTCCCCCGGAGCCACGGCGTACTTCTGCGCCAGGGCGCGCACCGCCTCGCCGCTCAGATTCACGTAAGTCTGGGGTTTTGCCAGGATGAGGGTCCGGGCGTCCGCCGCAGCCTCTCCTACCAGGGCCCGGCACTCCTTCCGCCGCACTTCGGCGCGCAGGAGGCGGGCGAGGGCGTCGATGACCATAAAGCCCACGTTATGCCTGGTTCCCGCGTAGGCGGGCCCGGGATTGCCCAGGCCGACCAGGAGCTTCGCCATTGGCCTATTCGGCGGCTTCCGCCGGTTCTTCTGCCTCCGGCGCGGTAACCGCCGGCGCCAGGACGGTGACCGCCACCGCTTCGGGCTCCTCCAGAAGGCGCACACCGGGCGGCGGCACCAGATCCCGGACGTGGAGGCTGTCGCCGACCTCCAGGCGGGAAATATCCACCTCGATGGCCTCCGGCAGCCTGTCGGGCCGGCCGATCACTTCGACGGTACGCAGCACCTGTTCTACCAGGCCGCCGGCCTTTTCTCCCGGGGCTTCGCCCACGAGGCGCAGCGGTACGGTGGTCGTCACCTCTTCGTCAAGCCTGACCTGCTGCAGGTCGATGTGCATGAGTTCCCCCCGCACCGGATGGTACTGCAGTTCCTTGATGATGGCGTGGTACCTGTCCGTGCCGCCGTTCCGGGCCACCTGAAGTTCGATAAGGGCGTTCTTGCCGGGCCCGGCCAGGATCTCCTGCACGGCTCCCATCTCCACCTCGATGGGGATGCTTCCCACATCCCGGCCGTAAACCACTCCCGGCAGGCGCTTCTGGGCCCTGAGCCGGTTGCGGTACCCTTTGCCCCTGCCGGTCCTGACCCTGGCATTGAGAGTTACGGTCGCCAACTGGCATCACCCTCCTGTCAAAGTATTCCCGTCTGGCGAAAAGGCCACACCTGGGCTTAAGGGGAGGTTGGAGGCAGCGGGCTCCGGAAGAGCGAAGGGGGAGGTCGGCGGCCGGGGGAAAACCTCTCCTAGTCGAAAAGCCGGGAGACCGAAAGGTCCTCGTGGACCCGGATGATGGCCTCCCCCAGCAGCGGGGCCACGGACAGCACCCTGATCTTCTCGATGGCCTTTTCCGGGCCGACCGGGATGGAGTTGGTGACGATGACCTCCCGTACCGGGCAGGCCTTGAGCCGCTCCACCGCCGGCCCGGAGAGAACCGGATGCGTGCAGCAGACGTACACGTCGCGCGCCCCGAAGGCGAGCAGCGCCTCGGCCGCCTTGACGATGGTACCCGCCGTATCGATAATGTCGTCCACGATGATCGCCGTCTTCCCGCCTACCGGGCCGATGACGTTGGTGACCTCGGCCACGTTGGGTTCCGGACGCCGCTTGTCGATGACCGCGAGGGGCGCGCGGATGCGCTCGGCCAGGTCGCGGGCCCGGGTCACGCCCCCCACGTCGGGCGAGACCACCACCACGTCCTCCAGCCCCGCCCGGTTGATGTACTCGGCCAGGATCGGCGCGGACAGCAGGTGATCGACCGGGATATCGAAAAACCCCTGGATCTGCCCGGCATGAAGGTCCATAGTGATCACCCGCCGCGCCCCGGCCGCCGTGAGGAGGTTGGCCACCAGCTTGGCGGTGATCGGCTCGCGGGCCCGGGTCTTGCGGTCCTGCCGGGCGTAGCCGTAATAAGGTATCACGGCGGTGATGCGGCGGGCCGAAGCTCGGCGAAAGGCGTCGATCATGATCAGCAGTTCCATGAGGTTTTCGTTAACCGGCTGGCAGGTGGGCTGAATGACAAAAACGTCCGTGCCGCGCACGTTCTCGTTGATCCGCACCTGGATCTCGCCGTCACAGAAGCGCTTCACCTGGGAATCCCCGAGGGAGACGCCGAGGTAGGCACATATTTCCGCCGCCAGGGCGGGATTGGCGTTGCCCGTAAAGATTTTAAGCTTTTTATGGCGGGAAAACATCCGCTAAACCTCCGTCTGCTTCTTTCTTTTCGCCACCCAGTCCGGGATATTCGCCTGGCGGCTGCGCGCAACCCCCAGCGCGCCCGGAGGGACGTCCCTGGTGATCGTCGAGCCCGCGGCCACGTAGGCGCCCGCCCCGATGACTACCGGCGCTACCAGGTTGGCGTTGGAGCCGATGAAGGCTCCGTCCCCGATCACCGTCCGGTGCTTCCTGATCCCGTCGTAATTGCAGGTAATGGTCCCCGCTCCCACGTTGACGCCGGCCCCGATTTCGGCATCCCCGACGTAGGTCAGGTGGGGTATCTTGGAACCCTCCCCCACGCGCGCGTTCTTGACCTCTACGAAGTCGCCGATCTTCACCCCGGGGGCGATTTCACAGCCGGGCCGCAGGTAGGCGAAGGGCCCCACTATGCACCGGTCGCCAAGCGCCGCCTCCACCACCACCGCGTACTGCACCACCACACCGTTACCCAGCACGGCATCCACGAGCCGCGCCCCGGGGCCGACGACGCAATCCTCGCCAATGCGCGTTTTTCCCTCGATGATGGTGAAGGGCCGGAGCACCGTGTCGCGCCCTATCTCCACGCCTGCCGCCACAAAGGTCGAGGCGGGGTCTTCCACGGTTACCCCGCCGTACATGAGGCGCTCCAGGACACGGCGGCGCATGACCTCCCCCGCCCGCGCAAGTTGCACCCGGTCGTTGATCCCCAGGACTTCTTCCACGCGGGGCGCCGGCCAGGAACTCACCCGCAGCCCGTCGGCCACCATCAGCCGGACCACGTCGGTCAGGTAGTATTCCCCCTGGGCATTTTCGGGCGTGACCTGCCGGGCATAGGCGAAAACCCGGGGCGAGGAAAAGCAATAGATGCCCGTGTTGATTTCGCGGACGGCGAGTTCCTCCGGGCTCGCGTCCCTTTGCTCCACGATGCGGCAGACGCGGCCCGCGCCGTCCCGGATGACCCGCCCGTAACCCGCAGGGTCATCCAGATCGGCCGTCAAAACGGTGCCCGCCGCCCCAGTGGAGCGGTGGTGGGCCACCAGCTCCCGCAGGGTGCCCGCCGTTAGCAGGGGCGTGTCGCCGCAGAGGACCAGCAATTCACCGCTGAAGTCCCGCAGCGCCGCCTGGGCCTGCAGGAGGGCGTGGGCCGTACCCAGCTGCGGCTCCTGCCGGACCACTTCCACCCCGGCACCGGGTGGTGCCGCCTGCCGGGCCGCCTCGCTCACCGCGTCAAAGCCGTAGCCGGCCACCACCACGGGCCGCGCCACGCCCGCTTCCCATGCCGCCTCCAGGACGTAATGGAGCATCGGCCGGCCCGCCAGTTCATGCAGCACCTTCGGGTACCGCGATTTCATTCTTGTACCCTTGCCCGCCGCCAGAATAACCGCTGCCAGTTCTATATTAACGCCCCCCAACCCATCCCGAAGAGACCGGCCTCATCACCGGCATTCCGGAGGACCCGGAAGAGGGCCTGGTTTTGACGGCGATGCCCGGTTCCGGCGACCCGTATGGAATGCCGGGAGGCTCTCCTTTACAGTGTAGCCCGCGCCGGGCAAAAGTGCCCCACACGGAAGGAGCGGCGCCGGCCGCTCCCGCCCTACCGCGTCTCACTGTGCCCCGCGTAGGCTTGCAGTACGGCATCCTCGATCATGGCCCGTGCCGCGGAGGTGATGGGATGGGCAATGTCCCTGAACTCTCCCTTCGGCGTCCGGCGGCTCGGCATAGCGACAAAAAGACCGTTCTGGCCCTCAACAACCTTGATGTCGTGGATCACGAAGGCGTTGTCCAGCGTTACCGAGACGATGGCCTTCATCTTCCCTTCTGCCAGCACCTTCCTGATCTTGACGTCGGTAACTTCCACAAGCTCACCACCTTCCCGACGGAGGCCGGCTGCCATACGGAAAACGGACTTCGACCTCCCGCCTCTGACGTATGTTTCACCATTCAGGGGTAAGAATTTCTGTATTAACCGTCGAATTCCTGCCTGGCGGCCGGTTTTTTCCCGCAACATTCCCGAGCCGCCCGTATTGTTTTATTTTCCCCGCGCTATATAATCAAAAACAGAAGGTTATAAAGGTGAAGAAACGGTGAACCTCGCCTACCTGGAAACCCTTGTGGCCCTCGCCGAGCATAAAAGCTTCTCCCGCGCCGCCGCGGCCCTGAACCTCACCCAGCCGGCCGTTTCCAAGCACATCGCCTACCTGGAGGCGTACTACGGTACCCGGCTGGTTGACCGCTCGAGCCGCCGGGTGGAACTGACCCAGGCCGGGGCGGTTCTCTACCGCTACGCCCGCGAGATTCTGGATGCCCTGGCGCGGGCCAGAAACGACGTCGACGCCTGCGCCTTAACCGTCCGCGGCCGCCTGTTAATCGGCGCCAGCACCATTCCCGGCCACTACCTGGTACCGCGCTTGATCGGGGCCTTCAACCGCCTCTATCCGGAGGTGGCCATCGCGGTGGAAATCGCCGACACCGGCAAGGTCCTGCGCATGCTTCTGGAGGAGAAGGTCCAGGTGGGGGCCGTCGGCGCCCTGACCAACGACCCGCGCCTGCACTTTGTTCCCTTTGCCGAGGACGAAATCGTGCTGGTCGTGCCGCGCCGGCACCCCCTGGCGGCCCGCCGGAGCGTTTCTCCCCGCGCCGTCCTGGGCGAGACCCTGGTCTGGCGCGAAGAGCAGTCCGGCACCCGGCGCGTGGTGGAAGACGCCCTGCTCGCCGCAGGAATTCGGTCCGGGGACCTCAAGATCGCGGCCGAACTGGGAAGTACGGAGGCCGTACTCGGGGCCGTCGCGGCGGGCATGGGCCTTTCCTTTATTTCGCGGGTAGCGGCGGAAGCCGCGGCGCACGCCGGCAGCGTGGCGCTGGTCCGCCTGCAGGGACCCCATTTCACCCGTCGCCTCTACCTGGCGCACCTGCGCGCACGTCCCCTCAGCCGCGCCGCCGCCGCCTTCATCGACTTCGCTACCCGGAATGTTCCACGTGAAAAGGCAAAAAATTAAGGGCCCCGGTGCGGGGCCCGCGAAAATGCACAATCCACCGCTAACAGGAACAGCAACCGTCGGAGGTGCCGCGGATAATGAAACCGCTGCCGAACCAGGACCGCCCGTAATCGATCACGGCCCCGGAAAGGTAGCGCGCCGCTTCGCCGTCGGCCACAAACTTCAGGCCGTCGATCTCCACTACGGCGTCGCCCTTGCGTTCTGACTCGTCCAGAGCCAGGCCGAAGTTCGGCCCCCCTCACCCGATGCCCTGAATAAACAGGCGGATGACGGCGCCTGGTTTCTTCTGCTCCGTAAGAATCTCCTTGAGCTTCTCCTGCGCCTTCTCCGTGACCTTCAGGTTCACCGTGTGGCTCCACCACCTTTCCCCTGAGTTGCTCCCGGGAGCATACCCCATAGGGTATTTTGATCTTGACTTTTTATGTTACAGGGATGGTCCCCCTTTGTCAAGGGGAAGTTTTTCAAGTGTCACCGGCCCGTAACATTGGGAAAGTTTCTCCAGGGACGATGCCCGATCCCGCCGCGTTTGGCCGACGCTTTTTCTTGACCCCCGCCCGGGGAATTGGGTATGCTTGCAGTAGGTTACAGGGTAGGCGTGACAGGCAGGAGGGCGTGTTCGCCGTGGAACAATCCCTCAGCGACGAGGCGCGGACCAGGATAATCAACCGCTTCAAGCGGATTGAGGGGCAGGCGCGGGGCATTCAGCGCATGCTCGCCGAAGGGCAGGACTGCCGGGAGATCGTGGGGCAGATCTGCGCCCTGAAAGCCGCAGTGGAAAACGCGGGCAAGGCTTTCCTGGTCGATTACGTGGAAAAATGCCTTGAGCAGGAACTGGCCCGGGGAGGAGATTACCGCAAAACCCTGCGGGAGGCCCTGTCGCTCCTCCTAGCCAGCCGTCTGGGCTAGCAGAGCGCAGGCCAGTTCGAGGTCGGAGGGTTTATCGACGTCCATCGCCACCTCAGGCGACGGGCAAACCAGCGCCCGTCCCGTAATGCCAACCAGGGCGGTAACCTTGCGCTCCGCCTCGGCCAGGGAAACCGCGCCGGCAAGGTAGCGCAGGATGAAAAGCGGCCCCACCATAAACCCCAGGCGCAGGGGACTCTTGCGCAGCCGGGCCATTTCTTCCGTCTTCTGCCTTATGCGCCCGTAAACCGCCGGGTTCAGCAGCACCAGGTTGCCTCCCGTGAACTGGCCGTCCCGCAGCCGCACGTAGGTGCGCCTGGCGCCGGGGAAGCGCTCTTCGATGCTTTGCCGGGACACCACCGGGTAGTAAATGTCGGCGCTGCAGTCGCCGCACGCTGCCAGGAAGCCGTCCACGGCCTCGCCCGTAAGGAACGGCACGTCACCCGTAACCACCAGTACCCGCTCTTCCCCGGCCACCGCTTTCAAGGCTCGCCCCAGCGTCTCGACCAGGCTTGTGCCTCCCGGCACCACCCGCACGGTGCCCGGGAGGATGCCGGCCAGGTCCGGAGGCCCGGCCACGGTAACGCTTCCCACCCCCCTGGCGGCCAGAAGCGCCTCCACCACGTAGGTAACCATCGGACGCCCGGCGACGGGAATCAGCGCCTCGTACGGCGCGTCGCTGGACCCGGCCAGGGGCCCGGTATTCGGACTCCCCGCAAGAACAACACAGGGCCGCACGCTACTTCTTCTCCTCCAGGCCGTTCAGAAGGTTCGCCTCGGCGTTCTCGATGTGCTCCCGCGCCAGTTGCTGCGCCAGCTCCACGTTGCGCTCGGCGATGGCCTCGACGATGTTCTTGTGCTCCTCCACCGCCCGGCGCGTGCGGCCCGGCCGGGAAAGGGTAGCCAGGCGCAGGCGCTGGATATGGTCCTGCAGATTGGAGACGATCTGCACCAGGCGCTGGTTCCGGCTGGCCCGGTAAATGAGGTCGTGGAATTGGGTATCGTGTTCCACCACGGCCTCGATGTCCCCGGCCTGCGATGCCTCGGCGAAACGTACCAGCGACCGCTCCAGATCGTCGAGCTCTTCCTCGGTGATCCGCTCTGCCGCAAGGCCCGCCGCCAGTGCCTCCAGTGCCGCCCGTACCTCGAAAACGTCGTTAATGTCTTTCTCCGTGATGCCGGAAACGTAGGCCCCCTTGCGGGGAACCATCACCACGAACCCTTCCAGTTCGAGCTTCCTGATAGCCTCCCGCACCGGCGTGCGGCTCACGCCCAGTTCTTCCGCCAGGGTAAGCTCCATGAGCCTCTCCCCCGGTTTCAGCCGCCCCTGGATAATCGCCTCTCGTAGCGATTCGAAGACCAGTTCCCGCAGGGGCTTATAAGTGTCGAGCTTGATGGGCAAAAGCCTCGGCTCAGCCATCGCACCCCTTCCTCTCCCCATACTTACGCCTTACATTTTATCCTTAAAACGGCCGCCGGGCAATAGCCGGGCCACGGGGACTCAGGTGGAGGTAACCAGGGTCGCCACCCCAAGGGCCCCGAGGCAGGCGGCCACCCGCCGGGCTGCAGGAACGTCCGCGGTGAGGCCGAAGATTACCGGCCCGCTCCCGCTCATCAGGGCCCCCAGGGCGCCGCAGTCCATCACCGCCCGTTTCAACGCCGCCAGCTCAGGGTGCAAGGCGAAGGTTACCTCCTCCAGCATATTGCCCAGGGCGGCGGCGATCTGTTTTACCCTGCCGCTGCGCAGCGCCCGGAGCATGGCCGCCGTGGACGGGCGGGCCTGCACCGCCGCGGCATCAAAGCGGGCGTAAACCTCGGCGGTGGATACCCCGAAAGAGGGCAGGGCCAGCACCACGCCCATCGCGGGTGCCGGGGGGAGGAGGGGCGTGATGATCTCCCCCTTGCCCTGCGCCAGCGCCGTACCGCCGGCAAGACAGAAGGGCACGTCGGCCCCGACCCCGGCCGCGATGGTTTCGAGTTCCGTCCGGGAGAGATCCAGACGCCAGAGTTCGTTCAATCCGAGGAGCGTCGCCGCGGCGTCGGCGGAACCGCCCCCGAGCCCCGCCGCCACCGGGATGCGCTTATCGAGGTGGATCAGGGCCCCGCTTTTCACTCCAGCCGCCCGCTGCAGGGCCACGGCGGCCCTGTAGACCAGGTTTTCCGGCCCCGGGGGCACCTCGCCGCCCTCCGTGGTCAGGATGATCTCCTCTGCTTCCTCGAAGGAAAGGTAATCGCAGAGGGCCAGGCTTTGCATCACCGAAGCGATTTCGTGGTACCCGTCGGGGCGCCGGCCGAGGACGTCCAGGGTCAGGTTGATCTTGGCAAAGGCCCGGACAACAAGGATATGCCATCACCCTCCGCCATTGCCAATTGGCCAGAGGTACTACTTTTTCCTGCTTCGCCGTATAATCTTACCAAGTTCTGTTTGGGGGTTGGGTTTTGCCGCTTTGGTGGAGCTGCCTGGCCGGGGCGGCCACCTTCCTCGGGGCCCTGGTGGTGGCGGTGGGCGGGGCCCCGGGCCGCAGAACGCTGGCCTTCGTACTGGGGCTGGCCGCGGGAGTTATGGGAGGGGTGGTCGGGGCCGATCTCCTCCCCGCCGCCCTCACCTGCGCCGGTCCGGCTGCGGCCGCCGCCGGGCTCCTGGCGGGCGTGGCGATCCTGGCCTGGGGAGACGCCCGGTTGCGCAGGCACCTCGGCCCGCGCCGGCATACCCTGTTGAAAACCGGCATCCTCATCGGGGCGGCCATCGCGCTGCACGACCTGCCGGAGGGCCTGGCCATCGCCGCCGGCTTCGCCGCGCTGCCGCGCCTGGGATCGGTCCTGGCACTGGCCATCGGACTGCATAATGTTCCGGAGGGCATGGCCACGGCGGCCCCCCTGCTGGCCGCCGGCGTCAGGCGCCGCTACGCGCTGGCCGCCTGCGCAGCCCTGAGCCTGGTCACCCCGCTGGGCACCGCCGTCGGGCTCCTCCTTACCCGCATCTCGCCCGTGTGGATCGCCGGCCTTGCCGCAGCGGCCGCCGGGGCGATGCTTTATATCGTCGTCGCAGAACTTATCCCGCGCGCCGTCGGCCACCACTTCAAGGCCGCCTGCGGCGGCCTCCTCACCGGGCTTGGCATCGTGTATCTTCTGGCACGCCTGTGACCCCTACTTTCCGCCCCGCAGCAGGAGCCACGCGCCCGCGGCCATCAGCAGCGTCCCCGCGATGCGGTGCCAGGTGAAGGGGATTTTCTGCATCCCGCAGAGGCCCACGTGGTCGATGAGGGCCGCCGTGAGCACCTGGCCCAGGATGATGGCCGTGGTGGCCGGCGCCACACCCACCTGGGGAATGGCCCGCACCACGCCGTAGACGATAAGCACGCCCAGGACGCCGCCCAGGTAGGCGTACCACGGCGCGTGGGCCGCCCGCAGGAGGCTGCCGTCACCCAGCCGCAGCCCGAACAGGAGCGCTCCGGCCACGGCCAGGCCCACCCCGTGCACAATAAAGGTGGCCTCCAGGAGGCCGGCCACCCGGCCCAGCACGGCATTGACCGTTCCCTGGAAGGCCATGGTAACGCCGGCCAGACAGGCCACCAGCAGGGCAAGTATCCTGGCGCTCACGCCGACTTTTCCCACCACCCGCCGGACATTTCGAAGCATATTGTCCGCCGGCGGCGGGCTGCGTATACGTCTCTATTTCTTCCCGAAATCCCAGCGCACCACTTCCCGGGAAGCCCCTTCCTTCTTCTCCCCCCTTTCCGGCTTCTCGCCCCCCTCGGCGGGCGCTGCCGGCGGGCGCAGGGCGCCGGCGAGGGAGGAAACCAGGGAGGCCAGGTTCCCGCCCTCCTTGCCCAGGAGGCGCAGGAGTTCCGCACCGCCCCCGGGCAGCATCTTCAGGGCCTGGGAGACCAGATCGGCCGCCCCAGCCGGCATACCGGCTACGGCGCCCCCCGCCCAGCGGCGGTGCATGAGGTTCAGCACCGCGAGGAGATCCACCAGGCTCAGGAAGAGGAGCAGGTCGGAGTGATCCATTCCCTGCCGCGCCTGAAAGTCGGCAACGCTGGCCAGCACATCACCGAATTCGCGCCCCGGCAAAGGTTCCTTTTCCGGCTTTCCGTCCGTCACCGCACCATCCCCCTAAAGGTTCAGGAAGTTCATTACGTCGGGCAGGTTGAGGCCCGTCACCCTGGCGGCTTCTTCCTTCGCCTTCTCCCGCACCGCGAGGGACCCCTGGTTGAAGCAACTGGCCACCATAGCCTCCAGGCGCCCCACGTTCGCCGCGGCTTCCGGTGCAATGCGCACCCGGAGCACCTCCTGCAGCCCGTTGAAAGTGATGCGCACGGCGCCGTCGCCGGCCTCGGCCTCCAGGGTCAGGCGGCGCAGCTCCTCCTTCAGCCTGCCGAGATCCTCCATTATCTTGGTGAAGTTACCCAGTTTGGCAAGGTTCCCCACGTCAAAGTTACCCAGCATTCTTTAGCCCTCCGCTTTGGGATTTCGTATTAATATATGCGCCCGCCGCGGCGTGTGCCCGGTGCGGCACCAAAGGGGCAGGCGCCGCATAAGCTGGCGGTACGGGCGGACCTTTGCCGGGAACACCGGCCTGTAACAAAAGAACGCGGTGCCTCATACCTTACTAGTAAAAACATGGAAGGGAGGAAAGCGGCATGCCCGGGCCCATCGCGGCACAGGTCGTTTTTGCCTGGTGGTGGATCGTTATCGTCATCGTCGACCTCTTCCTGATTCTGGCCTTCTCGCCGCTTTTCTCACCTCAAGCACAGCGCCGCCCCAAACCGCCGTGGCATTAGCGCCCTTACCGCAACTCGGGGCCCGGCGCCCGGCGGGCGCTTGCCAACACAGGGAAGGAAGGAGGAGTAATATGCCCGAACTTCAGAAGCCCGGTGTCTTCTTCGGCTGGTGGTGGGTCATTATCATCATCATCATCCTGTTCCTGGTCCTGGTCTTCTGGCCGTTCTCGGGTTGGTGCTCCAACTGATAGCGGCCGGCCTATACCGATAAGGAAGGAGGCATTACCGTGCCCGAACTTCAGAAGCCCGGTATCTTCTTCGGCTGGTGGTGGGTCATTATCATCATCATCGTCCTGTTCCTGGTCCTGGTCTTCTGGCCGCTTTCCGGCTTCAGTACCTAACCGGCGTTTATTACCGCGAATAGAGGAAAGGAGGAACTATCTATGCCCGAACTTCAGAAGCCCGGCATTTTCTTCGGCTGGTGGTGGGTCATCATCATCATCATCGTTCTGTTCCTGGTCCTGGTCTTCTGGCCGCTCAACCCGATCAGCGCCTAACGGAGACCCTTCACCGCCCAGGGGAAGAGGGCCTGCAGGCCCTCTTCGTATTTCTCCCCGGAGCGCGGTGCGAACCCGCGCATGCTCCGCGCACGCACCGGAATCATGTCACCACGGGCGCCGCCTTTTCATACCCTTGTATAGCAGGTAACGGCGGGAGGGCTTGGTTCCGGTTGCCACGACAGGGGATCACGGACCCCGGCCTCCCGGCCGGCGGCGGCATCCCCACATCGCCGCCCTGTCCTCCGCCCGGCCGAACCGCCCACGGTAACCAAAAGATACAGAACCGCATAACTTAATACCAAAATTTAGGAAGGGAGGCCTGCCGCATGCCCGAACTGAGGGATCCGGGAGTTTTTATCTGGTGGTGGATCATCATCATCATCGTCATCGTAATCTTCTTCTTCTTCTTCTTCCTGTTCCCGCTTTCGGCATAACGTCTGAGGGGGCCGCCATCCTCGCTCCGCAGGGAACGTCCGCAAGGGAATGAGAGGGCCGCGCCTGGCCCTCTCCCCTTAGCCCCGGAGGACACTTTTCAGGGGTCTTCCAGTGAAGGTGATGCCAGATGAACCTGTTCCGCCAGGCGCTAGAAGATCACCGTGACCGGTTGCTGGAGCTGCCCAACGTGGTCGGCGTGGGCATCGGCTACAGGGAAGTGGGCGGGGAGAGGACCCCGGACCTGGCCGTGGTCGTTTTCGTGGAGAAAAAGCTCCCGCCCGATGCCCTGCCCCGGGCGCAACTCGTCCCGCGGCGCGTCAACAACCTCCCCACCGACGTGGTGGCCGTCGGGAAAGTGCGCCTGCTCGGCGAACGCACCGGCAGGATGCGCCCGGCGGCGCCCGGCGTCAGCATCGGCCACTACCGGATTACCGCGGGCACGCTGGGCGCGGTGGTCGTGGATAAGAACGGGGCGCCTCTAATCCTGTCCAACAACCACATCCTGGCCAACAGGTCTAACGGCGCGGATGGCCGCGCCCAGACGGGCGATCCCGTCCTGCAGCCTGGACCCTACGACGGCGGGGACGTCCGCCGCGACAGGTTCGCCCGCCTGGTCCGCTTTGTCGCGCTCCAGTACAGCCCGCAGGCCGTAACGTGCCCCGTGGCCGCCCGCATAGAATACCTGCTCAACACCGCGGTTCAGAGTTACCACCCCGCCTACGCCGTCCGCATGTACCGGCGCGCGAACGGCCGCAACGTGGTGGACGCCGCCGTGGCCGCGCCCCTCAACCCTCGCGACCTGAAAACAGAAATCCTGGAGATCGGAAAGGTCACCGGTACGGTGGAGGCGGAAATCGGCATGCCGGTGAAGAAGAGCGGGCGCACCAGCGGGGTTACCGGCGGCGCGGTGAACTACGTTCACGCCACCGTTACCGTCGATGTCGGCGAGGGCTCGAACGCCGTCTTTGATGACCAGGTCGTGACCAGTGCCCTGAGCAAGCCCGGCGACAGCGGCTCGCTGGTGGTCGACGAGAAAAATCGGGCCGTCGGCCTCCTTTTCGCCGGCTCGGAAAATACCACCGTCTGCAACCGCATCAACAACGTGCTGCGGGCGCTGGCCGTGCGGTTCCCGTAAAAGAAACCGGAGGTGATGATGTTGCCGCAGCCTGAACAGCAGCAGGCGAGTATGCCGGCCCTGGCCCTCCTTTTTCTCCTGGGCGCCATGTCCGCCGCCACGCCGGACTTCGAAGCGCGGCTGGATTTCATCTCCAATCTTGTCCAAAACATCCGCGACGTGTCGTCCGGCATCAGGGAAAGCATCGAGCGGCTGCAATCCCTGGCGGTGCCCCGGCCCGCTCAGGAGGGGCCGGAGCCGCAAGAAGAAGAATAGGGGCTATACGGTACCGTATAGCCCCCTTTTTTCTTTCTTTTTCCGCCGTCTTCCGCTCAGGCGGGGTCGGCGTTGCAGGGAATCTTGACGGTCATCCCCACCTGCAGGTTGTTGGGGTCGATCCCCGGGTTCAGGTTCAGGATGGCATTAACCGTGGTGCCGTACCTTTGCGCCAGCCGCCACAGGGTGTCGCCCGGCTGGATGGTGTACTCGATGACCTCCCCCGGCTTGCACTCCGGCGGCGGCGCGGCCACGGCCTTAACCAGCACTTCCTGCTGCAGCACCTTGGTGACCCGGACCGCAACCTTCAGCACAACGTGCTTCGCCACCTCGCGCGGGCCGACCAGATCCGCGGAAGCGTGCTCGGAGGTCACGGTAACGCGCACCGTCATGTCCTCTTTGACACCTTTAATGGGCACGGCGGCGTTGAACACGATGCGCTCTTCGAAGGCGTGCACCGGCTGCGTCGGAGGTATAACATCGGCCACGTAGCTGACCTTGACCTCCACCGCGCCGCGGACGATGACCTTATTGGCCAGAATCTCGGTTTCGGTCACCTCGACGCTGTGCACGAAGATATCCAGCACCTTTTGCGCCGGCGGTTTGGTCTCGGGGATGCGCCCGGTCTCCCGCAGCACCAGTTGCTGCGTGGCCTCGCCGACGACCTGGTCCAGGAAAAGCTTGATCTTCTTAAGCTCGGGGTGGCCCTTAATATCGACCACGATGGTCATTTCGCGGGTGGCGGTAACCTCGGCCTTCAGGGACAGTACGGCGTCGATGGCCAGTTCGCGGTTGGTCTTCCGCTGCGCCTCAACGTCTTCGATTTTGGCCTGGATATCCACCTGCATATCCGGTTCCGCGCCCGGCACCTCGATGAACTGGGTGAAGGGAATCTGAAAGTGGGCGTGGTGCACCGGCTGCTCCGGGGCGGTCGACACGTAGATCACCTGGACCGTAAGTGTACCTTCTACCACCACCTTGTCGGTGAGGACTTCCTTCTGGGTGATGGTCAGGTCGGACAGGACGTCAAGGACTTCGCGAATGTCCGGTTTGACGGCGGGCAGGGTGACCTGTTCGGTGACCACCACCTGGGCCTCGCCGGCGGCGATGACCTCTTCCACCTGCACCTTCTTCTTGACCGGCTGGTTCTCCGGCGGCGCCTCAACGACGACGTCCACTTCCACGGTCTTGGTGACCTTGACGAAGAGCTTCAGGATCACGGTGACGACGATGACCAGGGGGTTGGTTTCGTCCACGTGGGCCCTGACCTTCTCCACGGTAACCTCGGTGTAGACGTCCATGTCGGGCTCGGCGCCCTTGATTTCAACCGCCTCGGTGAACTGGAGTTCCTGCTCCACGTGGTGCACCGGCTGCCCCGGGGAAGTGGAAACGTAGGTCACGTGGATGGTGATGAGACCTTCGACGAGAACCTTGTCCTTGATAATCTCGGTCTGGGTGACCTCGGCCTGGGCGCGGGCGTTGAGGACCTGGTCCGCGGGCGGCTTGGGCGTGGGGATGGTAATGCGGCTGCGCACCGCCACCTGCTTCGTCTTCTCGCCGACAACCTGCTTCACCTTCAGGCGTTCCGTCTTTATGCTCATGGCACTCCTTCCTCCTTTCCGGCAAGATTTTGTAATAATATATGCCGGGCAACGGGAAGGAGTGTCTAAAAGCCACGGACGGGGCAGCTGCCTGCCCCGTCCGTGGCAGGCAGCCGTTTTTCCCAGGCCCGTGCGTCCGGCTGCCGGGCCGCGCAGAACGGTCTTCTTAACCCGTGAACAGTTGTACGAACATCTTGCCGTACGGGCCTCCGTCGACGATGCCGATCCCCACCCGGGTGTAGTTTCTGCCCAGGATGTTGGCCCGGTGCCCCGGCGACTGCATCAGGGCGCCGTGGGCCCTGGCCACCGTGGGCGCCCCCGCGATGTTTTCGCCGGCGTAGCGGTATTCGACGCCGTGGGCGCGCAGCATGTCAAAGGGAGAGCCGTAGGTGGGGGAGTAATGGCTGAAGTAGCGCCGGTCGACCATATCCTGCGCTTTCATGCGCGCCAGCCGGGTGAGGGCGGGATCGGGCGCCAGCGGCGCCAGTCCGGCCTCCCGGCGCGCCGCGTTCACAAGATCCAGCATCGCGCGCTCGTCCGCGGAAAGGAAGCCCTTCCCTGCACCGGGTGCGGGCGGCTCCGGCGCCGGCGGCTCCGGTGGCGGCTGGGGCCGGGGTTGCGGTGCGGGCTGCGGCTCGGGCTTCGGTTGGGGTTGCGGCTGCGGACGGGGCGCCGGTGCCGTCTGCGGGGCGGTGCCGCCGGTAAGCAGCAGGACGTAAACACGGCCGCCGGCACCGGTGCCGGCGCGCTCGTAGCGCGGGTTCACGGCTACCGAGCCCTCCCGGGCCAGGACGGCCGCCACGACGTCCGCCCGGCTGCCGTACACGGTGACCCGCGCGGCATAGCGGTAGCTCACCCCCGCCGCCTGCAGGGCGGCGAAAGCATGCGGGGGAGTCTCGCCCGCCGCCAGCGCGTCTGCGCACGCCTGGGCTATCGCGGCCAGGGCCGGGTCCGCCACCAGAGGCGGCGTACCGTTCTCAACCCTGGCTGCGTTTACCGCTTCCAGAACCCCGGCCGCCGGCCCCGCCGCCTGGGCAGGCAGGCCGGCCAGGGACGCGCACAGGGCCAGTCCGATGAGCACGCAGAGAACCTTCCGTAAAGGCAACAGCTCTCGCCCCCTTTAGAAAAATTTCGACGCCGCCTTCAGCTTACACATAAATCTGAGAATTAGCAAATCTAGCAATTTTTTGTCTGTACGGAAGTGAATGTGATAGATGGTGGAGAGATACCATAAAGACCCCGGCAGCCCGCTGCGGGGGGAATGGGAGGATCAGTAAGATTCTGTCTCAAATTGCAAAAAAATTCTTTAGCCTCCCGCGCGCTCTCGATGCAGCGCGCCGGGTACGCCTCCTCGTTGCGCACGATGATGCACAAGCTCGCCAGGACGCCGGGAGAACGCCGGAAAATCTCGCCCTGCCCCGCGCCCGGAGAAAGAAGGCCTTTTGCACGCTCCTAACCCTCCTGTACCGGCGCCGGGGGCTTGTAAAGCACGACCCCCAGCCCATCGGTTACCACCAGGCACTCGGGCTGCTCCGGTTCCCTGTCAATGAAGCCGGACAGGATAAACATCTTTTTTTTTAAACAGTTTCTTGAAGCGCCAAAGGGTAACGTCGTCGAGGCCGTTTACGCACGCCAGGACCTCTTCCCCAACGGTTACCCGCAACGTGGCCGGACCATCCTCCTTCCGGAGGAACTCTACCCCGCAAGCGGCCGCAGCCGGTTCTACAAATTTTTCCACAAGGGCTACCATGCGCCGGACGGAGGCCAGGGCCTCCTCCCGGCAGGCAAAGCGGGAGCCGATTACCGGCACGTCGTTGATGACGCAGAGGGCAGCTCTACCGGTCACCTTCATCCCCTCCCTCACCCAGCAATATATGACATAAATAGGCAGGTTGAGCATGGTATTGCCTGGGTTACCATATAATACCGCGAGGGGTTTTTGTTCGCGGGCGCTTTTAAGGGTCGCGGGGTTGCCGCGCGGCGCCGGGGCCGAGGGCCGGTGTCCGGCCGCGTCAGTAAGGCGACCTGGGGGCGCCGAGACGGTATTTTCCCCAGGTTTCCACGCCGCCGATCCCCGGAAAGCCGGTGATGGTGGCCTCGATGATTTCCCTGAGGGGAAGGTGCTTGTAAGTGGGCGTGTAGGCGATTTTTTCCACGATGAAGACCGGATCGAAGGCGTGGATCATCACCCGCCGGGGGGAGCTGGCGAAGTTTGCTCCTGCCTCCAGCAAGGCCTCGTAGTGGGACTGACACGCGCCGGCGAAGATCACCAGGTCGTCGCGGCTCTTTTCGTAACGCCGGGCCGCATCCACCGCCGCCACGAAATGCGAGGAGTTGCGGTAGGAGGCGAGATCGGCGAAGTCCTGCCGGCCCTTAATAAAGCCGTCGTGCCCGGTCAGGACCAGGATATCGGGGCGATGCCGGCGCAGGAGATCTTCCACCTTCGCCGGCTGATCCTTTTCCTCGATGTGGTAGGTGTGGTGCGGAACCCCCAGCTGCCGGTAGGTTGTTTCGCAAAGCTCCAGGTAGTCCTCGTCCCCATCGATATGCAGCACCCGACCGGGCACGTCGAAGGTTTCGACCTCGGCGCCGCGGTTTAAAGAAGGGCGCGTTTCCTCCCGGCGGGCGAAGGCGCGCCTTATGTATTCGCCGCTGGTCTGGAGGACGTTGCGCCAGTAGGCCGCCACCTCGCCTGGCGTAACCTTGACAAGATCGTCCACCGGCGCATCGGCCAGGAGCCTTATGTCGATCCCGCGCAGGAGCGCGTGTTTTTTTCCGTCCGTAGCCATAAAGACCTCTATGACTTTGAAGTAGATATCCATCTTGTAGGAACGCCGGGCTACAATGTCACCTCGGGTTATTACAGACACCCAGGTTTCACCTCCTTTTCCGGCTATTTCATCATATGTGCCGGGAAAGAAGATGCTCCCCGGATAAGGCACATAGCGGGAAATTTTTCCATACTTTGATAGCGGGGTACCGGAGGTAACATGATGCTTGTCGCCGTGGTTCCCGCACGCAACGAGGCCAGAACCATCGGCAGGGTGGTCGACGGCCTCCTGGCCCTCGGGGTGGACCTGGTCATCCCGGTGGTAAACGGCAGCACCGACGCGACGGCGGAGGAGGTGGCGGCCCGGGCCGGCCCCCGCGTGGCGCCGGTCTTTTTCACCGCGCCCCTGGGGGTGGACGTCCCCCGGGCGGTGGGCGCCCTCTGCGCCCGGGCCGCCGGCGCGACGTGCGTGCTGTTCGTCGACGGGGACATGGGCGGGGAGGTCGGCCCGACCCTGGCCGACCTTGTCCGGGCCGTGGAGGGGGGAGCCGACCTGGCCCTCACCGACTGCTACCCGCACGGGTGGCCCGCGGAACCCCTCGCGGTCGCCCTCCTGCGCGTCCGGAAGCTGCTCAACCGGGCCGTCGGACGCCCGGACCTGGGCGCCGCGTCGCCCTCCCACGGGCCCCACGCGGTTTCGGCGCGCTTCCTGGCGCGCATCCCGCTGCCCGAACTGGCCGTGCCGCCCGCGGCCCTCGCCCTGGCCGCGCGCGGGGGGCTGAAAGTGGTGGTGGGCGCCGCCCTGCCCCATGCCCTGCTCGGTTCGCCGCCCAGGGGCGAGGCCCACACCTGCCTGATAGCGGAAACCATCGTGGGGGACTGCCTCGAAGCGTGGCGCGTTTTCCGGGGACAAAAAAGGTCCCGCACCTGGCGCGGCCGGACCTATATAGGCTACCACCGCGACCGGCGCTGGGACCTGCTCTCCTCCTTTGACCCCGCTACTTGGTGTGCCTGTCGGCCACGCACGACGCCCCGTACGCTTCGGGCTTGATCTTGGCCTTGAACCCCGAGCCGGCAACCATCCCGACCACCTCGCGGATCAGTTCCTTGGTGTCCCCGTGGGTGCCGGCGTCGATGTGGATTTCCACCTTGAGATCTTCGTGCCCCATCTCGGCAAACCTTTTGGCCACCTGACCGCCCAGTTCCAGGCTGAGGGCGGTTTCGAAGAAGATCTTCTGGCGCAGGCTCTTGACCTTGCGGTGGGTCTTGCGCCGGTAGTAGTACCGCGCTCCCTTGCCCAGGCGGTGAACGATAACCGCGGTGATGAAGCAGGTTTGCCCCTTGATAACCTGGGAGTCTGACCCGATGATGATCTTGTACGAAGAGCTGGGAAGGCCGGTGATGTACTCCATCACGTCGTCCATCATCTGGTCGAAGGTCATGCGTCCCTTCGTGGGGCTGACCAGGTACATCGCTTTCCCTTCCCTCAACCCGTGTCTTCACCACTATTATACCACGCCCCGTGACCGGAGCCGGCGATTTTCTCCGGACCGCGACACCGCCGTACATCGGCATGCGGCCCGGCCGCAACCGGAAGGCGGGCCGGCCGGTCGGGGGGGTATTTACGGGGAAAACCCTTCTTCACCGGCCAGAGCATCGGCCAGGGAGGCGAATTCCTCCACGCTGAGGGTCTCGCCGCGGCGCTGCGGGTCTATGCCGGCCCGCCCCAGGACCTTCTCCCAGGCACCTTTATCCAGGGGAAATTCCGCCCGCAAGGCGTTCAACAGGGTCTTGCGCCGCCGGGCAAAGGCGGCCCGCACGAGGCAAAAGAAAAGGGACTCGTCGGCTACCGCCACCGCAGGCCGCCGGCGAACGAGCAGGCGCACCACCGCGGAGGCCACTTCCGGTGGGGGGTAGAAGCACCGGCGCGAAACCCGCGCCACGATCCGGCAGTCGGTGCGGTACCGGACCAGGACGGTGAGCGCCCCGTAATCCTTGCTTCCGGGCCGGGCCACCAGGCGCTCGGCCACCTCCTGCTGCACCATGAGCACCAGGCGCTCCAGGGCAAAACCGCCCCGCAGCAGGCGCGCCACCAGCGGGCCTGTAATGTTGTACGGGAGGTTCCCGGCCACCTTGTAAGGAATTGTGCCTCCCTGCGACCTGACCAGGGCGTCGAAGTCCGCTTCCAGGGCGTCCCCGTGCACCACCCTGGCGTTGGGGTACGGGGCCAGTACCTCGCCCAGCACCGGCAGCAGCCGCCCGTCCAGTTCCACCGCCACCACCGTTACCCCCGCCGCCGCCAGGCGCCGGGTGAGAACGCCAAGGCCGGGGCCGATCTCCACCACGGTTTCCCCCGGCACGAGGGCGAGGCTCTCCAGAATGCGGTCCAGGACCGGGGCCGCCACCAGGAAATGCTGTCCCAGGGCCTTGCGGGGTACAATACCGTACCGGGACAGCAGGGCCTTAACGCCCGCCGGAGAGGTCAGATTGAGGGACGTTACTTCATTCTTACCCGTTTCTCCGGAGATATTTCCCATTGCAACGGTAAAATTGCGTGTTGAAGGCGCGGGAGTGGCCGCCCGGAGAATATAAACGGGGGCCTCAGCCCCCTTACTCCAGGATGTATACGTTGACCCACCTTACGCCCCACGCCAGCGCCTCGCTGCGCGTCGGGAAGAAAACGTCGATGCGGTTTCCTTTCACACTGCTGCCCACGTCCAGCGCCCGGGCCGGCCCGTACCCCTCCACGTAGAGCCGCGTCCCTAAGGGAATCACCTGCGGGTCCACGGCCGCCGTGCCCCGCGAGGGCGGAATGCCGGAAGCGGTGTTCTGTCCCGTATAAGTATACGCCGTGGAGCGCATGTTCATCACCCGGCTGTAACGGAGGTCGGGGGGCGCCCCGCGGGAAACCCCCGCGGCCATGCCCACCAGGACGATTTTATCCTGCGGCGGCCTGACAACCCGCCGCGCGACAAGCTGCCGCTCGACCTCCTTGCCGTTGTGCAGCACGACCTGCCATTTCTGCCACTCCTCCCCGGGGCTGCCCGCCTGGGCCACCCGTGCCTGGCCACGCATGAGGGCCGGGCTGTTTTCGCGGCGCACCCGGTAGGGGAGCGGCACCCGCTTCTCCTCGAACCGGACCGATACCCGGGTAACGTTGATGGTCGTCCCGTCACGTACGGGGGTTTCCGGCGGCGGCGCGATAATATCCCGGCCGCCGGGATCCAACCCGCACTCTTCCAGGACCTCGCCCACCGTCCGCGCCCTGGTCAGGAGAACCTGCTCAACTTCCCCGCTCAGCACCCGTACCCTGATGGCACGGGTGATCATGATCCGCATACCGTCCCGCACCCGTGTGTCGGGGGAAGGCTCCACCGCGTCTTTCGGCCCCAGGGTGATACCGGCATCCCGGAGCACCGACGCCACCGTGCCGCCCAGGGCGGTAAGGCGCACTTCCCTCCCCTCGTCGAGAATCGTTACCTCCTTGGCCGCCCAGGCGTATCCCGCGCAGGCCAGCACGGCTACGACCGCCGTCGCCGCCAGGGCACGGAGGAGGCGGCTCCTCCGTGCCCTGGCAGCGCTTCTCTGCATCTCCGGTCTTTTTACGGTTTGCCACGCCATACCATCACCGGTATATTATATTCGCGCCGCCTGCCGGGGAATCCTGCCGCGCGAAGAGCGCGAAATGTGGGGAACGGCGCAGGAGAAAGGGAAATTAGCGGGTTTTTTGCGGGTTTTCTAGTATTCAACGCCCCTCCGGGCAGGTGCACCGTGGGTGTAGGGGTGCTTGACCTCCCGCATCTCGGTGACCAGATCGGCGGCCTCAATAACGGCCGCCGGCGCGCTGCGGCCGGTCAGCACCAGGTGCACTCCGGGCGCCTTGTGCTCCAGGAGGTTAAGGATATCCTCCACCGTGATGAAGCCGAACTTGACGGCGTAGAAGATTTCGTCGAGGACGACCAGGTCGTAGCGGCCGCCGCCCACCGCTTCCCAGGCCTCGGCGAAGGCCTTCTGGGCCGCCGCCCGGTGCTTCGGCAGGGCCGCTTCGTCCCCGAGCCGGACGAAGCCCTCACCCAGGGGGCGGACCTCCAGGCCCTCCATTTTCGCCGCCGCCTTCAACTCGCCGGTTTCCCAGCGCCCTTTGAGGAACTGGAGAACGAGGACCCGCAGCCCCTGGCCCCAGGCGCGCAGGGCCAGCCCGAGGGCGGCGGTGGTCTTCCCCTTTCCGTGGCCGGTGTAAACGATAATTAACCCCCGCTCCGGCATGCTTCCTCTCCTTCACCGTTATATCCCCCGGCCTCCAGGGTGAAAACCCGCCGGGCGTTGCTGGCGGTGAGCGCGGCCACCTCCCTCACCGCCAGGCCCCGGAGTTCCGCCAGGGTTTCCGCCACGCGGGCCAGGAGCGCCGGCTCGTTGCGCCGGCCCCGCCATGGTTCCGGCGGGAGGTAAGGTGCGTCCGTCTCCAGGAGCACCCTGTCCGGCGGCACCTCCTGCGCCGCGCGGCGCAATTCCTCGTTGCGCCGGTAGGTCAGCGTCCCCCCGAAACCCAGGTAGTAACCGAGGGCCACATACCGGGCGGCCAGGCGGCGGTCGCCGGCGAAGCAGTGCATCACGGCCACCGGCGGCCCTTCCTGCTCCAGGAGGGCCAGCGCGTCGGGCTCGGCGTCCCGGGTGTGCACGATGAGGGGAAGGCCGAGCTCCCGCGCCAGCCCCATCTGGGCCCGAAACACCTCCCGCTGGACATCCCGCGGCGAAAGATCCCGGTAATAATCGAGCCCCGCCTCGCCGATGGCCACCACCCCGGGCCGCCGGGCCAGGTCCCGGAGCCTGGCCACGAAGTCGGGGGGCGCCTTGGCGGCGTCGTGGGGGTGGATGCCCACCGCTGCCCAAACCCCGGCCAGTTCGCCGGCCAGCCTTACGGCCGCCTCGGAGGAGGGGAGGTCCCAGCCGACGCAGATCATCGCTCCCACGCCCGCCCGCCTGGCCCGCGCCAGCACTTCGGCCAGGTCGCGGGCAAAGCGCCGGTCGTTCAGGTGCACGTGGGTGTCTACCAGCACCATTACCCTGCCGCCTCAAGCCGCGGGAAGAGCGGGGCGCCCCGGTTGATCCTGGTGCCGGGGGGCAGCGCGCCCCAGCGCAGCGCCTCCCAGGTGGCAAGTTCCGGGCGGTCGCGGAGCCCCAGTTGCTCCCAGACGCGCGCCGGCAGGCCGGGCATGAACGGCGCCAGCATCACGGTGACAAAGCGGTAGGCCTCCGCCAGGTTGTAAAGGACCGTGGCCAGCCGCTCCTTGCGCCCTTCCCTGGCCAGGGACCAGGGCGCCGTTTCCTCGATGTATTTGTTGGCCCGGTTGACCACCCGCCAGACCGCGCCGAGGGCCCCCGGCAGGTCGAAGGCGTCCATCATGGCGGCCATCTCCGCCGGGGCACCTACGGCAAGATCAATCAGCTCCTGGTCCAGGGCGCCGGTGTCACCCGGCCCTTCCACCACCCCGCCCTGGTACCTGGTGATCATCGCCGTCAGCCGGCTCAGGAGATTTCCCAGGTCGTTGGCGAGATCGGTGTTAATCCGGGCCACCAGGTTCTCCTCGCTGTAATACCCGTCGGCCCCCGGCGGCAATTCCCGCAGGAGGTAATAACGAATGGCATCGACACCGTACCTGTCTATCAGCACCAGGGGATCGACCACGTTGCCCCTGGACTTTGACATTTTCCCGCTTTCCAGAAGCAGCCACCCGTGGCCGACAACCCGCCTGGGGAGCTCGATCCCCAGGGCCATGAGGAGAATCGGCCAGATGATGCAGTGGAAGCGGATGATATCCTTCCCCACCAGGTGTACATCCGCCGGCCAGAACTTGCGGAAGAGTTCGTCCTCGGGGGTGCCGTAACCCAGGGCCGAGATGTAGTTGGTGAGGGCATCGATCCAGACGTAGACCACGTGGCGCGGGTCGAAAGGGACGCGGATGCCCCAGTCGAAGGTGGTGCGCGAGACGCACAGGTCCTCGAGACCCATCTTGATAAAGCTTACCACCTCGTTCCGGCGCGCTTCGGGCTGGATGAACTCCGGATGCCGGGCGATGTGGTCCAGCAGGCGGTCGGCGTACCTGGCCAGGCGGAAGAAGTAGCTCTCCTCCTGCAGCAGTTCCACCGCGCGCCCGCAGTCCGGACAGTTGCCGTCCACCAGGCGCGCCTCCGCCCAGAAGGTTTCGCAGGGGGTGCAGTACCATCCCTCGTAGGTTGCCTTGTAGATGTCCCCCTGGGCGTAAAGCCGCTCGAAAACGGCGGTCACCACCCGTTCGTGCCGGGGTTCGGTGGTCCGGATAAAGTCATCGTAACTTATGTCAAGGCGGGCCCAGAGTTCCTTGAACCCGGCCACGATTTCGTCCACATAAGCCTGGGGCGACCTGCCGCGCGCCCGGGCGGCGCGCTCGATCTTCTGGCCGTGCTCGTCCGAACCGGTAAGGAACCATACGTCGTAACCGGTCATGCGCTTGAAGCGGGCCATGGCGTCCGCCGCCACCGTGGTGTAGGCGTGGCCGATATGCAGCCGGTCGCTGGGGTAGTAGATGGGTGTCGTTATGTAGAAGGTTGGCCTGCCCAAGAGATCACACTCCGCTTCTCAAATCACTTTGGATTCTAACCGAGAAAAAATTGGATTGTCAAGTTAAGCGGGTTAACGCCGTCGAGCGCCCAAAAATTTTGTAAAAAATTTTGTTCAGGGGTATTGACTTTTAATGGAACGGTTGGTACCATTTACTTGCGCAAATTTGTTTTATTGTGTCGAAGCACACTAACTGGGGGGAGGGTAAGAGGTGAAGTCGACGGGGGTTGTCCGTAAGGTGGACGAGCTGGGTCGCGTGGTAATCCCCATCGAACTCCGGCGCACGCTGGGCATTCAGGAGAAAGACCCGCTGGAAATCTACGTAGACAACGAGAAGATCATCCTCAAAAAGTACGAGCCCGCGTGCGTATTTTGCGGGAACGCGTCCGACGTCCAGCACTTCCGCGGCAAGCTGGTCTGCCGGGAGTGTGCACTGGCCATGTTCAACGCGGCCAAGGCCATGTAGAGGTTCCCTTATGCTTCGCCCTTTTCTTTGAGCAATACCCGGTAAAGCTCGCGTTTTTTAAGCCCGCGCCTGCGGGCTACTTCTTTTATGGCCGCCACGCGGGAAAGTCCCCGCGCCTCAGCTTCCCGCACCTCCGCCGCCAGGCCGTTCTTTTCCCCGGGATCCTCCCGCGCGCCGCACTCCGCCCCCTCCAGGACAATGGTAATCTCACCCCGCGGCGGCTGCGCCCGGAAATGGTCCAGGGCCTCCCCAACCGTGCCGCGGTAAACCTCCTCGAACTCCTTGGTAAGCTCCCGCGCCACCGCCACCCGCCGGTCGCCGAGTTCCGCCAGGATAGCCTCCAGGGTTTGCAGGAGGCGGTGCGGCGCCTCGTAAAGGATGATGGTGCGCGGTTCCCGCGCCAGGCGCGCCAGGGCTTTTTTCCGCCCCCGGCGCGGCAGGAACCCTTCGAAGACAAAGCGGTCCGTGCGCAAACCCGAAACCACCAGGGCCGTCACCAGCGCGCAGGCCCCGGGAAGGGCCACCACCGGTAGTCCTTCCGCAACGGCCCGGGCCACCAGCTCCGCGCCCGGGTCCGAGACGCCCGGCAGCCCGGCGTCGCTTACCACCGCCACCTGCTTCCCCGCCCGCACCAGGGCAAGCAACTCCTCGCTTTTCTTCTTCGCGTTGTGGGCATGGTAGCTGGTGAGCCGCCCCCTGATCCCGTAGTGGGCCAGAAGCTTTCTGGTGTGGCGGGTGTCCTCGGCGGCGATGAGGTCGGCTTCGCGCAGGACCCTGAGTACCCGCAGGGTTATGTCTTCAAGGTTGCCGATGGGCGTCGCGCAAAGGTAAAGGATGCCTTTTTCGGCCACGGTCCTCCCCCCGCTTTATACCCTACGGCGCCGGCATGACCTTGTCCGGCGGGAACTCCCGCACCACTTTGGTCTCCTTGAGCTCCACGTTAACGGTGTGGCGGAAGATGTTGACCCCCACCACCTTCCCTTCGCCGTCGGGTGTGGTGACGCGGCTGCCCACCTCAGGCAGTCCCTCCCTGGCGTCCTCGTAAACTTCGTTCTCGAACTTCAGGCAGCACATCAGCCGGCCGCAGATGCCGGAGATCTTGGCCGGGTTCAGGGAGAGGTTCTGGTCCTTGGCCATCCTGATGGAAACCGGGCTGAATTCCCGGAGCCAGGTGGCGCAGCAGAGTTCCCGCCCGCAGCAGCCGAGGCCGCCGAGCATTTTGGCCTCGTCCCGCACCCCGATCTGGCGCAGTTCGATGCGGGTACGGAAGACCGCCGCCAGGTCGCGGACCAGTTCGCGGAAGTCGATTCTCCCTTCGGCGGTGAAATAGAAAATGATCTTCGAGCCGTCGAAGGTGTAGTCGACGTCGACAAGCTTCATGGGGAGGCCGTGGGCCGCGATCTTGTCCTGGCAGATGGCGAAGGCTTCCTTCTCCCGGGCCTCGTTGGCGAGAACCAGCTCCAGGTCGGCCGCGTCCGCCTTGCGCACCACCGGCTTTAAGGGCTCCTCGCCCTCCGCAGGCCACTCCCGGGGCTCCGTGACCACCGTCCCGTACTCAACGCCCCGCGCGGTTTCCACGATGACCCCATCCCCGACCATAAGTTCCAGGTTGCCGGGGTCGAAATAGTATATCCTGCCGGCTTTACGGAACTTAACCCCCACCGCCTTACCGGTCATCTATGATCTTCACCTCTGTTGCGAAGCCGGCCCAGCTGCAGGGAAAGGACATCGGCCACCAGGTGCGGATTGGCGTTCAGGGCAACCTTTTGCCGGGCGGCCGCCACCGCGAGGGCGGCCGCGAGGGCCCTGCCCGGGCCGTACCGGGCCGCCTGTTCCCTGACCTGGGCCACGCGATCCGCGTTGATTAAAAGCTCGGCGTCCTGTGTTTCCTGCCAGACTACCAGGTCGCGGTACCACAAAAGTAGCATTTCCAGGTGTTGCTGCAATGAGTCACGGTCCGCCGCCACCTGGTCCCAGAGACGGTCCGCGAAGCCGGCCGCCGCCAGGGCAATGGCCGTCTCCCGCCCGTCATCCGGGGCCGCCGCCAGGGCCAGGGCCCGTCCCAGGCTGCCTTCGGCCCGCGCCGCCACGGCCCGGGCCGCGCCGGCGTCAAGGCCAAGGCGTGTTATTAGCCCCGCGGCTACCTCGTCCCGCGTCAGCCGGCGCAACGGCACCCGCAGGCAGCGGGAAAAAATTGTGGGCAGCACCCGGCCGGGATGCGCCGTCACAAGAAGGAAAACCGTCTCGCCGGCCGGTTCCTCCAGGCTTTTCAGGAGGGCGTTGCCGGCTTCGGCGGTGAGGGCTTCGGCAGGTGCCACCAGGACCACGTGCCGCCCGCCGTAAGGCTTGTACCGCAGGACGCCGCGCAGCCGCCGAATTTCGCCGATGCCTATCACGGCTCCGTCGGAGCACAGCACGTGCAGGTCGGGGTGCGCCCCGGAGCTTGCCAGGCGGCACGAGGCGCATGCCCGGCACGGTCCGTCGGGGGCTGCGCAAAGGAGCGCTTCCGCAAAGGCCCGCGCCAGGGTTTTCTTGCCCACGCCGGGGGGGCCGTAGAAAATGTAGGCCTGGGCCACGCGACCGGAGGCAAGGCTCCGGGCCAGAAAATTCCTGGCCTGTTCCTGCCCGATAACCTCGTCAAACACGCGCCAGCACCACCTCGAGGACCCTGCGGGCCACCTCCCCCGGGGGAAGGGTCCCGTCCAGGACCAGGTATCCCTCTGCGGCCGCCAGCTCAAGATATCCCTGCCGGACACGCGCGTAAAAGGACAGGGTTTCCTGCTCCAGCCGGTCCGCACCCCCGGCGCGGGCGCGGCGCAGGGCCTCTGCGGGGGGAAGGTCCAGGAGAAACACCAGGTCCGGTGCCAGCCCCCCGGTGGCAAGAAGGTTCACCTGCCGGAGCAGGGCCAGGTCAAGTCCCCTCCCGTAGCCCTGGTACGCCAGGGTGGAGGGCGCGAACCTGTCGGCCAGCACCACCCGGCCGGCGGCCAGAGCGGGCCGGATGCGTTCCGCCACGGCCTGGGCGCGGGAGGCCAAGTACAGGAGCGCCTCCGCCGCGGGCGCCATCTCCCGGTAGGCAGGGGAAAGGAGGAGCGATCGCACGGCTTCCCCGACCCGGGTGGCCCCCGGTTCGCGCACCACCACCGGGGCACAATGCCGCATCCGAAGCTCCTCCTCGAGGAGCCGGACCTGGGTGCTCTTACCGGCCCCGTCTATGCCTTCGAAAACGATAAACAACGGGTCGCTTTGCTCCCAATTTCAGAATTTCAAATCTCAAAGCCCAGATTTTTCACTCCCTGACCACCTCCAGGGTGCCGTCCGCCGCCATCCCGGTGAGGGGCCACCCGCGGGCACAGGCCGCCTCCAGGTAGGACGCGCCTTCGGGGGTAATCTTCTCCCCGGGAATGAGGAGAGGCGTTCCGGGCGGGCTCACGGCCACCGTCTCCGCGGCCACCCGCCCCGCCGCCTGGCCGAGGGGTACCCTTTCCCTCGCCGCCAGCCAGGCCTCCCGGGGGAGCATAACCAGCGGCCCCCGGGGCGGCAGAAGGGCAACCTCTTCCCCTCTTCCGCGCGCCCCCCGCGCCACCTCGCGGACGGCGGCCACAAAGCGCCGCACGGCCTCACCCGGCGTTCCCGGGCCGACAACGGCCACGGTGTGCGCCGCGTCGGCCATCTCCACCTGCACCCGCAGCCGCCGCAGCCGTGCCGCCGCCGCGTACCCGGAAAGCCCGGTTCCCCGCCAGTTAACCACCAACCTGAGGGGGTCAAGCCGGTAACCGGGAGGGAGGTGAGCTTCTTCCAGGACCGTGATGCCGGGCACCCGGCGCAGGGCCCGGCGTGCCGCTTCCGCCCTGGCGGTGGCCCGCGCGAAAAGCACACGTCCCCGCAGGGCCAGTTCCCGGCGTGCCAGGTCGAGGGAAAGAAGCAGGAGGTAGGAGGGGCTGGAGGTCTGGAGAAGGCGCAGGGCGGAGGCCACCCGCTCCAGGCCGGCCGCGTCTTTCAGGTGCAGGAGGGAAGCCTGCGTCAGGGCGCCGCCCATCTTATGCAGGCTTTGAACGCTGGCATCGGCTCCCTGGGCCAGCGCAGGAGAAAGAGACCCCGCAAAAGGCAGGTGGGCGCCGTGGGCTTCGTCGACCCACAGGGCGGCCGCCGCCGCCCGGGCGGCGGCCGCCAGGGGTGAGATCTCCCCCGCGATGCCGTAGTAGTTGGGATGCACCAGCAGCACCGCCCGCGCGCCGGTTCCCAGCGCCGCGCGCACGGCGCCCGCGGAAGGACCGGCCGGGATGCCGAACCCCGGTACAGGCTCGTCGTCGACAAAAACCGGCGCCGCGCCCGAAAGGATAAGCCCGGCCACCACCGCACGGTGGCTGTGGCGCGGCAGCACGATGCGGTCCCCCGCACGCAAAAGGCCCAGCATCAGGGCCTGTAAACCGGCGGTGCTCCCGTTAACGAGAAAGAAGGTAGCCTCCGCGCCAAAAAGGGAGGCGGCCAGCCGCTGCGCCGCCGCAATGGCCTCCCGGGGACGGTGCAGGTCGTCCAGGCCCGGAAGCTCCGTAAGATCGCACGCCAGGAAGCCGCGCCCCAGCCGGCGCAGCGCCCGCGGCGCCCCGGCCCCGCCGCCGTGCCCCGGAAAGTGCAAACCCGCACAGCCCCGCGCCAGGTAACGCGCAACCGCGCGCCAGAGCGGCGCGTTTTCCTGCTCCCCTACCCATCCTTGCCGCGTTTCCGGATCACCCGGATGGCACAGTCAGGACACACCCCTTCGCAAACGCCGCACGCGATACAGATGCCGTCCACCGGCTCCACGGCCGGCGTCCCATACACACCCAGCGTTTCCGACCATTTCAGGCATTTCTTGGGGCATTTTTCGATGCACAGACCGCAACCCTTGCAGAGCCCCGGGAAAACCGTAAATACCCCTTTGGGAACCTCTGTGGTGCGGGGTTCGAAATTAAAGTACTCCTCAGGCACCTGCCCGAACCTCCTGGAACATTTGGTGACCTCCTAGACGGCGGCCCCGGCCAGTTCCATCCCGCGCTCCATCGCCCGGTAGTTGAGCTCCCTGAGCTTGGGATCCTTGGCAAATTTATACCCCAGGCGCATCTCGATGGCCTTCTTTGCGTCCTCCGGCGATACCACCCCGGTAACGCCGATCACGGCTCCCATTATCATAACGTTAAAGACCCTTGGGTGCAACTCCCGTTTGGTAATCTCGATGGCCGGGATACCCACGATTTTCTTGGCCTCTCTGGGCAGGTCTTCGGGAGGCACTTCCGCCGAGGCGTCGTAAACGAAGATGGTATTCGGGCCGACGTACTGGCGGGTCCGGTAAATCGCGCGCCTGGAAAGGGCGATAACAATGTCTCCCTTCTCGAACTTGGGGGCGCCGATGGGCCGGTCGCCGATTTGCAGAAAGGCCACGCTGACGCCGCCCCGCTGCTCCACGCCGAAGTTGGGGATGTAAAGCGCCTGGCGGCCTTCTTCGTAGGCCGCCTCGGCAAGAATCTCGGCCACCGCCTGCACCCCCTGGCCGCCTTCCCCCGCGATGACGATCTTCAGCGGTTTAGCCATCGACATCCCCTTCCGTCACCGGGATCTTGATCTCGCCGATGTGAAAGTACTTCGGCATCTCTATTTCCAGAAAGCGCCAGGTCTCCTCGGCGTTGGTCCGCCAGTTGGTCGGGCAGGTGGAGAGGACCTCGACAAAGGAAAAACCGCGGCCTTCGATCTGGTTCTGCAGGGCGCGGATGAACATCCTGCGCAGCTGGCGCGCCTTGCTGACGGTGCCCCGCGCCACGTAAGCGCCTTCTTCGGTGATGGCGGCCACCATCTCGGGCCCCCGCATGGGCATACCGGTGAGTTCCGGGTCGCGCCCGTAGGGGGTGGTCTCCGTCTTCTGCCCGGGAAGGGTGGTGGGCGCCATCTGGCCGCCCGTCATGGCGTACTGGGTGTTGTTGATCAGGATCACGGTCAGCTTCTCGTCCCGCATGGCCGCGTTTACAAGGTGCTGCGCGCCGATGGCGTAGCCGCCCCCGTCTCCCATGTAGGCGATGCAGATGAGCTCGGGCCGCGCCCTTTTGATGCCGGTCATCACCGGCGTGGTTCGCCCGTGGTGGGTCTGCACCGTATCCACGTTGAAGAAGTCCCAGGCCAGAAGGGAGCAGCCGATATCGCAGCCGAAGACCACCCGGTCCTGGATGCCCAGGTCGTCAATAGCATACCCGAGGGCCCGCAGGGCTATTCCGTGGCCGCACCCGGGGCAGAATTTATGCGGCTTCGTATCACGCCGCCAGCTGTTCGGCATCGGGGGTTGTACCAACGGCATGGCCATTTGTTTTTTGCCTCCTTAGACGATTTCCCGGACGCGGGTCGCCACTTCTTCCGGCGTCACCCCGACCCCCGGCTTGAAAAGGGGCAGCATCTCCACCGTGAAACCGTAGAGCGCTTCGCGCAGGAGGCGCGCCAGCTGCCCGTAGGCCGACTCCACCACCAGCAACTTCTCGGCCCGCCGGGCCACTTCCTGCAGCGCGGCCGTGGGCAGGGGCCGCAGGGTAATGGGCCGGAAATACCCGACCGGCACCCCCTGGGCGCGCAGTTCTTCCACCGCCTGCTTCGCCGCCCGCGCCACCACGCCGTGGGCCACGACCACCAGCCTGGCGTCCTCGACACCCAGGGCGTCGTGTTCGGCGATCTCGCCGGCCACCTGCTCCCAGTCCCGGATGTAGGCGCTCAGGACCTCGTAAAGCTCCTCCTCGACGTTGTACGTGTTGCGGAACTGCCCGGGCGGACGGTCGACGCCCGGCGTACCGGGCCGCCCCACATAAGGCTCGGGGGGCACCAGTTCCATCCCCCGCTCCACCGGGTTGTATATGGTCAGGGGCTCGCGCATCTTCCCCTGGTAGCCGTCGGCAAGCACAAAGGTGGGAAAACGGTAGCGCCAGGCGGTATTAAAGGCCTTGACGGTGTAATCGAAGAGCTCCTGGTGGGTGGCGGTGGAATACACCACGCGCAGGCCTTCGCCGTTGCCGCCGAAGGCGGTCATCATAACCTCCTGCTGCGAGTAAATGACGGTGCCGGTGGAGGGACCGCCACGCTGCATAACAATCACTACCACCGGGAGGCGCATGGCCTCGGCCATAGACATGGGCTCCTGCATCAATACATTTCCGGGGCCGGCGGTGGCCGTGAAGGCCTTCTTTCCGGCCATCACGCCGCCGATGGTGGTGAACCCGGCCGAAAGTTCGTCCTCGGTTTGCAGAAACCCCCTGTTATGCTTGGGGGCGAGGCGCGTCCAGTAGTGCATGATCTCGTTCTGGGGCGTGATCGGGTAGCCGTACATAATGTCCGCCTGGGCCGCCAGCGCCGCCCACGCCACCACCTCGTTCCCCGTCATGAAGACCCGCTTCTCGCCCGTAAGGGGTGCCTCGGTCAAGAATATCAACCTCCTGCCTGTAACCCGTCCCTTCAGTTCACCAGAAGGCGCGGGGCATATACCTTTTAAGCGGCCGCACCGGGTGGCCCAGCGCGTCACGGGAGCCGAGCACCCTGGCCACTTCTTCCACCGCCGTGGTGGCCACCACGGGCAACCCCAGGATACGGGCCGCCGCCGCCACGACCTTGGCCCCTTCCTGGACTACCTCGGGGGTCGTTTCCCCGGCCAGGTGGGTGTTGTTGATCAGCCCGTCCACGCGGCCCAGGGAGCGTACGTGGGCGACGATGTCCTCCACCGAGGCGGTCATGGGGCGGCTGGCGTTGATCACGGCCAGCACCACCAGGTCCGGGCTCTGCGCCGCACCCTCCACAAGGTTAAGGGTTCTGGCGCCGGCAACGCCGTAACCCACGTCAAAAACGACGTCGCCCGGGCGATAGAGGGCCCACCGCGCTTGCGGCTTCAAAAGGGTGCCCGCTTCGCCCAGGCCCACCGTCCTCCTGGTCTCCCACGCGATCACGTCAACGCCCAGGGCACGGAGTTCTTCCTGGATGGGGCGGAGGGTGTAGCACGGCTCGACGATATCCAGATCCACCAGGGTGACCCGGCGGCCGCCGCCGGCGAGTTCCACCGCACGGTTCACGGCACACTCGCTCTTGCCGCTGGCGTACTCGCCTACGTAGGCCTCGACAATACGTTCGGGAATTCCGGTCACCCCAGAATGTGCCATAAAATTTTCAGATTATAATAATGCAAACCCGATACCCCGTCAATAGTTTGCCGCCATGCGTACGCGTATACTTCATTTTTTATACCACAAAGAGTCGCAGGAGTACCAGGAGCAGCACGCCCGGTATGTTGAGCACTCCCGCCGTCAGGATGGTGAAGGCGTTGACGGCGATGTGCAGGCCCAGCGGCGCCCCGGCAAGATTGACCGCTCCCAGAAGGACCGCGCCGATGACGGCCCACCCGAAAAGGCGCAGGAGATACCTGAAGGGGGTTAGGGAAAACGTGGCCAGAAGGTAGAGCCCGAGAAGACCGCAAAGCCCCAGAAGAACCAGCTTGTAATCCACCGGCCCACCTCCCCGTGCGCAGGGATGCGCGCCTCCCTACGGTTGTCCTCCCTTATAACTATGTGGGCCGCCTTGCTTTGATGACGGAGCTTGCTGCTCCCCGTCTTTCACTTGCCGATTTCCCTGCGCCCCTCCAGGGCCCTGGACAGGGTTTTACCGTCGGCGTACTCCAGGTCGGCGCCCACCGGAATCCCGTAGGCCAGACAGGTTACCCTGACCGGCAGCGGTTGCAAAAGGCGGGCCAGGTAGAGGGCCGTGGCCTCCCCTTCAAGGTCGGCGTTGGTAGCCAGAATGACCTCATCCACACCTTCCCTGACGCGCGCCAGCAGGCGGTCGATGGTTAGCTTCTCCGGTCCCACCCCGTCCACCGGCGAGAGGGCCCCGTGGAGCACGTGGTATACACCGCGGTAGACGCCGGCCTTTTCCAGGGCCACCACGTCCCGCGGGTCCTCCACCACGCAGACCACGCGCCGGTTACGGGTTTCGTCGCGGCAGATGGCGCACAGTTCGCCCTCAGCCAGGTTGGCGCAAACGGCGCAATAGCCCGCCCGCCGGCGCGCCTCGGTCAGGGCCTCGGCCAGGTCGCGCGCCACCTCTTCGGGCGCCGTAACCAGGTAGAGCGCCAGGCGCTGGGCGGTTTTGGGACCGATCCCGGGAAGGCGGGCCAGCCGCTCGATCAGGCGGGTAACACTGGCCGGGTAGAGCACGGTCTACAGCCCCGGAATGCCCAGGCCGCCCGTGAGCTTGCCCATTTCCTGCGCCACCATCTCCCGCGACTTGCGCAGCGCCTCGTTAACGGCGGTCAGCACCAGGTCCTGCAACATCTCGACATCGTCGGGGTCGACGGCCTCGGGATTGATCTCAATGCTTACCAGTTCCTGCTTCCCGTTGGCCACGGCCCGCACCACGCCGCCGCCGGCGGTGGCCTCGGCGGTGCGCTCCCCGAGTTCCTCCTGCAGCCGCACCATTTCCGACTGCAGCTTTTGCATCTGCTTGAGCATCTTGTTAAAACCCATGCACCTACCACCCCAGACAATTTTCGTTTGGAAACCCCCAACTCAATACAGAACCGGGAAACCAGAACCCGCCGCGCCAACTCCTGCTCCTCTGACGGCCGATCCGCGACGTCCGGTTTCAGGCCATGCTGATCTCCCAGCGGCCGCCGAAGGAACGCGCCAGGGTCTCCTCCAGGGCGGCGCGGTTTTCGGGCCGCATCAGGTTCCGCGCGGAGAATTCGTCCTGAAAACGAAGGAAGAGCTGCCTCCCCTCAAGCCTGACCGGCGTCGCGCGCGCCAGGGCGCCGGCGGCCGCGGGGCGCTCTTTTCTGTAGGCGGCCAGCACCTCCTGCCAGGCGCGGGTGATACCGTCCAGCGTCACCTCCTCCCGGGGTGCCGCAACCCCGCGCGCCTCGCGCCGCCCGTAGGCGAAACGCACCGCCGCCAGTTCAAGGGGCAGCGAGGCGCGGTAACATGAGCGGACCTCCTGTTCCGCGGCGGCAAAGGCCGTCAGGAGTTCAAGGAGCACGGGCACCTCCGGCGTCCAGGCCGGGGCCTTCCCCTCCACCTGCCAGAGGAGCAGCGAGCGGAGAAAATCGGCGAATTCCCGCGCAAAAAGCCGGACGTCTTTACCGCCGGCCTCCACGCCGTGGAGCAGGCGCAGCGCCGCCGCCGCCTCTCCCGCCACGAGGTGCAGCACCAGTTTTGCCAGCACCTCGTGGGATACCGTGCCCAGGGCATCGTGGGCGGCCGCCAGCGTCACGCGCCCGTCGCCCAGAGTGGCCACCTGGTCGAGAATGCTCAGGGCGTCCCGCAGGCTCCCCTCGCTCACCCGGGCAATAAGCTCCAGCACGCCGGCTTCCACTTCCAGGCCCGTTCCGGCGGCCACTTCCTCCAGACGCCGCACGATCTCCCGCCGCCCGAGGCGGCGGAAGTCGAAGCGCTGGCAGCGCGACACAATGGTCAGCGGTACTTTCTGGATCTCGGTGGTGGCGAGGACGAAAAGGACGTGGGGCGGCGGCTCCTCCAGGGTCTTGAGGAGCGCATTGAAGGCATCGTGGCTCAGCATGTGCACTTCGTCGATAATGTACACCTTGTAGCGCGCCACGGCCGGACGCAGCTTAACCCTTTCCCGCAGTTCCCGCGCTTCGTCGATTCCCCGGTTGGAGGCGGCGTCGATTTCCAGGACGTCCACGGCCACCCCGTCGTTCACGGCCGCGCACAGCGGGCAGGCGTTGCAGGGCTCCGCCCCCTGCCGCGCCGGACAGTTGCAGGCCTTGGCCAGGACCTTGGCCGTGGAGGTCTTGCCGGTGCCGCGGGGCCCGCAGAAAAGGTAGGCGTGTCCGAGACGGTGGGTCAAAATGGCGTTCTGCAGGGTGCGCGTAACGTGCTCCTGACCCACGATCTCGGCAAAGGTTTTCGGCCGCCAGGCCCGGTAAAGCGCCTGGTACGCCATAAGGCTCGTGTCACCCCGTCTCAAGCTTAGCATACCCCCCGGGCAGGGTCAACGCTCCTTGACAGGATTAACCTCCCGTAATATGGTTTTGGGCGGCACCCCGGCGCCACCGGCCGCGGAAGATAATCGATAAGGAGGCGAGGATCTTGACGACGTGCATCTTCTGTTCGCTGCCGCCGGAAAACATTATCTTGCAGAACGAACTGGCCGTGGCCATCTACGATAAGTACCCGGTGAACCCCGGGCACGTCCTGGTCATCCCGAAGCGCCATTTCCCCACCTTTTTTGAAGCCACCGATGCCGAGGTCCTGGCCGTCTACGACCTTATCAGGAAGGCCCGGGAACTGCTGGAGGCGAAATTCCATCCCGACGGGTACAATATCGGGGTCAACAACGGGGCCTGCGCCGGGCAGACCGTCTGGCACATGCACGTCCACGTCATTCCCCGCTTTGTGGGCGACGTGGACCACCCGCGGGGCGGTGTCCGGCGCGTTAAGCCCAACCTCGCCGTTGCCCCCGCCGAAGAGGGCCGCTAACGGCAAAGGCGCCCCCGGCCAAACGGCCGGGGGCGCCCGTCTGCCATACGCCCCTTCCCCCCTCACGCCACGCCGATTACCTTGTGCGGGCCGGCCAGAAAGGCGTTTATCTCGTACATGTTGGACACCCGCCCGACGGCGAGTTTCTCCTTGAGGCCGTAATACTCGAGGCAGGTGCCGCAGGAAAGGATCTCACTGCCCGCCGCCGCCAGCCTGTGCAGGGCGTCCAGGACGGGCGAGCCCTCGGTGCTGAGAAAGACGCCCGTATTCAGGAAAATTACCGCTGCCGGCGCCGGTTCCCTTGCGGCAACGGCGGTGAAGAGGCTCTTCATAAGGGTTGCGCCGAGGTCCGGCGACCCCTGGCCGAAGACGTTGCTGGAGACGAGGTACACCGGGCGCGCCTCCGCGCCCGAAGCGTCGCGCTCCGGGGCCACTTCTCCCTCCGGCGCAGCTTCGCCCCGGCTCAGGGTAAGGTAGTAGCTGCCCTCCCGCGCCTCCACCGCCACCGCCCAGCCCGCATGCTCGGCAAAGCGCCGCACGTTCTCCCGGGCGGCCTCGTTGTCTACGATAACCACAACCGTACCGCTTCCCGCGCGCTCGAGAGCCTTCCTGGTTTCGAGCACCGGCTGGGGGCAGGCCAGCCCCCGGCAGTCAACCTGGTAGGAAGTCACGTCCCGCACCTCCACTTGGTGACCGATGAGAAATTCGAGAACTTTGCCCGGCTTGAGCGGACGCAGGAAGCACAAACCACCGGTACATTTCGGCGCAAAATATGCTAATCCTTTCTCAATTCTATAAGGAAAAGTTATGATCCGTCCCTGCAGCAATCCGGCCAGCCCTACTCCAGCGCCGCCAGGGTTTTTTTAACGCGCGCCGCGATGAGGTCGCGGGCCAGGTCGAGCAGTTCTATAACACGCGGGTCGGTGAGGCGGTACATAACCCGCAGACCGTCCTTACGCGAAGCAACCAGCCCCGCATGCTTGAGGATGCCCAGGTGCTGCGAGACGTTGGACTGCTCCAGGCCCAGTTCCGCGATCAACTCACAGACGCACCTCTCGCCTCCCCGCAGGAGCTCCACGAGCTTTACCCTGGTCGGGTGTCCGAGGCTTTTCAGTATTGCGGCCTGCAACGCCGTCAGGTCGGTCATTATTATCCCCCTTTCCGCAAGCGGAAATAAAACGGGGCGTGCGGATAATATAAGTATATTATAATATAATTTCAGCCCTTGAGGGTCAACGCCTTACGACGGCGGTTCGGTGCCGCGTCGCCCGGAAAAGAAAAAGCAGGCAAACTGCCTGCACCACCGGCAAAATTTGAATGGCCGTGCACCTGCCCTTGAACGTGACCTCCGGGCGTTACCTGCCGCAGGTGGCTCGGGCCAGGCGCCCTCGCGGCACCCGAAGGGTTTCCCTTAGTGCTGCTTCCGTCAGGACCTGACACGGTTCGGGAATCTTCGTCGCGCGAGACCCAGCCTTCTTCGCTCCTTACGGCGGCCGGACCCCACAGGCCAGGCCCGCAGGCAGGAATTCAACCCCGCTACAGCGGATTGCGGGTACAGGGCACCGCTACCTCCCCGTCTAGCACGGCCAAAATTTATCGCCGCTTGCGGACGCCGGCCGTCAGATACGCGCGGTACGCTCTTGCTGCCCGCCTGCAGTGGCTGCCCTGCCGACGTCGAACGACCGACGACTGACGACCGTTTTATGGCGGAGAGAGTGGGATTCGAACCCACGAGGCAGGTGTTTGCCCGCCTACTCGATTTCGCGTCGAGCGCGGTCGTCCAAATCCCACAAACCCGCGTCGTTACTGCATTTCCGGCCTCTCGCTACCCGTCTAGACTACTCGATTCAAGTTTTCAGAAGATTTTGGTCGAGCGTGCAAAACTATTATACCCCGAACCTGCTTGCCTGAGCAAGAGCTTGCTCAAGTAGAGGCCAGGCTTGGCGAAGGGCCGGTTTCTTCCTGAAAATACCTGTTTAATCAAGGAGGTCTTTAAACCGGTCCGCCGTAAGACCTGCCTGCTTGAGTATAGCCTTCAGGACACCCTGTTTTATATCCCGTTGGCCATGGTAAGGAACAACAACCCTTCGGCCGTCCGGGTGCCGGAGAATGTAATGGCTACCGGTAACGTGGTCAACTTCAAAACCGGCCTTCCGTAAGGCGGCGATAACCTCTCTCGCTTTCAACGCGGGAAGTTTCGTCATCGCCTATGCCACGTCGACGGTGACGGTTTCCACTTCCGCTTTATCTAGGCCAAAGGGTAGCGATTCCCCGTGCTTCTTCAGGCTGGCGATATATCCCTCGATGGCGTCTTTGGCCATCTCTAAGGCTTCTTCCCTTGTTTCCCCCTGGGTGACACATCCCGGCAGGGCGGGCACAGAAGCGATGTACCCCCCTTCCTCGGCCGGTTCAAGGTAAACGATAAAACGGGCCACAACGTCCACCTCCTGGGATGCATGCTGTCCATCTTCTCCGGGTTAAAATAACAAACCCCCTTTTGTCATCAGGGGTAGCGATAAGGTCCGGGACGAATGGTGGTTAAGGTGAGTCGGGTGGTGGTAAAAAGATTTCGTCTGGACAACTCGACTTAAACTCTCAGACAATTTTAGGAGGGTTGCTATGGCGGAGAGAGTGGGATTCGAACCCACGAGGCAGGTGTTTGCCCGCCTACTCGATTTCGAGTCGAGCGCCTTCAACCACTCGGCCATCTCTCCGCGCGTACGGCAAAGCCGTAGAAAACTGGAA
>JBFMHQ010000029.1:0-19401 GCA_040751815.1 Bacillota bacterium | reverse complement strand
ATGGGAATCTCCGTCAGCGTGGCGAAGTACATGAAAGCCCCGACCACGGAGGCGATGAGGTTCGCCAGGAGGCCGTTCCCGCCCACCGTCGCGGCGACATATCTGGCAGGAATTATCCCCGCGTCGACGCCCGGCCGCCCCATGAGGAAGCCGGCGGCAAGGACGCCCAGGAAAAGGAGCGGGATGATCCTCTTGGTGAAGTCCCAGGTGCTGTCCACCCAGCGCGAAAGTTCATCCCGCGTGAACCAGGCCCGGAGCATCGCAGCCAGAATCAGAAGCAAGCCCCCTACCAGGTACCACTTCGCCCGGAAGACGGCATACCAGAAGCCTGCCGGTTCGGCCGGCCTGCCCCACGCCGCAAAGACCAGGATGAGTATGAGGGTGGCAAAGTACGCCACGTTCTTGGCCGGGGAACGCTCCTCCGCCGGGATGTCGAAGGCGGCCAGCCCGTCAACGCGTTCTTTTTCCTCCCGCCGGAAAAGGAAGGCCATGATGAGGCCGATGACCACGGCGAAAGCAACGGCCCCGACCGCGCGCGCAAGCCCTATCTCCCAGCCGAGGACGCGGGCCGTGAGAATAATGGCCAGGATATTGATCGCGGGGCCGGAGTAGAGAAAAGCAATGGCCGGCCCGAGCCCCGCGCCCCGCTTATAAATGCCCATGAAAAGCGGCAGGACCGTGCAGGAGCAGACCGCCAGGACCGCGCCCGAGACCGCCCCTACCCCGTAGGCCGCCCACCGCTTGCTTTCCGGCCCCAGGTACCTGATGACCGCCTGCGACGATAGAAACGCGGTCATGGCCCCGGCGATGAAAAGGGCAGGCACCAGGCAGAACAGGACGTGCTCCCGCGCGTAGTCATGCAGCATGTAGAAGGCCTCAACCACGGCAGACCGCAAGCGAGGGTTTTCAAGGGGCAGAAAATACGCTGCGACGAAGGCGGCTACCAGCAGGACGAACTTCTGTCGCTCACTCAACCGTTACACCCTTTCTCCGTAGCACTACGTGTGACTTCCTCCTCACCGGGAAAGCGCCGGTTTAAAGTACTTCTCCCGGAACCGGAGCGCCACGTTGACAAGGCTTATAAGAACGGGCACCTCTATCAGGGGGCCGATGACCGTGGCAAAGGCCTGGTTGGAGCCGATACCGAAGATGGCCACCGCCACCGCTATGGCCAGCTCGAAGTCGTTGCTGGCCGCAGTGAAGGATACCGCCGTGGTCTGCGGGTAATTGGCGCCAATCCGCCGCGTGACAAAGAAAGTCACGAACCACATGAAGAAGAAATATATCGCGAGAGGCACGGCCACCCGCACGACATCAAGGGGCAAACGGATGATGTATTCCCCTTTCAGGGAGAACATCACCACAATGGTGAAGAGCAGCGCCACCAGGGTGATCGGGCTGATCCTGGGGGCGAAAACGTTCTCGTACCATTCCTTGCCTTTCAACCGCAACAGCGAGAAGCGGGTGGTGACGCCGGCCAGGAAGGGGATCCCCAGGTAAATGAAAACGGTCTTGGCCGCCTCCCACATAGAGATACTCACATTCAGCCCTTTGACCACCCCGAGCCAGTTAAGCAGCACGGTGACAAAGATCCAGATGTAAACGGCGTAAAACAGGACCTGGAACACCGCATTGAAAGCGACCAGCCCTACGGCCAGTTCCCGGTCTCCCTCGGCAAGCTCGTTCCACACGATAACCATCGCTATGCAGCGGGCGAGCCCCACCAGGATTACCCCGATCATGTACTCGGGGTGATTGCGGAGTAACAGCACCGCCAGGATGAACATCACTATCGGCCCGGCAACCCAGTTCTGAAACAGAGAAAAGGCCAGGAGCCTGGTGTTCTTGAACACCGTCCCCATTTCTTCGTACTTAACCTTGGCCAGCGGGGGATACATCATGAGGATGAGACCCACGGCAATGGGAATGGATGTCGTTCCCACCTGCATGCCGGCGATGAGTTCCGTTACACCAGGCGCGAAGTAGCCCACCCCTATACCCACCGCCATGGCCAGGAATATCCAGAGGGTCAGGAGTTTTTCCAGCGTCGAGAGCTTTCTCATTTCCATATTCGTGCGCGTCCTGCGGTTTCCCGTCGCCTCCTGGAAGCAATTTTCCTTTTCTCGCTCGACCTTCACCCTGTTTTCCTGCACTTGTCGTCCACCTCCACCCAATTTTCCCGGAGGGGATTATAGCGCCGCGCTTATAGCTAAGATTTTTACTATATTATCATATCATTATCTTAAGTGCAATAGATTCCTTCCCTGAAGATCCATAACCTTTACAAGGGAATAAAAAAGCGGGCCTCCTTGGCCCGCGAGGCAAACTCAATTACTCTGTTGTTTCATTTTAGCTAACTCGTCAAGTAGTCGGTCGTTCAGCACCCGGATGTAGGTTCCCTTCATGCCGAGCGACTTGGACTCGATCACGCCGGCGCTCTCGAACTTCCGCAGGGCGTTGACGATGACCGAACGGGTGATCCCCACCCGGTCGGCGATCTTGGACGCCACCAGCAGCCCCTCGCTCCCTTTCAGTTCGTCGAAAATGTGGCGGACGGCGTCAAGCTCCGAGTAGGAGAGCGTCCCCAGGGCCACCTGTACGGCGGCGAGCTTGCGCGCCTCCTCCTCCATCCGGCCGATGCGCGCCCGCAGTATTTCCAGGGCCACCAGTGACGCCCCATACTCGGCAAGCAACAGGTCTCCGTCGCTGAATTCCTGATCGAACTTGGCCAGGACCAGGGTGCCAAGGCGTGATCCTCCGCCGATAATGGGGACGATTGTGCTAACCTTATTGTTGAACCGGCAGGTTAATTTTTCGTTGAAAACGCAGGCGTTGGCGGTCTGACAGAAGTTTGCGTAAACCTCGTTTATGGAAAGAAGGTAGTCGTTATATTCTTTGGGGAACCCCGCCTTTTCCACGATCTCCTGCACGACATCACAGGCAAAACCCGGCATGAAATTATGCCCCAGAACCTTACCCTGTTCATCGAGCACATAGGCGTTACAGTCGATGTTGCTACTGAGGACCGCAGCCACTTCTACAAAGTTCACCGGATATCCCGCCGACCTTTGGATGAGGCGGTTAATAGCCCGTGCCTTCTCCAAAAGCTCGCGCATTCTATCCCTTCTTTCGTTAAAGAATGTACCGGCTTAAGTCCTCCCGGCGGGCGATTTCCTCCAGTTTTTCCCGTACATAGGCCTCGGTGATTACCACTTTCTGACCCTTGAGTTCCGGTGCCGTGAAGGAAAGATCCTCAAGAAGCTTCTCCAGGACCGTATGCAATCGCCGGGCGCCTATATTCTCGGTTTGTTCATTAACAGTATAAGCTATCCTCGCTATTTCCACAAGAGAATTTTTTGAAAATTCCACCTCCACGCCCTCCGTCGCCAGGAGCGCCGTATACTGCCGGATAAGGGCATTCTGCGGCTCCGTGAGGATCTGGCGGAAGTCCTCTTCCGTCAGGTTCTTCAGTTCCACCCGGATGGGAAAACGCCCCTGGAGTTCGGGAATAAGGTCCGAGGGTTTGGTGGCGTGAAAGGCGCCGGCGGCGATGAACAGGATGTGGTCCGTCTTGACAGGCCCGTACTTGGTAACCACCGTACAGCCTTCCACAATCGGCAGGATATCCCGTTGCACCCCGCCGCGGGAAACGTCTGGTCCGCCTCCCGTCACCTCGCGCCCCGCAATTTTGTCGATCTCATCAAGAAAGATGATCCCTTCCTCCTCGGTCCGCCGGATCCCCTCGGCGATGACCTCGTCCATGTCAATAAGCTTCTGGGCTTCTTCCTGGGTTAGAATGCGCCGCGCCTCCGCCACCGTCACCCGTCGCCGCTTTCTCCTTTTCGGCAGGACGTTGCCAAGGAGATCCTGGAGATTGATCCCTAACTCCTCAACTCCCGATCCGGAGAAAACCTCGAGCATGGGCGGCGTGGCCTCTTCAATTTCGATCTCGATATATTCGCTCTCCAGTTCACCCCGCGCGAGCTTCTGGCGCAGGGTTTCGCGCGCGAACTCTACCCGCCGCCGCTCCTGCTCGTCGACGGCATTCTCTGCCCTGGACTGGCCCAGGAGCAACTCGAGCGGGCTGCGGGCGCCCCCTTCCCGTCGGTGGAGAGGGGCCATCAACTCCACAATCCTTTCCTCCGCCAGGCGGCGCGCCTGTTCCTCTACCTGGGCGAAACGTTCCTGACGCACCAGGCGCACCGACGTCTCCACGAGATCGCGTACCATGCTTTCCACGTCGCGCCCCACGTACCCTACTTCGGTGAATTTGGTGGCCTCCACCTTGATGAAGGGCGCGTTAACCAGTTTCGCCAGTCGGCGGGCGATCTCCGTTTTGCCGACACCTGTAGGCCCGATCATGAGAATGTTCTTGGGCAAAACCTCGTCGCGCAACGCGGCCGGCAGTTTTGCCCGCCGGTAGCGGTTGCGCAGGGCGATGGCCACCGCGCGCTTGGCGTCCTGCTGGCCGACGATGTACTTGTCGAGTTCCGCGACGATTTCGCGTGGTGTTAGTTCCAAGCACCTTCCCTCCCCATTACCCCAGTTCGTCTACGACGATCTCCGCATTCGTGTAGATGCAAATCTCCCCGGCGATACGTATGGCCTCCCGGGCCACGGTCACCGCGTCCAGCGAGGTATAGCGCAGGAGTGCCCGGGCCGCCGCCAGAGCGTATGGACCGCCCGAACCGACGGCGACAACACCATCGTCCGGCTCAATAACCTCACCGCTTCCGGAAACGAGCAGAAGGTGCTGGGCATCGGCCACCACCAGCATGGCTTCCAGGCGACGCAGCACCTTTTCCATGCGCCATTCCTTGGCGAGTTGCACGGCTGCCCGCGGCAGGTTGCCGCCGTATTCTTCGAGCTTCTTCTCAAACCTCTCGAAAAGGGCGAAGGCGTCGGCAACACCCCCCGCAAAACCGGCAAGCACCCGATCGTGATAAAGGCGGCGGATCTTTTTCGCCCCGTGCTTCAAAACGGTATTCCCCAGGGTCACCTGGCCGTCCCCCGCCATAGCGACCCGGCCGTCCTTCCTGACGGCGATTATGGTTGTCCCGGTCATGCCGTACCCCTCCTTTATCATCAGCGCCGCGGGTGGGTGCGGCGGTACACTTCCTTCATCCTTTCCCTGCTGACATGGGTGTAGACCTGGGTGGTGGAAAGGCGCGCATGGCCCAGCAGTTCCTGCACCACACGGAGATCGGCGCCGCCGTCGAGAAGGTGTGTGGCAAAGGAATGCCGGAGGGTGTGCGGACTCGCCGCGCCTCCAAGCCCGAGTTTCTCCAGGTACCCCGCCAGGCGTTTGCGCACGCCGCGGGCCGAAATCCGGCCGCCCCGGCTGTTGAGAAAAAGGGCGTCGCCTGCCGGGCGCCGGGGATCGATGAGAGCCGGCCGGCCGCAGGCCAGGTACGCCCGCAGCGCCGCCGCGGCGCATCTCCCCATTGGTACCAGCCGCTCTTTACGCCCCTTGCCCAGGACTTTTACGTACGCCGCGTCAGGGTCTACGTCGGAGATATTCAGGCCCACGAGTTCGGAGACCCGGATGCCGGTGGCGTAAAGGATCTCCCAGAGAGCGCGGTCACGGAGACCGAGGGGGCTATCGGCCGGGGCCTCAACCAGCCTTTCCACCTGTTCGTACCGCAGTACCCGCGGCAGCCGGCGGGGGCGTTTGGGCCCCGGTACGCCTTCCAGAGGATTGCGGCTTACGTACCCTTCACGGCGCAGGAATTTGAAAAAAGAACGCCACGCGGCCAGCTTCCGTGCCACGCTGGCCGGCGCAAGGTGGCGGCTCAGGTGCGCCACGTACCGCCGCATAAGCCTTGTGTTCAGGGCCGCAGGTGTCAGACCCACGTCATCGGTTCCGAGGACACGGGCGAAGAAATCAAGGCCTGCAAAGATATCCCGCCGGTACGCCGCCAGCGTATGCGGCGAGGCGTGCCGCTCCACTTCGAGATACGCGAGGAAGGCGTCCAGGTAACGATACATCAGGACGGCCCCTCCTCCCAGGCAGCCAGCGTCTTAAGGGCCCTTTCCGCATACGCGGCGCAGCGGGCCTTCTTATCCTTAATACGCACCGGCAGGGGTGGAAAAAGCCCGAAGGCCACGTTCATCGGCCGGAAGTCGTGCGGATCGGCCTCGGTGATATAGTGCAGGAGGGCGCCGTGGGCCGTTTCCCGCGGCGGCGCTACCGGTTCCCTTCCCCTAACCAGCCGCGCGGCATTGATGCCGGCGATAAGCCCCGCCGCCGCCGATTCCACGTATCCCTCCACACCGGCCAGTTGACCCGCGAAGAAAAGGCCGGCCCTCTTTTTGCAGGCCAGCGTGGGTGCGAGCAGGGCAGGGGCGTTGATGTACGTGTTGCGGTGCATCACACCGTAGCGCACAAATTCTGCCTCCTCCATTCCCGGGATGAGGCGGAAAACGCGCTTTTGCTCCCCCCATTTCAAATTCGTCTGAAATCCCACCATATTAAAAAGGGTTCCTTCCCGGTTATCCTGCCGCAACTGCACCACGGCAAAGGGACGCTTCCCGGTGCGTGGGTCAACAAGCCCCACCGGTTTCAAAGGTCCAAACAGGAGCGCCTCCCGCCCGCGGGCAGCCAGGACCTCGATGGGCAGACACCCCTCAAAGTGAATTTCCTTTTCAAAGGCGTGGAGGGGTGCGCGCTCCGCAGTAACCAGCGCGTGCCAGAAGCGGTCGTATTCTTCCTCGGTCATGGGGCAGTTCAGGTATGCCGGTTCCCCCTTGCCGTAGCGTGACGACTTGAACATCCGCTCCAGGTTCAACGACTCCAGGGTGATGATGGGGGCCACCGCATCGTAGAAGTAGAGGTAATCTTCTCCCGTCAGGCGCCGGATATCCTCTGCCAGGGCATCTGACGTCAGGGGGCCCGTCGCCAGGATCACCACGCCGGTGTCGGGAACACGGACGATCTCCTGGCGGTACACCGTGACCAGAGGATGCTGTACCAGCGCCTCGGTGACCGCCCGGGAAAAGGCCGCCCGGTCGACGGCGAGGGCGCCGCCGGCCGGTACCCGGGTGGCATCGGCGCAGCGGATGATGAGCGAACCGAGACGCCGCATTTCTTCCTTGAGCAGGCCCACCGCGTTGGTGAGGGCTTCGGCACGGAGCGAGTTGGAGCATACCAGTTCGGCAAAGTTGCCGGTGGTATGGGCGGGAGTGAGTTTCCGGGGCCGCATTTCGTAAAGTTCCACCGGTATCCCGCGTGCCGCGATCTGCCAGGCCGCCTCCGCCCCCGCCAGGCCGGCGCCGACAACCGTCACCACCGCCACGCTACGTACCCCCCGTTACCGTGCGCTTCTCTTTGTAACCGCACCCCGGGTTGGTGCAGTAGTAGGTGGCGTTCCGGCGCCCCGGCTTCCGGGCAAGCAGGCCGCCGCATGCGGGACATTTCTCCTCCGTGGGCTCATCCCAGAGGATAAAGTCGCAAACCGGATAGGCCCGGCAGCCGTAAAATACCCTCCCATTCCTGGTATGCCGGAGAACCAGGGGTTGACCGCACCTGGGGCAGGCAAACCCGGTCTCGTGCACCAGGGGACGCGCATTGCGACAGGCGGGAAAGCCTGGGCAGGCCAGGAACTTCCCGTACCTTCCCGTCTTAACGACCATGCGGCGCCCGCATTTCTCACAGACCTCGTCGGAAACATCCTCTTCAACCTTCACCCGGCCGGCAGCTTCACCGGCGCGGTGCACGTCCTCCCGAAAAGGGCCGTAAAACTCGCGCAGCACGGCTACCCAGTCGAGTTCTCCCTCTTCAATGCGGTCGAGCTTTTCCTCCATAGCCGCCGTGAATCCCACGTTGACAATATTGGGAAAGTGTTTTCTGAGAAGGTCGACCACCGCCGTTCCCAGGGGCGTCGGCACCAGATACTTGCCCTGCCGAACTACGTACCCGCGCCGCTGAATGGTTTCCAGGATGGGGGCGTAGGTGCTCGGCCGCCCGATCCCCTTCTCCTCCAGGGCCCGCACGAGGCTGGCCTCCGTGTACCGCGGGGGAGGCTGCGTGAAATGCTGCTGTGGTTCGAGCTTGAGGCACGCCACCTCCGATCCTGGAGGCAGCGCGAGAAGAGCCGCCGGTAGGGCGCCCTCCTCAGTCTCTTCCTCGTCCCTGCCGTACACGGCCAGAAACCCGGGAAACTTCAGGGCGGCGCCGGTGGCCCGGAAGGTGAAATCGCGGGCGACGATATCAACGCGGGCCGTATCGTAGACCGCGGCGGCCATCTGGCTGGCGACGAAACGCCGCCAGATGAGTTCATACAGGCGGTACTGGTCTTGGGTAAGAAAAGGTTTCACGCTCTCCGGAGTCCGCGCCACCGAGGTCGGCCGGATGGCCTCGTGGGCGTCCTGTGCCCGCCCTTTTGCCTCGTAAACTCTAAACGTGCGCGGCAGGAATTCGGCGCCGTAGTGGGCAGCGATAAAGGAGCGCGCCTCCTTTTGGGCCACCTCGGCCACCCGGGACGAATCGGTCCGAATGTAAGTGACCAGGCCCACCGGACCCTCCTTCCCGATGTCCAGCCCCTCGTAAAGCTGCTGGGCCACCCGCATGGTGCGGCTTGCCGAGAAGTTGAGACGCCGGTTGGCCTCCTGCTGGAGGGTGCTTGTGATGAAAGGTGGCAGGGGAGATCTTTTCCTTTCCTTCGTAACCACCTCGGTAATGGTATAGGTGGCGCCTTCAAGGGCGCGCAGGATTTCTTCCACCCTGTTCCGGTCTGGTATCTCCGCTTTTCCCTCACCGATCTTGTGCAGGCGCGCCGTAAAGGTTTCTTCGCCGGCACGCAGCAGGGCGGTCAGCGTCCAGTACTCCTCGGCCACAAAACCCTGGATCTCGCGCTCCCGCTCCACCACCAGGTAGGTGGCTACGGTTTGCACCCTGCCGGCGCTGAGCCCCTTTTTTACTTTGTTCCAGAGGAACGGGCTCAGATTATACCCGACAAGGCGGTCCAGAATGCGGCGCGCCTGTTGGGCATTTACCCTGTTTTCGTCTATGGGACGCGGCCGGCCCAGGGCTTCCCGCACGGCATCCCGGGTTATCTCGTTGAATTCGATCCGGCAGGGGGTTTTAGGGTCCAGGTTTAAAAGTTCTTCGAGGTGCCAGGCGATGGCCTCGCCCTCACGGTCGGGGTCGGAGGCCAGAAGAACCCGGTCCGCCCGTTTCACCGCGGCCTTTAACTCCTTGATCGTCTCGCCCTTGCCGCGGATGGTAATGTACCTGGGGCGAAAACCATTGTCGACATCGACGCCGAATTCGCTTTTCGGCAGGTCGCGTACATGCCCCATCGACGCCAGTACCCTGTAACGGCGCCCCAGAAACTTTTTAAGGGTGCGCGCCTTCGCCGGCGATTCAACAATGATCAGCGTTTCCCCCAAAAGGATTTCCCCCCGTTACCGGTTGTAACCACACCCTACATAGAATTTCCCAGGGAGACGCCGTACCAAACCCTTCACCTCGAGAAAAGCCAGGGCGGCCATGACGCTCCCCGGGGGCAACCCCGTGCGGGCGATAATCACTTCCTCGGGCAGCGGCTCCTCCCCTACCGCACGCCAGACCGTTTCCTCCTCCCGGCTCAGCCTGGGGAGGGCCCTGGCCTTTTCCCGCGGGAACAGGGTCGTAAGGCCCAGTTCCTCCAGCACGTCGGCCGCACTTTCTACCAGACGTGCCCCTTCCTTGAGCAACCTGTTGGTTCCACGGCTGAGGCGCGAAGTCACGTTCCCCGGTACGGCCATTACCTCCCGCCCCTGCTCAAGGGCCAGATCCGCGGTGATGAGCGCGCCGCTCTTTTCCCCCGCTTCCACCACCACCACGGCCCGCGCCAGGCCGCTTATTAACCGGTTGCGCAGAGGAAAGTGCCACGGCTGCGGTTCCGTACCGGGCCAGAACTCCGTGATCACGGCCCCGTTGGCGGCAATGGCCGCCAGGAGCTTCTCGTTCTCCCGCGGGTACACGACGTCCAGCCCCGTACCCAGAACGGCAATGGTTCGGCCGCCGCCCTCCAGGGCACCCCGGTGGGCCGCTGTGTCGATGCCGCGGGCCAGGCCGCTTACCACGGTGACACCCACGGCACCCAGCTCTTCGGCCAGCCGGGCGGCTACCGCCCGACCGTAAGGCGTTGCTGCCCGCGCTCCCACAATGGCCACCGCCAGCGCATCCTGCGGGTGCCATCCACCGGCCAGAAAAAGGATTGGCGGTGGATCGTAAATGTTGCGTAACGGCACGGGGTAGCCGGTATCGTCCCAGGTAATGAAGTTAATACCGCGCGCCTCCAGGGCCGCCGCCTCGGCCACTGGATCGGTATCCGCTCGCTTCGCCCCCACTTCCCGGGCCAAAGGTGCTTGCGGAAGCAACGCCGTGAGCTCCGCCACTGGAGCATCCCAGGCCGCCTTAAGGGAGCCGAAGCGGTCGCGAAGCGCCCATACGTATTTCAGCCGCGGCCAGAGGATTTTCGTCCATCCTAACCAGTAGGCGCGCTCGCCTTGACCCCTGTTCTCCATACCATTGCATTTCGGGGCGAAAAAGGCATTTCCTGCCGGGATTTTATCGGCGCGCCTGCCGCAGCAGGGTGTCTAAGGATTGTTTCCTGTCCAGTAGTCCGGCGTACAGGTCACCCTTTTCCTTGAGGCGCCCGGGAACCGAAACCATACTAAACCGCGCCGGTAAAAGCACCGGTAATTGCAGTTCCTCCCAGGTTATGGGCGTGGAGACGGGGGCCCCCGGTAACGGCCGCACGCTGTAAGGAAATGCCATGGTTTTGCCGAAGACGTTCTGTAAATAGTCGACGTAGACCCGCGGTCCGCGCCGGGCGATGACCCTTTCTACCGTCGCGCGGGGTGAAACACGGGCGACCGCCTGCGCGACCACACCCATGGCGCGCGCCACTTCTTTGAAGGTATATGCGGGGGCAATGGGGATGAATACGTGCAGGCCTGTGGCCCCCGAGGTTTTGGGGAACCCGTCCAGCCCGACATGGTCGAGTACTTCCCGGACCAGCAGGGCCACTACCCGTACGTCATCGAAGGTCGCCCCCGGCATCGGGTCGAGATCCAGCACAGCGATATCAGGGTACTCCAGGCTGCCCGACCGGGACAGCCAGGCATGTATTTCAATGCAGCCTTGATTTACCAGCCAGAGAAGGGTGGGCTCATTCTGGCAGAGGATGTAGTTGATACGGCGCCCGGCGTCTTCATGGTCGACGGCTACCGTTTGGATCCAGGACGGGGTATGGGCGGGGCGCTCCTTCTGGTAAAAATTTTCCCCGGTGATACCGTCGGGGAACCGGTTCATCACGATGGGCCGGTCCTTGAGATATCGCAGGATAAAGGGCGCAATCTCGTGGTAATACTGCAACAGATGCGCCTTTGTATACCCTTCACGCGGCCAAAAGACTTTATCCAGGTTGCTCAAGTCGATCTCCCGGCCATCTACCAGAACCGCGGGCAAGCTCCCGACCTCCAACCCGTTTGTTAAAAGGAGCCGCGCTTATTGCGGCAGGACACATTCCTCCGGTTTCTTGTCGTCCCTCAACCCGACAAAGCTCGGGTGCCGCAGGATCCCCTGGCGCGTAAGGGCGGCGTAGTTGACCGTGCACACCAGGACGGGATGGACCCAGCGGGGACGGCGCAGGCGACCGGGCGGAACCTGCACCGGCGGGTCCGGCGTGCGCACTTCCTCCAGTGCCCGGTGCAGGAGGTCGGCCTGGGCCGCGGTAAAACCCGTCCCCACGTGCCCGACAAAAATCAGTTTCCCGCCGCGGTAAGCCCCCAGGATCAGGGATGCCAGGAACCGGCCGGCGGTGCCGGCTTCGTACCCGCAAATTACGGCGTCGAGATTTTTCACCGCGCGGATTTTCCGCCACAGGGGGGAGCGGCGCCCGGGCAGGTAAGGGCCGTCCAGGCGTTTGGCCACAACCCCTTCCAGGCCGGCCCCGACGGCAGCGGTGAAATAAGCTTCCCCATCTCCCCGAATATAATCGGCAACAACCAGGCAGCGATCGGGGTTGACGGCTGCGCGCAGGATCTCCTTTCTTTCCCGTAGCGGCCGCGCCAGAAGGGAAACACCCCGGTGGTAAAGGATGTCAAAGACGATCAGGAGCGCGGGAAGACGCTCCGCCGCCGCGCGGACGTGCTCCGACCGCTCCAGGCGGCCCCGCTGCTGCAGGGCGTCGAAATCGGGAAGACCGCCTGAAAGGACCACGATCTCCCCGTCAAGCAGGGCGGGCAGACCCCGGACGCAACGGTGCACATCGGCGAGTTCCGGAAAGGTCGGGGTCAGATCTTTAACATTACGCGAACGCAGTACCGTTCCGCCCTCCAGGTAGGCCAGGCAGCGGTACCCGTCCCACTTGACCTCAAAAAGAAAATCCTGGTTCGAAAACGGTTCTCCGGACACGGCCAGCATCGGGCGCAGCACGGGCAGGATCACGGTATCGCTTCCTTCTTTTTCCTGCCAGCCCGCCGCGCCTCCGCCATCTCGATACTCCTGCGCAGGGCCTCCATCAGGTCGGTCACCTTTGCCGTGGGTGGCGCCGCCGGAACCACCACCTCGCGGCCGGCGATCCGTGCGCTGATGATCTCCTGCAGCGCCTCCCGGTAAGTGTCCCGGTATTTTGCCGGCTGGAAGGGCGCCGCCAGGCTTTCCACAAGCCGTTCGGCCATCTCCAACTCTTTCGGCTCCAGGGTAACCTGGTAATCGAGTTCGGGTAGGGCGTCCTGGCTGCGGATTTCGTCGGGGTAGCGCAGCGTGGCAAGTACCAGGGCCCGTTCGCCAACCCGCACCGCGGCCAGCGATTCCTTCGTCCGAATTACAATCTTACCTATGCCCACCTTATTGGTGCCGGCCATAGCCCGGCGCAACAGCTCGTACACCCGGGCACCGCCGGCGGTGGGCGCCAGGTAGTAGCTGCGGTCGTAGTATACCGGGTCGATTTCCTGCGCCCCCACGAAGTCGAGGAGGGTGATGTTTTTTTCTTCCCCGGGTGCGATGCGCGCCAGGTCCTCGTCTTCTACCGTCACGTACCTTCCCTTTTCGTACTCGTAACCGCGGACAATATCCTCCTCTTCCAGCTCGCGATCGCAGCGCGGGCAGTAGCGCCGGTACTCTACAGGAGTATGGCATTCGCGGTGCAGCAGCCGAAAGTGGATCTCCCGGTCTTCGGTGGCCGGGTAAATAGCCACCGGAACATAAATGAGGCCGAAGGTCAGGGCGCCCTTCCAGAGAGATCGCACGGTCATCCCCCCTCGTTTTAGTTTGCGCGGTTAGCAGGCAAAGTTGCAGGTGTCCCACTTTTAGCGCAGGATGATTTTACCGCCAAGGAGGTTGTCCCTTACAGAATAGGGGTGGCGCGTAAGGTGGCGCCGGCCTGCCGGTGAGAGTTCCGACTTGAAGAGGGCAATGCGGGGAACACCGGAGCTATCGAAGGAAGACACAAAAAGGTAGCAGACATTGGGAAACATTACCGGACTGCAACGGTAAGGTTTATGGAGCCATGTTCCCTCCCGCCGGGGGATGACCACCCCGCGGCGCCGCCAGTGAAGGCCGTCGGTGGAGGTTGCCAGTTCGATACCGAACCGCGAGGGGAAATACATCCAGTACGTGCCGTCAAAGTAGCGGACGGCGGGGTGCCAGACGCTGTACGAGCAGGCGATGGCCGGCCGAGGGTCGTGGGTCCAGGAAATACCGTCCGCGGACACGGCGCGCCCGATTTTCATGGGGTAGTAGCCTTGCGCCCCGCCGCTGAGGGAGACCTCCCTCTTGCTATCGTACCACATCAGAAAGCGCCGTTTCCTCTGGTCGTAAAGAACCGAGGGCGAGCGCACCAGGTCGGCTTCCCAGAAGCGCCCGCCGTTCTCGCGGGGCCGCATCACCGGGTTAGGCGCCTCTGTGTCACTCCAGGTGATACCGTCCTTTGACGTAGCCAGCGCAATGGCGGCGAGAAGCCGCTTGCCCCGCCGGTGGCCGAGGGTGTAGGAAGCCGGCTGGTACCAGAGGAACCATTTTTTCAGGGCGGGAACATAAAGGATATCGGGGTCGGCGATAAAGGCGTCCTTCCAGACGACGCGCGGGTCCCAGGCAACGACAGGGTTTTGCCAGGCACCGGAAGACCAGTGGAGGAGATCGCGCGAAGCGGCCAGGCAGATGTTTTCCACGCGGTTAGGAGGGTAAGGCGTGTAGGCCATAATGTAGCGGCCCCGCCAGTAGATGACATCCGGGTGCACGACGCCGAGACCGCCGTACCGCGGGAGTGGAAGCCTCTCCCGAACCAGGACAAATTTTTTACCGTAGACCGGGTCATTCTGGTAGAAGTGGCCGGCCTGGGCCCGTGAACCGGCGGCGTTTATAAAGCAGAGCCCCAGAACGACCAGCGCGATAATACCGGCAACGCGTACCCGCATGCGCCTCCCCCCATGCAGGGTTTGTTGTTAAAACAATACGGTATGCGTCGTTTTGTGTAAAGGGAGAAACGACGATGCGCGGGCTAAACGGTCCGCCGGAGCACCTTTTCACCATTGTAAGAGAAAATAAAGGTTCTCCCCTCCAGCACCGTTTCCAGGTGAACCGGGCGCCCCCATAGCTTAAAGACGTGGGGCAGGGTCCGCTCCAGATAGTACACGTCCAGTTCCGCACCCTCGTAGCAGTGTCTGAGATATAATTCTCCCCGCCGGTCGTAATCTCCGTCCTCAACCACGATATAGGGAAAACCGCAATTAACCAGCCGGCTTACCAGAACGTCGCGCACCTCGGTCCAGCCGGTATCGACAACGCGCCATTCCTGTCCCATGCGCCGGTAGACATAAAGGTCAAGCTGCTCCACGGTTTCCCTGGAAAGGTAGTTCCGGAGGAAGGAAACGTCGTCGCAGGTGGCGCGAACCTCGAAGATGGCTTCCCGTCCCCGGCGCGCTTCGATGTCCTCGAAAATCTTCAGCCCGAGGAGGTAAGGGTTGAGACGCAGGGGGGAAGGCTGCACAATCTCGGCATGGGCACGCGCGTACTCGATGGCTTCGTCTTCGGCCAGGTCGAGGGCCCGCATAATACGTGTATGCCAGTACGTGGCCCAGCCCTCGTTGATGATCTTGGTCCGCATCTGCGGCCAGAAGTAAAGGGTCTCATCGTGGATGATGCCGAGTATGTCACGCTGCCAATCTTCAAGGTGCGTGGCATGCCGCAGGACGAAGAGGAGTACGTCCTTTTCCGGGTAGAGGCCGGTTTCTTTCGCTTCGTTTCCCGGGCCTTCCGGGCCCGCCTCCTGTGCTTTCAAGAGATCCAGGTAGGGGGATCCCTTCCTGCATGCGCACCGGTTCCCCCCCCTCGGCGACGCTTCATTAATAAAGCGGTAAGGGTTGATATGCTCCTGCAGGGCCAGGGCCGCGTCGAGAAAGGCCTCCACCTCGTCGCGCCCGTAGGCCAGTTCGTACCCTCTGATGCGCTCGGCGGCGGCGGCCATGGTCTCCAGCATATTCCGCGGCGTCTGCCGGAAATAGGCATTGTTCTTGAAAAAATCGCTATGGCCCAGGACGTGGGCCACAACAATCTTGTTCTGCAAGAGCGTATTTCCTTCATGGAGGAAGGCGTAACACGGGTTGGTATTGATCACCATCTCGTAGATGCGGCTGAGGTTGTAATCGTACTCCGTCTTGATTTTGAAGTAGGCCTTGCCAAAGGACCAGTGGGAAAATCTGGTGGGCATGCCGTAGGCGCCAAAAGTGTAGATGACCTCCGGCGGGCAGAGTTCGAAACGCATGGGAAAGAAATCTAACCCCAGGCCGCGGGCTACGCCGATGATTTCCTCCACGGCCTTTTCCAGTAAAACGACCTCACCCACCTGCATCCCCCCGGCAATACCTGTTTAGCTGCTGGACGCCGGCCTTACCTTATCTACCTTTATGCCGGGGGCGCAACCATAATTACCGGCGGGATGCGGCGACGCGGGCTGCCACTACACTTCCCCGCCGAAGATTTCTTCCTTGATAAGTTCGGCCAGTTCCGCGCACCTGGTGCACCTGCCCTGCTCCCAATTGGCGATGAACGGGCAGCGCAGGGGGCAGTCGCCGACGCCCCGGACGGGCCGCGCCAGCCGGTAGTAAACCACGCGCCAGAACTCTTCCGGGAACTTTTTTATGCTGCTCACCTTCATAGACACGAACATCCCCCCTCCCCCGCCTATTTTAGCACAGGGAAGGAAAGTTGTCCGCAGGCCGCAGCGTTTATCCTTTTTCGCGCCCGAAAAAGGTCTTCAACGCGTGAAAGACGTCCCCCTTATCCCGGAGGACCACGGTAACGAACCGGGGGTGAACGATCCGCTGCAAGGCCGTGCGCAGGGTGCTGGTGTAATAATAAGGCCCTTCGATCTCCCCGTAGCCTACCAGGTTGGCCATTTGCAACAACTCCCGGACATACTGGACGCACAGGTCGTTATCCGACAACAGGTTGTCGCCGTCGGAAAAATGAAAGGCGTAAATGTTGTAGAGCCCGCCAGGGTAGCGCTCCCGTATGATGTCCAGTGCCAGGCGGTAAACCGAGGAACACCGTGTGCCGCCGCTTTCTCCCCGACTGAAAAACTCCTCCTCGGAGGTTTCCCGGGCTTCGGTATGGTGCGCGAGAAAGACGATTTCCACACCCCGGTACCTGGCGTGGAGAAACCTCGTCATCCAGAAAAAGAAGGTGCGGGCAATATATTTCTCGAAGGGCCCCATAGAACCGGAGGTGTCCATCATCGCCAGGACCACGGCGCCGGCCTGGGGTTCCTCCACGACCTCCCACGTTTTAAAGCGCAAATCCTCCGGCGCGATGTTGTAAAGGCCGGGCCGGCCGCGGAGCGCGTTTTTCTTTATCGCCTCCATTATGGTGCGCCGCCGGTCCAGGTTGGCCGTTATCCCCTTTTTCCGCACGTCACGGAACGCGATTCCCGCCGTTGCGGTACCGGCCCTGGTTTTTTCCCGCAAATGCGGCAAACCCAATTCCTCCAGGACCAATTCCGCGAGTTCGTCGACGGTAACCTCGGTTTCGTAGTAGTCGGTCCCGGGTTCGCTCCCGGCCCCCCGTCCCCGTCCGACACATCCCTTTATACCGCCTACGACATCGCCCACCCTCGTGCGGCCGTTCCCCTGGCCCACATGCAGGCGCTTGCGTTCGTCGAAGCGGAAGCGGTATTCTTCAAGGGATCTGATGGGGACCTTTACCACTTCCCGCCCGTTGGAAAGGATGATGCTCTCCTCGCTGATGATCTCCGGAAGGTTCCGCCTGATGGCCTCCCGTACCTTTTCGCAGTGGCGTTGCTGGTCGATTTCACCCTTCCGGTGCAAAGACCAGTCCTCGTGGCCGATGATGAAGTCGCGCATCCGCCTCCCCCCGCAACGGCACGTGTACGCGGCCCTACCTGTTCATAAGGCTGCCCACGTACTTCAGCAACTCATTGGCGCATACGGCGCAGTAGCCGTATTCCGAAACCAGCCGGGCGATCACTTCGTTGATCCGCTTCAGTTGTTCGGCATCGGGCGTCTTGGTGGTCGTGGTAATCTTAACCACGTCCTTCAGGTCGGCAAAGAGTTTCTTCTCTATCGCCTCCCGCAGACGATCGTGGCAAGTGTAATCGAAGGTCCTGTTCTTCCGGGCATAGCTTGAAATACGGATCAGGATTTCCTCTCTGAAGCTCTTCTTCGCGTTCTCCGTGACCCCGATTTGCTCCTCGATGGAGCGCATCAGCTTTTCATCGGGGTCCAGTTCCTCGTCGGTTATGGGATCGCGTACCTTCAACCCGTTGCAATAGGCCTCGACGTTGTCGAGGTAATTATTGAAGAGGACCCGGGCCGACTCCTCGTAGGAGTAGATAAAGGCCTTCTGGACCTCCTTCTTGGCGATTTCGTCGTACTCCCGGCGGGCGATGGAAATAAAGTTCAGGAGCCGTTCCCGCTCTTCCCGGGTGATGGACGGATGCTGATCGAGCCCGTCTCTAAGGGCGCGCAGCACATCCAGAGCGTTGATGCAGGCGGTGTCGGTACGGATCAGCGCCGAAGAAAGCCGGTTTATTATGTACCGCGGGTCGACCCCCGACATGCCCTCATCCGGGTGTTCGGTCAGAAACTCGCCCACGTCCTTATCCTTGAACCCCTCGACGTCTTCTCCGTCGTAGAGCTTCATCTTCTTGACGATGTCCATTCCCTGCTTCTTCGATTCCTTAAGGCGGGAAAGCACGGAAAAAATGGCCGCCACCCGCAGCGCGTGGGGAGCGATGTGGATGTGCCGCAGGTCCGACTGGCGGATGAGTTTCTCGTAGATTTTTACTTCTTCACTTACCTTCAAAGTATAGGGTACCTTAATGACGATCATGCGCGACACCAGTGCTTCGTTGCGCTTGTTGTTGACAAAGGCCAGGTATTCGGATTCGTTCGTGTGCGCCACGATCATCTCATCGGCGTAGATAAGTGCAAACCGCCCCGCTTTGAAATTACCTTCCTGTGAAAGGCTGAGGAGGTTCCACAAGAATTTCTCATCGCACTTGAGCATCTCCTGGAATTCCATGATGCCCCGGTTGGCGATGTTCAGCTCGCCGTCAAAGCGGTAGGCGCGCGGGTCCGACTCGGAGCCGTATTCGGCGATGGTGGAGAAGTCCACGCTCCCGGTGAGTTCGGCAATGTCCTGGGATTTGGGGTCGGAAGGCGAGAAGGTGCCGATGCCCACGCGCCTTTCTTCGGAAAGGATGACCCTTTCCACCGGCACGTTTTCGATATCGCCCCCGTACTCCGTCTCCAGACGTACCCGGCAGACGGGACAGAGTTCCCCCTCCACATACACCCCGAAGTCCCTCTGAAAATCCGGCCGCAACTCCCGGGGGATCAGGTGCAGGGGCTCCTCGTGCATGGGACAGCCCTTGATGCCGTAAAGGGCACCCTCTTCCGTACGGCTGTACCTTTCCAGTCCCCTTTTCAGCAGGTTAACCAGGGTCGACTTGCCTCCACTGACCGGCCCCATAAGGAGCAGGATCCGCTTGCGCACGTCAAGCCGCCGCGCCGCGGGGTGCAGGTATTCCTCCACCAGCTTTTCCAGGGTCCGGTCTAGCCCGAAAAGCTCGTTGCTGAAGAAACGGTATCTTTTAACCCCGTTAACTTCCTCCACACCGGCCGCCCTGATCATGTTATAGATGCGGCTGTGGGCCAGCTGGCAGACCTGGGGGTTTTTACGGACTATTTCAAGGTAGTCCCGGAAGGTACCCTCCCAGGCCAGCCTGCGCTCGTCCCGGCGGTATTCTTCCAGGCTCCTCAGAAAATTCACCGACTTCCCCCCTTTGCCCGGCTTGCTTAGAATATATGCGGGCCGCACCCTAAAAAGAAAAACAAAAAGCCGCCTTGCGGCGGCGTTTGCCTTCGGCCGGGCGGTCTGGCGTGATCTTT
>JBFMHQ010000028.1:15623-20047 GCA_040751815.1 Bacillota bacterium | reverse complement strand
GTAGCTGCCGCAGGATTCGCGGTACCTTACATTTTGAGCGTGGCCAACCGCGTACGCATCTACTCCCGGCACCCACCACAGGGGTTATTGCCGTCCGAACACCACCAGCAGGCCCGCAGAGGTTTAGAGCCCTTTGCAGGGCCTCTTTTCAGACGACCCTGTTGCGGAAGTAACGTACAGGATTCTGTTTCGCACAACCCTCTAAAATTTCGGACGCGGTTTTCCGACAATTCGTGAGAAGGGGGCTTCCTGTATTGCGCAGACTGCCGTTCTTGCTAACATTCCCGCCCTTTATTCTTTTCGTTGTGTTTCCGGCTTTCGCCGCAATTGACGGCAAGGCAGAGGACTGCAACATCCGGCCCGTGGAAGTGCCTGCGGGCGTGAATAACCTGGCCGTCACCGACTTGAAAATCACGCCCAACCCGGCGAGGCAGGGCAATACGGTCACCGTCTCGGCCAGTGTCCGGAACCAGTGGAGCCGGGACATCGCAACGAAGGTCCAGTTCAGATGCAACGGCACCGTTCTGGGAGAGCAGGACGTCACGGTTCCGGCCAGGGGGTACGCGCCGCTGTCCTTCACCCTCACCGCCTGCCCTCCCGGAAAACACAGTGCCGGTATGGTAGTTAACCCGCACAAGGACGCACCACCGGACGAAGTGAATATTACCAACGGAGCCTGGCCGGGGGACAATTTAGCCTGGGATTGGCTGGAGGTGCAGGAAGTCATCGTCGGTAGAGGCCAGGTCCTGTCGCCGTCAGACCCCAGATTTAAGAACAACACGGTCAACGCCAAAACCGCGTTCCGGTACATAAGCGGAGCCAGGGTCGCCCCAGGCGCGGTCTTCAGCTTCAACAGAACCGTCGGCGAGCGCACGCTGTCCCGCGGCTTCGTCTGGGCGCTCTCCGGCTCCGGCGGGCGATACTACAGTGACGTGGGTGGCGGCGTCTGCCAGGCGGTCACAGCTCTACACCGGGCGGTGGTAAGCGCTGGGTTAGAAGTTGTCGAAAGGCACCGGCATCCCGGGAGAGTTCCCTACGCCCCGCAGGGGGATGACGCAGCGGTAGCCTGGGACGCAGGGTGGGACTACCGGTTCAGGAACACTTTGCCGCTTCCGGTAAGAATCCGCGCCAAGGCGGACGGGCAAAAGCTGAGTGTCGAGCTAGTGGTTTGCGAACTGCCGGAAGGGAACTATCGGGCGGCGTTTTTCGACGGTCAGACTGTGTGGTTCGACGGCCAGGGGTTTCGAAAAGCGACGGCCGTTCCATATACCGAGAACGGCAAAATGTACGCCGCTGTCCGCGATCTGGCAGCTGCTCTGAACATAGACGGCAGCCTGCCGGCGAAACAGACAGGGCTTGTTTCTCGAAACGGCGTAGCCTGCGTTCCTGTGCGGGATGCCGCAGCTGCCTTCGATCACGTCGTCTCGTGGAACGCCGCGCTTAGATGCGCCTTGATCCAAAATCGTCATCTTCATACGAACAACGAGGGTGAGTCCTTACCCGTCGCCCGCGGCGCGGCGGCATGCGGCGTTCCTGCTTTGCAGGCCCCGCCCCTTGAGATGGGGAAGCGTCGACACGGCAAGGGCACCATCTGCCGGCGGTCACGGCCGGTGGTGCATTGACAGGAAGAGTTAAAAAGCCTCCGGAACACCGGAGGCCTTGATTTTCCTGGTGGACCTGGGGGGATTCGAACCCCCGGCCTCTTGAATGCGAGTCAAGCGCTCTCCCCCTGAGCTACAGGCCCGTCGCCGTCCATTTTAGCACAAGCGGTGGGGCAAAGCAAGCCCCGCGACCGGAGCGGCCGTGCGGTTTTACGGCACCCTCCTAGAAAGTCGGTACGACCGCCCCGTCGTAGGTCTCCTCGATGAACTTCTTCACCTCGGGCGACTGCAGGGCCTTCGTCAGCGCCTGGATCTCCGGCCGGTTCTCGTCGCCCTTGCGCACGGCGAGGACGTTGCCGTAGGTATCCGCGGCCTCGGACTTGGCGTCCTCGGCCACCAGGGCGTCGCTGGGCTTCAAGCCGGCCTGCACGGCGTAGTTGCCGTTGATCACCGCGCCGTCGACCTCGTCGAGGACCTTGGGCAGCATGGCCGCCTCGAGTTCCTTGACGTTAACCTTCTTCTCGACGATGTCCTGCACGGTGGCCTTGATGCCCACGCCCTCCTTCAGCTTCAGGAGGCCGGCCTTCTCCAGGACGACCAGGGCGCGCCCGCCGTTGGTCGGGTCGTTGGGGATGGCGATGGTCGCCCCGGCGGCGAAATCGCCGACGTTCTTGACCTTCTTGGAGTAGAGGCCCATCGGCTCGAAGTGGATCTTCGCCGTCCAGGTCAGGTCCAGGTTGTGGTCCTTGCAGAACTGCTCCAGGTAGGGGACGTGCTGGAAGTAGTTGGCGTCAAGCTGCTTGTCGGCCAGGGCCAGATTCGGGGTATTGTAGTCGGTGAACTCCCTGATCTCGAGATCGATGCCTTCTTTCGCCAGGATGGGCTTTACGACCTTGAGGATGTCGCCGTGGGGCACGGGCGTGGCGCCGACAACGAGCGTCTTCTTAGCCTGCTGCCCGGGCGCCGGGGACTGTTCCTTGGACGAGGTTCCGCACCCGGCGACCAGGGCCGCCGCCAGCGCCAGGACCAGGATCACCACCAGAACTCTCTTCAACCTGATCAAGCCTCCTTCAATCAATCTCTTTTTCGCGTCCTCTTAGAGTCTCCGCTTGTCCACCTTGCGGGCCAGCCAGTCGCCGACGGATTGCAGCAACTGGACCATCACGATGAGGATGACCACCGTCACCAGCATCACATCGGGCCGCCAACGCTGAAAACCGTAACGCACCGCCAGGTCGCCCAGCCCACCTCCTCCCACGACACCGGCCATCGCGGTGTAGCCGAGAACGTTGATGGTTGTAATGGTGGTGCCCAGAATCAGCCCGGGAAGGGCCTCCGGAAGCAGCACCTTGGTCACAACCTGCCAGGGCGAGGCGCCCGCGGCCAGCGCGGCTTCGACCACGCCCCACTCGACTTCCTTGAGCGAGGTTTCAACCATCCGCGCTACGAAGGGGGCCGCGGCGACGACCAGCGGCGGGATGGCCCCGGTGGTGCCGATGAAGGTACCGACGATCATCTTTGTGAAGGGGATGATGGCCACTAACAGAATCACGAAGGGGAAGGAGCGGCCGATATTGACCATCCAGCCCAGGACGCCGTTCACGGTCCGGTTTTCCAGGATGTGCCCCCGGTCGGTGACGACCAGGATCACGCCCAGAGGCAGGCCGATGAGGGTGGCGAAGAAGACCGAGACCAGGGTCATATAGACCGTCTCGTAGGTGGAGACCCAGATCGCCGGCCACATGCCGGCCAGGCTACTCAACATTATCGATCACCTCGACGCTCAGGCCGCTTCCGGCCAGGTGGTCAAGGGCCGTCCGGCGCCTTTCGGGCGGGCCCAGGATTTCCACGAGGAGCACCCCGAAGGGGATGTCCTGGATGCGGTCGATACTGCCGGAGAGGATGTTGACGTCGACGTCGCACTCCCGGATGACGCGCGAGATGACCGGTTCCCCGGCGCTCTCCCCGACGAAGGAGAGGCGCACGACCTGGGAGCCGTCCTCGCCCCGCGCGGCCCGCTCCCGCAGGCGGCGCCGGATCTCCTCGGGCAGGCTGGTCTTAAGGACCGTGCTCACGAAGTTGCGCGTCGTCGCGGCACGGGGGTGCAGAAAGACTTCCAGGACCGGCCCCTGCTCGATGATCCGCCCGTTCTCGATCACGGCCACGTGGTCGCAGATCTCGGTGACGACCTTCATCTCGTGGGTGATGAGCAGGATGGTCAGCCGGAGGGACCGGTTGATGTCCTTCAGGAGCTTGAGGATGGAAAGCGTGGTGTAGGGGTCCAGGGCCGAGGTGGCCTCGTCGCAGAGCAGGACCTTCGGGTCGCTGGCCAGGGCGCGGGCAATGCCCACCCGCTGCTTCTGGCCGCCGGAGAGCTGGGACGGGTAGGCGCGGGCCTTGTCGGCCAGGCCGACCAGCTCCAGCAACTGTTTGACCTTCGGCGCGCTTTCCCGGCGGGGAACCCCGGCGATGTCGAGCGGGAAGGCCACGTTCTCAAAGACGGTGCGCGAGGACAAAAGATTAAAGTGCTGAAAAATCATGCCGATTTTCCGCCGGGCGGCGCGCAGGGCGGCTCCCCGCAGCGCCGTGATCTCGCGCCCATCGATGAAGACCTTGCCCCTGGTGGGCCGTTCCAGCATGTTCAGGCAGCGCACCAGACTGGACTTACCGGCCCCCGAAAAGCCGATGACGCCGAAGATCTGGCTTTCGGCCACGTGCAGGGTCAGGTTGTCGATGGCGACGATATCCCCGCCCGGGGTATGATAAATCTTGGTCAAGCCCTCAATCCTGATCATATCTTGTTATCCTTCGGCACCGGCCGCC
>JBFMHQ010000028.1:0-15523 GCA_040751815.1 Bacillota bacterium | reverse complement strand
CAGTCCCGGGTTTGGCAACAGATCCGAAAAGCAAAGGAGGTGCCGGGGTGCTGCGGATCGACATCCCCGGGCGGGGTGAACTTGATCTCAGGCACGCGGTTCTGGACTTTAACGGCACTTTCGCCTGCGACGGGAAGATTTTACCGGGCGTGGCGGAACGGTTGGGTGCCCTGGCCCGCGACCTGGCCGTGCACATCCTGACGGCCGATACCTTCGGCACGGCGGAACAGGCGTGCCGCGGGATAAAGGCCCAGGTCGTGGTGCTGCGCGGGCCGCTCACCGGGCCGGAAAAGGCGTCCTACGTGGAAGGGCTGGGGGCAGGGTGCACCGTGGCCATCGGCAACGGGGCCAACGACGTGCCCATGCTGCGCCGGGCGGCGCTGGGCATTCTGGTGCTGGGGCCGGAGGGGGCGGCGGTGGAAGCCCTCCTGGCGGCCGACGTGGCGGTGCGCGAGATCAACGACGCCCTCGACCTCCTGCTGCACCCCAAACGCCTTGTCGCCACGCTGCGGCTGTAGCCCCCTTCAACCCAGGATGACGTCGTAAATCGTTTCCCCGGCCAGCAGGGTCTTGAGGCGGGCGACGGCCACTTCCGGACGGGGGCGGAGAGCGGCGATACCGAGGTATCCGTTCCAGAAGGGGAAAAGGGGAAGGGCGTCCCGGGCCACCAGCGCCGCCTCCCAGCGCGGGCCGAAAACCCGCCGCAGGCCGCGCTTTACCTCCTCCGGGTCGCCGTCTTCCGGGACCTCCGTCCACAGACCGGCCAGGTTGCCCACGGCAACCACCTGGTGGGGCAGGCCTCAGGTGGGGGTATAAAGGTGCACCGGCACCACCGCGCCTGCGGGCGCGGTCTTTTGCAGCTGCGCCAGTTTGGCGCCGTCCATGGTGCCGAAGAGCGCCGGGGCGCCGGTCCGGGCCACCGCCAGGGCGGCCCGGAGGTCCTCGCAGGTGACGGCGGCAAGAAGTACGGTTCCCATCGGCGTCTCCCCCCCGGGGAAACTCTAACCGGATAGTTAGCCGGGAAGGGGCCGGTTTCCTGCCGGAACTCACCTGTTAAACTCCACGACAAGGGTCTGGGTGTGGCCCGGGAGTTTGGCAAGCTTCACTTCGAGAATCCCCCGCCGGTAGCTGGCGCGGGCGCTGCGGCTGCTTACCGGCACGGGCAGGGTAATGGCGCGGCTGAACTTTCCCTGCCTCCGCTCCTGCAGGTGGACCGCAACCGCGGACAGGAGCTGGGGCTCCGGCCCTATTTCCCCTTCCAGGAACAGGGTGTTTCCTTTCAGTTCCACCCGCACGTCGCCGGCCTGCCGCAGGCCGGGAAGCGCCGCCGTCACGATGATTTCCGTTTCCGTCTCGACGACGTTGACGGGCGGCCACTTTTCACCGCCGAGGCGCTTCAGGAGGCCCGTGGGGTCCGGCCAGGCGGTTTCCACGATACCCCGGACGAAATCGTCATCCAGGCAGGGAACGTTCTTGAGCAGGTCAAAGGGGTTGTACTTACCGGCCATTTGCGTGCAACCTCACACCTTGTAGGTCCGGTAGGAAAAACCGTCGGGCGCCGGGGCCACCGGAGGCGGAGCCTCCTTGGCCGGCGGCGGCGGAGGTGCCTCCTCGCCCGGCGGCGGGGAGACAAGGCGGATTACCTTCCCCCCGTAGTTGACGCCGATGCTGAGGGAACCGCTCAGGTCCTTCACGCCGATGCCGTCGATGTTGAATTCCAGCTTTTCCAGGTGCACCTTTTCAATGCACACCCTGTCGATGTGAACGTCCAGTTCGCGTCCGGTCAGGTCTTTCAGGGCCGCCAGCTCGGCGGCCATTTTCCGGACGAGCACAAGCAGGTCTTCCACCCGGCGCTCCAGTCCGGCGCACTCCGGTATCTGCCCCGATCCGCCCAGCCAGGAACGCAGCCAGGAGCGCACACCCATTGGCCTCGTTCTTCCCCCGGTTTACACGACTTCCGCAATGGCCCCGCCGCTGTTTTCAATCGGCACGACGCTTACGGTGTTGGTGTCGGCCGCGTCGTTATCGACAAGGACGCTCGTCGCCGTAATGAAGATATTCGAGAGACCGGGCACGTTGCCCAGGGGGTTGTTGGATTTGGTCCAGAGGGACCAGCTGTTGTTCATGTTCTTGCCCTGGCTTATGTGGCAGTTGTTGCGCAGCTCGTTGACCCAGATCAAGCCGTTGACGACGGCCACGGCCATGCGCGCAGGCCCCCTCTTCTTTACCACCAGTTTATGCCGCGCGCGAGACGTTTGCCAGCGGCCGGGGGTGCCACCCGGAACGGTGCCACCATAAGCTTTATAAAGGGCGGTGATGAGGGTTGGCCCGTATTGTGGTCCAGGTCAACATAAACACCTTGCGCATCACCAACGTGGATACGGGGTCGGCGGTAGCCATCGGTACCAGCTACTTTTGCGACTGGCGGACCTCCAGCAAGTCAAACAGCGGCTTCGGCCGCGTAAACGGCGACCACGGTTCCCTGGCGGACCTCGCCCTGCAGGTCGACGATCCGGATCTTGAGGATCTCCCGGTGCCCGAATGAAAAAGAAAGGGCCGGCCGGAGGAGAAAGGGAGGCTCAAGGAACGTGCGGACGGAGATTCACCTGGGAAAAATCATCATCATAAGCGTGCAGAACAACGCCGGCGTCTTCCACGGGGAAAACCTGATGCGGGGCTGGTGCACCCGCGCCAAGAGCAACAGCGGCTTCGGCCGGGTGAGCGGGGACGGCAACCTCGTGACGAGCCGCCTTAACTTGCTTAACGATCCCGACCTTATCGATCTCCCGGCCGCGGCGGGCCGGGCCGGGAAACCGCCTCAGCGCGGCACGTAGAAGTTGTGGTACCACCAGACCAGCACCGGGGCCGCCATCACCGCGAGGGCGACGAAAAGGAGCCCCGCGGCACCCCGCCGGTGCCCGTGGCGCCAGGCCCAGAAAGCGTAGCTCAGGGTGTAAACGGCCACCAGGATAACGGCCAGGATAATAAGGGCCTGCAGCGCAACTCACTCCCTCAAGCCCGCCGTCTCGTGCAGCAGCCCGGTACGCCGGATGCGGAAATCGAAGGCGATGTGGACGTCGGCATCCGGGTAAAGGGCGGGCCAGTTCAGCCTTTTCCAGGCCGGCCAGGAGGGCACCAGCCGCCGGGCGGCGTTGCCGAAACCGAAAACGTCCGCCTGCCATTCGTCCTGGCTCTTCGCCACCAGGGCGCGCGCCTCCCTTTCCAGTTTCCGGGCCGCCTCTTCCTCGATCAAGGGGATGTGCCGCGGCTCCTCGTAGGGGCGCCCGCTCTGAATGGCCATGATGTCCCCTTCAAGGAAGACCCGCGCGCGCACCACCGGAACGCCACCGGCAAGGCGCACCTCGACTTTTGGCCGCCGCCGGGGGCGCACGTCAACCACCACAAATTCGCCACGGGCGTGGGGGTCGGGCAGGCTCATGATCGTCCGGCGGAAGGTGCCCCGCAGCATGTTGACGATCCCCATTTCGTCCCCGTCCATTTCGCCCACCATCCGGCCGCCGCGGAAGACCGCCCCGCCCATAATTTCAAGCCTCCCCCCGCCCCTGCGCGGTACACCGCCGGCGCTGTAAGAGCCCTTGCTCTTTGCCTCCCGCCCTTCCGGCAGCGGACGGCTCCTCTCCAGACCGCCCATGATGGCCACCGGCACCTGGGCCAGGCTCTTGTGGGCGTTGTAAAAGTAGTGGTACTGGGCCAGGGGAATAAACTCCGTATACTTGTAGCCGAGGAACAGAAGCTCGTAGTATTTGGCCGGATTGTCCTCCAGGATGGGGGCGCTCTTCTCAAGGAGATCCCCGGCCCTGCCCGCCGTCACCATCACGAAGGTGCTGCGGCGGAACTCCCGGTAGCGCGCCAGGGGCTCCAGCCATCTCCTGATGCCCTCCCTGGCCAGGTCGCGGGAGAAGACGATCACCTTGACGTGGTCCAGGCGCGCGCGCCGGTCCACGTAGGCGTTCAAAAGCTCCAGGGCGCTGTAAAAGGTCGGCGCGTCCACGGATGTGGTGAAGAAGGTTTTGCCCGGCCCGCTTTGCCCCCCGCCGCCTCCGCCGCCCGGGGGCCCGGCGATCCCCTTGGGGATGACGATCTGCGCCGTAACGGTGAGCACGTTGTGCTCTCCCCGGTCGAGGCCCAGGGCCACCACGTGGGCCGTCTCGTCGATCTCGTGGTACCCCCAGCACCCCGCCACCAGAAGACACAGCCCCAGGACCGGCGCGAGAACCCGGGATAACCGCCGGCTCATTTCTTTCCCCCCGGCGACCGGCGGCCGGCATCCGGCCCGCCTGCTTTCCGCGGCGACCAAAGACTGATTAACAGCAGGATAAGCGGGAAGCCAAAGGTGACTGCCGGCGCCAGCAAGCGGCGTACAATTTCGTTGTCCCAGCGCACGGCGGCGGGGACGTTCGGCGCGGCGAAGGCCACGGCGACGGTCAGCACCACCACCGCAGGGACCAGAGGCCGCCAGTAGGGCAGCCGGAGGGCCCGGGAAATGGTGTACGCTGCAGCCCAGAGCCCCGCGGCGGTGGTCACCAGGGCGGCGATGCCCCACATGGGCACAAACAGCGTTTCCAGCCGCTGCCCGAAGCGCCCGAGGTAGACCAGCCGCGAAAGTTCGTAGCTGGGGAGGGAGATCTCCCGCGCCACCGGATAGGGAAAGGCCAGCAGGAGGACCAGCACCAGAGCCGTCAGGGCCAGGGTGCTGTGGACAACGGCCGCCCGCCCGACGGCGCCCGTTTTCCCCGCGGGAAGGAAAGGGTAAACCACCGCCAGCAGGAACAGGTCGCTCACGATGCCCACATTTACGGCACCGGTCTGGAGGGTCGCCAGGGGGCCGTTTCCCAGGAGCGGCCAGAGGGCGTCGCCATCCCAGAAGGTGACCGTCCCCAGGAGTATGGCGGCAAAGGATATCCATTCGAACCAGAAAAACATGCGCGCCGTCCTGGCGATGCCTTCGATGCCCAGGTAGGCGGCCGCCCACGCCGCCCCCACGAAGGTGAGCACGGCCACGCTGACGGGCATTTCCGGTATCAAGCCCAGGACGATCCGCTCGCTGAACTGGCGGAGCTGCAGCCCCGTCACGGCCAGGAAAAAGGCCACGTAACCCAGGGCAAAGAGGCCGTTCAGCCAGGGGCCGGCCACCACCTCCCCCGCCTCGATAATGGACAGGCCGGGAAAGCGGCGCTCCAGCGCCACCAGGAGCGCCAGCAGGAGGCCTCCGCCCACCGGCACCAGAAAGAGCAGGACCTGCCACGCCCCCGTAGCCGCGCCGTCGACAATGGTCAGGTGGTAGGAGAGGAAAACCTTGCTGACCACGAAGTAGGTAACCAGGGCCACCGCCTCGGCGTACCCCAGGTGGGGTTTATTCCGCACCGCCCCGCCTCCCCCTCCGCCGGACGGGCAGCCACCCGCGGCTGACCCGCGGCTGGCGCCGTCCTTTCCGGGGGTCGAGGTAACCCGGCCGGACCTCCTGTTCCCAGGCCGGCCCGCGCAGGATGAGGTCGGGGCTGGAACGGACCGGCGGGGCCGCCGGGGCCAGGTAGGGGACGCCGAAGGACTGCATGCTGGCCAGGAGCGCGACATGGACAAAGACGCCCAGCACAAGGCCGTAAATGCCCAGGAACGCCCCCAGCAGGGTGTAGGCAAAGCGCAGGTAGCGGACGGAAAGGGACAGGGAGTAGTTGCTTATGGCGAAGGTGCCGATGGCCGTCAGCGCGATGACGATGATCAGGATAGGGCTGACGACGTTGGCCGCCACCGCCGCCTGCCCCAGGATCAGGGCGCCCACAATGCCCAGCATGGTGCCCACGGTGCCGGGGATGCGCACGCCGGCCTCCCGGATCAGTTCGAAGGCCAGGTCCATACCGAGGACCTCCACCACCGTGGGGAAGGGAACCCGTTCCCGGCTCCCGGTCATGGCCACCAGCAGGTCGGTGGGAATCATCTCGTGGTGGTAGCCGCTGATGGCCACGTAGAAACCGGGCAGGAACAGGGCCACCATCAGGCCGAGGAAGCGCACCAGGCGCAGGGCGGCGCCCCAGGGCCAGCGCACGTAGGCGTCCTCCGCCGTCTGGAAAACGCTGTAGAAGGTGGCCGGCACCACCAGGGCGAAAGGGCTGCCCCCGACCAGAATGGCCACGCGCCCCTCGGCGAGATTGGCCGCCACCCGGTCGGGACGCTCCGTGGCCAGGGTTTGCGGGGCAAGGCCCAGGGGCGCATCTTCGATGAACTGCTCGAGCAGGCCGCTGTCGCCGATAAAGTCGGTTTTAACGGCCGAGATGCGGCGCCGGACTTCGTTAACCACCTGCGGGCTGGCGATGCCGTCCATGTACATTACGCCCACGAAGGTGCGGCTGACCCGCCCCACCTGCAGGATTTCGGTTACCAGTTCGGGCGCGCGCAGGATGCGCCGCACCAGGGCGGTGTTGGTGCGAAAATTCTCGGTGAAGGCCTCCTGGGGGCCGCGGATTACCGCCTCCACGCTGGGCTTCTCGACGCCGCGGTAGTCAAAACCCTTGGTCTCAACAATCAGCCCCCTGTCGAGGCCCTCGAAGAGAAGCGCCGTCGAGCCTTCCAGCACTCCGTCCACCAGGTCGCGGAAGTTGGAAACCGTTTCTACCTGGTTGCCGGGCAGGAGGGTTTCCACCACCTTTTCCAGAAGCCGGCTTCCACCTTCCGGCCGCAACCCGGCAAGGAGCATCAGGGGTTGAAAGATGGCCATGTCCTGGAGCATCTTGTCGGTCATGCCGTCGTAAAAAACGGCCAGGGCGCGCACCGGAGGATCGGTATGCAGGGAAAACTCCCGCATGACCACATCCTTGTTCTGCGGCACCCGGAAAACCCGCCGCAGGATCCCGGCATTTTCCTCCAGCTTCCGGGAAAGGGGCCTCCCCTCCCGCAGCACCTCGTCCGGCGACGCGGCACGGCCGGCGGGCTTTTCCGGCCCGTCCGGCGGGGCCGCCTCGCCCGCCGCGGCCGGTTTCCCGGCGCCCGGCTCCCGGAAGACGAGAAGTCGCAGGATCCGGTTCAGGAACGACACGCCCGCAAGCCTCCCCCAACGTCCTTTCCTGACGTAGGATAACCGGGGGCAGGGAAAAAATATGTAGCGCGGCAGGAAATCGGGCTCCGGTGGGAAAATACGGTGGTGAAGGGGGGTGAGCGGCGTGGGTATTTTTCAGCGTATGGGCTGGTTCTGGACCTTTATCATCCCGGTGGCCGTGGCCCTCGCCATCGCCTGGGCGGGAATAAAAAACCCCGACCTGCCGCGCACCTACTTTGTCCTCGGGTTCCTTGCCGCCCTCGTTCTTCTACCGGCCGTCTTTATCGCCCTAAAAATCCTTGCCATACCGGTACGGCACGAGGAGGTGGTGGCGGTCGGGGTTCGGGGGGAGCGCCAGGTTGAGATCCGGCATCCGGACGGCGCCGTGGTCACTTATTACGCCCCGGACCTGGCCCGGGCCCTCAAGTCCGGCCGCGTGCGCGCGGGGGATCGCCTGCGCGTGGCGGTGCGCCGCAACGAACAAATCCTCGGCTGGGAGGAGCTGACCTAAACCAGCATGCGCGTTTTACACGCCCGGGCCACATCCAGACGCGCCTGCAGGAGCGTCAGCAGGAGGTCCTCGCCATACTTCTGCAGCTCGCGCGCCCTGGTATCACGCAGCATTTCCCGCAACTGGTAGTCTACCTCGTCGGGGTGATACCCGATGGCGACGAGTTTTTGCCGCAGTTGCGCCACGGTCATAGCCCCTGCCCCCCTGTGTCGAAAAAGAGTCGGTTTTGTTCTATTTTAGCACCGGCGGCCGAGGGCGCGCATAGGACCCAGGACCTATTTCCTTAGGACTCGAGCCTCGTTTTTTTAGTCCTCCGCGGACAGGTAGCGCTCCCCGCCGTCCGGAAAAAGCACAACGATGACCCGGCCGCGGTTTTCCTGCGCGGCGGCCACACGCAGCGCCGCGGCGCAGGCCGCGCCCGCCGAAAAGCCCACGAAGAGGCCCTCCTCCCGCGCAAGCCTGGTCACCATTTCCCGGCTCTCGGCGTCGGTTACGGTGAGAATGCCGTCAAGGAGGTCACGGCGGAGGACGGCGGGTACAAACCCGGCACCGATTCCCTGGATGCCGTGTGGCCCCGGTTTTCCCCCGGAAAGCACGGGCGAAGCCGCGGGTTCAACGGCCACGACGCGCACCGACGGCCGCCGGGATTTCAGCACTTCCGCCACGCCGGTGATGGTACCGCCGGTCCCGACGCCGGCCACGAAGAAATCCACCTTGCCCCGCGTATCCCGCCAGATCTCCTCCCCCGTGGTGGCCCGGTGGGCGGCCACGTTGGCCGGGTTATCGAATTGGCGGGGAAGGAAGGCTTCCGGTCTTTCCCGGGCGACCTCTTCCGCCCGGCGCACCGCGCCGGCCATCCCCTCCGCCCCCGGCGTCAGCACCACCTCCGCCCCGTAGGCCGCGAGGAGCCGGCGGCGCTCGATGCTCATGGTTTCCGGCATGGTTATCACCAGGCGGTACCCGAAGCGGGCGCAGAGCCAGGCCAGGCCGATGCCGGTGTTCCCGCTGGTGGCCTCCACCACCGTCCCGCCCGGCCGGAGCCACCCCTTTTCCTCCGCGTCCCGGAGCATCCAGAGGGCGGCCCGGTCCTTTACGCTCCCCCCGGGGTTAAAGGATTCGAGTTTCGCCAGCACCGTCGCCGGCAGGCCGGCGGCCACCCGCGTCAGGGGTACAAGGGGTGTATTGCCGATAAGGCCTACAAAGGGGTCGTCCATCCTGATCACGGTTCTACCTCCCCGGTAGCGTTTTGACAATTGTATTGCACGCGCCTTTTTTTCGCAACCGCGGTTCTCCGGGAAGCGGCCAACCCGGCGGTGGCCTCCTTAAGTGCGTCCGGCGGCGGTCGATAATATTCCTTAACAGAGATAGGGTGTAGGGCCACGGGTCACACCTTGTTTCAATAGCGTGCTTTTTTACGGCAGGGAGGGGGAGAAGAGAATATGGCGCACATCTGGTCTTTACGGCGCGTGCTGCGGCTGGCCGTGGCGCTGTGCATCGTCCTGGCGGTGGGCACCTGCGCCGGCGCCGGCATCTACTTCAGCCGGTATCACCTGATTGCGGAAATGGAGACATCCCTGAAGAAGGATCTGGCCCTGAGCTACCAGCTCATCGACCTGCGCTACCCGGGACCGTGGCGGCTCGAAGGGGAGCAGCTTTACAAGGGCGGCACGTTGATGAACGGCAACTTCGCGGTCGTCGACGCCATCGCCCGGGCCACCGGCGACGCGGTGACCGTTTTCCGGGGCGACACCCGCATCAGCACCACCGTGCGGGATGAGAAGACCGGCCAGCGCAGGGTCGGGACGACCGCCGCACCGGAGGTCGTGGCCGCCGTGCTGAAGCAGGGGAAAAACTTTTACGGGCCGGCCGATGTCGCCGGCATGCCCCACCTGACCGCCTACATGCCCATCCGGGACGCCGGCGGTAACGTTATCGGTATGTGGTTTGTAGGTGTCCCGCTCACCTCCATCGGAGCCACCGTGAACAAGCTTGCCTGGTCCGTAGGCCTGATCGGGCTCGTTATGCTCGCCCTGGCCCTCGGCGTTATGGTTCCGCTGACCAACCGTTTCACCGATCCCATCCGCCGGACGGCGGAGGCCCTCGACCGCGTGGCCCAGGGGGACCTGACGGTGCGCCTGGGCGAGCAGCGCTTTAAGGCCCTGGCCCTGCTGACGGACGCGGCGAACCGGATGATCGAGCAGCTGCACAACCTGACCCGGCGCGTCCAGGACGCCGCGGTGCAGGTGGCCGCCCAGAGCGAAGAGCTTTCGGCCTCCGCCCAGGAGGTGACGGCCACGGTGGAAACGGTCGCCGCCACGGCGGAAGAGCTTTCCGCCGGCGCGGAGGAGGCGGCGGCCCACGCGCAAACCGCGGCGGAGGCCTCCGACAGGGTGCAGCAGCAGGCGAAGGAGGGCATGCAGGCCGTCGACGGCGCGGTGCAGCAGATCAGGGGCGCGCAGCAGACGGTGGACCAGGGGGCCAGGCTGGTCAGGCAACTCGGGGAGCGCTCCGCCGCCGTCGGCCAGATCACGGAGGTCATAAAGGGCATCGCCGAGCAGACGAACCTGCTGGCCCTCAACGCCGCCATCGAGGCCGCCCGGGCGGGCGAGCACGGGCGGGGCTTCGCCGTGGTGGCGGAGGAGGTCCGGAAACTCGCCGAGCAGTCGGCCCGCGCGGCAGAAGAGATCGCCGGCATCATCCACGAGATCCAGAAGGGGACGGGGGAGGCCGTGGGCGCCATGGACCGGGCCGCCGCCGCGGTGCACGAGGGGGTCGGCGCCGTGGCCCAGACCCAGGGCCGCCTGAAGGAAATCCTCCAGAGCGTCGCGGCCACCCTGGCCGAAATCCGGGACATCGCCCGGGCCACGGAGCAGGCCAGCCAGGGAAGCCAGAACGTGGCCCACGCGGCGCAGGAAATGAGCCAGATGATCCAGCAGGTGGGGCAGCTGGCCCAGGACCTGGCCCGGAGGGCGGAAGACCTGCGCGAGGCGGTAAAGGTCTTCAAGTTGTAACAAAAAACCCCGCGTCACGCGGGGTTTTTTGTTACATCATGTCGGGGGACATCCCGCCGCCGCCGAACTTGTTCTTTTCCTTCTCCGGGATCTCCGCCACCAGGGTCTCGGTGGTGAGGATCATGGAAGCGATGCTGGCCGCGTTCTGCAGCGCCGTGCGGGTAACCTTCACCGGGTCGATGATGCCCGAGGCGATCATGTCCTCGTATTCGCCGGTCAGGGCGTTGAAGCCGACGCCCGGCTTCGACTGCTTCACCTTTTCCACCACCACGGAGCCTTCGTAACCGGCGTTCGCGGCGATCTGCCTGAGGGGTTCCTCCAGGGCGCGCTTGATAATGTCGACGCCCGTCTTCTCGTCCGCGAAGTCGGTCTGGACCTCGTCCAGGGCGGCGGCCACATTCACCAGGGCCGTGCCGCCGCCGGGCACGATCCCCTCCTCCACCGCCGCACGGGTGGCGTTGAGGGCGTCCTCGATGCGCAGCTTCTTCTCCTTCATTTCCGTCTCCGTCGCCGCGCCGACCTCGATCACCGCCACGCCGCCGGCCAGCTTCGCCAGCCGCTCCTGGAGCTTCTCCTTGTCGAAGTCCGAGGTGGTCTCCTCGATCTGCTTCTTGATCTGGGCGATGCGCTTGGTGATCTTGTCGGGGTCGCCCTGGCCGCCGACGATGATGGTCTCGTCCTTCTTGACCCGCACCTGCCGGGCGCGCCCGAGCATATCGATGGTGGTCTTGTCGAGCTTCAGGCCGAGTTCCTCCGAGACCACCTGGCCCGCCGTGAGGATGGCAATGTCCTCAAGCATGGCCTTGCGCCGCTCACCAAAGCCCGGCGCCTTGACCGCCGCGCAGGACAGCGTGCCCCGCAGCTTGTTGACCACCAGGGTGGCCAGGGCCTCGCCCTCCACGTCCTCGGCGATCATGAGGAGGGGCTTGCCGGTCTGCAGGACCTTTTCCAGAATGGGCAGGATGTCGGTGACGGCGGAAACCTTTTTGTCGGTGATGAGGATGTAAGGCTCGTTCAGCGTGGCCTCCATCCGGTCGGGATCGGTGATGAAGTAGGGGGAAATGTAGCCGCGGTCGAAGTTCATGCCCTCGACCACTTCCAGGGAGGTACCGATGCCCTTGGATTCCTCGACGGTGATGACCCCGTCCTTCCCTACCTTCTCCATGGCGTCGGCCACAAGTTCGCCGATGGTCCGGTCGTTGGCGGAAATGGAAGCCACCTGGGTGATGGCCGCCTTGGTTTCCACCGGCTTGGCGACCTTCTTCAGCTCTTCAACCGCCTTGTCGACGGCCTTTTCGATGCCCCGCTTGATGAGCATCGGGTTGGCCCCGGCGGCCACGTTCTTCAAACCGGCGCGCACGATGGCCTGGGCCAGCACCGCGGCGGTGGTCGTCCCGTCGCCCGCCACGTCGTTGGTCTTCGTGGCCACCTCCTTGACCAGTTGCGCACCCATGTTTTCAAGGGGATCGGGAAGCTCGATCTCCCTGGCAATGGTTACGCCGTCGTTGACGATCTGGGGGGAACCAAACTTTTTCTCAAGAACCACGTTCCGCCCTTTCGGGCCCAGGGTAACGCGTACGGCGTCGGCCAGGGCGTTTACGCCCTTCTCCATTGCCGCCCGCGCTTCCTCATTGTAGACGATCTGCTTGCCAGCCACGTTTGCCAACCTCCTTTATCCGGTTATTCCAGCACGCCGAGAATGTCGCCTTCGCGGAGGATGAGGTATTCCTCGTCGTCGATCTTCACCTCGTTGCCGGCGTACTTGGAGTAGAGTACCTTGTCGCCGACCTTAAGGTCGATGGCCACCCGCTGCCCGTTGTCCAGCAGGCGCCCCGGGCCGACGGCCATAACCTCGCCCTTCTGGGGCTTCTCCTTGGCCGTGTCGGGAAGCACGATGCCTCCTTTGGTCCTTTCCTCCATGGGCAGGGGCTTGACCACCACCCGGTCTCCTAAAGGCCTGATCACACATACCCCTCCTTGTGCAAATTTTTATTAGCACTCGCCTTCAGGGAGTGCTAATAAACCAAGTAATATAATACAAAACTCTGCGCTGCAAGACAAAATACGGTAATCGGCCTTCAGGATTTCTCCTGTAAGCACTCCCGTGTTTTTCTCGCCGCCGCATCTTTTTTTTTCTTGAAACCTCGTCTTTTCGTATTTCCAACCAATCTCCGCTTGCGCTAAATATTTTTACCGCTCCAGGAAGAAGTTATACAATTCAAAAACAGCCCAGTTCACACCCGTAGATCTTTACCCCGAGCCGGTCCGCCGCGGCGCCGACCACGCGCGCGGGAACGTCCAGCCGGCGGGCGATTTCCCTGGCCTGCGGGCAGCTTATCCGCCCGTCCGGTGCCGCCCGGCGCAGGGCCTCCAGTACCTCTTCCGGAATGTGCTCCGTTTCCCTGCCCTTCACAGGTGACCCCTTCCTTCCCGTAAAATTTGCGGGTGCCGCGCAAGCATCCCAGTTTATAATAAGAGCCAGAACGAAGTCTGTCCAGTTGGGGAGGTTGAGGTGTTTTGGGGGGAAAAGTGCAGGTCACGCACCTGCGCCCGGTGTACAGGCGTGGCAGGGGGGGCGTTACCCAGGGCTGGGACGAGGTGGTTGACGAGGTGGCCTGCCCGCTCTACGTGAACGGAGAACTCTTTACGGAGTTCCTCTGCCTGCCCGTCGACCTGGATTGCCTGGCCGTGGGGCACCTGGCCCTGGCCGGCCGCCTGGGCGACCCCGCCGACATCCTGGAGTTAGCCGTGGCCCCCGGGGGTAAAGAGATCCGCGTCCGGCTCGGGGAGAAAACGGCGCCCGCCGGGCCGCCACCGCGGGCCGCCGTCAGGGTATCGGCGGACGAAATCCTGGACCTCGCCGCGCAACTGCCGGTGATGTCCGGCCTCTTCCGGCGGACGGGGGGCGTGCACACGGCGGGCCTGGCCGCGGGCAGCCGCCTCCTGTTCTTCTTTGAAGACACCGGGCGCCATAACGCCCTCGACAAGGTTTACGGGCGCTGCCTCCGCGAGGGGATTCCTACTGCGGACAAGGTCCTGCTCTTCAGCGGGCGCGCCACGGCGAAGGTGATAGAAAAGGTCCGGCGGATGGGCGTACCCGTGCTGGTGTCGCGCGCGGCTACAACCACCCTGGCCCTCGATCTCGCCGCCGCGGCGGGCCTCACCCTGGTGGGCTTTGCCCGGCCCGACCGGCTCAACGTTTACACCCATCCGGAACGCGTTGCCGGCTTATGCTTCCCCGCTCCGTAACCACCAGGTGCAGGCGGAAGTCGTGGGGCGCGGGGTAAACCGTGGGACATACCTGGAAGGCGTAGCCGAGACCCACCGCCAGCGCCTTCCGGGCCAGCGGCAGAAAACGGTCGTAGTAACCGCAGCCGTACCCGAGGCGGTGGCCGTCGGTGTCGAAGGCCACGCCGGGCACGAGAACCAGGTCGATCTCCTCCGGGGGCAGGACCACGTAGGTGCCGGGGGGCGGTTCGGGAATGCCGAAGGCGCCGGGCCGGAGCCCCGCCGGGTAGTCCCGGAGCACCGCCGCGACAAGCCTTTTGCCGCCGGTGTCCGTTACCGGGACGGCCACCCGCCTGCCCTGCTCCAGCGCCAGGCGAATGATACCGCCGGTGGCCACCTCGTTGCGCACCGCCACGTAGGCCATGAGGGTGGCGGCGTCCCGGAACGCCGGCAAAGCCAGCAGGGCCCTTTCCACCGCGGCGCTGCGCGCCAGGACCTCGGGTGCGGCAAGGGCCCGGCGGCGCGCCAGCATGGCCCGGCGCAGGGCGTTCCGTTCTTTCACCGTCCCGTTCAAGCCCTCTCCTCCACCTCCAGGTTGGCCACCGCGTTCAGGCTCATCGGCGCCAGCTCTCCCCGCAGGTACCGGTAGTAGCCGGCGCAGGCGACCATGGCCGCGTTGTCGGTGCAGAGGTCCGGCGGCGGAATGTGCAGGGGGAACCCGGCGGCCTCCGCCCGCCGCCGGAGCGTTTCCCGCAGCGCCCGGTTGGCCGCCACCCCGCCGGCCAGCATAATGCCGGCAGGCCGCAGATTTTCCGCCGCCCGCAGTACCTTGTCGGCCAGCACCTCCACCACCGCCTGCTGGAAACTCGCCGCCAGGTCCGCAACGTCAATTTTTATGCCCTCGCGTTCGGCGCGGGCCAGGTAGTTAACCACGGCGGTCTTGAGGCCGCTGAAGCTGAAGTCGTAGCTCCCCTCTTCCAGGTAGGCGCGGGGAAGGGGCACCGCTTCCGCGTCCCCGCCCGCGGCGGCCCGCTCGACGGCCGGCCCGCCCGGGTAACCGAGCCCCAGCACCCGGGCCACCTTGTCGAAGGCCTCGCCGGCGGCGTCGTCGCGGGTGCATCCGAGAAGGCGGTACTGCCCGTGGCGGGCCACGTAAAAGAGGTCGGTATGCCCTCCGGAAACCACCAGGCACAACTGGGGGAAGGGGAGGTCGGGGGTCACCAGGAAGTTCGCGTAGATGTGGGCCTCCAGGTGGTTCACGGCCACCAGGGGAACGTTCAGGGCGAAGGCCAGGGCCTTGGCCGTCATCAACCCCACCAGCAGCGAGCCCAGGAGCCCCGGCCCCTGGGTCACGGCCACCGCGTCCACCGCCGCCCAGTCAACACCGGCACGGCGCAGCGCTTCGTCAAGCAGGGGGTTGATCGTTTCCAGATGCCGGCGCGACGCCACCTCCGGCACGACCCCGCCGAAGCGCGCGTGCAGGTCCACCTGGGAGGCAACCAGGTTGGCCAGCATCTTATTCCCGTCGGCGACCAGCGCCACCGCCGTTTCGTCGCAGGAGGTTTCGATGCCCAGAATGATCACGCTCATCCATCCCACCCCCGGCCCGCCGGTCTATACACCCCTATTCGGCCCGTGATGACTTTTTCCTCTCCGAGGAAAGCATACCCCCTCAACCGTCATGTGTCACATAAAATCTCCTGTCAAAAGCCAACCCGTTAT
>JBFMHQ010000027.1:3408-20471 GCA_040751815.1 Bacillota bacterium | reverse complement strand
TCCTGCTGCTCCTCGTCGGCCCCGGCCTGAGCGAGGCCGCCTTTAAAGACCTGAGCGCCGGCGTGGGCCAGGCGGACGCCTTCCGCGGCATCTTCTTCGCCCTTACCTTCTTCACCATCGGCCTGGTGTCCAACTTCAAGAAGCTCAGGGAGGAAGGCATGGGGCGGCTGGCCCTGGTGTATCTCATCTGCCTGTTCGGCTTCATCATCTGGATCGGGCTCCTGATCTCGTGGATCTTCTTCCACGGCATCACCCCGCCGCCGGCGAGCTGAAGCCGCGCGTTCTAAGGAGGCGAGCACATGGCGGACCTTGAAAAGCTACCCGAAGAGCAGGAATGGTTCGATCTGACCCCGCCCGAGAAAAAACTCATCGGCTGGTCCCTCGGGCTGGGCATTGTCCTCCTGGTGGTTCTGGTCTGGATCAGCTACACGCTGATCCCGGTGCAGCACTAGGCACCGCGCCCGACCGTACCGTCCGCCGTCGCGCCGACGGCGGATTTTTTTTGTACATAAAGGCGGCCTCCGCAGGGCATGCACTAAGAAGGACCGGCATGCGCACGCGGCCGGGGAACCCATCAAGGTACCCGCACGGAGGGAAGGTATGCATGGCGCTGAAACGGATGGCGGCAAGGCTCGTTCTGCGGGTCCTGCTCCCGCGGCTGGCCGCCTGCCTCGCCGAGCGGTGGCACCGGCAGTTGCGGGACTTTTTCAGTCTCTCCAACCTGTTCGGTGAAGGGGTGGCCACCTGGTGGCGGATGCGCCGGTCGAGGCAGAAGTGAGTCCCGGCCAAAAATTGCAAAAAACCCCGTTACAGGGGAGGGAATGGCAGGCGGGTATAGAATTACGTAGTTGATAACCAGTTATCCAGCAAGGGAGGGGCAAAAGTGGGTCAAAAGGTTACCGTTACCGTGGTCAAAGCCGATGTCGGCGGGTTTGTGGGGCATTCCAACGTCCACCCGGAACTCCTGGAAAAGGCGCGAGGTATCCTGGCGGGCAGCCCGCTCCTCATAGACTTTCACGTCACCCACGTGGGGGACGACATCAACCTTATCCTCACCCACGAACTGGGCCGCAACCACGGCGAAATTCACCAGCTGGCGTGGGACGTCTTCGTTTCCTGCACCGACGTCGCGAAGAAGCTGAAGCTCTACGGCGCCGGGCAGGACCTGCTGGCCGACGCCTTCTCCGGCAACATCAAGGGGCTCGGGCCCGGCGTCGCCGAGATGGAGGTCGCCGAGCGGAAAAGCGAGCCGATCATCATCTTCATGGCCGATAAGACCGAGCCGGGGGCCTGGAACTTCCCTCTGTACAAGATCTTTGCCGACCCCTTCAACACCATCGGCCTGGTTATCGATCCCAACATGCACTGCGGCTTCAACTTCGAGGTGCGGGATCTCATCGACAACAAGAAGATCATCTTCTCCGCTCCGGAGGATATTTACGACATGCTGGTCTTTATCGGCGCGCCGGGTCGCTTCGCCATCAAGCGCATCTTCCACCGCGGCACCGGCGAGATCGCCGCGGTGTCCAGCACCCAGCGCCTGAACCTCATGGCCGGGCGGTACGTCGGCAAGGACGACCCGGTATGCATCGTGCGCTGCCAGAGCGGCTACCCCGCCGTCGGGGAGGCGCTGGAGCCCTTCGCCATGCCCCACCTGGTCTCGGGCTGGATGCGGGGCTCCCACAGCGGCCCCCTGATGCCCGTGGCCCTGAAGGACGCCCACCCCACCCGCTTCGACGGCCCGCCCCGGGTTATTGCCCTGGGGTTCCAGCTGAGCGAGGGGAAGCTGGTGGGGCCGCAGGACCTCTTCGACGACCCGGCCTTCGACAACGCCAGGAAGCTGGCCAACGACATCGCCGACTACCTGCGCCGGCTGGGCCCCTTCGAGCCGCACCGGCTGCACCTGGACGAGATGGAGTATACCACCATGCCCATGGTGATGAAGAAACTGAAAGACCGCTTTATCGACCTGCGCAAGAAGGCCGCCGAGGCTTAGAGTATCGGGCCGGGTCGCAGGGGCAACCCTGCACGGCAAAAAGGGCCCGCCTGTGCGGGCCCTTTTACTTGCTTCGCCGGGGTCTATTTCGCCGCCGGCGGCCAGGTGCGGTCGAAGAAGATGTTCTTGCCGGTGGCCGAGAGCGGGATGCCCAGGACCACCTCGCCCTCGATCAGCCCGAGGCGGCGGGCCACCACCCCCACCCGGTACATGATGCGGTTGTCCACGTTGAAGAGGCTCGCCGTTTTCACCGCCGACCCGACGGCGATGCCGAAGTCGACCAGCCGCCAGGCGCAGACCGGGCCGCGAAACTCGGGGCCGTCCACCGCGTTCAGGTCGGTGCATTTGCTGTTGCCGCACGCCCCGCAGTTGAGGCCCAGGGTGGTCGGGCTCTTCAGCGCTATGAGCAGGACGGCGTCGGAGCGGCGCACGTTCTCCCCGTCGCGGTCGAAGTTCTGTTTGCCCGCTTCCCGGCCGTAGGCCGCCATGGCGTCGGCCAGCCGCGCGAGTTCCTCCCCTCCGCCGAGGACGCGCATCTCAAGGAAGTCGTGCCCGTGCGCCTTGGGGGCCGTGCGCGCCGCAAGGGCCATAAATTCCGCCACCATCTTTACCGTGTCGCGCAATTCCTCTGCCACCTCCGCTATCTTTCCAGGCGCGCCTTGAAAACGTCGATCCCCACCCGGTCTATCGTGCGGGCCAGCCGCTCCCCCTTCTTCCCCAGCTCTTTGTAGGCCTCGATGGTCCGTTCCACCAGGTTGATAACTTCATCGTCGCCGACATTCTCGGCCACGACGTCCCCGATGCGCGGCCGGGCGCCGCCCACACCGCCGACCACCACCGTCCACCCGCGCGCCTTACCGAAGGCCCCAAAATCGCGCAGCCACGACTCGCAGCAGTTGAACGGGCAGCCCGAGATGCCGATTTTGAACTTGGAGGCCAGCTCCCCGTGCCCGAGGAGGCGCTCGTCCAGACGCTTACCGAGGCCCAGGGCGTCCTGCTGGCCGTAGCGGCAGGCCACGGTGCCGGGACAGGCCTTCACGTAATGCACGCACGGGCCGACTGCGGGCGCGGGCTCCATGCCCAGGTCCTCCCAGACCGGTTCCACCTCCTCGGGCCTGAGGCCTACCAGCGCGATGCGCTGCGCGGAGGTGATTTTGACGATTGGGATGCGGTACTTTTCGGCCACGTCCGCCAGCCGCCGCAGGGTGGCCGCATCGAGAACGCCGGCGGGGGCCAGCCGGGGCACAACGGCGTAGGTCGCCCTGTCCCGCTGGAGAAACGCACCGCGGGGCACTTCCGGCACATTGGGCACGGTAGATCCCTCCCTTTTACCCCGGTTCACTACCCGGTTCAACTCGCGGTTAACCGCCCGGTCGGCGGCGGCGTTCTCCTCGCGAGGCACGTGCCGCACCAGCACCTGCACGCCGGGATGCCGCCTGAGTTTCTCCCGCACGCGCAGGGCCGCGTGCCGCAGGTCCCGGTTCCTTATGCGGTAGTCGCCGTTAAACTGGCGCACCAGGAGTTCGCTGTCGGACCGCACCACCGCGCGGACGGGCCCGTGGTCGCGCGCCATGCGGGCGAGCAACTCCACCGCGTCCTCAAGGGCCGCCCACTCGGCGAAGTTGTTGGTGGCCTCCCCCAGGTAGCGCGCCTGCTCCGCCAGGACGTTCCCTTCCCCATCGGTAACGATCACCGCCGCAGCCGCCGGCCCGGGGTTGCCGCGGCTCGCGCCGTCGATGTTTACGTAAACCTCAGGCAACTGCCCTTTCACCGCTCCGTTTTCTCCATGCCGGCTTCCAGTTCGTACACCCAGGCGATGACCCGCGCCACCACCTCGTAGAGCTGCGGCGGGATGGGTATGTCCACCCCGAGCCCGGCGAGGGTCCAGGCCAGTTCGGGGTCGTGGTACACCGGCACCCCGCTCTCCCGCGCCACGGCGATGATGCGCTCGGCCACACGGCCCTTCCCCGCCGCCACCACGCGCGGCGCGGCGTCTTTCTCCGGGGCGTAGGACAGGGCCGCCGCCGCCCTGGGCTTCTCGGCCATGCCGTCACCTCCCTATTATAACCCGGCCCGGCAACGACTGCCCACCCGGGGCCCCCTTACGGAGCGGCAAGCAAAAGCCGGTCGCAGGCGAAAAGATCGCCGCTGACGGCCACGAACCGGGCAATGAGATTCTGCACGGTCAGTTGCTCCTTCTCCTCCCGCCCGACGTCAAGGACGATCCGGCCGCGGTGCATCATTATAAGCCGCGTGCCGTAGCGGATGGCCTGCTCCATGTTGTGGGTAACCATAAGTGTGGTGAGGCGGCAGGTAGTTACCACCCGCTCCGTAATCGCCAGCACCAGGCGGGCGGCCTGGGGGTCCAGGGCGGCGGTGTGCTCATCCAGGAGGAGCAGCCGGGGCTCGACGAGGGTGGCCATCACGAGGGCCAGGGCCTGCCGCTGCCCGCCCGAAAGGGTTCGCACCAGTACGTCGAGCCGCTTTTCCAGGCCCATGCCCACCGCCGCCAGGGCCTCGCGGAAAACTTGCCGGCGGGCGGCGGTAACGGCTCGTGCCAGGCCGCGGCGCCGCCCGCGCATGAGGGCCATGGCCAGGTTTTCCGCCACCGTCATCTCCGCCGCCGTGCTGGCCAGAGGGTTCTGGTCGATGCGCCCGATGAAGGCCGCACGGCGGTATACCGGCCAGGCGGTAATGTCGGTCCCGTCAAGCTCGATCCGGCCCGCGTCGATCGCCACCAGCCCGGCGATGGCGTTCAGCAGGGTCGATTTCCCGGCCCCGTTGCTGCCGATGACGGTCACGAATTCACCGGGACCTATCTCGAGGTGCAGATCGTCAAGGGCGGTGACCTCGTTGGGCGTCCCGGCGAAAAACCTTTTCGTGACGCCGGTCAGCCTGATCATTGCCCCGCCCCCCGCACGTCCGGCGCCCCCGACCCGCCTTGAACGCCGCGACCGGTGCTCCCTCTCCCGGAGATGGAGAAACCTTTCCACCCGGCACGCAGCAGGGGCAGGGTCAGAATCAACAGGACCAGCAGCGCCGTAATCAGTTTGAAGTCGTGGGCGGGAAAACCGAGACGGAAGGCGAGGGCCAGGATGGCCCGGTAGAAAACGGAGCCGAGGATCACGCCGGCCAGCATGTAAAATACGCTGCGGCGCCCGCAAATGCTTAACCCCAGAATAACGGAGGCGATGGCGGCCACCAGCACACCGATACCCATGCCGACATCGGCAAAGCCCTGCGCCTGCGAGGCCAGGGCCCCGGACAGACCTACCAGGAAGTTGGCAATGGTCAGCGCGAGGAGCTTGGTATAGTCGGTATTTACGCCGAGGACCCTGATCATCTGCTCGTTGTTGCCCGTCGCCCTTATGGCCAGGCCGAGGTCGGTGCTCAGGAACCATCCCAGGCCGTAGCAGGTAACCAGCACCGCCAGGGCGAGCACCAGGATGATCAGGAGGTGGCTCAGGGGAAGCCCAAACCACCCCAGCACCTGGTCGTAGACGCTTTCGTAGGCCAGTAAGGGGGTGTTGGGCCGCCCCATCACCCGGAGCATCATGGTGTACAGAGCGCTGGCGGTGATGATCCCGGCCAGAATGTTGTTAATCCTGAGCCTGGTATGCATCAACCCGGTGGCCGCGCCGGCCAGCGCACCCATCAGGCCGCCGAGCAGCACCGCCGCCAGCGGGTTCAGCCCCTCAACCACCGCCCGCGCCGAGACCGCCGCCCCGAAGGGGAAGGTGCCTTCCACCGTCAGATCGGGAAAGCCCAGCATTTCAAAAGTTAAAAGTACCCCCATGGCCATAAAGGCGTAGATCAGACCCTGTTCCAGCCCACTGAGGATGACGTTTTCCAAGCTCCACCCCTCTTCCCGGCATAAGCTACGAGATCAGCTCATCGGCACGCTCCAGCACGGATTTGGGGATGTTCAGGCCGACGGCCTCCGCGGCCTTCTTGTTGATCAACAGGACCCGCTTGCGGATTTCCTGCGGCACGATCTTACCCGGGTCTTCGCCGCGCAGGATGCGGGCCATTATCTCGGCTCCCTGCGCCCCGCAGTCGTACTCGTCGTTCCCGACCGTACCGACGGCGCCGCGCTTCACCGATTCGGTATCGCCGCAGAACAGGGGAATTTTATTGGCGCGGCAGACCTGCAGCAGGGCCTCGAGCGCCGAGATTACCGTGTTGTCCTGGGGCACGAAAACGACATCGACACGGCCTACCAGGGACTGGGCCGCCGCCTGCACCTCGTTGCTCCCGGCCACGGTAGCCTCGACAACCTGCCAGTTCTTGCCCTTGACGTAGGCCTTGATGCGGTTGGCGTTGCTTACCGAATTGGCCTCCCCGGCGTTGTAAATCAGGCCCAGGCGCTTAACGCCGGGCACGCATTCCTCGATGAGGTCCATTTGCTGCTCCACCGGGTCGGCGCTGTAAACACCGGTGATGTTGGTGCCGGTGGGTTTCCCGATCTCCTTGATCAAGCCCGCACCTACCGCGTCGGAAACGGCGATGAAGACGACCGGGATGCGCGTGCCTCTGGTAGCCTGCGCGGCAGCCTGCGAACTCGGCGTCGTTATGGCCAGAATGGCGTCAACCTTGTCGGCCACGAACTGGTCGGCGATGGTTTTCGCCAGGTTGGGATCGCCGTGGGAGTTCTTAAAAACAAGCTTTACGGTCTTCCCGTCGATGAACCCTTCCTTCGCCATCTGATCAACGAAACCCCTGTAGTCGAGATCCAGGGCGGGGTGCGCCACAAACTGGGTAATGCCTACCACGGGAACCTTTTTCTCACCGCCGGCCTGGGGCTTCTGCTGCCCGCACCCGGCGACGGCCGCCACCACCATACCTATCAGGGCCAGTACGGCCGGCAAGTACCTGCGCAAAGGAAATGCACCTCCAGAACACAAGTTAAGATTTCCGCCCGGAGCACGCTTTTTCCTTCCCGATTCCACCCCCTTACAAAGCCAACCGGCGCTCAGATGAGCGCCGGTTTTGCCCAGTTCAACCCATCTAAGCTCTTCTTCCGGCACCCCACGGGGCGCCATCTCGCCTCGACTTGCTCTGCTCGGGCATCTGCATTTATATACATCTTAGTACAATATCCCTCGGGCGTAAACTCTTTCAAACGGTGACATCCAGGACGGTGTATCCGGGCAGCTCCGGCCGCTCCAGCAACTCTACCACCGAAGCAACCCGCCGCGGGTGCACCGTACAGCTTGTAACCCGGAATCCCCCGTCCGCCAGCTCCTCCCGGAGGGCGGCCACTCCCTGCCGGATCAACTCCGCTCGGTCCGGATCGCAAAAGATTTCCACGCCGAGGTCCGTCCCCCACATGGCCAGAACCACCCAGATGCTCCCGCAATTCCGGGAGACCAGGTGGATAACGAACCGAAAACAGGTATCCTGTTCGTGGGAGGCGTGTTTATCCCACATCACGTAAACATCACCCGCCGCCTGCCGCGCCAGCAAAGCCAGCGCCAGCAGGCCGGTGCCGGGAAGGGCGGCTGCGGCGCGGTTTAGCAGCAGCTGCCCCCTGGCCGCGGTACTCCCGGGCAGCGCGTCACCTTCTCCTTCTTCCGGTTCGCCCAGGAGATAGGCCTCGACGGCCCGGACCGCATCCTCCGGCAGGTTCAGGGTGCGCAACCAGACGCGCACCTCCCGGAAGGCCCCGCGCGCGGCAACCGGTACGCGGCGCAACGCGGCGGCCACCTCCAGGATCGCGCGACGGTCGAGGGGGAGCCGCCAGCGCATAAACTCCCGCACGACGGCCGCCGCCTCGTCGTCGTCCGGGGGAAGACCGAGCAGCGCCGGGAGATCGTCTTCCCCGGGCTTCCCCGCGGGCGCCGGTGCGAGCCGCCGCAGGTGGATCGCCTCCCGCGAGGCACCCTCCACCAGGCCCCAGAAGCGCGCGCCGGCCTCCGCGGGGAGGTTGCCCCGGGCCGGGAAAAGGGCCCCGCCCAGGTTCACCGTCGCGCCCCGCAGGTTATGCTCTACGACCTCCACCAGGACCAGCTGCCCCGGCCGCAGGTGCCAGGGCAACCGGGCGGCCGAGCGAACGTCCAGGGTTACCCGTTCGACGCGGCCGGCCACGGCTCATCCCCTTCCCTTTATGCCCGACCTCTGCCGGCGATGCCCGGCCGGAACCGGCGAAGGCAGGCGTACCTTGGCCTGGGTGCCTACCATTTATGCTTCGCCCCCCGGGTACCCGTTTCCTGTCGCCCGCCGTCCGGCGGCGGCCCGTTTTCTCTCTTGACAATAAAAAACTCCCCGTTAATAATAATAAAACGTGCGCGGGTAAAGCATGGCCAAGGAGGGGGCAGCGTGCTGGACATGGCAGTCGGCGCCGTTGTGGCCCTGTTGCTCCTGGTGTACCTCTTCTACACCCTGTTCCGGGCGGAGGATATCTGATGAAAACCCTGGATCTTCTCCAAATGGCGCTCTTCCTGGGCCTGCTCCTGGCCCTCGCCCCGCCCCTGGGGCGCTACATGGCCCGGGTTTACGAGGGCCGGCCCACCCTGCCGGACGTCGTGCTCCGCCCCCTGGAGCGGCTCCTCTACCGCCTGGCGGGCGTGGACCCGGCAAAGGAGATGGGCTGGCGGGAGTACGCCGCAGCCCTCCTGCTCTTTAACGGCCTGGGGCTGGTCCTGCTCTTCCTCCTGCAGCTTCTCCAGGGGCACCTGCCCCTGAACCCGCGGCACTGCGGCGCGGTGCGCTGGGACCTGGCCCTCAACACGGCGGTGAGTTTTGTCACCAACACCAACTGGCAGGCCTATGCCGGGGAATCCACCATGAGCTATTTCACCCAGATGGCCGGCCTGACGGTGCAGAATTTTCTCTCCGCGGCCACGGGAATGGCCGTGGCCGCGGCCCTCATCCGGGGCCTGGCCCGGCGCGCGGCGGCGACGGTGGGCAACTTCTGGGTCGACCTGACCCGCTCGGTGCTCTGGATCCTCCTCCCGCTGGCCCTGGTACTGGCCCTCGTCCTGGTCTCCCAGGGGGTGGTACAGAGCCTGCACCCGTACCCGGAGGTCGAGACCCTGGAGGGGGCCCGGCAGACCATCGCCGTGGGACCGGTGGCCTCCCAGGAAGCCATTAAGGAACTGGGAACCAACGGCGGAGGGTTTTTCGCCGCCAACGCCGCGCATCCTTTCGAAAACCCCACCCCCCTGACCAACTTCCTCGAGATGCTGGCCATTCTCCTTATCCCGGCAGGCCTGACCGTGACCTTCGGCCAGGTGGTGGGGGACGTGCGCCAGGGACGGGCGGTGCTCGGGGCCATGGCGGCCCTTTTTGTCCTCTTTCTGGCCGCCTGCTACGCGGCCGAGGCGGCGGGGAATCCGCAGCTCCACGCCCTGGGAATCCCGGGCCCGTCCATGGAGGGGAAGGAGGTGCGGTTCGGCGCGGCCGGATCCGCCCTGTGGGCCACCGTGACCACTGCCGCCTCCTGCGGGGCGGTGAACGCCATGCACGACAGCCTGACCCCCCTGGGGGGGCTTGTACCGCTGGTGCAGATGATGCTGGGCGAGGTCGTCTTTGGCGGTGTGGGGGCGGGACTTTACGGCATGTTAATCTTCGTCCTGCTCACGGTCTTCATCGTGGGCCTCATGGTGGGCCGCACCCCCGCATACCTGGGCAAGAAGATCGAGGCCGGCGAAATGAAGATGGCCATCCTGGCCGTGCTCATCCCCGCGGCCGTGATCCTCGTGGGGGCGGGCCTGGCGGCCGCGACCCGGGCCGGCACGGCGCCGGTCTTTAACCCCGGCCCCCACGGCCTGAGCGAGATCCTCTATGCCTTTGCGTCCGCCGCCGGCAACAACGGGAGCGCCTTCGCCGGGCTGAAGGCCGGCACGCCTTTCTACAACCTTATCCTGGCGTCGGCCATGCTCCTCGGCCGCTTCGGGGTGATCCTGCCGGTCCTGGCCATCGCCGGCAGCATGGCGGCCAAGAAGCCGGCGCCCACCGGCCCGGGCACCTTCAGGACCACCGGTCCCCTCTTCGCCGGCCTGCTGGCCGCCGTGGTGCTCGTGGTCGGCGCCCTCACCTTCTTCCCCGCCCTCGTCCTGGGACCGGTGCTGGAACACCTGCTGATGCTCGCCGGGAAAGCCTTTTGAGGAGGGTTGCGGGATGCCGGAAGCGGAAAGCTATACCCTCAGGCGCCGGGTAGAAGGTGGTTTCGACCGCGCCATCCTCCGGCGCGCGGCCGCGGACGCGTTTAAGAAGCTCGACCCGCGCGTCCTGTGGCACAACCCGGTCATGTTCGTCGTGGAGGTGGTGGCCGTCCTCACCACCTGCTTCATCCTCCGCGACCTGGCAATGGGCCGCACCGCCGCCCTCGCCTTCGAGGCCCAGATCGTCGCCTGGCTCTGGATTACCGTCCTGTGCGCCAACTTCGCGGAAGCCCTGGCCGAGGGCCGCGGCAAGGCCCAGGCCGCCGCCCTGCGCCGCACCCGGCAGGAGACCCGGGCCAAGAAGATCGCCGGCGACCGGGTGGAGGAGGTCCCCGCCTCCCGGCTGCGCAAGGGGGACGTCGTCCTGGTGGAGGCGGGGGACGTCATCCCCGGCGACGGAGAAGTGATCGAGGGGATCGCCTCCGTCGACGAGAGCGCCGTCACCGGCGAGTCGGCACCCGTCATCCGCGAGTCGGGCGGCGACCGCAGTTCCGTGACCGGGGGCACCCGGGTCCTTTCCGACTGGATCAAGGTCCGCATCACCGCCGATCCCGGGGAAACGTTCCTCGACCGGATGATTCACCTGGTAGAGGGGGCGCGGCGGCAGAAGACGCCCAACGAAATCGCCCTGACGATTCTCCTGGTGGGGCTTACCATAATCTTTCTCCTGGCGGTGGCCACCCTCGCCCCCTTCGCCCTGTACGCAGGAACCACAGTTTCCATCCCTGTGCTGGCCGCGCTCCTGGTGTGCCTCATGCCGACCACCATCGGGGGCCTCCTCTCGGCCATCGGCATCGCCGGGATGGACCGGCTCCTGAAACGGAACGTCCTGGCCATGTCGGGCCGGGCGGTGGAGGCGGCGGGGGACGTGGATGTCCTCCTGCTGGACAAGACCGGGACCATCACCCTGGGCAACCGGATGGCCACGGCGTTCATCCCGGCCCCGGGGGTGGACCCCGCGCAGCTCGCCGACGCCGCGCAACTCGCCTCCCTGGCCGACGAGACCCCCGAGGGGCGGAGCATCGTCGTCCTGGCCAAGCAGCAATACAACCTGCGCGAAAGGGACCTGGGCGCCCTGGGTGCCGTCTTCGTTCCCTTCAGCGCCCATACCCGTATGAGCGGCGTCAACCTGCCCGGCCGGGAAATCCGCAAGGGGGCCGTCGAAGCGCTGGAGGGCTACGTGCGCCGGCACGGCGGCGCGCTCCCGCCCGAGGTGAAGGCCGCGGCCGAAGAAATCGCCCGCCGGGGCGGTACGCCCCTGGTGGTGGCCGAAGGCGGCCGGGCCCTGGGGGTCATCTACCTCAAGGACGTGGTCAAGGGCGGCATAAGGGAGCGCTTTGCCGAGCTCCGCCGCATGGGGATCAAGACAGTGATGATTACCGGGGACAACCCGGTCACGGCGGCGGCCATCGCCGCCGAAGCCGGTGTGGACGACTTCCTGGCCGAGGCCACGCCGGAAGCCAAGCTGCGGTTAATCCGGGAATACCAGGCCGCCGGGCACCTGGTGGCCATGACCGGCGACGGCACCAACGACGCGCCGGCGCTGGCCCAGGCCGACGTGGGCGTGGCCATGAACGCCGGCACCCAGGCGGCGAAGGAAGCGGGGAATATGGTAGATCTCGACAACAACCCGGCCAAGCTCATCGAAGTGGTAACCATCGGGAAGCAGATGTTGATAACCCGCGGCGCCCTGACCACCTTCAGCATCGCCAACGACGTGGCCAAGTATTTCGCCATTCTCCCGGCCATTTTCGCCGGCACCTACCCGCAACTGGCGGCCCTCAACGTGATGCGGCTGGCCACGCCCGAGAGCGCCATCCTGGCGGCGGTGATCTTCAACGCCCTGATCATCGTCGCCCTGGTGCCCCTGGCCCTCAGAGGCGTGGCCTACCGCCCCCTGGGGGCCGAGGCCATCCTGCGGCGCAACCTGCTGGTTTACGGCCTGGGCGGCCTGATCGCGCCCTTCGCCGGCATCAAGGTTATCGACCTCATCCTGGCAGCGCTGGGCCTGGTATAGGAGGTGACGGGGCATTGGGTAAAATGGCAACCAGGGCTGTGCTTCTCCTTCTCCTGTTCACGCTGCTCACGGGCCTGGCCTACCCCCTGGCGGTGACCGGCCTGGCGCAGGCCCTTTTCCCCGACCGGGCCGCGGGCTCGCTCGTCCACCGGCGCGGGAAACCGGTCGGTTCGGCCCTGATCGGCCAGGATTTCCGGAGCCCCCTTTACTTCCACGGGCGCCCCTCGGCCTGCGGCTACGACGCGGCCGCCTCGGCCGGATCGAACCTCGGGCCGACCAACCGGCGGCTCCTGGCGGCTGCGGCGGAGCGCGCGGCCCGGGTGCGGCGGGAAAACGGCCTGCCGCCGGAAGCCCCCGTCCCCGGCGACCTGGTTACGGCCTCCGCCAGCGGCCTCGATCCCCACATCGGCCCGGAAGCCGCCCTGCTGCAGGTGCCGCGGGTGGCCCGGGCGAGGGGGCTGCCCGAGGCGGAGGTGCGGGCCCTGGTGTTACGGCACGTGGAGGGGCGCCAGTTCGGCATCCTGGGAGAACCCAGGGTGAACGTGCTCCTGCTGAACCTGGCCCTCGACGAGCTCGACGCGCGGAGGTGAGGGGCGGTGGCCCGTAAAGAAAAACGCGCCGACCCCGAGGCCCTCCTGGCCAGCGTGGCCCGGGAAGGACGCGGGAAGCTGACCGTTTTCCTGGGCGCGGCGGCCGGCGTGGGCAAGACCTACGCCATGCTGGAAGCCGCCCGCGAAAGGCTGGCCGAGGGTGTGGATGTGGTGGCAGGCTGGGTGGAGACCCACGGCCGGGCGGAAACGGAGGCGCTCCTTGCGGGGCTCCCGGTTATACCGCCCCGCCGCCTGGTCTACCGGGGTAAAGAATTTCGCGAGCTGGACCTCGACGCCCTGCTGGCCCGCCGGCCCCGCCTCGCCCTGGTGGACGAACTGGCCCACACCAACATCCCCGGCTCCCGCCACCACCGGCGCTACCGGGACGTCGAAGAGCTGCTCGACGCCGGGATCGACGTCTACACCACCCTGAACATCCAGCACGTGGAAAGTCTCAACGATGTTGTGGCCCAGATCACCGGCGTTACCGTCCGGGAGACGGTGCCCGACGGCATCTTCGAAGAGGCGGAAATCCGGCTTGTGGACATTCCGCCGGAAGAGCTCATCCACCGGTTGCAGGAAGGAAAGGTCTACGTTCCGGACTTGGCCGAGGAGGCCCTGCGGCGTTTCTTCCGCCCCGGGAACATCCTGGCCCTGCGGGAACTGGCCCTGCGCTACACGGCCCGGCGGGTGAACCGCCAGGTTGAAAGCTACATGCGCGCCCACGGCATTCCCGGCCCCTGGCCGGCGGGGGAGAAGGTGATGGTCTGCGTCAGCCCCAGTCCTTTTTCCGCCCACCTGATCCGCTACGCCCGGAGGCTGGCCGAAAATCTCGAGGCCGAGTGGCTGGCCGTGTACGTGGAAACGCCCCGTCGCTTCCCGGTCGACGAGGCCGAAAGGGACAGGCTGGCCAGGAACCTCCGCCTGGCCGAGGAACTGGGCGCCGAAATCGTCACCCTTTCCGGGGATGACGTGGCGGAAGAGCTGCTGGAGCTGGCCCGGCGTCGCAACGTCTCCCAGATCATCATCGGCAAGCCGCTGCACTCCCGCCTCTGGGAATGGCTTCACGGCTCGGTGGTGGACCGCGTAATCCGGGGAAGCCACGGCATCAGCGTCCATGTTATTCCCGGAAAGCCCGGGGAAAACCGACGGCCGCACCCCGGAAGCCGGACCCGCGAGCCGGTTTCACCGGGGCCGTACGCCGCCGTCCTGGCGGCCACGGTGGTCTCTACCGTCCTGAGCGCGGCTCTGGAGCCGTACCTGGGAACGGTCAACGTGGCCCTGCTGTTTCTCCTGCCGGTACTCTTCGGAGCCGCAAAGTGGGGCACGGGCGCGGCGGTGACCGGCGCGGTCCTGGGAGCCCTGGCCTTCGATCTGCTCTTCGTACCGCCCAGGTTGAGCCTGGCCGTAACCGACCTCCGCTACCTCTTGAGCTTCGGCATTTTCCTGGCGGTGGCCTTGTTCACGGGCACCCTTTCCACCCGGCTGCGCCGGCAGGCGCTCAGTTCCCGCCGGCGCGAGGCCCGGGTGGCCGCCCTTTACGCCCTGAGCCGGGAGATCGCGGCGGTGGCCGACCTGGAGACGGTGCTGCAGAGCGTCGCCCGGAAGGTCGCCGAAACCGTCGAAGGGGAGGTGGTGGTCCTCCTGCCCGGCGCAGCCGGGCACCTGGCCGTGTGCGGTGCCTCGTCGCCGTCGGCCGCAACGTTCGTGGACCGGAACGAACTGGCCGTGGCCACCTGGGTTTTCACCCACGGCGAGAAGGCCGGGCGGGGCACGGAAACCCTGGCGGGCGCCGCCGGCCTCTACCTTCCCCTGCGCACCGACAAAGGCACCGTCGGCGTCCTGGGTTTCCGTTCGCCGGATCCCGAAACGTACTTCGAGCCCGCGCAGTTGCGCCTCATGGAGGCCTTTGCCGGGCTGGCCGCCCTCGCCGTCGCCCGCCTCCGGCCCGCGGCCCGCGACTCCTGATGATCTCCATATACCGGAATACCTGCCGGGAAACTGTTGCCACCGGGTTGCCCGCCAAGGGAAATCCCGGGCGGCGGTTTTCTAGTGCCATTTCGCGGGCACAAACCAGCCAAGGGGCTGCTCGTCCTCTTCCTGCTCCTCGATCTTCGACACGCTCTGGCCGGCAATTTCCAGGAGCTTCAATGCCGCCAGGCAGAGTTCGGCCACGCCGCAGGGCTTCTGCTCCAGCACCGCGAGCAGGGGGGCGATAACTTCCTCGTCAAAGGCCTGGTTATAAGCGTGCCAGACTTCTGCGGTGCGGTCGTCCGGCACGCCTTCGGTCATCTTTAGATAGGCATGCACCGAGCCGTGGATGGCCAGGAAAAGCATGGAGGTATAGTATCTCGCCTGCTGGCGGAACGCCGGCGTCAGTTCCTTTGCCAACTTGCTTCGCCTCCTTTCCGTTCCCGGAGGCCAGGAATATCTGAGTATTCTATGGATATGCGCCGGCGTGCCGAAACGTGTTATAAATTTAGATTTTTTCTACCGCGTTGAGAGGGCCGGTAGAGGATTAACCGCCTGCCGGGGAGAACCTGTTCCCTGCAGGGGGTGGCAGGATGGGGGGTTGATTCTTGCCGCCGCCGGCCGGCGGATGGTGCACATCACCGATGCGGAAAGAATATGGATACCGCGGGACGGAAGGAGCTAGAAATATGGAGAGCGGGAAAATGGGCGCGCGCACCGTAACCCTGGCCTTCGGCCCGCACCGGGCCGAGGTCCTGCCCTTGATAAGAAAAATCGCCGCCGCGCACCGGGCGCTTGTCCTGGAGGAGCCGCCCCATCCGGACTTTCACCGCATGCTGCGGCGCGCTGCCGGCCTCCGCTGCTACCTCCGGGACGGGGACTTCAACTTCCCGCGCTTCACGCTGCGGGCCTGCCGCCTCTACCAGGAGCTTCACGACGCCGGCGTCCACCTCTACCAGGTGGAGCCCTACCTGGCCGCCGCCCGCCGGCAGGCCGCCGGGGCCGAACCCGCGACCGATTTGGAAAGAAGGGTCTGGCAGTACGAGCACGCGGCCACGGGCGCCCTCCTGAACTACTACGCGGCGGTCCCTGCGGGCGACTTCGCCGCGGTCGTGCAGGCGGTGAAGGAGTTCGCCCGCGCCGACGCCAGCCGCCTGCGGTTCAGGGCCAAGCTGCGGGCCGAGGCCGTCGCCGAGTTGTTAAGACAGACGGAGGGAGACGTCTGCGTGGAGGCGGGGTACATCCACCTGATCCTTTACCCCTACCTGCGGGGCCTGGCGCCGCCGCGGACCCGGGTGCGCTCCCACTTCCTGCTGCGGGAACCCCTCCGGGCCCTTTTCGGCCTCCCCTGGCGCCAGCACCTGGGGCCCGGCGACGTCCTCACCCTCCGCTACACCTTCGGGGCCTCCCCCTCGCCCCGGGACGATCTCCTGGCCGCCCGCAGCCTGGTCTACGTCTCCCTGCTGCCCAAGGAAGAATTGCTTCCCTGTGCAACCGACCCCTACCCCCACCTCAGCCGGGAAATCTCCCTGCTGCGCTTCGCGGGCAAACTGAGCCTGGAGGAATGCGCCCGGTACTACCACTCCCTGGTGCAAGGGAGCGCCCGGCGGGAGGATAAGGCCGGCAGTTTTCAAGCGGGGCTGGCGTAGCAGTAGAGGCAGCCCGAGGGGCAGACCATGTTGTACCAGCCGATATCCACGGAATGGGTGCAGCCGCAGAGGGGCCGCTGCCCCTTCGCCCTGTCCCGGCGGCAGGCCTCCCCTGCCGGGTGCAGCGCCGCCAGCAGCGCCCCGTCGATACACCGCGACGGCGGCAGCCCGGGGACGCAGCAGGCGTGGAGGACCCCTCCCCCGCCGCGCGCCACGGCGTCAAGGTTTGCCCAGACGCGCCGCCGCTCCTCCGCGCCCAGCTCCACCGCCTCCCAGCCGCGGGAGGCAAGGCGCCGCCGCACCTTCGGGTAGAGCTCCACGAAGGAAGAGGAAAAGGTCCGCACGCCGGCGGCAAGGGCCGCGCGCATGACGCCCGCGGCCAGGTCGACATTCCCCAGGGTCTCCCGACCCCGGCGCAGAACCAGCAGAGGGTCCGGCCGCACCCGCAGCCGCCGGGGATCGCCCAGGAAATCGATGAGGGCCGGGATTTCTGCCAGCACCTTTTCCGGCGGCGGCACCCGGGGCTCAACGGGCGTGCCCCCCAGCCCGGTGACGGTGAGGTGCACGTACACCTGGTCGTAGCGCGCCAGCACGGGCCGCAGCCGCTCCAGCACCGCGGCGGGAAACTTGGTCCAGACGACCACCGTGTGCACCCGCGCCGGCGGGTAGCGGTCG
>JBFMHQ010000027.1:0-3308 GCA_040751815.1 Bacillota bacterium | reverse complement strand
GGTGACGGTGAGGTGCACGTACACCTGGTCGTAGCGCGCCAGCACGGGCCGCAGCCGCTCCAGCACCGCGGCGGGAAACTTGGTCCAGACGACCACCGTGTGCACCCGCGCCGGCGGGTAGCGGTCGCGGAGGATCGCGGCCAGCCGCTCGGCAAAAAAGTAAGGCTCGGTCCTGCGGGAGGCGCTGATCACCAGCTTTGTTGCCGTCTTGTTACCCATCCTCGCCGGTTAGCTCATACCTCCCACTCCCGCTCGGCGACGAAGGCCGCCACCAGTGCCCGCAGTTCCCCGACGGGCGTTCCGGCATCTGCCACGTCCCGCCAGCACCTCGCTCCCGTCAATCCCGGCTGCCTTCCAGCCGCCTGATTCGCTCCCTCACCCTCTCGAGTTCCTGCTCCAGGAACCTCTGGTACTCCTTAAGCATCCTGACTTCCTCGTCGGGATCGGCGGTGCCCCACCAGCCGAAGGGCGGCGGACCGAAGCTGAAGCCGAAACCGAAGGGGCCGCAGAACCTGAACCAGTTGCCCCCGCGCCACATACGCCTTCACCTCCGCTTAAGATTATACCTCATGCGTCCGCCCCAGACGCGGTTGGGACCTCGCGGGGTACGGTTTCCACCTCTTCCACGTCCCGCAGTTCCCGCTGGGCCGGAGCGGCACCCAGCTCCTTCAGCCGGCGGGCACCGGGCACGAGGCGGCTCTGCCAGGAACCCACGGCCTGGTTGTACGCTTCCACCGCACCCGCCAGGCCCCGCCGGATGCCGGCCAGGTGCTCGGCGAAGACACACACCCGGTCGAAAAGCTGCCTGCCCGCCTCGATTACCCGCTCCGCGTTCTCGGCGGCCTGCCGCTGCTGCCAGCCGTAGGCCACGGCCTTCAGAAGGGCCACCAGGGTTATGGGCGTGGCCAGGAGCACGCGCCGGTGCACGGCGTCTTCGATGAGCCCGGGATCGTGCTCCACGGCGGCGCCGAAATATGGTTCGCCCGGGAGGAAAAGGACTACAAAGTCGACGCTGAACCGGAACCGGCTCTGGTAGTCCTTCGATCCCAGCTGCAGCATGTGGCCCCTGACCGCCTGGGCGTGCCGCTGCAGCGCGGCCTTTCTGGCATCCTCGCCTTCCGCCTCGACGGCGTCCAGGTAGGCGTCCAGGGGGGCCTTGGCGTCCACCACAATGGCCCGCCCGTTGGGAAGATTGACGATGAGGTCGGGGCGCAGCCGACCGTCGCCCACCTCCGCCGCGGGCTGGGTGGCAAAGTCGCAGTAGGGGGACAGGCCGGCCATCTCCACCACCCGTTGCAGGGTGATCTCGCCCCAGCGGCCCCTCGCCCTGGGCACCCTCAGGGCAGTAACCAGTTTCCTGGTTTCGCTCTGCAGCTGTTGCTGCGTCTGACTTAATTCCTGGAGATACCTGGTCAGGCCGCCGTAGGCCTCCCGGCGGGCCTTTTCCATCTCCTGGATTTCCCGGTCATAGCGTTCGAGGGCCTCCTTGAGGGGCCGAACCAGGCCCTCAATGGCCTGCTGGCGCTGGCCCAGGTCGCCCTTCGCCTCGGCAATGAAGGTTTCCAGGGTTTTCTGGGCCAGGGCGAGGAACGCCTGGTTGTTGCTCTTGAGGGCTTCGCCGGCCAGGCTGTTGAACGTTTCGGCCAGCCTCTGGGTGGCCAAGTCGAGAAGCTTCTTTTGCTCCTCTACGCTTTTCCGGCTTTCATCAAGCAGGGTTTCCGCCTTCACGCGGGCGGTTCTCTCGCCGTCCAGTTCCTCGCGGCTGCGCCGCAAGTCCTCGTCCCTTTGCGCCACCTGCTGCCGCAGTTCGTTGATGACGCCCCCGGCGGCCCGGGCGCGGGAGCCCGCAATCACCCAACCAACCAGGCAGCCGGCAAGGAATGCCGCCACAACCGGAAGAACTTCCACCGCACTTCCCCTCCCCTGGTTCTAGAACCTGCCCCTATCTAAGTTGGAACTTCCACACACAGCGGCATACAGTACGACCCGAGTGCCAAATACCCCCTTCTATCAGCCGCTGATCCAGCTAAAGTTGGTAATATTAAGCCAGACCCTTCCTCTTTATCACCCGCTGACCCGCTAAGGTCAGCATCACCAAGTCCGGCGAAGAGATTCTGATAGGGGACAGTACGACCAAAGATGCTCCTATCCGCGTCGCCCGGCAGCAGGTCACCGGCCTTAAGGAGCACCATATCCCCGGGCACTACCTCTGCCACCGGCACCTCCCGCACCGCCCCGTCCCGCAGAACCATGGCCCGCGTCTTCACCAGGGCCAAGAGCTTGCCCAGGGCGCTGTTAGCACTGTACTGCTGGTAAAAACTCAAAAGGCTGCTGAGGAAAACATTACTAAGATAATGGTGGCGCTGTTTTTTTCCTGGAGAAAAAAAGAAAGCCCGGCGGCAAAAAGCAGGAGCAGCACGAATCATCCAGCGCCGGGAGATTTCCGTCACCACCGGCTGCCCCTCGCCCAGCGGCGCGGGCGGACGGTAACCGGCGCCCAACTGGAGAAACAGGTACGTGGACCAATGGATGGCCTCGTAAAAAACGATTGCGCCCACCCCGGCCACCAACCCGATGGCCGTAGCGACCAGGAGCCACTTCCGCAGGTAATTCAGTTACAAATCAAGATTCACCCTTTTCGCCGCCACAAACACCCTAAGGTATCGCCGCTACCCCGGAAATCCTCCCGCCTGTCTAAAAAACCAGTTCTGCTTCCGCCAGTCCAAGCGCTCGCGCCTTCCGCTTCAAAAGCGCCTCTTGATGAGGCGCGATATATATTTGCTTAATATATACATTACATGCCGCCAGCACAACTTGCTTCCTGATCCCAAATGATTAACAACCGGCCACCGTCATGAGCGCTTCCACCGCACCCGCTATAGCGAGCGTATAATTCACCGTGATCATTCCCCCCCTTTTTTTTCTCCGCCCAACAAACCCTGCGCCGCCCAACACTCAGGCCGCCTCCGGCCAATCCCTGTAGAGGCTTTCTGCCTGCTCCATGATCACCACTACTTACGGCCTACCGCTGCCAAACTTAGTTACCGCGGGAGTTTTCTGGGCACTAAGAATAGATGTTTTCCAACGCCGCTTTTGCCTCCGCCAGTACCCGTGGCGAAAGCCAAAGCGACGAACGCGCCAGCCGGTCTAACAAAGCCTCCGCTTCCGGACGGTTAAGCCGACCTGTAGCCGCTGCCCACAGGACAATCCCGAGCGACCCGTGAACCTCGATTCCTAACGTTTGCGCAAACAAGCGGGCAGCGGCATCATCGGTCACCAGCCAGTCAGCACGAATCTGGCGGGCGAGC
>JBFMHQ010000026.1:0-22386 GCA_040751815.1 Bacillota bacterium | reverse complement strand
CTGTTCGGGTGTACACCTAATCTCTTTGCTGCTTCTCCAATGGATATAAGCTCCATACTTTTATTGTAGCAGAATAGTTAAGTACAGTCAATTATAGTCAAAGCCCTTGAAGCTGCTGCAAACCTCCGCCACCCGGCCTTCGGCCTCCCGGAGCGCGGGGCGGGGGAGTTCGCGCAGCAGGGCGGCGATGCGGTGCACCAGCCGCGGCAGCCCTTCTCCCGTGAGGGCGGAGATGGGGTAAATCTCGTACCGTTCGCCCAGGACCTCCCGGAGCCGTTCCAGGTTCGCCGCGGCGCCCGGCAGGTCCATCTTGTTGGCGGCCACGATCTGGGGACGCGCGGCCAGTTCGGGGTCGTAGGCGGCCAGTTCGCGGTTGATCACCGCGAAGTCCTGCACCGGGTCGCGCCCGCCGCTCCCGGCGGTGTCGAGGACGTGCACCAGCAGGCGCGTCCGCTCGATGTGCCGCAGGAACCTGTGCCCGAGGCCGGACCCCCGGTGCGCCCCCTCGATCAGCCCCGGGATGTCGGCCAGCACAAAACTCTCGCCTTCCCCTACCCGTACAACCCCCAGATGCGGCTCCAGGGTGGTAAAGGGGTAGTCGGCGATCTTCGGCCGGGCGGCGGATACGCGGGCGATGAGCGTTGACTTGCCGGCGTTGGGGAAACCTACCAGGCCCGCGTCGGCCAGGAGCTTGAGCTCCAGGAGGACCCACCGCTCCTCCCCGGGTTTCCCCTTCTCCGCGAAGGCCGGCGCCCGCCTGGTACTGGTGGCAAAGCGGGCGTTGCCGCGGCCCCCCCGCCCGCCGCGGGCGACGACCACCTCCTGCCCGTCCGTCACCAGGTCGGCCAGGAGCGCGCCGGTGGCCGCGTCGCGCACCACGGTGCCCACGGGGACCCGCACCACCAGGTCTTCTCCGTCCCGCCCGTGCATGTTCTTCCCCAAGCCGTGAGCGCCCCGCGCCGCCCTGTAGTGGCGCCGGTAGCGCAGGTCGATCAGGGTGGCGAGCTGCGCGTCGGCCCGCAGGACGACGTTCCCGCCCCGGCCGCCGTCACCGCCCGCGGGGCCGCCGCGCGGCACGTACTTTTCGCGCCGGAAGGCGACGCAGCCGTTGCCGCCGTCGCCCCCCTTTACGTAGATCTTCGCCTCGTCGTAGAACATGGCGCTCCTATTCTTCCACCCGCCGCTCCCCGGCATCCGGCAGTGCCGGGAAAGTGAGAAGCAGCGCCGGCGGCCCGTCGCCGTGAAGCACCTGCACCTGCCCGCCTCCTTCCGCCAGGCCGGCCTCTACCGCTGCCGCGCAGGCCCGGGCCACATCGGCGGCGTCTTCCCGGTCGCCCGGCAGGGTGATGCGCACCCTGGGGCCGCTCCCCTCCACCTCCACCGCCACCAGCAGGGGCCTGTCCAAACCTTCAAGGCGGGAGGCCATCTCCCGCCCGAGGAGGGCCAGGCCGTCGACCAGGGAGCCCGGCGGGATGCCGCCGGCAGGGGTTGCGACGGCCTCCGCGGCCACCGTGAGCCGGTAAGGGACCCCGTAGCGGGAAAACCACTGCAGGCAACCGAAGAGCGCGGTCGCCAGGTGCCTGTTCTCAAGGCGGGCCACCCGGCCGATCTCCTTTATCTGGTTGCCCACCTCCGCCACGTACCTGCCGATACGCTCCGCTTTCTGCAGCTGCGCCAGGCCGGACACCACCTGGAGGTGGTTCAGGATATCGTGGCATAACACCCTGATGTACCCGAGGAGGATTCCTTCCACCCTTCCTCACCTTCGGCTCTCTTTTCGCTCCATACCCTTATTCTTCCTGCCCCCCGCATTCCCCCGCCCGCCACAGGTGGTCGAGGAACATCTCCACCTGGGCGGCAAAGGCGGCATAGACGTCGGGGAGGTCGACCACCAGGGCAAAAACCGGCGCCGGTGCGGGTATACCGCGCAGGCGCCGCGCTTCGGCGGTGAAGGTCCGGTAGGCCTCCAGGCGCCGAAAAAGACCGGTATCCAGCACCGCGGGCCGCACCCTGGGCACCTCAAGGGTCATGCGCCGGAGGAGTTCCCGTCCGAGGTCCTGGCCCGGAAAAGAAAAGCGGTCGACTTCCGCCACGATGCGCAGGAGGATGTCCTCCACACCGGCGTAAAAAGCCTGAAGGTAATAAAGCAAACCCGCCTTTTCCAGCGGGGATAGGGTCTCCGCAGCTCGCCCGTCCAGGGCCCGGTTGACCTCCTGCACCACCCGGGCCATGTCCTTCAGGCGCCCGCGGAGTTCCTCCGTTAACCGGCAGAGGGCCGGGCACGCGCGCAAATTCATGCCAGCACCTCCCGTAACTCGTGGAGCCCGTCGCAGGCCGCCTCCTCACCGGCCCGGATGCAGTGGGGAATCCGGTCGAAATCCCAGGGCTGCACGTTGCCCACTGCCGGGGCGAGAACCAGGTCGGCGTGGGCTTCGAGCTCCTTCCGCTTGCCTTCGGTCAGCGAGAGCTCCCATGCCTCGCTCACCAGGTCCAGGATGTCCTTCACCGGCCGCCGGGCCGCACCGCGCCCGCCCACGTCGACGGCCACCACCACCTCCACGCCGGCCAGCCGGACGGCCTCCGCGGGCACCGCCTCCCGCACGCCCCCGTCGACAAGGACCATGTCTTCCCAGCGGACGGGCTCGAAGAGGCCGGGCACGGCGCAGCTGGCCCGCACGGCCCGCGCCACCGGAACCCGCGCCGGGCGGACGAATGCGTCGCGCACCAGGGGGGACGGGCCGAACACCACCCGCCGGCCTCCGGCCACGTCGGTGGCCGTGATCAGCAGCGGCAGGGGCAGTTCGTCGAACCGCCGCGCGCCGAAAAGCTCCTTGAGAAAGGCTTCCAGGGCGGCGCCGGGCAGGAGCCCCAGGGGTGCGGAAACATCTATGCGCCCCCGGCGGCGCCGCAGCAGGGCGGCCAGAACCCGCCACAGGCTCACGAGCCGGAGGACGGGCCCGCCGTCGAAGACTTTCTTCGGCTCAAGGGCCAGCGCCACGCGCTCCATTTCGGCCGCCGTGTAACCCGCAGCGTAGAGGGCGGCCACGATGCTACCGGCGCTGGTGCCGGCGACCGCCGCGGGCCGGATGCCCTCCGCCTCCAGCACTTTCAGGACACCGATGTGCGCCGCTCCCCGAACGAACCCCCCGCCCAGGGCCAGCCCGATCCTTTTCACTCCCCATCCCTCCCCTTACCAGGTTATACGGGAGGGGAGCCGGAGGTTATTTTCCGGGCATGCGGCCCCGTTACTTTTCCAGCGCTGCCGCCGCGGCCAGGGCCGCCCGCTCCTCGTCCACCAGGTATTGCCGGCGGCGGGCCAGGTATTCGACCACCGTCTGCACGAAGGCAGCGTGGGACCACGCCAGCGGGGCCACGGAAAGGGGCTCGCCGCTGAAGGGGTCGAGCTGCTCGGGCAGGACCCCGCTTTCCAGGGCGTTGCGGGCCGCCCACTCGATCAGGCCCAGGGGGCGGTAGAAGGCAACCGGCCCCGTGGCCACCGCAATGTGCCACTGGGCGAGCCAGAGGGTGGTGATGAGCCACGGGTTGCCGGGCACGGTGAAAACGTCCCGCGTCCGCTGGAAGTAGTGGTCGTCGGTGTAGCGGGCGACACCCCCCACCTCGGTACGCACCCAGAGTTCCTGCTCGATGGTGCGCATGGTGTTCACCACGCGCGGGTCGTCGGCGGGCAGGACGTCGAAAAGGAACACCCCCGCGACGCTGGACTCCAGGGTGGTGTCCTTCACGTAGCGCCCCTGCTCCGGGCTCCAGACCAGGCCGCGGATAAAGCGCTGCAGGTCGCGGTCGTAAAGATGGTCGGTAATTCCTTTTTTCACCTGCGCGGCCCGCGCGGCGTACATCTCCGCCCGGTCTTCCTCGCCGAAAACCCGGGCGAAGTTGGCCGCCGCCGTCAGCCCCGCGTAAACACTGGCCGCGGTGAAGGTGAAGATGCCGCGCCGCTCCTCCCAGAGGTCGTAGCACTCGCGGGGCAGGCCGAGTTCCTCGTCGAAGTAGGCGTGGAGAAACTCGGCCACCGGCAGAATAAGGGGGCGGTAAAGCCGGGCCGCGAATTCCAGGTCCTTCTCCGCCTGGTAATAGGCCCACAGTGCCCAGAGGACCAGCGCGGTCTCGTCTTCCTGGATGGGGAGGTACACCACGCCACGCTCCACCCAGGGCATCCAGCTCGACCCCAGGGTACCGTCGGGATTGTACTTGTGCATCAGGCACCCGTCCTCGGTGAGGGCGTCGGCGCAGAATTCGAAGAACGGGCGTGTCAACCGGCCGTAGCCGGCTTTGATCAGGGCGTAGGCCACGAAGGCGCCGTCGCGCGGCCAGACGTAGCAGTAGTGGTCGCGGTTGGTGACGCCCATAATGTCCGAATCGATGGCGGCCACAATGGCGCCCCGCTCGTCGAGGTGCAGCCTGGTAAGCAGCAGGCTCCGGTTGAAGGCGTTGACCACGAAGGGGCGCAAACCATGCCAGTCCCGGGGGACGGCGGTCACCCAGGTGCGCCAGTACTGCTCCACCTGGTGCAGGATGTTCTCCGGCCCCTCCTCCCGCACGTAGGCGTCCAGGGCGCGCACTTCCTGGAAGTTCTTGCCAGCACAGACCCAGTAGTGGACGGTGCCGGCCTGGCCCGCCCCGAGGATCAGCCGGAAGCCTATGGCGCTGTCAACCGACCCCTGGGCGATGGGGTTCCCGCTGAGCTGGCCGTCCTCGCAGTCGCGGAAGGTGCCCTCGATGGTGCCCACCCGCTTCAGTCCGGTGGCGTACTGGAAGAAGCTTTCGTTTCCGCAACGGCCGTTCACCATGAAGTAGCGGTCTTTCTTGTAGTGGTAAATGGTGTACACACGGGGATCGAAGAGGGCCGTATCCCCCACCGCCACCTCGTCAATGGAAAAGTTCTGGGTGAAGTAGAGCCGGAACTCCCGCTCGGTGTCCGCCTGGTTGGTGAGGACCACGCGGGAAACGTAAACGTTCTCCCGCATGTCCACCGCGCCGTTGATCTCCAGGGTCGCCCGCAACCACGGGTTGCGCGCCCGCACCTCCGTCACGAGGGTGTCGTTCTTGTACCTGAGGGAGCGCTCCCAGCTCGGGTGATCGAGCCAGGCAAACTGGTTGTCCACCCAGACCCCGATGCGGTTGCGGCGGCCCATGATATGGTTCCACTGCCCCACGTAGGGGTAGTAAAAGTCCCGGGCGAAGTAATAGGTGTCGAAGGCGACAAGGATCCTTCCGTTACCCACCAGCAGCGGACGCGGCATATCCCGACCTCCGGCCGATTACCTCCGCGTAAACTTCAAGGGTTTGTTCGGCGATGCGCCGCCAGTCGTACGCGGTGACTAATTTCTTAGCCGCCCGAGCCGCCATTTCCTGCCCGAGGGCCGGATTTTCCAGCAAAAGGCCGAGGTAGTAGGCCAGCAGATCGGCGTTTCCGGGCGGGACGCGGAATCCGTCGCGGCCGTGGTCCACCACGTCTACGAGCCCGCCGGTATCCCCCACCACCACCGGCAACCCGACGGCCATCGCCTCCAGGGCCACGATGCCGAAGGGCTCGTAGAAGCTCGGGAAAACCCCGACGTGGGCCTGGGCCAGCAGGCGTTTGCGCGCCGCGCCGTCCACAAACCCGGCGAAGGTCACCGCCCCTTCAAGTCCGTACTCCCGCGTCAGGTAGCGCAGGTGCTCCTCGTAGGGGCCGCGGCCCGCCACCACCAGCCGCAGTTGCGGGAAGCGCTCCCGCAGCAGGCGCACGGCAGCAAGGAGCACCTGCACCCCTTTCTCCGGGACCAGCCGGCCCATAAAAAGGAGCAGGGGCTCGGGGCTCCGGGCAACCGTCCCCGGCGGGCAGCGCAGGGCAGCCGGATCCACCCCGTTGGGAATTACCCGGACCTTCCCGTCCACTCCGAAGAGGCGGCCCACCTCGTCCGCCATGTAGCGGCTGCAGCAGATGACACGCCGCGCCAGCCGGGCGAGGCGCGCCTCCCGGTCGTGGATGGTCCGCTGCAGCTCGTTGTGAAGGCCCCCGTGCCGCCCGTGCTCGGTGGCGTGAATGGTCGCCACCACGGGTACCGGCCACCTCGAGGCCAGCGTTTCCGCCGCCGTGCCCACCAGCCAGTCGTGGGCGTGCACCAGGTCCCAGGTGCCGCCCTGCCGGCGGAGGGTCCCGGCGAGATCCACCAGGCCGCGGTTGAGCTCGTCCACCCAGGCCAGAAAGTCCCGCGCCCGCAGGGCCTCCGGCGCGAGGCGCAGCACCGTGACTCCGTCCACGTTCGCGCGCGGCGGCGCTCCGGGCGCCGGCGCCGTGAGAACGTATACCCGCGCCCCGAGCCGCGCCAGGGCGCGCGTCAGGTCGTAGACGTGCCGCCCCAGGCCGCCGACGGTGCGCGGCGGGAACTCCCAGGACAGAACCAGGACGGCGGGGCGCGACGCCCCGGCCCGCAGGGCCCTTCGCCCGTCCCCGGCGTAGACCCGGTAATCAAGAAAGGGAAAGATATTATCCCGGTGCTCCATTTCCTCCACGGCGGCATCGACCCCGGCCCCGCGCCTGATCCTTTCCGCCAGCAGGCCGAACCGGCCGATGTGCTCGGCCAGCCGCCTCTCCGCGTAACCGGAAGCCGTACCGGTGGTAATGATGAAGGGCCAGTCGCTGGACTGGGCCAGGAGCAGCTCGCGCGCCGCCTGGTTCAGGAGGCGGCGGGTGCCGCCCGACGCTTCCGGGTGCATGCGGGCCAGTTCCACAAGCTCCCGCTCCATATGGTGCAGGTGCGGGTAAATCCAGTCGTTTTTCGGATTGAGCCAGACCTCGCTGTAGCCGCCGGCGCCCCAGCTGGAGTGCCCCAGGCGCACCCGTACGCCCGGAGGGTGACGCTCGAGGTAGTCGCCGGGGGTAACCATGGCCACCGTGTCCTGGTCAAAATGCACCTTGCGGCAGAGGGACTCCAGCCACTGGGGCCCTTCGAACCACCAGTGGCCGAAGAGCTCGGCGTCGTACGGGGCAACGATCACCGGTGGGCGGTCCATATGCCGCGCCAGGTCCTGGATCTGCAGTTGCCGGCTGTGCAGGAAGTGCCCGGCGTGGCGGTGCGCCTTTTCCGCGGCCCAGGCGGGAACGTAGATCTCCTTGTGGGGGCCGGGGCCGGTGATGCGGTAATATTTGAAGCCGGTGTCGGTCCGGACTTCCGGGCTGGGCATATAAGGTTCGAGGTACTCCCACGCCAGCTCGTAACCGATGTCGCGGTAGAACTCGCGGTAGTCGAAGTCGCCGGGATAACCCACGTGCCTGTCCCACACCTGGCGGGAACTCTCCGGGTCGCGGGCAAAGGCCGCCACCGGCGAGGCCCCCACCAGAACCGGCGCGTAAACACCGTAGCGGGGGCGCGGGCGCGCGTGCAGCAGGCCATGGGTCTCCACGACGAAGTAGCGCACGCCGGCGGCCGCCAAGAGTTCCTCAACCCCCGGGGCGTAACCGCATTCGGGCAACCAGAAGCCGCGAGGGGGGCGGCCGAAGTGCCGCACAAAGGTTTCCACCCCGACCCGCACCTGGGCCGCGGCCGCCTCCCGCGTCTCGATCAGGGGGAGGTAGCCGTGGGTGGCGCAGGTGGTGATCAGCTCGATGCGGCCCGCGTCCCGCAGGCGCGCGAAGGCCGCCGTCAGGTTCCCCCGGTAGCGGTCGAAAAACGCCCGCGCCGCGGCCAGCCGCTCCCCGTAAAAGACGGCGAGGTCGTGCCAGGGCGTGCCCCGGGTGCGCCCCCGCTCCCGCTCGGCCAGGGCGGAGAGCCTGTCCAGGTAGGCGACGTAGCGCGCCTGGAGAAGGGCATCGGTAAGCATGCTGATAAGCGGGGGCGAAAGGGAAATCGTCAACCGCGTCGCCACCCCGTCCGCGTCGAGCCTTTCCAGGGCGGCCAGGAGCGGAATGTAGCACTCGGTAAGGGCCTGGAAAAACCAGTGCTCCTCCAGGAACCGCTCCCGCTCGGGGTGGCGGACAAAGGGCAGGTGCGCGTGGAGAACAAGTGCCAGGTAACCCTTGGGCACGGGTATCCTCACCTTCCCTGGAGAATGTCAGGCGCGGCAGCAGGAGCCCAGCGCTTCTTTACTCGAGAAAAGTACCCGAACCGGGCAGGGGCGCCAGCGGCGGCGGGGCCGGGAACGCCTCCTCATACCCGTCCCCCGCCGCCAACGGCTCAACCTCTCCTTCGGCGGCCGGCGCCGGTGTGTTGAAGGGCGTGTCCACCCGGGTCGAGCAAAGGAAGGGGTAGAAGACCCCTCCCTCGGTACACCCCACCTCGCATACGTAGGACGCGCCCGGCGCGACGCCCCGGAAGTACCAGTTGCCGGCCCGGCGCTCCGGGTGCACATCGGTAAAGGCCCCGGGATCCTGGCAGCGCCGGAAGCGCACCGTGAACACGCCCCGCCGCGTCAGAGCGCACCAGGCGGCAGGCGTCAGGTCCCAGTAGGCGAAAACCACGGTAGGGCTCTGCACCAGGAGAACAACGACGTTGTCGCCGTAAGCGGCCGGAAGGTCGGAATGTTTCACGGTCGCGCCTCCTTCCCCGGCGCAATTACCGGCAATCCTGGTAATATCAGTAAATTTATCTTAACTGAAGTATACCACACGGAAAGTATGTTTTGTACCGGGTGGGGCAAAGTTTTTATTTTCTAGAAATTTCGCGGGATAGCCGCCAGGCGGCGGTCATAGTTAATAGAAAAACGGGTTTAGGACGCAGGTCATGGGTGCCTTTCTCTTTGCAGGGGGGCTGGCCCTGCTTCTGGGCGGCCTTTCCCTTCTCAAGGCGGGTCTCACGGGCCTGGCCGGTTCCGCGTTGCGGAGCGCGTTGCGCCGCTGCGCCGGGACACCGGTGCGGGCCGCCCTCACCGGGACCGTCCTGACAGCGCTGGTCCAGAGCAGTACCGCCGTTTCCATCCTTACCATGGGCTTCGCGGACGCCGGGTTGCTCGGGCTGCCCCAGGCCATCGGCGTCATCCTCGGGGCCAACGTGGGCACGTGCCTCACCGTGCAGCTTCTCTCCCTCGATGCGGGGCGGCTCGCCCCCGCCCTTCTGGCCGCGGGGCTCGGGCTCTGGATCGCGGAACGCCGTACGCGCGCCGGCCACGCGGGACGCGCCCTTACCGGGCTGGGTGCCGTCTTTCTGGGGCTTGACGCCATGGGGGCGGGCCTTACCCCCTGGCAGGAGCAACCCTGGTTTCGCGACGTCCTCCTGGCCCTTCGCGGCAATCCCTGGCTGGCGGCCGCCGCTGCGGCCGGCCTCACCGGTCTTTTGCACTCTTCGAGCGCCGCCACGGGGCTTGTCATCACCCTGGGCCGGCAGGGCCTGATCGACCTTAAGGACGCGGTGATCCTGGTGGTGGGAAACAACGTGGGCACTTGCTTCACCGCCCTGCTGGCCGCCGCCGGAAGCACCACCTCCGGCCGGCGCATCGCGGCGGCACACCTTCTGCTAAACATCCTTGGCGCCCTGGCGGTGCTGCCCCTGGCCGGCCCCTTCGCGACCCTGGTGGGCCTCACCGCCGCCGACCTCGACGGCCGGATAGCCAACGCCCACACCCTTTTCAACCTGGTGTCGAGTGCCGCCGTGCTCCCTTTCGCGGAGCCTTTCGCGCGGCTTGTCGCCTTCCTGGTCCCGGAAAGGGGCTACCGCCGCCGGAAGAGAAACTTTTCGCGCCGCTTCCGGTTATGATACCGGACCAGGAGGAAGCCCCCGCCCGCCACGCCGGTCCAGAACCACCAGGAGGCCCAGACGGCGCGGGGCACGTCGGCCGCCGCTAACAGGGGCACGCTGCCGAGCCGCTTTCCGTCGCCATAGAAAACCAGCTCCCCCACCTGCTGCCCCCGGCGCACCGGCGCCTCCGGCACCCGGGGAATCCTGACGTCCCAGGAAATCCCGGGCGAAGTGCCGGCGGGGAAGCAACGGCTGAAGGAAGCCGCCGTAACCAGCTCCACATCGCGCCTCCCGTAGGCGACCTCCACCCGGGCCACGTGCCGCCCGCGGCTCACAATCTCGCTCCGGGTGAAACCCTCAAAGCCGTAATCGAGCAGGGTTTTGGCGTCGGTCCAGATGTTGTTCCCCTCGCTCCTGAGCAGGACGGCGAGAAGTTCCCGGTCGCCGCGGCGGGCCGAGGCCACGAGGCACTGCCGGGCCTGGGTGGTGTACCCGGTCTTGACGCCGTTCGCTCCCTCATACTGCCAGAGGAGTTTGTTGGTGTTCCACAGGTGGCGCAAGGCTTCCGGGTCCGGGCGCGGGGGGAGGACATGGTTTCTGGTAGCGACGATCTGGCGGAAGATGGGGTTCTGCATGGCCGCCCGGGCGATGAGGGCCAGGTCGCGGGCCGTGGTATAGTGGTTCGCGTCGGGCAGGCCGTGCGGGGAAACAAAATGGGAATGGCGGGCTCCCAGTTCCTGCGCTTTCTCGTTCATCAGCCGCGCAAAGGCGGGCACCGACCCGGCGGTATGCTCGGCCAGGAGAAGCGCGGCGTCGTTGGCCGAATGCACCAGCAGCGCGTAAAGGAGTTCGCGCACGGTAAAGGTCTCGCCCGGGCGTACGTAAATAGCCTGACCGTCAATACCGGGGAAGCCGGGGGGCACGGAAACCCTTTCGTCAAGACGGCAGCGCTCCAGCACCACCAGGGCCGTAAGCACCTTGGTGGTGCTGGCCGGGTACATGCCGGCGTCCGGGTTTTTCGCGTAGAGGATCTGGCCGGTGTCGGCCTCCATAAGGACGGCCGCCGCCGCCTGCACCTCCGGGGCCGGGACGGCACCGGCCGGCAGCACCGGGAGAAGGAGCAACATCACTACAGCAAATAAAACAAGGATGCGGTCCCGTACACCCGCCACTTTCCACCTCCGCACTGCGCAATATCTTTTTTATCCACAATTTGTATATTGCCGCCCTGACTTCAAGAATTCAGGCCGTCCCCATTTCCCAATCCGTATCTCCCACCTCTCACCTCCCACTTCCCACTTCCCACTAACGGGGTTTCTCCGCCAGGGTAACGCTTACGCTAAAGGTTCTGCCGTCCCGGAAAATCCCGACCTTCACCCGCTGCCCCACCTTGAGGGCGCGCACGGCGTTGGTGACGTCCTGGGCGTCGCCGATGATCCGCCCGGCCATCTCCAGGATAACGTCGCCCGGCATAAGCCGCGCCCGGGCTGCAGGACTGTCGGGAATGACCTCGATGATCTGCGCCCCACGTACCTCGGTCAGGCCCAGGTACTGGGCCAGGGCGGGGGTAACGTCGCGCACCCGCACGCCGAGCCACGGATGCGTCACTTTCCCGGTGGAAATAAGCTCCTGAAGCACCGGCTGTACGGTGCTCGAAGGGATGGCGAAGCCGATCCCCTGGGCCTGGGCGTTCACCGCGGTGTTGATGCCGATCACCTCACCCTGCAGGTTCAGGAGCGGCCCGCCGCTGTTTCCGGGGTTGATGGCGGCGTCGGTCTGCATCAAGTTATCGTAGTACCGGTCCTCGATCTGCACCGGCCGCCCCTTGGCGCTCACCACACCGACGGTTACCGTGTGGTCCAGGCCGTACGGATTGCCGATGGCGATCACCCAATCGCCGACGCGGGTTTTGTTGGAGTCTCCCAGTTTAAGGTAGGGAAGGTCCCGGGGCGCATCGATCTTGACGACGGCCAGGTCCAGGTCGTAGTCCGCCCCCACCACCCGCGCGGTAAAGGGTTTCTTGTAACCGGACACGGTCACCTGGATCTCCCGGGCGCCGTCGATGACGTGCTCGTTAGTCAGGATGTAACCGTCCCTGGAAATAATAAACCCGGAACCGAGACCCGTACGGTAGCGCGGCTGCGACGGGACAAGAGGCCGCCCGAAAAAGTCGCGGAAAAACGGGTCGTTAAAGAACGGATCAAGGGCTGATTCCCCGCCCGTGGCTACGAGGGTATCGATCTTGACCACGGCCGGACCACAGCGCGCCACGATATCGGCCACCGCGCCGGGCGACGCGCCGGGAAGAACCGGGGAAGCGTCGGCCGCGGGCCGCTCCAGGGCCGGCTGCGGCGCCAGGTCCCGGACCAGGGCCATGCCTCCGGCGAACATCACCCCGCCGAGGAAACAGGCCAGGGCGACAAATACCAGCCACCTCTTCCAGCTCACCCGCATCACCTTCTGCCAGGAATTCTTTCTCCTAAAAGATAACCCATGACGGAAGACTCGTCAAGGCAACGGGCCCCCTGGCTGACATTACTTACCTGGCAGGAGGGCGGCGCAGACCTTCCCGCAGGGTACGCCAGAAGTCGTCCTCTTCGAAGCCGAGCCGCCAGACGGCCAACCCGGCGAGGCGGTATTTCCGCACCAGGGAGATCTTCTGCTTGAGGGTGGCTTTGTTCTCGAACCAGACCTCCCGCGGGCGGTCACCCGGCGCCGTGTAGACGTAGTAGGGCTCCTGGAAGCGGTCGTCCCATTTCACCTGCACGCCGAAGCGACCGGCGCGCTCCATGATCTGGCTGGTCGGGCGCGAGAACCCACCCGCCTGCCCCGCGGGCCAGTCGTAGCCGTAGGTGGCGATGCCGAGCAGAATTTGGCTCGCCCGGAACCCCTTCTTCAGGGCATCCTTGATATTTCCTTCCACCCACCCGAAGGGGGCCACCGGGCCGGGCGGGCTCGATGCCTGGTGCCGGTCGTAGGTCATCAGGGCCACGCGGTCCACCAGCCGGGCGAGGGCGCCGTAATCGTAAATGGCGCTGATGTCCGGCGAGGTGTCGAACTGCGGAATAACCGCCATGGCCAGGGTTTTGCGCTCGGCCTTAAGCCGGTCGCGCAGCCGGCGCACGAAGTCGGTCAGCAGGTCCCGGTCGCCGGTGAAGGTGCGCCCGTCCTCGGGAAGGAGCTGGATGTCCAGGAAGACCCCGGCGTAGTCGTACCGCCGCACATGCCGTATGATGCCCGTAATTGCCCGGTCGCGGGCGGCCGGGTCGCGAAGAAAGGTATCGTCGTTTTTGCCCACGTTTACCAGGGGAAGGATCTGCAGCCTGGCCCGCCGGGCAATCTCCAGGGCCTCGCGGTTGACCTTGTCGTCCACGCTGCCGTCCGGGTAGATGCTGTGCCAGAGGGGCGCCACCACGTTCAGATCCCGGGCGTGGTCGCGTAACGAACCCAGCGACCCGGTGGGTCCCGCCTCGTCCACGTAGAAACCCACGACCTGCGGGCGGAAGACAAAGGCCGGCCGGCGCGCCCCCGGCGAGGCGGCGATGGCCAGGGCCACGATGGCGAACAGGGCGATGAGGGGCCAGAGGATTTGTCTCCGCCTGATGTCGTCCATATGATCCCAGCTCCCTGCGGAAATTTAAAATTTGCAATCTCAAATCTCAAAATTCGGATGGTCGCGTCGGGTCTGTCTACCCACAGATTACACATCCCACGTTCAGTGTGGCCGGGTTTGCCAGGGGATATGCGTCTCCGGGAATTTCCCCATCAAAATGCCCGGGGAGAAGGCTTATGTAGCCGGAGCGCCCCAGGCAGCTTTTCTATTTTCCGGCAGGTGGTGACAAAGCTTCGCCGAGACTTCCCGGCTTGCCCGCCCCGTGCTATAATTAAACAGGTGAGAGGAAGTGGCAGCCATGCCGGAAGAAGCCGTCAGGGAAACCGCCGCCACAGGCGAGCCGCCACGCGGGCTGGCCTCGCCGGAGTTCTTTTTCCTGCTCCAGCGGATCGATCGGCTGGACGAACGTCTTAACATGCGCCTCGACCAGCTTGACGAAAAAGTCAGTGGCGAGATCAAGAGGCTTGACGGGAAGATCGACGCCGTCGAGCAAAAGCTCACCGGGAAGATCGACGCCGTCGAGCAAAAGCTCACCGGGAAGATCGACGCCGTCGACCAAAAGCTCACCGGGAAGATCGACGCCGTCGACCAAAAGCTCACCGGGAAGATCGATGCCGTCGAGCAAAAGCTCACCGGGAAGATCGACGCCGTCGACCAAAAGCTCACCGGGAAGATCGATGCCGTCGAGCAAAAGCTCACCGGGAAGATCGATGCCGTCGAGCAAAAGCTCGGTGAAAGAATCGACGCGCTGGAAAACAAACTGGACGGCTTGAAGTTCTGGGCGGTAGGTATGGTGGTCGCCATCGTGGTGGGTTTCGCAGGAACCATTGTTACCCTTGTTTTACGGTAATCCAAAGGCAAGACCTCTCGGCCGGGCATTGCCCGGCCTTTTCTTTTTCCAGAACCGTACCTCCGACCTCCGAATGAGGCCTCCGACCCCTGAAATCAGGCCTCCCTGGTAAGGCCCTCCAGGCGCTGCAGTTCGCTTTCGTCCATCACGCGGATTACGGTAACGGTGCGTTCCTGGGCCAGGGCGCGCTCGCGGAAATCGGCTACCGGCTCACCGTCGCCGTCGAAAAGAATGCGCACCCGGGGGTAAAGGGAGAGCCCGCGCGCCGTTTCCGTGACCACCCCCACTTCCCCGTTGCTCAGGGCAACAATGGTGCCCACCGGGTAGGCGGCAATGTTGTAAAGAAAGGCCTGGACCACGGGAAAGTCAAAGAGAAAATTCCCCGAGCCGGCGATCATCTCGTAGGCCTCGTGCACCGGGAAACCGCGGCGGTAGACCCGGTCCGCCGTCAGGGCGTCGAAAACGTCGGCCACGGCGGTGATGCGCGCGAAGGCATGAATCTCTTCCCCGCGCAGGCCCTGCGGGTATCCCTGGCCCAGGTGGCGCTCGTGGTGCTCGTAGGCCACCCGGGCCGCGGTCTCGCTCACCTCAGGCAGCCGTTTCAGGAGCTCGTAACCGCAGGTAGTGTGCCGCTTCACGATCTCGAATTCCTCGCCGGTGAGGAAGTCCGGCTTGTTGAGAATCTCGCGGGGAATTTTCAGCTTGCCGATATCGTGCAGGAGCGCCCCCATGCCCAGGTGGAAAAGCCTGGCGCGATTGAACCCGAGGGTGATGCCGGTGAGGAGGGCCAGGACACAGACGTTGACCGAGTGGCCGAAGGTGTAATCGTCGATGGACCTGATGTCGACGAGGTTAACCGCCAGGGACTGCTGGCTCAGGAGCTGGTCGATGATCTCGTTAACCGTCTGGGCCATTTCCCTTACCTTTATGATGGCCCGGCCGACGGGCAGCTCTTCAATACCCGCCTCCAGGAGGCAGCGCACCCGGCGGATGGCCTGGACGCGCACATCGTCCGAGATGACGTCGTCCACAGATATGTCGGGGAGGAGCCCGTCGTCGATGTAAAGGGCCGGAATGCCGAGACTTTTAAGCTTGAGGATGGTGCGCCGGCTCAGGACGGTGCCGGCGGCGAGGAGCAATATACCGCGGGAGTTGTAAACGGGGCGCCCTACCTTCATACCGGGCTGGAGGAAATCGACTGGTACCCGTCTCAAGTTACCGACGCTCCTGTGACCGATTGTTAAGTTACATCTATTTCACTCTTTCGCGCCGCTTCTACAAATTCCTCCTTAGAGAGGAAGAAAATCCCGCATTTTAGTCGTCGGACGTCGGACGTCAGATGTCGGAGGGAAACGGGAACGAGAGCCGTTCTTGGCGCTGGACGCCCAAGACGAATCTGAAAGTTGTGGTGGGACGTTGCACGGCGGGGAAAAGGGCGCGAGCTGTTCGATACGGGAAGGCGGGGAGGAAGCGTCCTCCCCACCTCCCGCGCTCTAATGGTGCGCGCTGACGCCTTCATCCTTGAAAATAAGCTTCTGAAGATACTTGAAGAGGTTGGCGATGGCCAGCCCTGTCGCCAGGGCGATAACCACGGCAAGAATGCCGTAGGTTACCGGGTTGGTCCGGGCCAGGCTGCCCAGGGAGGCCACCAGTCCCACGCTGGCGACCTGCAGCACATGGGGTTCCAGCGCGGAGACCGTGCCGTCCGGCGCGACGGTGAAAATCTCGATCCGGATGTCGCCGCGGGGTACGGCCGCCGGAATGTCGAGCAAGGCCTCGAAGCGGCCCCCGTCAACCCGCACGGCCCCCTCGCGGATACTGTAGAGACCCTTCTTCCGGTTGATCTCAACCAGACCCCGCGCGTACTCCTCGCCCGCCGCCGGGTCGAGGACTACCTTCTGCTCCTCGTGTTTCACGGTTACCTTCGCCATACCCAGCAGGTTCTCGTAGGCCGGGTCGACGCCGGCCTGCTGCAGGGCGGCCGGCGGGACCTCCCGCATCCCGGTGGAGGTCAGTACCTGGAAAAAGCCCGGCATCCCGTCTACCGTAACCGATTCCACGGTCATCCAGAGACCGCCCACGCGCCCCTTCTTGCTGAGACCCGTGGGATGTCCCGGAGCCGTGGCCTTGATGATGAGCTGCGCCCCCTCCGGGGCGGTGCCCTTCAACCGCACCTGGGCCCCGCTGAAGTCCATGCCCACGTCGATCCGGCCGGGCTCCACGGTAACCGCCGGGGCCGCCAGCGCGAGGGGAAGGCACGCCAGGTAAAGGGCGCTCGCGACAACGGCCAGAAACTTTACGAACTTCATCATCAGTGCCCACCCCCTCCCGCCGTCAGGGTGATCAGGCTCGCCGGCGTGGTCACCAGGTCGAAGACGAGCTTAACCATGACGCACAGGACGATGAGGGCCAGGAGAATGCGCAATTGCTCGCCGCGGAAGTACTTGCTGAAGCGGGCGCCGAACTGGGCGCCGATGGTGGAACCGCAGAAAAGGAGGATGGCCAGGACAACGTCCACGGTGTGGTTGGCGATGGCCTGCTGGATGGTTACGTTCATACTGGTGAAGACAATCTGGAAGAGGTCGGTGCCGATGGCTACAATGGTCGGCATACCCAGGAGATAGATCATGGCCGGCATGGTGATGAAACCGCCGCCGACGCCCAGGAGGGCGGCGAGGACGCCGACGATGAAACCGAGGCCGACCACGAAAATGATTGAGGTCCGTACGCCACTAACTTTAAACTCGGTCTGCAGGGGTAACTTTTCGACGAAACGCTTGAAAGCGGAGGGCTTGCCCGGGTCGGCTTCCTTCTTCTTGCCCCGCAGGGCGTTGACGCTCTCGATGAGCATGAAACCGCCGACCAGGGTGAGCATGATGACGTAGACGATTTTCATGGTCACGTCGTAGTTGCCCACGCCGCGCAGGACGCGGACCAGTTGCGCCCCGGCCGTTCCCCCGAGGACGCCGCCGACGAGGTACGTGATGCCCATCTTGACGTCCACGTTTCCCAGGCGTTTGTGCGCCAGCGCCCCGGAAGCCGAGGCGGCCACGATCTGGTTCGTGTCGGAGGCCGCCGCCACCGCCGGCGGGATACCCGCGAAGATCAGGAGGGGCGTGAGCAAAAACCCGCCGCCGACGCCGAACAGACCCGAGAGCACGCCTACCAGGGCGCCCAACCCCAGGATAAGGAAAACGTTAACCGGCATCCCCGCGATAGGAAGATAAACATCCATCTATCTCTCCCCTTTACCCGGATTTGCGCCATAAAAAGGTGCTTTCTCGCCCTTACTTGCCAGCTAATTAACTTGCGAAAAGGTGCTTGGGCCAGTTTGTGAAGCCGGGCACATAGCCGGTTTAAAACTATAGTACCCTTGTGGGTACCCCTTAGCCGTTACGGCCTTGTGCGGGTTGCCTGCTACCACTTCTCGATACTACGCCACATATCACCCCCACGGGCCAGAATATTTGTCATTGCTCGCATATACAAAACGCGGGTTTTGGTAGTATTATATCTTTAGTGACGGCCGGTGGCAAGAATTATTGTCATCACTACACAGGAATTTCCCCTCCGAGCGCGAATTATTTAAGGCCGGGGGGAGTAGCCGTGACCTGGTTTAACGTTGGACCGGTCGTTACCGGCAGGGACGCTTTAAAAAAGCTATACAACGAGAAGAAGATGGCTCCCGAAGATGCCGTGCAGTGCCTGCAGCCGGGGTTTAACGTTGTCGTGCCCCTGGGGTGCGGCGAGCCGCTTGTCCTTCTCGAAGCCATGATCGGGCGGCGACAGGAACTGAAAGACGTCCGCATTCACCAGATGCTGCCCCTTTCCCTGCCCACCTACCTTAAGGCGGGCATGGAGAAACACTTCCGCCACGTCACCTGGTTCCCCAACGGCGTCGTCCGCCCCGGGGTGCAGGCCGGGCAGGCGGGGGTGATGCCCGGGTACTTCCGGGAGTATCCCCTTTTCTTCCAGCAACACGTGCCGGTGGACGTTTTCATGGGCGTGGTTTCCCCCATGGACCGCCATGGCTTCTTCAGCTTCGGCGTTTCGGTCGACTACACCACCACCGCCGCCCAGAAGGCAAACACGGTCATCCTGGTGGTCAACCCCAACATGCCGCGCACCCACGGCGCAGGTTTTATTCACATCTGCCAGGCCGACATCATCGTGGAGGACGACAGCCCCCTGCCTGAGGTGACCTTCGACCCGCCCGAGCCCGAGGACGAAATCATCGCCCGCCAGATCGCGGAACTGGTGCCCGACGGCGCCACCATTCAGCTCGGGCTGGGCACCCTGCCCAACGCGGTGGCCATGGCCCTGCGCACCAAACAGGGGCTCGGGGTGCACACCGAAATAATCACCGACGCCATTGTCGACCTGGTGCAGGCGGGGGCGGTGACCAACAGGCGCAAGACCCTGCACCCGGGCAAAATCGTTTGCACGGCAGCGGTGGGCACGCGCCGCCTTTACGATTTCCTGGATGACAACCCGATGATCGAAATGCGGCCGGTTTCCTACACGAACGACCCGCAAATCATAAGCCTGAACGCCAACATGGTGGCTATTACCAGCGCGGCGGAGATGGACCTCCTGGGCCAGTGCACCGCCGAAACCATCGGCCCCAAGAGCCTGGCCGGAACCGGCGGACAGGTGGACTTTGCCCGCGGGACGGCCATGGCGCCCGGCGGCAAGTTTATCATCGCCCTGCGCGCAACCAACCCCAAGGGGCAGTCGAACATCGTGCCCCAGTTGCGCCAGGGGGCCGTGGTCTCCATCGGCAAGAACGACGTCGACTACGTGGTGACGGAGTACGGTGTGGCCCGGTTGCGCGGCAAGACCGTGCGTCAGCGCGCCGAGGCGCTCATCGCCCTGGCGCACCCGAGCTACCGGGACGGGCTGCGCGAAGCGGCAAAGAAAATCGGGTATACCAGGTAGGTTTAAGGGGAAGCGAAACGGCCGGAACCACCCGCCTCCCGGGAGAAGGGAGGCGGTTTTTTTATTTTTTTATTTTTAGGGGAAGGGTATTGACGACATTCAGGGGGCGTGCTAGCATTAACGCAGCAAGTGATAAGTTTCACAAAGTTGTCACTACAAAAAAGTATCCCTCCCGCCAGCCTGGCGACGGAGGCCCTGGTGTTCGCCGATCAGCTTGCCCCCTGGTCACGAACACCGGGCACGCAGCGGTAACCATCCGGGCATAACCCGTGGTCTGTCAGGCAGCGCCTGAGAGGGATCACATACCCCGCGGCAGCGCCCGTAAGGAGGTGGTGCGCCCCGCAAGGAGTTTTAATGTTGTCACTACAAAAATTATGGCAACCAGCTGTAGTGTAACACAGTTTCTACCGCATCGCAAGAGAAAAGTTTGCCAAAGCACCTTTGCTTCACCAGAAAGGAGTGGTGTGTAATGGCAACTGCGCTCGAAGGCGTGGCCCCGAAGGTGTCGCGGCCCGCCGCCTCCAAGTTCGAAATGCATCTTGACTGGCGGAAAGCCCTGTTCGTCGGCCTGGGTCTGGCGGTATTCTTTCTTTTCTACTTCCTGCCGCCCCTGCCGCCGGCGGTCGACCCGGGCGGGAAGAGTTTTGCCCTTTCCGCGGAAGGGCAACGCGCCATCGGCCTGTTTCTCCTTGCGGGGATCTGGTGGGTGTTTGAAGTGGTGCCCATCGGCGTGACCAGCCTCGCCATCGGCGTCTTCCAGGCGCTTTTCGCCATCCGCCCGGCCGCCGATGCCTTCAAGGACTTCATGGATCCCACGGTGCTTTTCATCCTGGGCTCCCTCTTCGTAGGTCTCGCGTTCTCGAAGGCCGGGCTCACCAAGCGCATGGCCATCGGGATGCTGCGCGTGGCCGGGGAGGATACCAGGTGGATTCTCCTGGGAACCTTTGCGGTCACGGCCCTCCTCACGCACCTGATGGCCCACACCGCCGTGGCGGCGGCGATGTTCCCCATCCTGATGGTCATCCTGACCCTTTACGGCGAAACGGAAAAACCCACCCGCTTCGGCAAGGCCCTCTTCATCGGCATGGCCTGGGCGGCCGGCGCGGGCAGCATGTGCACCATGATGGGGGGCGCCCGCAACCCCGCGGCGGTCGGCATGTTCAAGGAGTTCACCGGCCAGGACATCACCTTCCTGGCGTTCTCCAAGTACATGCTGCCGCTGGGGTGGCTTCTGGTGCTCCTGGTCTGGATCTGCTGTGTCCTCTTCTTCCGGCCGGAGAAGAACCGGATCGAGGGGCTGCGGCAGAAGGTGGATCAACTGGCCAGGGAACTGGGCCCCATCAGCCGGCAGGAGATCTTCGTCGGCGCCGTCACCGCCCTGGTATTGCTGGTGCTCGTGTGCCAGCAGTTCGTCCCGGCATTGCAGCCCCTGAACCGCAGCGCCGTCCTGCTGGTGGCGGGCCTCGTTTTCTTCCTCACCAGGTTCTTCACCGTGGAGGACCTTGAAAAGCGCATTTCGTGGAACATTATCCTCCTTTTCTCCGGCGCCATGAGCATCGGCTTCGCCCTGTGGAAGACCGGGGCCGCCCAGTGGATGGCCGTGCAGTGGCTCGCCCTCTTCCAGCATGCCCACTGGCTGGTCTTTATTCTGGCCATGGCCTTCCTGGTGATGGTGCTGACAAACTTCATTATGAACGTGGCCGCCATTTCCATCACGCTGCCCATCGCCCTGGTCATGGCGAAGTACATGCACGTCAACCCCGAACTGGTGCTCTTTGCCTGCACCTCCATGGCCGCCGTGCCGTACATGCTGCTCATCGGTGCCGCGCCCAACGCCATCGCCTACGAATCGAAGCAGTTCACCACGGGCGAGTTTTTCGCCTATGGCAGCCTGATCAGCATCGTCACCATCGGTATCCTCGCCCTGACCATCCTGGTCGTCTGGCCGCTGCTGGGCATACCGCCGGTTACCAGGTAGCCAATAGAGGGGGGCATACCGCCCCCCTCGACCTTAATCCACCAAAAGGGGGTTGGAAGCGATGCCGGAAAAGAAGGTAAGGGATTTAATGATACCTATCTCCCAGTACAGCACCGTCTCCACGGAGGACACGGTGGCCGAGGCCATCGCCCTGCTCCGCAAAAGCGTCCGGCGCTACGAGACGGGAGAATGCGAAGGACACCGCGCGGTGCTGGTGGTCGACAGGGAGGGAAAACCGGTGGGGATCCTTACCTACCGCGAGCTGATCAGGGCCATCGAACCCTGGTTCCTGTACCCGCCCAAGCTTGAAGAACGCATTTCCTGGCCGGTGGACGTACCGGAAATCCCCTGGGAGGGGTTCTTTACCGAGCGCACCCGGGCGGAGGCCAGGAGAAAGGTCGGGGAAATCATGCGGCCCATTAACCTGGTAACCGTCGAGGCCGACGCCCCCCTGATGAAGGCCGTGCACCTTATGGTCGAACACAATGTGGGGACGCTGCCCGTAATGGAGGACGGACGCGTGGTGGGTGTGGTCCGCATCAGCGAACTCTTTGCCGAGGTGGCGGATACCCTGCACGCGCAGGCCGTCGCGGCGCCGTAAGGGCCCGGCAGGAAGGGAGACTATGCCATCCCCAAGGAGCGTAGCCGACCTGATGCGCCCCGTGGAGACGTGCCCGGCCGTGTCCACCGACGATACGCTGGAAACGGCCGTGGCCGTCCTGCGGGCGGCCGGCGCCAGGGGCGAACCGGCGGTACTGGTGCTCACCCCGGACAGGCGGCCGGCGGGCATTCTAACTCTGGACGGCATCCTGCACGCCTTCGAACCGGACTTCGTCGAAACAACCGGGTGGCGGTTGCCGGTCGTCTGGAGCGGCTTTTTCGGCGACAAGTGCCGGGAAGGGGCCCGGCGTCGCGTGGCGGATGTAATGCGTGCCCTCGATAGCGTCCCGGCGGTGGACCCCGGGGACCCCCTGCCGAAGGCCGTACACCTCATGCGTGCCACCGGCCTGCCCCTCTTGCCGGTCGCCAGGGGAGAGCGTATAATCGGCATGCTGCGGATCAACGATATGTTGGCGGCCATCGAGCAGGCCATCAGTTAACCGAATTATTCCGAGGAGGAGATCTCTATGCCCGCGCACCTCGAGACTTTTTTCGCGGGGGCGGTTTTCCTGATCACCTACGCGGTGATCGTTTCCGAAAAGGTGCACCGGGCGGTAGCCGCCTTCGCGGGCGCCGCCCTGATCGTGCTCGCCGGCATCCTCACGCCGGAGCGGGCCGTAGAAGCCATCGATTGGAACACCATCGGGCTTCTCGTCGGCATGATGATCATCGT
>JBFMHQ010000025.1:0-23964 GCA_040751815.1 Bacillota bacterium | reverse complement strand
TGTTCCAGGGAAGGACTATTCCCGGGAGTTCTTGAGGTTTTGCAGCCACATGATGATGGCGTCTTCCTTGTTATCCTGGTAGTATTTCTTGCGGACGCCCTTCTCGACGAACCCCAGGCTCTTGTAAAGGTTGCGGGCGACGGTATTGGAAGGGCGGACTTCGAGGGTCATGCGTGTGGCACCCCGCGCCCGCGCGCGGCGGATCAATTCCAGCATCAGGGCGCGGCCGATGTGCCGGCCCCGGTAGGCCGGATGGACGGCCACGTTGGTCACGTGGGCCTCGTCCAGAACCAGCCACATACCCCCGTAGGCCACCACCCGCCCGCCTTCCACCGCCACCACGTACTCGGCCAGTTCGTTGTACAGGACCTCGAATTCGAAGGTCTGGCGCGGCCACGGGGTGGGAAAAGAGCTGGCCTCGATCTCCAGCACCTGGTCGATATGCTCGGGCCCCATAGTCAGGAAACGCACGCGCGTGATCACGGCTAACCCCTTCATCTCTCAGGAAACCCTTTTACCCCTGCTCCGGCAGGCGCACCGCCGGAGGGTTAACGTATACGGGCTGCAGGAAGAGCGGGTCGCCGCCTTCGCCGGCGCGCAGGCGCGCCAGGGCCATCTCGGCGACCGTCTCCCCCCGGGGCAGGTGCAGGCCCGCGGGCGCTAAAATAACTTTTTCCCCGGCCCGAGCCCGCCATACCTGGTGGTAGCGCGGGGCGGCGTCACCCACCACCACGACCCTCCCCTCCAGCCCCTCCAGGTGGACGGTTACCTCCCCGGGTCGTAACGCCACCGGCCCGTGGAACCGCTGCGGCCCCCCCGGGCCGCCGCGGTAAAGGGCCATGTAGACCTCGTCACGCCGGGCGACGGTCACCGTACAGACGTACGCGGCAAACCGCCCGAGGGGATGCGCCAGGGCGTCCAGCGTGCCCACCCCCACCGCCGGTATGCCCCGCACCTGGGCCAGGGTTCTGGCCACCGCCGCGCCGATGCGCAGGCCGGTGAAGGAACCCGGGCCGAGGCCCACGGCGATGCCGCCCAGGTCCTCCAGCCCGAGACCGGCGTCCGCCAGCACAGAAGCCACCAGGTCGAGCAGGTAAACCGAATGCCGGCGAAGACCCCGCACGGCCCTGGCCGCAAGGACCCCTTCGGCGTCCACGAGGCCGGCGCTGCAGAGGGCGCCGGAGGTTTCAAGACCCAGAACGTACAAGGTGCCCCATCTCCTCCACCAGCCGCCGGTAGCGTTCCCCGCGCGGTATAAAGGCCAGCGTCCGCTCGCTGTCCGACCCCTCAAGAAAAACGTCGAGGCGCGCCTCCGGCAGGGCCTGAGCAATCCGGTCGGCCCATTCGATAACGGTGACACCGTCGCCATACAGGTATTCCTCGCCCCCCACCGCCCTGAAGTCTCCCGCGCCCTCCAGGCGGTAGGCGTCGGCGTGGTAGAAGGGAAGCCGCCCCCGGTGCTCGTGGATCAGCGTGAAGGTCGGGCTCGCGATACGCGTATCCACGCCGAGGCCGCGCCCGAGGCCGCGGGCAAAGACGGTCTTGCCCGCCCCCAGGGGGCCGTAAAGGCAGATCACGTCCCCCGCCGCCGCCAGGCTCCCCAGCAGCGCGCCCACCTTCTCCGTTTCTTCGGGCGAGGAGGTGCGGCATACCAGCGCCGCCCCCTCCCCTTCACGTGGAAGCTCCATGTCAGGCCCTGAAATGCTCGTACCCTTCCGGCCCTATGGGTACCCGCCGGTCCGGGTAGGTGAGCCACCTTCCCTCCTCCGGAGGTGTAAGGACCCCGATGCGGGTGGCCGTTTCTCCCGCCGCCTCCAGCGCCGCAAGGACCCGGTCCGCCGCCCACGGACGCACGGTGAAGAGGAGTTCATAGTCCTCCCCGCCCGCCAGCGCCCAGGCCAGGGGATCGCCGCCCGTCAGGGCGGCCAGCGCCCGGGCCGCCGGCGCCACCGGCACCGCGGCGGCCTCGACCCGGCAGCCCACGCCGCTGGCCCGGCAGATATGGGAAAGGTCGGTGACCAGCCCATCGCTGACGTCCTGTACCGCCCCGACCCCCGGGGACACCGCCAGAATCCTGCCGGCCCTGACGCGCGCGGCCGGCCGCAGGTGGGCTTGCAGGAGCGGTGCGGCGATTTCCGGGGAGCACGCCGGCCGGCGCTGCAGAAGGTAAAGGCCCGCCGCGGCGGCACCCAGTTGCCCCGTTACACAGAGGATGTCGCCCGGCCGGCCGCCCGACCTTAAGAGCGCCCTTCCCGGCTCGACCTCGCCGAGCATGGCGACACCGACCGTCACGCCGCGCGGACTGGCCACGGTATCCCCGCCCACCAGGGCCACTTCGTAAAGGCCCGCTTCCTCACGCAGGCCGGCGTAAAGGGCGCGCACGTCCTCAAGGTCCAGGAAGGGCGGCAGGCCGAGGGCCACCACGGCGGCGGTGGGCCGCCCGCCCATGGCGGCGATGTCGCTGACGTTCACCGCAAGGGCCTTCCGCCCCAGGTCGGCGAAGCCGGTGTAGGCCGGGTCGAAGTGCACGCCTTCCACCAGGAGGTCGGTGGTCAGCAGGAGCCAGCGCCCGTTGCCGCGAAGCACGGCGGCGTCGTCCCCGGCACCCACGATTACCTCCGGCCCTGCCGGCAGGCCGGGCAGGAGCATCTCCAGCAGCCCCCATTCGCCCAGTTCACGCAGCTTCATATTCTTCCGGCGACCGGACGTCCGACGACCGCCTCGCCCTCGCTCCCTCCGACGACCGGCGTCCGACAACCGACGACTAACATATGTCGGGCTTTTCGCGCCCAAGGAACTCGGCCACCACCCGCATGGCACAGAACTCTCCGCACATGCTGCACGTCCGGGAGCCGCCGGGGTTTCTCGCCTCCCGGTAGTAGCGCGCCCGGTCGGGATCAACGGCCAGCGCGATCTGCCGCTCCCAGTCGAGGGCCTTTCGCGCCCGCGACATCTCCGCGTCCCATTCCCGCGCCCCGGGGATGCCCTTGACGATGTCCGCCGCATGCCCGGCGATGCGCGCGGCAATGACGCCCTGCCGCACATCCTCCACCGTCGGCAGGCCCAGGTGTTCCGCAGGTGTCACGTAGCACAGGAAGTCCGCGCCGGCCATGGCGGCCAGCGCCCCGCCGATGGCGGAGGTGATGTGGTCGTAACCCGGCGCGACATCGGTAACCAGCGGCCCCAGGACGTAGAAGGGCGCTCCCTGGCAGAGACTTTTTTCCAGCTGCACGTTCATGGCCACCTGGTCCAGGGGGATGTGGCCGGGCCCCTCGACCATGGCCTGCACCCCCCGCTCCCGCGCCCGCGCCACCAGTTCGCCCAGGATCAGCAACTCCTGGACCTGGGCCCGGTCGGTGGCGTCGGCCAGGGAGCCGGGGCGCAGGCCGTCACCCAGGCTCAGGGTCACGTCGTAGGCCAGGCAGATGTCCAGAAGACGGTCGAACTGTTCGTACAGCGGGTTCTCCCGGTCGTGGTGCAGCATCCAGCCCGCCAGCAACGCGCCGCCCCGGCTCACGATGTCGGTCAGCCGGCCCTGGGCCCTGAGGCGGCCCACCGCTTCCCGGGTGACGCCGCAGTGGACGGTGATGAAATCGACGCCGTCTGCGGCATGGCGCTCGATCACGTCGAAGAGCCCATCGGCGGTCATGGCCACGATGCTCCCGTACCGTTCCTTGGCCTCTACCGCGGCCTGGTAAACCGGCACGGTGCCCACCGGCACAGGGCACTCCGCGAGGATGCGCCGCCGCAGCGCGTCCAGGTCGCCGCCGGTGGAGAGATCCATGATCGTGTCCGCCCCTGCCGCCAGCGCCGCCCGCAGTTTGGCCAGTTCCTCGCCGGTATCCGCCACACCGGTGGAAGTCCCGATGTTGGCGTTGACCTTCGTCCGCAGCCCGGCGCCGATGCCGCGCGGGACGAGGTTCTTGTGGTTCCTGTTGGCCGGAATGACGATGGTCCCCCGGCCCAGCCCCTCCCGGATAAACCCGATTTCGCGGCCCTCGTCGCGCGCTACGGCTTCCATAGCCGGAGAGGTCCCACCGGCCCGGGCCAGAAGCATCTGCGTCATGAAGTCTTCACCCCAAAATCTCGTATCCCGGCAGACAACGCGCGCGCCGCAGCGGCAACGTCCGGAGCAGCCGTAATGGCCCCGACCACGGCTACAGCCCGCGCCCCGGCGGCGAGCACCTCGCGCAGGTTGTTTTCGGTGATGCCCCCGATGGCGAAAAAGGGGATCTTCAACCGCCCGGCCACCTCCCGCACAAGCCCCAGGCCAACCGCCCGGTAATCGGGCTTGGTGGGTGTCGGGTACACCGGTCCCACGCCGATGTAGTCGGCCCCTTCCGCTTCCGCCCGCAGGGCCTGTTCGAGGGAATGGGTTGACACGCCAATGATCCCGTCCCAGCCCATAATCCGGCGGGCCGCACCGATGGGGAGGTCCTCCTGCCCCAGGTGCACCCCGTCCGCACCCACCGCCGCGGCGATGTCCACCCGGTCGTTGACGATAAAGAGCAGCCCGAGTTCCGCGGTTACCGCGCGCATTTCCCCGGCCAGGCGAAGGATGTCCCGCGTTGCACCTTCCTTCTCACGGAGCTGGAAGATGTTCACGCCGCCGGCCGCCGCGGCGCGCACCACCCTGGCCAGATCCCGCCCCCGGACGTCCCGCGTGCCCGCCACCAGGTAGAGCCGGGCCTCCGCCAGCCGCTCCCTTCGGGCCAGGGCCTTCACGCGGCCGAAAAACCGCCGTTCCGCGTCGTAGACGGCAAAGCGCAGCGCCTTGGCGGCCGACGCCGCTTCCGGGGAAACGGTTTTCGCCGCCTCTTCCAGCACGCGGCAGGCCTCCTCCGCCCGCTTCAGGTTGGCCGCCGCCAGGGCGAAGGCATCCCGATGGGGAGCCTCCTCCCGCGTTGCGGCGCCGATGTCGCTGCCGACGTCGCGGGCCTCCGCCAGGCGCCACCGCCCCCCGAAGGCGCCTTCCAGCGCCCCGAGCCTGTGGCGCAGGTCTTTCAGCAACCCCGCCAGTTCCGCGTCGCCCGCGGCGAACCGGGCCACCTCCTCGGCCACCCGCAGGCCCTCCCGCGCGCGGTTAAGGTTTACGTCTAATATACGGTATAATGCCCGCATTGCAAACCCCCCTGTTAAGACAAACGCCCCTCGGTGAGGGGCGGGCACGTGCAAACCACCTTCGGCGCGCGGTCACGCGCTTTCTTCCGTGCCGTTCCCGGCCAGGCGCCGTATCTCTTCAAGGTCGAAGGGCTTGGCCAGGAAGCCCAGGCCCAGGGCCCCCGCCCTGGCCGCCGCCGCTTCCACGTCGCACCCGGTCATGATAACGACGCCGGCGCCCGGAGCCTTTTGCTGCAGGAGCGGCAGGGTCTCCCATCCGCTGGGGCCCGGCATGGAAATGTCGAGGAGCACCAGGTCCGGCGCCACCAGGGACGCCACCGCCACCGCTTCGTGGCCGTTGCGCGCCGTATAGACTTCGCACCCCTCCTCACGCAGCACCTGTTCCAGGATCTCCCTGATCTCGGCCTGATCGTCGGCCACCAGCACCCGCCTGCGTTGCCTCACGTTTTCACCCTTCCCGCCGGTTTTTTTTCTCTATATTGACAACAGTATAGCGCCGCACGGTAAATTTCTACAATCCTTTCCCCTTAGCTGTTATTTTTCGCTATTTTTCCCGGCGGTAGGCCGGCCGGCCGTCGACAAAAACCGCCTTAACACGCGACCGGGCGTCGAAAAGCGGCCGGTCCATAACGACAATATCCGCGTCCTTCCCCGGTTCCAGGCTGCCGAGGCGGTCCGCCACCCCCAGGATGCGCGCCGCCTCGATGGTCACGCTGGCCAGGGCGCGCTCCTCGTCCAGGCCGCCGCGCACCGTGAGGGCCGCCGACAGCCCGAGGTACTGCACCGGCACCACAGGGTGGTCGGTCATCACCGCGAAACGAACGCCGGCGTCCGCCAAACGCTTCGCCGCCCGGAGATCCACCGCCCGCATTTCGGGTTTGGGCCGGTTGGTGATGATGGGGCCGAGCACCACGGGCACCCCCTCGCGGGCCAGGACGTCCGCCACCTTGTAGGCCTCCGTGCCGTGCTCGATCACCAGTTGCGCACCGAACTCCCGCGCCACGCGCACCGCCGTCAGGATGTCGTCCGCCCGGTGGGCGTGCACCCGCAGGGGTATCTTACCCTCCAGCACCCGCCCCAGCGCCTCCCATTTCAGATCGCGGTCCGGCGCCTCCTTCCCTTCCCGGCGTTCCCGCTTGCGCAGGTACTCCTGGGCCTGGACCAGGGCCGTGCGCAGCAGGGCGGCATTCGCCATGCGAGTGGCCGGGGTACGTTTCTCCTGCCCGTAAACCCGCTTCGGGTTTTCGCCCAGGGCGGCCTTCATCCCCGCCGGGAAGCGCACGAGTTTCGCCTCCACGGTGCCCCCTGCGGCCTTGAGGACGGCCATCTCGCCGCCGATGACGTTGGCGCTTCCGGGCGTCACGCACAGGGTGGTCACGCCTCCCGCCAGGGCGTCGGCGAACCCCAGGTCGCACGGGTCGATGCCGTCGATGGCCCGGAGATGCGGCGTCACCGGGTCCGTGGTCTCGTTGGCGTCGTCCCCCTCCCGGCGGAAAACCTCCTCGATAATGCCCACGTGGCAGTGGGCGTCGATGAGCCCCGGCAGCACGAACTTGCCCCGGGCATCGAAGACCTCCGCCCCCGACGGGGGGACAAGGTCGCGGCCCACGGCCGCGATTTTCGTTCCCTCGACGAGCACCGTCCCCGCTTCCAGGGGCGGGCCGGCCATGGTGATGACATACCCGCCGCTAATCGCCAGCAACTCCTTCACCTCCGCGCGCTCCCGTACTGCCGCGCCGCCTCTACCAGCGCCGCAAAAAGGTTGAGGAAAAGGGGTTCCCTCTCCCACAGGCATTCCGGGTGGAACTGCACGCCCAGGACAAAGGCAGGGCCGTCTCCCTCCACGGCCTCCACCACCCCGTCGTCGGCCCGGGCGACCACCCTCAACCCCGCGGCCGGCTCCCGGACCGCCTGGTGGTGCAGGGAGTTCACCCGCAGGCGATCCTTTCCCAGGATCCGGCCCAGGCGCGATCCGGGCGCGATGTTGACCGCGTGGGTGGGGTACCAGCGCGGGGCGTCCTGCATGTGCTTGAGGAGGCTTTTCCCGCCCTCGCCCAGGTCCTGCCACAGGGAGCCGCCGGCGGCCACGTTCAGAACCTGGATCCCCCGGCAGATGCCGAAAACGGGCAACCCCGCAGCCAGCGCTGCCCGCGTCAGGGCCAGCTCGAAGGCGTCCCTTTCCGGGGCGATCTCGCCCGTCCCGGGGCGCGGCTCCTCGCCGAAGTGCACGGGGTCGAGGTCGCCGCCGCCCGAAAGCAATAACCCCTCCAGGAGGCCGAGCACCCCGGCCACCCCGACCTCCGGCTCCAGCGGCGGCAGCAGCACCGGCAACCCCCCGGCCCGTTCCACGGCCCGGTAATAGGGGCGGTTGAGGTAGGCCTTCCCCGTTTCCGCCTCCTGGGCGCACGTTATGCCGATAACGGGCAACATAAGTATACCTCCGGAAATGAAAAAACAACACCTTCTTAAGGTGTATGCAAGCACAGGGAAGAATGAACGACGTACGAAGCTCCGCAAGTCGCGCGGGGCGCCAAATCCCCTCGTCCATCGACTTCCGCTGGCCCTCAAGGACACGAGCTTACGCGTTCTAAAGGAGGAGGGAGATTCGGCTTTTGCGCTTCCAATGCTTCGCCTGAACGGCCGTCAGTCGCTGGAAAAACGGGAGGTGCTGCCGGGTGGCCTGATTTTTGTTCCTCCGTTTTTTCTCCTCCGACGTCCAACGTCCGACATCCGAAAAGGCGCTTACGAGGCAGATCCCTGCCCCGCATATAAATTGCCACCGGCTGGCCGGCCCGGACCCCGGACATCCGTCCTCCGGCCCCATCTCCCGGTTTCCGGCCTCCGACCTCCGGCATCCGACCTCAGAACTTCGTCAGGTACTCTTCCAGCTCCCAGGGGTGTACCTGGGTCCGGTACCGGTCCCACTCGATCCTTTTGGCCTCCACGTACCGTTCCAGCACGTGGGGCCCCAGGGCGTCGCAGAGCACCCCGTCGGCCAGGAGTTCCTGCAGGGCCTCCTTCAGGTCCTCCGGAAGATTGCCGATGCCCTCCGCCTGCCGCTCGGCCTCCGTCATTTCGTAAATGTTCCGGTCGCAGGGCGGGGGCGGGGTCAGGTCGCGCCGGATGCCGTCCAGCCCGGCGCGCAGGCAGACGGCCAGGGCGAGGTACGGGTTGCACGAGGGGTCGGGACTCCGCAGTTCGATGCGCGTGGAGGGGCCGCGCTTGGCCGGAATGCGGATCCAGGGGCTGCGGTTCCGGTTCGACCAGGCGATGTAGACCGGCGCCTCGAAGCCGGAAACCAGGCGCTTGTAAGAGTTGACGGTGGGGTTGAGAATGGCCGTCAGACCCCGGGCGTGTTCCATGAGGCCCGCGATATAGGCCAGGCACACCCGGCTCAGCTGGTTGGGGGCCTCCGGGTCGTAAAAGGCGTTGAGGCCGTCCCTGGACAGGGACTGGTTCAGGTGCATGCCCGAGCCGGCGGTGTGGACCAGCGGCTTCGCCATGAAGGTGGCGTGCAGGCCGTGGCGCTGGGCGATCACCCTGACAACGAACTTGAAGGTAACGATCTTGTCGGCAATATCCAGCGCGTCGTCGTATTTGAAATCGATTTCGTGCTGCCCCGGGGCCACCTCGTGGTGGGAGGCCTCGATTTCAAAACCTATCTGCTCCAGGGTGAGGATGATGTCCCGGCGGGCCTCCTCGCCCAGGTCCACCGGCGCCAGGTCGAAGTACCCCGCCCGGTCGTGGGTGTGGGTGGTGGGGCGCCCGTCGGCGTCCACGTGGAAAAGGAAGAACTCCAGTTCCGGGCCGACGAGCATGGCGTACCCCATATCCGCGGCCGCGGCCACCGCCCGCCGCAGCACGTACCGGGGATCGCCGATAAAGGGCTTCCCGTCGGGAGTGTAGATGTCGCAGATCAGCCGCGCGATCTTCCCGCCGTTCGACTGCCAGGGGAAGACGATAAAGGTGTTCGGGTCCGGCACCAGGTACATGTCGGACTCCTCGATACGCACAAATCCCTCGATGGACGAGCCGTCGAACATGAGTTCACCGGCCAGGGCCTTGTCGAGTTGATCCACGGTGATGGCCACGTTTTTGAGTACACCGAAAATGTCGGTGAACTGCAGCCGGATGAATTTAACCCCTTCGTCCCTGGCTATTTTCCGTACCTCTTCCGCCGTCAGTTGCTGCACCTGAATCCCCTTCCCAGCAATTTTTCCCGCTAACCCACGCTAACTATATCACAAAAGCCGTAAGCGTCAAGGGGGTTCCCGTACGGGCCGGCCGGCTCTGCGCCGCGGAGCGCCAGGGGCCACCCGCAGGCGTTGTACGCCGCCACCACCCCTTGCAGCGCCGCCGCCCCGGCCGAAAGGGCACCGGCCACAAGGCCCGCGGCGTAAACGCCGGCCAGTGAGGTTTCCAGCCGCGCGTTCACGGCCACGCTCCCCCCGGGAATGGTGGCGACCCCCAGTTCCTCCAGGCCGAAGCCCGCCGTCGCCGGGAGGCGCGGCGGGTCCACCACCGCGATGCCGGCGCGCAGGCAGGTGCCGTCCGCAAGGCGCACCGTCGCCCCCCGTTCGTCCTCCCAGATCCCGGCCGCCGGGCAGGCGTGCACCCTCCCCCCTGCCTCCCGCAAGGGGACGATTTCCTCGCGCCGCGCCTGCCGGTCCACCAGGTCCACCCTGGCGCCCCACACGGACAGGGCCAGCGCCAGGGCCCGCGCCGCCGGGTCACCGCCCACGACCACCGCGCTCTCCGGCGGCGTCCGCAGAAGGAGGGCCTCTTCCAGCGACAGCACCCGGCCGCCGCCGCACCCCCCCGGAGAGCACGCCCCGGTGGCCACGATCACCCTTTCCCCTTCCAGAAGTTCCTCCCTCCCGTCCCTAACAACCGCCACGAGGTCCGGCGCGAACAACCGCCCGCGGCCGTAAAATACCTCCACCCCCAGTGCCTCCAGCTCCTGCCGCACCCATGCCCGCCAGCGGGCAACCGTCCCGTCCCTCCGGGCCGCCAGCGCCGCAAAGCCGGGCATATCCTGCGGCCCCGCCGGTCCTTCCACCAGGCGCCGCCACGCCAGGACACACCCGCAGGCGGCCTGGAGCACGGCACCGGGTATCTCCCGGCGGGCATAATCCCCGCCGAGGTCGGCGGCTTCCACCACGGCCACCGTCCCGAAGTGCGCGCCTGTCAAGGCCGCGGCCAGTCCCGCCGCGCCCGCGCCGATAACCACCAGGTCATACCGCATCCCGGGCACCCCCTTGCCGGTTTTACCGGGGGGCAGAACTTTAAGTGGCGTAGAGCCTCCCGTAGGGGCGGTGCGAAACCGGCAGGAGCTTGGTGAAGGGTTCCCGGCCCACGTCCAGGGGCTCCGTACCGAAATGCTCCGCGAACCGGTCCAGCAGGGGCTGCAGGATCGCCGCGTCCCCGTTCTCGAGTTCGAAGACGCGCACTTCCTTCCCCAGCCGGTACGGTTCGGGCCGGCCGCGCACGTAGATGACGCCGCCGTGCATGCCGGTGCCCAGGTAGTCGCCCGCCAGGGGCCGCCGCGCACCGCCGTAGAGGCCCAGAAGAACCATAATGCCCCCCGCCATGTACTCGCCGAAAAAGTCACCCGCCGTCCCGCCGACCACGATTACCGGCACCTGCTCCCTGTAGGCCTTCATGTGAATACCTACCCGGTAACCCACGTCCCCGCGGATGAAGAGGCTGCCCCCCCGCATGCCGTACCCCAGCACGTCCCCGGCGTCGCCGTGAATCACGATCCGCCCGTCGTTCATGGTGTTGCCCACCCCGTCCTGACCGTTGTCCCGCACCAGGATGGTGGGGCCGTCCATGAAGACGCCCAGGTCGTTTCCCGGCACGCCGTGGATTTCTATGTAAACCGGCCGGCGCAGGCCCGCGCCGATGTACCTCTGGCCGCAAACGTTATACAGCCTGAAGCTCTCTTCCCCCGCCGCCACCGCCTCCCGGATGAGGCGGTTGAGCTCGCGGTACGGCATTCCCTGCGCGTTGATCTCCAGCACGGTCCTCAGCCTCCGATGCCCACGCCGGCGGGCTTCACGCCGAGAATACCGAGATCCTGCGCGCTGAGGCCCACGCCCCGCAGGCGCTCCCGGTTCCCCCGCAGGCTCTCGATGGCGTTGGTGCCCAGCGCCCCGAGGATCTCCTTCAATTCCAGCGACCAGCCGCGCAGGAGGTTGTAGAGGCGTTCGGCGGCCTTTTCGGGGTCCAGGCGCCGCACCAGTTCCGGCCGCTGGGTGGCGATGCCCCAGCTGCAGTTGCCGGTGTAGCACTTCTGGCACACGTGGCACCCCATGGCCACCAGCGCCGCCGTGCCGACGGCAACCGCGTCCGCCCCCAGGGCGATGGCCTTGGCTACGTCGCCGCTGTGCCGGATGCCGCCGGCGGCGACGATGGAAACCCGGTTCCGGATCCCTTCCTGCCGGAGGCGTTCGTCTACGGCGGCCAGGGCCACCTCGATGGGGATCCCCACGTGGTCCCGGATAACAAGGGGCGAGGCCCCCGTGCCCCCCCGGAATCCGTCGATGTAAATGATGTCCGCCCCGGCCCGCGCGATGCCGCTGGCGATGGCCGCCACGTTATGCACGGCGGCGATCTTCACGGAGACGGGCTTGGTATAGGCGGTCGCCTCCTTGATGGCATAGATCAGCTGCGCCAGGTCCTCGATGGAGTAGATGTCGTGGTGGGGCGCCGGGGAGAGGGCATCCGTGCCCACCGGGATCATCCGCGTCTGCGAGACGTCCTCCGTCACCTTCTCGCCCGGCAGGTGCCCGCCGATGCCGGGCTTCGCTCCCTGGCCGATCTTGATCTCCACCGCCGCCGCCCGCTCGAGATATTCCGCGTTGACCCCAAACCGGCCCGAAGCGACCTGGACGATAATGTGGTCGGCGTACGGGTAGAGGTCCCTGTGCAGCCCGCCTTCGCCGGTATTCATGAAGGTCCCGGCCTCCCGGGCCGCCATGGCCAGCGCTTTCTGGGCGTTGAGACTTATGGCCCCGTAGGACATGGCCGCGAAGAGGATGGGGGTCTCGAGCTTGAGCTGCGGCGCCAGCCGCGTCTTCAGGCGCAGGCCCCCGCCGGGCCGCTCCTCGAAGGCCAGGACGTCCGGCTTCGACCCGAGATACGTCCTCAGCTCCATGGGCTCCCGCAGGGGGTCGATGGAGGGGTTCGTCACCTGGCAGGCGTCGAGGACCAGGTGGTCGAAATAGCTGAAGTACGCCTTGTCGTTCCCCGAGCCCGTAAGGATGACGCCACCCGTTTCGGCCTGCAGCCAGACGTTCCGCATGTACTCCGGCAGCCAGTGGTGCGTCGCCTTGTAGGCCAGCGGATTGGGCTCGATGTTGATGGCTCCCTCCGGGCAGTGGGTGACGCAGTAGTGGCACTGGACGCACTTCGTGTTGTCCCCCACCACGTGGTCCCGGAAGTGCGGCTCGATGCGGCTCCGGATATTCTCCATGTCCGCGTCGCCCTTGAAAACGGCCAGCGACTGGTCCCAGAGGCTGCGGGCGAAGCTCAGCGCCCCGAAGCCGCAGCCACGGACGCAGGTGCCGCAGCGGCGGCACCTGGTGTGGTCGACCCGGATAATGTGCTCCGGCGGGATGATGCTCTTCACGCCGCGACACTCCTCTCCATCTCCACGATCACCGGGTGGCCGGCCCGCACCGCCCAAACCTCGTCGGGGTCCCCCAGGAGGAGCCGCAGGGCGCTTTCCTCGCTGGCCAGGAGCACGAAGTCACCCTTCCTGCCGCAGACCAGAGGCCGCAGCTTCACACGGTCGTTCAGGCCGATCAGGCCGCGGCTGTGGCTGACGATAATGCTGAAGGGGCCGTTCATCATGGCCGAGCCGTAGACCATGCGCAGGGCGGTATTGGCCTCGCGCTCCGCCGCCTCCATCCGGTCGATATCCTTCCAGAAGGGCGGCGCCAGCACCCGGCAGACCACGGACAGGGAGAGCCCGTGCCGGCGGTGCAGGAGATCGAAAAGGTAGGCCACCACCTCGGTGTCGGTCTGCAGCTCCAGGCGGTAGCCGAACATCTCCAGGTAGCGCTTGTTGATGCCGTACGAGGAAATTTCGCCGTTGTGCACCACCGACCAGTCGAGGAGATTGAAGGGGTGGGCCCCGCCCCACCAGCCGGGCGTGTTGGTGGGAAAACGCCCGTGGGCCGTCCACATGTATCCCTCGTACTCATCGAGGCGGTAGAAGCGGGAAATGTCCTCCGGGAAGCCGACACCCTTGAAGACGCCCATGTTCTTCCCGGAGGACATCACGTAGGCCCCCGGGATCCTGTTGTTGACGGTCATCACGGCCTCGGTCACCAGGTCCCGTTCGTCTTCCAGGCAGCGCTGCTCCAGGCATTCCCGCCTGGGGGCCACGAAGTAGCGCCAGATAACCGGCGGGTCGGTGATTTCGCGCACCCGCCGGGTGGGAATCGGTTCGGACCGGTGCACCTCGAAGTTCTTCTGCAGGAAGGCGTCGGCGTCAAGCCGGGCGGCCTCGTCGTCGCAGAGCAGGTGCAGGGCGTAAAGCTCGGCGAACTCGGGATAGATGCCGTAGGCCGCAAAACCTCCCCCAAGACCGTTGGACCTGTCGTGCATGCACGCGATGGAACGCGTGATGGCTTCGCCGTTGATGCGCCGGCCGCGCGTGTTCATCACGGCGCTCACCGCGCACCCCGACGGAATCCTGACCATTCCCTCCCGCATAAGCCACCCAACCTCCCGAAGAAATGTTGGCGTACCGTGAGGCGCGCCGGACGGTGCGGCAGGCCGCACCTAAAATTTGGTAAGGTACTGCTCCTGCTCCCAGGGGTGCACCTGCGTCCGGTAGCGCTCCCACTCCGCCCGCTTGGCCGTCAAGTACCGTTCGTAGATATGCTCCCCGAGGGTTTCCCTGACCAGGGGATCCTCCTCTGCGGCCGCGATGGCCTCGGCGAGATCGCCCGGCAGCGCGGCGATACCCAGGGCCGCCCGCTCCTCCCGGCCGAGCGCATTCAGGTCGACCCGCACCGGCGGCGGCGGCAAAAGCTTCTTCTTGATTCCGTCCAGGCCGGCCCGGAGACAGACCGCGAGGGCCAGGTACGGGTTGCAGCACGGATCGGGACTCCTGAGCTCCACCCGGGTCAGGGGACCCCGCACGGCAGGTATCCTGATCAGCGGGCTCCGGTTCTGTAGGGCCCAGGCGATGTAGGCCGGGGCTTCGAAGTCCGGCACCAGGCGCTTGTAGGAGTTCACCGTGGGGTTCGTTACCACCGTCAGGGCGCGGGCGTGCTGCAAGAGCCCCGCGATGAAGTGCCGTGCCTCCCGGCTCAACCCATCCGGCGCGGCCGGGTCGAAGAAGATGTTTTCGTTCCCCCGGAACAGGGAGTGGCTGATGTGCATCCCGGACCCGGGCACGCCCATGATGGGTTTCGGCATGAAGGTGGCGTACAACCCGTGCCGGTAGGCGACGGTCCGCACCACAAACCTGAAGGTGACGATTTTGTCCGCGACCTCCAGGGCCCCGGCGTACTTAAAGTCGATTTCGTGCTGCCCCGGCGCCGCCTCGTGGTGCGAGGCCTCGATGGCGAAACCCATCTGTTCCAGGGTTAAAACCATCTCCCGCCGCGCGTCCTCGCCCAGGTCTACCGGCGACAGGTCGAAGTACCCGGCACGGTCGTGGGTGAGGAGCGTGGGGTGGCCTTCGCCGTTCAGGTGAAAGAGGTAGAACTCCGCCTCGGCGCCGGCAAAGAAGCTGTAACCCATGGCTTCGGCTTCCGCCAGCGCCCGCTTCAGGACCAGCCGCGGGTCGCCCGCGAAGGGCCGCCCGTCGGGGTGGTGCACCTCGCAGATCAGGCGGGCCACCGCCCCGTCGCGCGGGCGCCAGGGGAAAACGGCGAAGGTGGACGGATCGGGGACCAGCCGCATGTCGGACTCCTCGATGCGCGCGAAGCCGTCGATGGAGGAGCCGTCGAAGAAGAGCTCGCCGGCCAGGGCGTACTCGAGCTGGTCAACGGGAATGGCCACGTTTTTCAAGATGCCGAAGATGTCGGTGAACTGTAACCGGATGAACTTAACCCCGAGCTCCCTTGCCAGGTGACGGACGTCGTCGGCGGTTAGGGTCGTCATCGGCTAACCGCACCTCCTTTGCCATGCCAATAGGCATCTCTAAAAAAGGCCCCGTTACCGGGGAGACCCCGGCGGGGACCGGCCGCACGCGCGCCGTCCGGCCCCCGCTCCGGCATCCCCGGCAACAAGGCAGGAGGATGGTAGTCAGAACCTGGTGAGGTACTCCTGTATTTCCCACGGGTGCACCTGTAACCGGTAGGTGTCCCATTCGTGTTCCTTCGCCGCCTTAAACCGCTCGTAAACATACGGCCCGAGCCCCGCCCTGACAACCTGGTCCCGCTCGAGTTCGTCCAGGGCCTCCCGCAGGCTGGCCGGCAGGCTGCCGATGCCCCTGGCCCGCCTCTCCTCCTCGGTCATGCGGTAGATGTTCGCCTCGCAGCGGGGAGGCGGCTCGATCCTTTTTTTGACCCCGTCCAGGCCCGCCTTCAGAATAACCGCCAGGGCCAGGTAAGGATTGGCCGCCGGGTCCGGGTTGCGCAATTCCACGCGCGTCGAGGCGCCGCGCTTCGCCGGGATGCGGATCAGGGCGCTCCGGTTGGCGTGCGCCCAGGCCACGTACACCGGGGCCTCGTAACCCGGCACCAGCCGCTTGTACGAGTTCACCGTCGGGTTGGTCACCGCCGCCAGGGCACGGGCGTGCCTGAGAAGCCCGCCCACGAACCAGCGCAGCGTATCGCTGACCTGGTCGGGCGCGTGGGGGTCGTAGAAGGCGTTCTCGCCGCGCCGGAAAAGGGAGAGGTTAATGTGCATCCCGGAGCCGTTGATGCCGTACACCGGTTTGGGCATGAAGGTGGCGTGCAACCCGTGGCGCTGGGCCAGGGTGCGCACCACGAACCTCAAGGTCACCATCTTGTCGGCGATCTCCAGGGCCTCCCCGTGCTTGAAATCGATCTCGTGCTGTCCGGGCGCCACCTCGTGGTGGGAGGCCTCCACTTCGAACCCCATTTCCTCCAGGGCCAGCACCATCTCGCGGCGGGCGTTTTCGCCCCGGTCGACAGGGGAAAGATCGAAATACCCCGCCTGGTCGTGGGTTTTGAGCAGCGGGCGCCCCTCGGCGTCCACCTGGAAGAGGAAAAACTCCATTTCCGGCCCCACGTGAAAGGTAAACCCCATGGCCCGCGCCTCGGCCAGCGCCTGTTTCAGCGTGTGGCGCGGGCACCCGGCGAAGGGCGTGCCGTCCGGATTGTAGACGTCGCACATCATGCGGGCCACGGCGCCGTCCCGCGGGCGCCAGGGAAACAGGGCGAAGGTGTCGGGATCGGGGCGGAGGTACATGTCCGACTCTTCAATGCAGGCAAAGCCGTGGATGGAAGACCCGTCGAACATCAGTTCTCCGTCCAGGGCCTTTTCCAGCTGCTCCACCGGAATGGCCACGTTCTTCAGGACGCCCAGAATATCGGTGAACTGCAGGCGGACGAACTTTACGCCGGCCTGGCGTGCCTTTTCCAGGATTTCGTTCTTTTCCGCCGCCATATACGCTCCCCTCACTTCTTCTCACTGACCCCGTAGGCGAGGACGATGGCCTCGGCCACGGCCCGCATGGAGAGCCTCCGGTTCATGCTCTGCTTCTGGATGCGCCGGTAGGCCTCCGCCTCGGTTATCCCCAGCGTTTCCATAAGGATCCCCTTCGCCCGCTCCACGACCTTCCTGGTCTCCAGCGTTTCCTTGAGTTCACGTACCTGGTTCTCCAGCCGGAGCACTTCCTGGTACTGGGTCAGGGCGACCTCCACCGCCGGAAGGAGCGTTGCCTCTTCGATGGGCTTGACCAGGAACCCGAAGGCGTGCACCTCCCTGGCTTTGTCCAGGACTTCGTGCTCCCAGGTGCCGGCGGTCAGGATCACCGGGGCGATCTTGTCTTCGTAAACGATCCGCGCCAGTTCCAGCCCGCTCATACCCGGGAGCGAGACGTCCGCCACCACCAGTTCGGGCTGGCGCGCCCTGATAAGCTTCAGTGCGGTGATGCCGTCGCCGGCTTCCCCGATCACCAGGAAGCCGGCCTTCGTCAGAATGGCGCCGGTATTTCTACGCCACACGTCGTCCTCATCGGCGAGCACGACACGGTCGCGTATTGCCACGCGCGCTTACCTCCTGGGAGAATACTCCCCGCTAAGTTTACCCCTTTGCGCCCTGAGCCACGGCCTACCAGCCTCCCGCCGCCAGGCGGCAAGATAAAAAATGCCCTCGCAGGCAAAGAAGAACCTGCTGAGGGCACCGTCGCCTTCGGTCGGGTACACCTTTGTACCCATGCCTATTTGGCTGAAGCTAATTATATATCCCTCTTCCGCGAGGGTCAATAAATAATTTGTTAGCTATTCAAAATCGCGTCAACCTCCGCGGCGTCCACGTCCATTACGTACTTGATACCGGTGACGGCCGCGGCTTCGGGCGTCAGGGCGGCGACGTCGTCACGGGTCAGGTACCGCAGCCCGAACTTGCGCGCCCCGCAGAGCAACTGCCGGAGTCCCTGGGCCAGGCGCTCGAAGTAGGTGTAGACGCCGATGGCCCCCACAGGCAGGCGCTTGAAGTCGTCGCCCAGGAGGTTCTTGAGTTCGCTGGCGGCGATGAAGATCTGCTCCAGCCGCTCACCGTATTTCTTGTACTCGGCCACCACCCGGCCCTCGAGCACCGATTGGCCCACCGTCTTCCCGACCATGGCCGCCGTCAGCGGCGCCCGGGCCATGCCCACGGCCCTGGTATAGGGGGCGCCGATGGCCAGCACCTTGAACAGGTGGTCTTCCAGGCTGAACCCGCCCGCCATGGCCACCGGCGGAACGTACGCCCCCTTCGCCGCCAGGCGGTCCAGGTAGCGGGTGAGCAGTCCCTGGAGGTGCAGGGTGGGCACGCCCCACTCGTTCATCATGCGCCACGGGCTCATACCGGTGCCGCCGCCCGCGCCGTCCACCGTGAGCAGGTCCAGCCGGGCGTCGGAGGCGAACCTGACGGCCCGCGCGAGATCGGCCGGCCGGTAGGCGCCGGTCTTGAGAAAGATGTACCTGGCGCCGGCGCGCCGCAGTTCCTCCACCCGCTGCATGAAAGACTCGTACGCCACCATGCCGACGCGGGAGTGGCGCTCGAACTCGTGGAAGGCTCCCGCCCTGAAGGCCTCCTGCACCGCCGGATCCTCCGGGTCGGGCAGCACGATGTACCCGCGGCTCTTGAGCTCCAGGGCCCTTTCCAGGGAGGCCAGCTTGACCTCGCCGCCGATATCCTTGGCGCCCTGCCCCCACTTTATCTCCACGGCCTCGATACCCAGTTTCTCAATGCAGTACTCCTGCACCCCCAGGCGGGTGTCCTCCACATTGGCCTGCACGGCGATAAACCCCGGCCCGCGCTGCCATTCCTGGTAGGCCCTCACCCGCTTCTCCATCGCCGGGGAGCGGACGATCCGCCCGTTCCTGATCTCGGACGCGGGATCCATGGCGCACACGTTCTCGCCCACCACGATGCCCACGCCGGAAACGGCCGCCCCGGCCGCCAGGTGCTCCCAGTTGTTGGCCGCCACGTTGGTGGAGCCCATGGCGGCGATGACGATGGGCAGCCGCAGCTTCAGCTCGCCGTTGGCGCCGACTTCGCTGCCGATGTCCACGGCGGGGAAAATCGCCCTGTCGGGATCCGGGTCGATGCCGTGGGCGCCGACCGCCGTCCCCAGGATGGTGAAATGGGAGTAGTCGACCGGGTATTCCTTCTCGGCCGCCGCGGTGATCTGCCCGAAGGGCTGCGGGTACAACACCTCTTTCCCGCGAACCGCCGACCGGCCCACCTCACAAAGACCGGCGCACCCGTCAAGGCACGTCACGCACATCCCGCTCAGGGAACACCGGTGCGTACCGGTCCGCAGCCTGGTCTGGGTGGCCGGCGTAGCGTTCAGACCTGCGCTGTAAGTCATGGGTCCTACCATCCTCCTGCCGTTTTTCTGGCTTTATCTCTGCAGAATAATCATTGCGTTACTGCCCGGTTTCCGCTACGCATTCCTCCCCTCCGCCGAGGCATCTATCAGTACCTGGCAAGGTACGCCGCGGTTTCCCACGGGTGCACCTCGCGCAGGAACGCCTCCCACTCCTGCCATTTGACGTCGAGAAACCGCCGGCAGATCTCCTCCCCCACGGCCGTCCGGATAACCGCGTCCGCCGCCAGCGCCTCCAGGGCCCCGCCCAGGGTGCGGGGGAGACCGCCATCCCGGGCCAGGGAGGCCAACCGGTTGAGGTCGGCGGGCCGGAAATTGGCAAAGGGCGGCGGCGCCACGCGGTGCTCGATCCCGTCGAGGCCCGCCGCCAGCACCGCGGCCAGCACCAGATAGGAGTTCCCCGCCGGGTCCGGGCTGCGCAGCACCAGGCGGACGTTGTCGCCCTCCGCGTCCACCCGCAACATGGTCAGCCGGCTGTCCCGGGACCAGGCGGCCAGGAACGGGCTTTCGGGGTCGGGAACCAGGCGCTTATAAGAGTTGACCAGCGGGTTGGCCAGGGCGGTGAGGGCGCGCGCGTGCTGCAGGACGCCGCCCGCGAAGTGGTACGCGGTCTCGCTCAGGCCGGAAGGGTCCCGGGGGTCGCGGAAGAGGTTTTCCCCGTCGCGCCACAGGGAAAGGCTCAGGATGAGGCCCGAGCCTTTGTGCGCCGTCAGGGGCCTGGGCATGAAGGAGGCCCAGAGGCCATGCCGCTGGGCAACCGTCCGCACCACGAACTTGAAGGTGGCCAGCTTGTCGGCCATGGCCAGGGCCGTGTCGTCCTTCAGCCCGATGGCGTGCTGCCCGGGCGCCGTCTCGTGGTGGGAAGAGGTAACCTCGATCCCCATTTCCTCCAGGGTGAGGACCATGTCCCGCCGGGCGTTTTCCCCGAGGTCGATGGGCGTGAGGTCGCAGTACCCGGCCAGATCGTGGGTCGTGGTGGTGGGCTTGCCCTGCTCCCCGGTGTGGAACAGGAAGAAAGCGGCCTCCACCCCGACCATAAACTGCCACCCGGCGGGCAGTCTACCCAGCACCCGCCGCAGCGCCGTACGCGAACAGGCCGGAAACGGATCGGTTCCGGCAAGGGCCTCACAGATCAGACGCGCTACCGCCCCGTCGCGGGGACGCCACGGGAAAACAACGAAGGTGGAAGGGTCGGGGACGAGGTAGACGGTCCGGTCAAGGTGCTCGCGGAACCCTTCAAGGGCCGCGCCGTCGAGCCTTACCTGCCCCGCCAGCGCCTTCTCCAGTTCCTCCACGGTCACGGCAATATTTTTTAAGGCCCCAAGGATATCGGTAAACTGCAGCCTGACGAACTTGACGTGGTACTCCTGCGCCATCTGGCGCACATCCTCGGCCGTGTAGAACCTGTCCACGCCACTCCCCCTCAAAAAGAAAAACGTCCCCCGAACCCTCGTAAGGGTTCGTGCGGGACGTCTTTGCCCCGGAACATATTTGACAAGTAATTATAAGGGATCGGCCGCCAAAAATCAACACGCATTGCGGCAACTGGACGGTCAGCCGTCGGAGGTGGCGGCTTCCTTCTGCAGCACCTCTATGACCTCCCTGGCCACCCTGGCCAGGGGCTGCGCACGGTCCATGGAGAGCTTCTGGAGGTACCTGTAGGCTTCGCCCTCGGTGAGCTTCTTCTTTTCCATGAGCAGCCCCTTGGCGCGCTCGACCACCTTGCGTGTTTCCAGCTGGCGCTTCAGCTTCAGGTTTTCGTGCTCGAGGGCCGCCAGGCGGCGGAAGTTGGCCAGGGCCACCTCCACGGCCACCCGCAGTTCTGTTTCCGTGCACGGCAGGAAAAGGTAGCCGAAAACCCAGGCGCTTACCAGGTACTTGAGGATGTCGTCCGCGTCCCGTGCCAGCACGATCACGGGCAGCAGGTGGTGCTCGTCCAGGACCTGGACAACGTTGAGCCCGCCGTAGTCCGGGAGGTGCGCGTCGACCAACGCCACGTCCGGGTGCATCTCGAAGGCGCTCTGGAGGGTGTCCCTGGTGCTGCGCGTGCGGGCCACTACCAGGTAACCCATTTTGGTCAGCATCTCCTTCAGGCTGCGTGCCGTTGCATCGTCCGCGGTAGCCATCAGGACGCGTACTCTCAGCATTGCCGTCCCCCGCGTAGATTTCTAGTCAATTTTAGCACGCCGGGAAAGAAAACACACACTCCGCAGCGAAAAATGGTATATTAGTGAAGTGAGGGGAGGCACAAGGCGTGTCGGCCGTAGCCGAAACTTACCTCAACATCTTTCGCCGCTACCCGCTTCTCCTGGGCATCGGCAGCGTGGCGCTGGTGGCGACACTGGGCTTTGCCGTGTTTATTCCCATCCTCCCCCTCTACCTGGCGGAGGACCTCGGCATCAGCCCCGGAATCATCGGTCTGATCTTCGGCGCGTACGCGGCCAGTGAAACCATCTTCAAGACCCCGATGGGCGTCCTCAGCGACCGGGTGGGGCGGCGGCCCGTAATTATGACGGGCCTCGTGGTTTCTTTCCTCGTCCCCCTGGTGATGATCTTTGTGGACCATTACCTTTATTTTGTCGGCCTGCAGTTCCTGAACGGATTTGCCATCGCCGCCTTCTGGCCGGCCCTGTCCGCCCTGACCGCCGACGAGGTTCCCCTCACGGAGCGCGCCACCGCCATGACGGTCTTCAATATGTCCTACCTCCTCGCCCTGGGCCTCGGTCCGGGCCTGGGCACCTTTATCAACCAGGCCTTCGCCTCCCGCCAGGCCGCCTTCTACGCGGCGGCCGCCCTGAACGGCGCCGCGGCGGTCCTGGCCTTTTTCACCTTGCAGCAGAGCGCCGGCAATAAAGCAGGGGTTATGAGCGACCCTTCGCGGAACGGCCCGCGCACCGGCCGGGCCAGGGCCCTCGGCTCCCCCGGCGTTCTTGGCGCCTCGAGTTTCCTCTGGAAAAACCGCGTCCTCGGCGCCATGCTGGCCATTTCCCTCATCCAGATGTTCGGCGCCGGCATGCTGGCCCCGATTTTTGTCCTGTTTGCCAGCCGGCAGCTGGGATTCACCGAAGCCGAGATCGGCAAAAGTCTTTTAGGACCGGCCCTGGTGGTGGCCGTTTTCGCCCTGCCTCTCGGGCGTCTCGCCGACGCCCTGGGCAAGCACCGCGCCGCCCAGGCCGCCTTCGCGGTTGCCGCGGCGGCCGTCCTGCTCATGCCCGAGATCGGCACCGTCTGGGTACTCATCTGCCTGGTCGCCATGCTGGGACTCGCCTATGTGGTGGGCGCGCCCGCCTGGACGGCCCTCACCACCATGGTGGCGCCCGGGGACGGCAAGGGCACGGCCATCGCCGCCGTGAGCACCATGCAGAGCCTGGGTTTCATCCTGGGTTCCTCGGCAGGGGGTTTCCTTTACGCCCACGTATCCCCCGCGAGCCCGTTCCAGGCCTGCGCCGCAATGCTGTTTATCTGCTTCTTCCTGACCCTCGCGCTGGTCACGCCGGCGGTGGCACCCCGGCGGAAAGAAAAGCGGGATGAGAGGGCAGCCTAAGCTCAAGGAGGGTTTTCCGTGCATCTCGACGACCTGCTTGCCGAACTGGCGCGTCCCGCGACGACGAAAATGCTGCTGGTTGTGCTCGACGGCCTGGGAGGGCTGCCCGTTCCCGCCCTCGGCGGGCGGACGGAACTGGAGGCGGCGGCCACACCCAACCTGGATGCCCTGGCCCCAAAATCTTCCCTCGGCCTGGCCCACCCGGTCCTGCCGGGCATCGCCCCCGGATCCAGCGCGGGGCACCTGGCCCTTTTCGGCTACGACCCCCTGCACCACGTCATCGGCCGGGGCGTGCTGGAGGCCCTGGGCATCGGCTTCGACCTCGAACCGCAGGACGTGGCCGTGCGCGCTAACTTCGCCACGGTGCGTTACGGCGAGGAGGGCCCGGTGGTGACCGACCGGCGGGCCGGGCGGCCGGCAACCGCCCACGGCGAGAGAATCTGCGCCCGCCTCCAGGAGGCGATTCAGGAAATAGACGGGGTAAGGGTTTTCATCCGCCCGGTCAAGGAGCACCGGTTCGTGGTGGTTCTCCGCGGGGAGAAGCTGGATCCGGCGGTCGGCGACACCGACCCGCAGCGGGAGGGGCTGCCTCCACTGGACCCCGCGCCCCTGACCGAAGATGCGCGCCGGACGGCCACGCTGGCCAAAAAACTCGTCGCCCGTTTTGCCGAACTGCTGGCGGACGAGCCCCGGACCAACTTCGCCCTGCTGCGGGGCTTTTCCCGCCGGCCCCGCCTGACCCCCTTCCCCGAGCGCTTCCGCGTCCGGGCGGGCGCGGTGGCCGTCTACCCCATGTACCGGGGGCTGGCCTCCCTGGTGGGGATGGATCTTCTCCCCGTCGAGGGAGAAACCCTGGGCGCCGAGATCGACACCATAAGGGCCCACTGGGGAGCGTACGATTACTTCTTTCTCCACGTGAAGGCCACGGACTCCCGCGGGGAGGACGGCGACTGGGCGGGGAAAATAAAGGTCATCGAAGAATTCGATGCCCACCTGCCGGCCATCCTGGATCTCGGCCCCGACGCCCTGGTGATCACCGGCGACCATTCAACCCCCGCCGTCTTCGGGGGCCACAGCTGGCACCCGGTGCCGTTCCTGCTCTACTCCCGCTGGGTGCTGCCCGAGCGGGACGCCGCCGGCTTCCACGAGTATTCTTGTGCGCGGGGCGTCCTGGGACAGTTTCCTCTCCTGTACACTATGAACCTGCTCCTGGCCAACGCCGGCCGCCTGGGGAAGTTCAGCGCCTAGGAACGTGCTTCTTCCCTTAAAA
>JBFMHQ010000024.1:0-25188 GCA_040751815.1 Bacillota bacterium | reverse complement strand
CATGGACCAGCCGCCGACAGGTGGTTAAATGCCGGCATTTGTCCCTGCAAGTGCTTCTCCGACGGCCGACACAAGACGACCGAATTGCCAGGCGAAGTTTTGCAGCGGCCTCCCAGGGTAGCGAAAGGAGGTTGACCTCTTTGCCAAGGGTAAAAACGGCGGTTGTCAGCCGTGAGCGGCATAAGAAGGTTTTAAAACGGGCAAAAGGGTACTGGGGCGCCAAGTCGAAACTCTACCGGGTCGCCAACCAGCAGGTGATGAAGTCGCTGGCCTACGCCTACCGGGACCGCAAGACGAGGAAGCGCGACTTCCGCCGGCTCTGGATCGCCCGGATCAACGCTGCCGCCCGGCTGAACGGGCTCACTTACAGCCGCCTGATCAAGGGGTTGAAAGAAGCCGGTATCGCCATTAACCGGAAGATGCTGGCCGAAATGGCCGTGAACGACGCGGAGGCCTTCGGCCGCCTGGTGGCCGTGGCCAAGGCGAAGCTGGGCGGTTGACGGCGCAGGCTGCCCTCAAACCCGATAACCGGCGTGGTTCCCTGTAGGCTGTGCCTTTTCTTTAACCGGGAGTTCGTACGATGGACGGTGTACGCGAAGCGCGAGGAATCATCCTGCGCGGGCGGCAGCACGCGATATCATTGCGCCTGTCACCGCCTCAGCTTCTGGTTCTGGGTTTTGCTGGCGTTATCCTGGCGGGTACACTGCTCCTCCTGGCTCCCTTCGCGGCGGCGGGGGAGCGGGCCGACTTCCTGACCGCGCTCTTTACGGCCACATCGGCGGTTTGCGTTACCGGCCTGGTCGTGGTGGATACGGGGACCTTCTGGTCCGGGTGGGGACACGCCATCATCCTCCTCCTGATCCAGACGGGCGGCCTTGGCGTGATGACCATGGGCACCCTCTTCGCCATTCTCCTGGGCAAGCGGATCGGTTTCCGCGAGCGCCTGGTCATCCGCGAATCCCTCAATAACATTAACGTGGCAGGCGTGGTACGCCTGGTGCGCAGTATCCTGCTCTACACCGCGGCCGTCGAGGGCTTCTTCGCCCTGGTTCTGGGGTTGCGCTGGGCGGCGGACTTCGGCTGGGAGCGGGGGATGTGGCTCGGGCTTTTTCACGCCGTTTCGGCTTTTAACAACGCCGGTTTCGATCTGATGGGGGACTTCCGCAGTCTCACCCGGTACGTTGACGACCCGGTGGTGACACTGGGCGTGGGCCTGGCCATTGTTCTGGGCGGGCTCGGGTTTGCCGTGGCGGTAGATATCCTCCGGCAGCGTCGCTGGCGGAAGTTTTCCCTGCACACCAAGTTTGTGCTTGTGCTCACCTTTTTATTGATCGGCTGCGGGATGGCGGTCTTTCTTGCCCTGGAGCACAACAACACCCTGGCCGGTCTCGGCCCCGGCGGCAAGCTGCTGGCGTCCTTTTTCCAGGCGGTGACGCCGCGCACCGCCGGTTACAACACGGTGGATATCGGGCGGTTAACTGCTGCCACCCAGTTCCTGCTCGTCCTGCTCATGTTTATCGGGGCCTCGCCCGGCTCCACCGGTGGCGGCATTAAAACCACCACCTTCGGCGCCCTGGGGCTGGCGGTGCTCTCCATGGCCCGGGGCAAGGAGGACGCGGAACTTTTCGGCCGCCGTATTCCCAAGGAACAGATCTACCGAGCCCTGGGGGTTTTCCTGATGTCCGTAACGGTGGTCGTCCTGGCGGTCATGGCCCTCCTCGTCAGCCAGGAAAAGGATTTCCTGAGTCTCGTTTTCGAAGCCGTTTCCGCCTTCGGTACCGTCGGGCTCTCCACGGGCATCACGCCCGACCTGACGCCTTTTGGCAAGGTGGTGCTCATCGTCACTATGTTCGTCGGCAGGGTGGGGCCGCTGACCGTGGCCTTCGCCCTGGCCCTGCGCCCGCAGCCGGGCGCGGTGCGGTACCCGGAGGAAAAACTCATCATCGGGTAGGGATCACGGATGCGTCAATTCGCGGTTATCGGTCTGGGCCGTTTCGGCCAGAGTGTGGCCATTACCCTCGCCCGGATGGGGTACGAGGTGCTGGCCGTGGACACCGATGAAGAAAAGGTCAACGAGATCATGGAACACGTTACCCATGCCGTGCAGATCGACGCCCTGGACGAGAACGCCCTCAAGTCCATAGGGATTAGGAATTTCGATGTGGTCATCGTGGCTATCGGCCAGGATATGCAGGCCAGCATCCTCGCTACCGTCATTTTGAAGGAAATGGGGGTCAAGCACGTTATCGCCAAGGCCCGTACGGAACTCCACGGGCGCGTGCTGTCCAAGGTGGGCGCCGACAAGGTTGTTTTCCCGGAGCGCGACATGGGGATCAGGGTGGCCCGCGCCCTGGTCACCAAAAACATCCTGGACCAGATCGAGCTTTCTCCTGACTATAGCATTCTTGAGCTGGTGGCCCCGGAGGCCTTCGTGGGGAAAACCCTGGAGGAATCGGCGCTGCGCCTGAAGCACGGCGTCACGGTGCTGGCCATCAGGCGCGGCGCGGACGTCATTATCTCCCCCGGAGGCAAGCAGGTCATCGAACCGGGCGACATCCTGGTCACCGTGGGGCGGAACGACCGCCTGAAGCGCCTGGAGCGGTTTTAATTGGACCGGATATCCTCCCCCCAGAACCCCCGGGCAAAGTACCTGCGACACCTGCACCGGCGATCTTTCCGGGAGCGGGAAGGCCGGTTTCTGGTCGAAGGTGTCAGGTTCGTACAGGAGGCCCTGAGGGCCGGGTGGCCCCTGGACGCCGTCGTATACACGGAGCGCCTCCTGGAAGACCCCCGGGGCGCCGCCCTCCTCCAGGAGGCCCGGGCGCGCGGCATCCCCCTCTGGGAGACCGCGCCGGCGGTCTTCGCCGGGGTGGCCACCACCGCCACGCCCCAGGGTGTCCTGGCGGTGGCCGCGGTCCGCGCCTTCACCCTCGCGGAAATCCTCGCCCCGCCGCGCCCGCTGCTGGTGGTGGTCGACGGCCTGCGGGACCCCGGGAACCTGGGGACGCTGATCCGTGCGGCGCACGCCGCGGCCGCCGCGGGCGTTTTTCTCCTCCCCGGCACCGTCGACCTTTACCACCCCCGGACGGTGCGGGCTACGGCTGGTTCCCTTTTTCACATACCTGTAGCCTCCGCCGGCGGCGACGAAGTGCTGGCCCTGCTCCGGCGGCGTGGCGTCACGATCTTCGCCGCCGACGTTCACGGCGAGACCTCCCTGTACGATTGCGACCTGACGGGGGCGGCGGTCCTCGTCCTGGGGAGCGAAACCGCGGGCGCCCGCCGGGCCCTCCTGGATGGCGCCGATTTCCGGGTACGTATTCCCATGCCGGGGGGTGCCGAATCGCTAAATGCTGCTGCGGCAGGTGCAATTTTCCTCTTCGAGGGCGTACGGCAGCGTCTGAAAACTTCCTTGTGTTCGGGTTGACCGCATGATATAATGGGCACAAAAGGTCTCCAAAAAAGATGCGAAAGGTTGTGAGTGAATGGTTTTGACGGCGGATTTTTTTTGGAGGCTTTTTGAGGCTACCGGTTCCATTAAAGCGTACGTTCTCTACCGGAAACTAGCGTTCCATTAAATATATATAAACGAGCCCACCTGACGCCCCCGCGGGGGCGATTTTTATTTTCCAAAAAGGAATTTGGCGTTAAAATAGAAAGGACCGAGAATTCTGGGAGGGAATGAGAGAACCGGGATGCAGGAGGAACTTTTAAGCGTTGCCGCCGAAGCGGAAACCGCGATTCAAGTCGCCGGGAGTGTGGCCGATCTTGAAGAAGTAAGGGTACGTTTCCTGGGCAAAAAGGGAAAGCTGACGCAGCTTATGCGCGGGATGGGCCGGTTGAGCCCGGAGGAGCGCCCGCGCGTCGGGCGCGTCGCCAACGAGGTGAAGGAGCGCATCGAGCGTGCCCTGGCCGCGCGCCGGGACCTGCTGCTGGAGGAGGAAAAAGCGGCCCGGCTTGTCCGGGAAACCGTCGACGTCACCCTTCCCGGCACGCCCCTCTTCGTGGGTTGCTGGCACCCCTTGAGCGCCGTCCGGCGCGAGATCGAGGATATCTTCCTGGGCATGGGTTTCTCCATCGCCGAAGGGCCGGAGGTGGAACTCGACTATTACAACTTCGAGGCCTTAAACCTCCCCAAGGACCATCCGGCGCGGGATATGCAGGACACCTTTTTTATTAACGGTGAAGTGCTGCTGCGCACCCACACCTCGCCCGTGCAGGTGCGGACCCTGGAGAAAACCGCCCCCCGCGTGCCAGTGAAGATCATCTGCCCGGGGAAGGTTTACCGGCGTGACGACGACGCCACCCATTCCCCCATGTTTCACCAGGTGGAGGGGCTGGCGGTGGACACCCGCATCACCTTCGCCGACCTCAAGGGGGTGCTGGCCGAGTTTGCCCGCCGGATGTTCGGCCCGGAGACGCGCACCCGCTTTCGCCCCAGCTACTTTCCGTTCACCGAGCCCAGCGCCGAGGTGGATATCTCGTGCGTTATCTGCAAGGGGAAGGGCTGCCGGGTCTGCTCCGGCACCGGGTGGCTGGAGATCCTGGGCGCGGGGATGGTGCACCCCCGGGTGCTCGAGGTCTCGGGGTACGACGCGGAGAAGGTCACCGGTTTTGCCTTCGGTATGGGTATCGAGCGCATCGCCATGCTGAAGTACGGCATCGAGGACCTGCGCCTCTTCTTTGACAACGATCTTCGTTTTTTGCAAGCTTTCTAAAGGAGGCGTCCCGTTTTGCGCGTTTCGCTGCAGTGGCTGCAAGAATTCGTCGACCTGCCGGTAGGGGTGGGCGAACTGGCCGATAAATTGACCATGGCGGGTCTCGCCGTGGATGCCGTGGAAGAGCCGGGAAAGGAGATCGCCGGCGTGGTGACGGGCCGCATCAACCGGATCGAGCGGCACCCGGACGCGGACCGCCTCCTCGTTTGCCGGGTTGATGCGGGCCGGGGCGAGGAATTGACCATCGTTACGGGCGCCACCAACATGCGGGAAGGGGACATCGTGCCCGTGGCGCTGGAGGGGGCGCGCCTGGCCGGGGGAGTAACCATCCGGCGCGGTAAGTTCCGCGGGGTGGTTTCCCAGGGCATGCTCTGCGCCGCCGACGAGCTGGGTATCGGGGAGGACCACTCCGGGATTCTCATCCTGCCCCCCGATACCCCCGTGGGCGCGGACGCCAAGAAGCTCCTAGGGCTTGACGACGTGATCCTGGAGCTCGACCTCACCCCTAACCGCGGCGACTGCCTTTCCGTGCTGGGAGTGGCCCGCGAAGTGGCGGCCCTCTTCAAGCTTCCCGTGCGGCTTCCGGAGCCCCCGCCCCGGCTCCCGGCGGATCCAGGTATTGGGCAGGTGCGCGTGGATATCGAGGCCCCGGATCTCTGCCGGCGGTACGTGGCGCGCCTGGCTGCGGCGGTGAAACCCGGTCCCTCACCCCTGTGGATGCAGCGGCGGTTGTTCGCCGCCGGCGTCCGCCCGATCTTCAACGTCGTCGACGTTACCAACTACGTCATGCTCGAACTGGGGCAGCCGCTGCACGCCTTCGACTACGATACCCTGGCCGAGGGGCGGATCGTCGTCCGCCGGGCGAGGCCGGGGGAAGTGCTCCTGACCCTTGACGGCGTGGAGCGCCACCTCACACCTGACATGCTGGTCATTGCCGACGCCGCCGGTGCCGTCGCCGTCGCGGGGGTCATGGGCGGCGAAGCAACGGGGGTTGCCGGCCACACCACGCGCATTCTCCTGGAGTCGGCCTGGTTCGACCCGTCAAACATCAGGCGCACCTCCCGGCAGCTGGGCCTGCGCTCCGAAGCCTCGCTGCGCTTCGAAAAGGGTGTGGACCTGGAGGGCTGCCTGCGGGCGGCCGACCGGGCCATGCAGCTCATTGCCGATATCGGCGCGGGGGAGCCGTTGCCGGGGGCGGTGGACGCCTACCCCGTGCCCCATACGCCCCGTACCATCGTCGTCCGGCCGGAGCGGGTGGCCGAGATCCTGGGCGTTGGTCTGGCCCGGGGCAAGGTGGAGGAGATCCTGGATCGCCTTGGCTTCCAGGTGCGGACGGACGGCGAAGAGCTGCTGGCGCAGGTGCCCAGCTACCGGGTGGACGTTCACCGGGAGATCGATCTGGTGGAGGAAGTCGCCCGCCTTTACGGCTACGATCGGGTGCCCGAGACCCTGCCGTACGGTGACACCACGCCGGCTTGCCGGACGCGCCACCAGGCCCTCTTTGACCGTGTCCGGGACGTTATGACGGCCTGTGGGCTCACCGAAGCCATCACCTATAGCTTCATAAGCGCTGCGTCCTTCGACCGCCTCTGCCTGCCGGCGGGCCACCCCCTTCGCCACGCCGTGCGCCTGGCCAACCCCCTGAGCGAGGAGCAGGGGGTGATGCGCACGCTTCTCCTGCCGGGGCTCCTGGAGACCCTGGCGCGGAACGCCCAGCGGGGTGCGGCAAGCGCGGCCTTTTTCGAGATCGGGAGGGTCTTCCTTCCCGTCCGGGACGGGCAGTTGCCGCATGAGGGGAACCGCCTCGGCCTGGCCCTGACGGGCGAAACGCCGCGCGGCTGGAACCGGCGCCCCGCACCGCTGGACTTCTTCTACCTGAAGGGCGTCCTTGAAGTCCTGGCCGACCGCCTCGGTGTGGATGTGACCTGGGAAAGGGGTGCGCAGCCGTTCTGCCACCCCGGACGGACGGCCCGCATCGTCGCCGGCGGGGTGGAGCTGGGGTGGGCCGGCGAGGTCCACCCGGACGTGACCGCAGCCTATGACCTGCCCGGGCGCGCGGCGGCCGCCGAACTGGATCTCGAGGCGCTGCTCCAGGCGGCGCCGGAACGGCGCACGACCCGCTTTGCGGGCCTCCCGCGCTTCCCCAGCGTCAACCGCGACCTTGCCGTGATCATCGACGCCGCGGTGCCGGCGGCCGCGGTCCTGGCGGCCGTCCGGGAAGCGGGCGGCCCGCTCCTGCAGGAGGTCAGCATCTTCGACGTCTTCCGGGGGCCGCAGATCCCGGCCGGCTGCCGCAGCCTGGCCTTCGCGATGCGTTTCCGGGCCCCGGACCGCACCCTGACCGAGGAAGAGGTTAACGCCCGGCTGGAGGCTATTGTTGACGCCCTGGCTTCGCGCTGGGGGGCGCAGTTGCGTTCCGGCCGGGAAACGACGTAAAATGCAACGTCGCAGAGTGCCGGCGTGTGCTTCGAGGTCCTGAGCCGGCCGGCAAACCGGAAGACCGCGAAAAAGAACGCGGCGCGGAAAGAAAGCGGTCCGGCGTGGAGCGTACCGGGTAGCGTGTGACCACCGGGCCTCGAGCCCGGTTGCAAAGCGGTCTTCCAGTGGGGGGAAGAGAGAAATGGCCGCAGAGGAAACCCGGGTCCAGGTGGAGATATGCGGCGAGACGTATACCCTCAGGGCCGCCCTGCCCCGCGAGCATCTCGTGACCGTGGCCGGCTACGTCGACCGCACCATCCGGGACATTATGCAGCGTAACCCGCGCCTGAACCTGGCCAAGGCCGCCGTCCTGGCGGCGCTGAACATCGCCGACGAACTACAGCGGCTGCAGGAAAGTTACGACGGCCTGGTGAAGATAATCGAGGGCGAGCGGTTAAAATAGTCGCGGAGGTTTGGTCCCTTGAAGATAGGCGAAATCTACCGCCTGGCCGTGGAGAAGGGAATCGCCGCCGATCCCCGCGGCCGGGAGGGCGTCGAGAAGGCTCTAGCCGCGGAACGCAAAAAATACGAGGAAATGAAGCCCGAGGACCGGGCCTGGTACGACCCGGAAAAACTTACCAACCCCTACAGCGACACGCGCCTCCTGTACGGGGACCCGGAGCGTGAGGTGGGCTCCGTCCTGGCCGGCATAGATGTCGAGGTGGGGGAAATCCTTCTGGCCGACCGGCTCCGCAACCTGGGCCGGCCCGTGGACCTGGTGGTCGCCCACCACCCCGAGGGGCGGGCCATGGCCGCCCTGCACGAGGTGATGCATCTGCAGGAAGACGTGCTGGCCCGCTTCGGCGTGCCCATTAATATAGCGGAGGGCATCATGGCCTCGCGTATCAGCGAGGTGAAGCGGGGGCTCCTGCCCCTCAACCACAACCGCGCGGTGGACGCCGCCGCCCTGCTCGATATCCCCCTCATGTGCGTCCACACGGCGGCGGACAACCTGGTGACCCGCTTCCTCCAGGACCTTCTCGACGAGAAAAAGCCGGACACCCTGAACGACATCCTCAGGCTCCTGCGGGAACTGCCGGAATACGCAGCGGCGGCCCGCAACGGCGCAGGCCCGGAGGTGATCGTGGGGGACCGGGAGCGGCGGGCCGGGAAGGTCCTGGTCGACATGACGGGCGGCACCAGCGGCTCGGAAGAAGCCTACGGCAAGCTGGCGCAGGCCGGCGTGGGCACCCTCCTGGTGATGCACATCAACGAGAAGCACCGCAAGGAGGCGGAAAAACACCACGTCAACGTCATCAACGCCGGGCACATGGCCAGCGATTCCCTGGGCATGAACCTCTTTCTCGACGAGCTGGAGGCCAGAGGCATCAGGGTGCTCTCCTGTGCCGGCCTCATCCGGGTGGTGAGAAAACCCAGGCAGGATGCCTAGCGAGGCGAACGGCGGGCGCGTGCCCGAATTGCTCGCCCCGGCCGGCGACCGCGAGGCGCTGGTGGCTGCCGTCCAGAACGGGGCCGACGCCGTCTACCTGGGAGCCAGGTCCTTCAACGCGCGGGCCGGGGCGGAGAACTTTGACCTGGGCGAACTGGCGCGGGCCATCGCGTATGCCCACGTGCGGGACGTTAAGGTCTACGTGACGGTCAACACCCTCATCGCCGACCGGGAAATGGAGGAAGCCGTCGAGCTGCTGCGCTTCCTGTATAACGAGGGCGCGGACGGGATCATCGTCCAGGACCTGGGGTTGGCCGCGCTGGCCAGGGCAATCCTGCCCGGCCTCCCCTTGCACGCCAGCACCCAGATGACCGTGCACAACCTGCCCGCGGTGCGCCTGCTGGCGGAACTGGGTTTCCGGCGCGTGGTGCTGGCGCGGGAACTGGACCGGGACGAGATCGCCGCCATCAGGCGCGGCACGGAAACGGAACTGGAAGTATTCGTTCACGGGGCGCTTTGCGTCTGCTACTCGGGGCAGTGCCTTTTCTCCAGCATGGTCGGCGGCCGGAGCGGCAACCGTGGCCGGTGCGCCCAGCCCTGCCGCCTGCCCTACACGCTGGTCCGGAATAACCGCCTCCTTCAGCCCGACGACAACGGCCTTTATCTCCTCAGCCCCCGCGACCTCAACCTGAGCGAGCACCTGCCCGGCCTGCTGGCCGCCGGCGTCGACGCCCTGAAGATCGAGGGCCGCCTGCGCCGGGCGGAGTACGTGGCCACCGTGGTGCGCATCTACCGCCGCCTGCTGGACCGCGTCGCGTCCGGGCGCTTCCACGTCACCGCCGGGGAGACCCGGGAACTGGCCCAGATCTTCAACCGCGGCTTTACCACGGGGTACTTTCACGGCCGCCCGGGGCGCGCCCTCATGAACTACACCCAGCCCAACAACCGCGGGGTGTTCCTGGGGCGCGTGCGGGAGTACGACCCGCAGGCAGGCCTGGCGAGGGTCAGGCTCGACATCCCCCTTGCCGTCGGGGACGGGCTGGACTTCTGGGTCTCGGAGGGGGGCCGGGTGGCGGCCGAGGTCCACGCCCTTTACGTCGCGGGGGAGAGCGTGGCGCAGGCGCCGGCGGGGGTGGTGGCCGCGATCCCCGTGCGCGGGCCCATCCGCCCGGGGGACCGGGTTTTCAAGATCTGGGACGCGGACCTCTTGCGGCGGGCGCGGGAGACCTTTGTCTCGCCGCGGGAGCATAAGAAAATCCCCCTCGCCGCGCGGGTGACGGGCCGGCCGGGCGAGCCCCTCCGGCTCACCCTGCGGGACCCGGCGGGGCGGGAGGTGACGCTGGAAACGGAATGCCGCGCGGAGCCGGCGCGGCAGCGTCCCCTCACCCCGGACTTCCTGGCCGGACAACTGGGCCGCCTCGGCAACACGCCCTTTGTCCTGGCCGAACTGGCCTGCGAACTGGAGGGCGACCCCATCGTTCCCGTGCGCGAGGTCAACGAGCTGCGGCGGCGGGCGGTGGACGCCCTGGCGGAGCACAAGGCGGCGGAAAGACGCCCGCCGCCGGTAACGGAAGCGGCGCTGGCGCGCCGCCTCGACGCGGCGTGGGTGCTCCGGCGCCGGCCGCGGCGCGGCGGAGGGGAGCCCGTCCTCGCGGTGGCCGTGGGCAGCCTCGAGCTGCTTGCGGCCGCGGTGGAGGCCGGTGCGGCGCGCGCCTACTTCCCCGGCGAGGGGCTCGGGAGCGCGCGGCCCGTAACGGCGGAGGTCGTGAAGGAGGCCGCCGCCCTCTGCCGGGGGGCCGGCGCGGAGTTTGTTTTCTGGACGCCCCGCATCCTGCACGACCGCGAAACCGGCCCCTGCCTGGAGATGGCGCGGGCGGCCCGCGCCGCCGGGGCGGCGGGGGTCCTCACCGGCAACCTGGGGCTCCTGGCGCTGCTGCGGGACGAAGGCTTCCCCCTTTACGCCGACCTGCCCCTGAACGTCTTCAACGCCCAGACCGCCGCCGTCCTGGGGGAACTCGGCGTCCGCCAGGCGACCCTCTCGCCGGAACTCACCGTGGAGCAGGTCCGGCTCCTGGCGGCCCACGCGCCCGTGCCGGTGGAGGCGGTGGTCCACGGGGCGGTGGAATTGATGGTTTCGGAATACTGTGTGGCCGGCGCCGTGGCGGGAGGCGCTCCGGGGCGCTGCCGCGGCGTGTGCCGGGGCGCGCGGTTTTTCCTGCGCGACCGCAAGGGCGTGGACTTTCCCGTAGCCCTGGACGCGGCGTGCCGGATGCATATCTTCAACGCCAGGGATCTCTTTATGCTGGATCACCTCCCGGTCCTTGTGGCGGCCGGCGTGGCCGGGATGCGCCTCGACCTGCGCCTGAAAACGCCGGGCTACGCCGCGCAGGTCGTCAAAGCCTACCGCCGTGCCCTGGCGGCGGCCGGCGACCGGCCCCGCCCGGTCGCCGGGACGGCGCGGCGGCTGATGGAACTGAGCCCCGGCGGGATTACCAGGGGGCACTACTTCCGGGGCGTGTTGTAGGGAAGGGGAAACGGTGGACGAAAGAACGCTGGTGCGGCTCGAGTTCGACAAAATAAAGCGGCGCCTGGCCGCGATGGCCTGTTCACCCCTCGGGCGCGAGCGGGCGGAGGCGCTGCGGCCCGCCGCCGACGAGGATACCGTGCGGCGCCTGCAGGAGGAGACGGCAGAGGCCTCCCGGTTTCTCCGTGTGGAGGCCTCCTTCACCTTCTCCGGGTGGCATGACATCCGGGAGGCCCTGCAGCGCGCCGTCCAGGGTGGCATCCTGGACGGCCTCTCCCTGTACCGCACCGGCGAAACGCTGGCCACCGCCGGCAAGATCAGGAGTTTCCTAGCCGCCCGCAAGGCGCAGTACCCCCTTCTGCACGGGATGAGCGAGGGCATCGGCGACTTCGGGGAACTGGCCCGACGCATCCTGGGGACGGTGCTCCCCGGGGGCGAGGTACAGGATCACGCCTCGCCGGCGCTGGCCGAGATCCGCGGCCGGCTGGCGCGGGCGCGGGCCGAGGTGAAGGAAATCCTGGACCGCTTCGTGCGTTCCCCGGCCAACCGCAAGTACCTGCAGGACCCCATCGTCACCGTGCGCGAAGGACGGTACGTGGTCCCGGTGAAACAGGAATACCGCAAGCAGGTGCCGGGTCTGGTCCACGACCAGTCGGCCAGCGGGGCCACCCTTTTCGTCGAACCCCTACCCGTGGTGGAAAAGAATAACCAGGTGCGTCGCCTGGAGGCGGCGGAAAAGCGGGAAGTGGAAAAGATCCTAGCCGAGCTGACCCGCCGGGTGGCCGCCTCCGGGGAGGAGATCGCTGCGGCCCTCGATGCCCTGGGCCGGCTCGACTTTGTGCTGGCCAGAGGGGAACTGGCCCTGCGGCTGAACGCCGTGTCCCCCGTTCTGTCCGGACGCGCCTCCCTGGAACTCCGGGGCGCGCGGCACCCCCTCATTCCCGGGCGCGCCGTGCCCATCGACATTCGCCTAGGCACCGGCTTCCGCACCCTGGTGGTCACCGGCCCCAACACGGGCGGGAAGACGGTCACCCTGAAGACCGTCGGCCTCCTGGTGCTCATGGCCCAGGCCGGCCTGCACGTGCCGGCGGAGTCCTGCTCCCTGGGCGTTTTCCGCCACGTCTTTGCCGACATCGGCGACGAGCAGAGCATCGAGGACTCCCTGAGCACCTTCTCCTCCCATATGCGGAACATCATTGACATCCTGGCGCGGGCCGACGCCGACAGCCTGGTGCTGCTGGACGAACTAGGCGCCGGTACGGACCCCACCGAAGGCGCCGCCCTCGGCCGGGCCGTCCTGGAGGCCCTGCACGGGCGGGGCGCGCGCACCATCGCCACCACCCACTACGCGGAGCTGAAGGAGTTTGCTACCTCCATCCCCGGGGCGGCCAACGCCAGCATGGAGTTCGACGCGCGCACCCTGGAGCCAACCTACCGGCTGGTCATCGGGCGGCCAGGCCGGTCGTACGCCTTCGCCATCGCGGAGCGCCTGGGCCTGCCGCCCGAACTGGTGGCCAGGGCCAGGGGATATCTGAAGCCGGAGCAGGTGCGGGTTGAGGCCCTGCTCCGGGAACTGGAGCAGGCCCAGGGCGAGGCGGCGCGGGCGCGGGAAGAGGCCGAGACCCTGCGGGCGGAAGCCCGCGCCCTGAAGGCGAAGTACGAGGAGCAGTGGCGGGAATTCCAGGCGAAGCGTGCGCGCCTGCTGGAACGGGCCGCAGAGGAGGCCGAGGCGCAGCTGCGGCGCCTGCGGCGCGAGGCGGAGGCCGTCATCCGCGACCTGCGCACCAGGGCTGCGGACGAAGACGCGCGGGCGCGGGAGCGGGCCATCCAGGAGGCCAGGGAGCGCCTGCGCCTCCTGGAGGCGCACCGCATGTTCCCGGCGGCGGCGGAAGCGGCCGCCGAGGCGCCGCGCGACCTGCGGCCGGGCGAAACCGTCTATCTCCCGCGCTACGGGCAGTATGGGAGCGTGGTGCTGCCCGCCCGCGGCGAAGAAGTGCTGGTGCAGGTGGGGGCGCTGAAGGTGAGCCTCCCCCTGGCCGACGTGCGGCGCGTGCCGGAGGGACCGGGAGCCCCGGGGGCGGGAACAACCATTGCCGCCCTGGCCTTCAGGAAGGCGGCGGAAATCGTACCGGAACTCGACCTGCGGGGCCGGCGGGTGGAGGAGGGGCTCGCCGAGGCCGACAGGTACCTCGACGACGCGGTGGTCGCCGGCCTGTCGCGCGTGAGCCTGATCCACGGGAAGGGGACGGGCGCCCTGCGCAGCGCCATCCACGAGATGCTGCGGGGCGACCCGCGGGTCAAGGAGTTCCGGCTGGGGGACCACACGGAGGGCGGCAGCGGCGTCACCGTGGTCACCCTGAAAACATAAACCATATGGAGGCCAAAATGCGTGTTACGGACGATTGCCGGCCATGCCTGGAAAAGCTGATCGCCACCACCGCTTACCTGGCCACGGAGGACCCCGCGCGGCGGGAAGAGGCCCTGGCCGCCGGGCTGGCGGTCCTCGAGCGCTTTTTCCCGCGGGGGGAAATCCCGACCCGCATCGCGGCCGAGGCGCAGCGGGCGGTGCGCGCCGCGGCGGGTAACCCGGATCCCTTCGCACCGGTCAAGCAGCGGGAAATGACCGCCGCGGCCTCTATCCTGGAACGCCTGGGTGCCAACCGGGACGCGGATCTGCCCGCCCTCGTTGCCCTGGCCGCCCTTGGGAACGCGGTGGACTTCTTCCGTGATCTCGACGAGGCGGCGCGGGAGATGACGGCGGCGCACGTCCGCTTTCACGTGGACCACCGGCCTGAGTTCCTGGCGCGCCTGGAGCGGGTGCGCACCGTCCTCTACGTGGCGGACAACGCCGGCGAGGTTTACTTCGATCTCCCCCTGCTCCGGGCCCTGCGCGCCCGCTGCCGCGTCGTCTACGTGGTAAAGGAGGGGCCGGTGCAGAACGACCTCACATGGTTAGACCTGGAACGGGCCGGGTTAAAATGTAAGGCGGGGGAAGTCCTGACCACGGGCACCGACAGTCCCGGGCTCGACCTCAACCGGGCTTCCGCCGCCTGCCGGGAGGCCTTCGCGGCGGCCGACCTGGTGCTGGCCAAGGGCATGGGGAACTACGAGACGCTGTCGGAGGTCGACCACGGGGGCAAGGTTTTCTACCTTCTGAAGGCCAAGTGCGGCCCGGTCGCCAGGGCCCTCGGCGTCCCCAGGGACGCCTACTTGGCCGCATTCTGCTAGGAAAGCCCGGCAGAAGTGTTCGGGAAGTAATAAATTGTTTGGTAACTATAACGCGAAACTCCCGTGGGAGGTGGTTACATGCTTGAAGTCGCGGATCTTTCCATCGCCGTCGGCGACAGGGTCATCCTGCACGACGTGAACCTGGCCATCAACCCGGGCGAGACCCACGTCCTCTTTGGCCCCAACGGCTCCGGGAAATCCACCCTCCTGGGGGCGCTCATGGGGTTCCCGCGCTACCGGGTCCTGAAGGGGAGCATCCGCTACAAGGGGCGGGATATCTCGCATCTGCCCGTCCACGAGCGGGCGCGGCTGGGGATCGGCCTGGCCTTCCAGCGTCCCCCGACCATCCGCGGCCTCACCATGCGCCAGATGCTCGCCATCTGCGCGCGGGACGGGGCCGATGCGGATAAGTTGGCCGCCTACCTCCGCTTCGAGCGCTTCCTGGACCGGGAGGTAAATGTGGGCTTCTCCGGGGGCGAGCTGAAGCGGTCCGAACTCATCCAGCTCATGGCCCAGGATCCGGACCTCGTGCTCCTCGACGAGCCGGAATCCGGGGTGGACCTGGAGAATGTGTCCCTGGTAGGGCGGGCCATCAACCGGCTGCTGGGCCGGGAGGTAGGGGCGCCCGCGGGCAAGTCGCCCCGGCAGGCACGGCAGGAGCGAGCCAGGGCGGGCCTCATCATCACCCACACCGGCTACATCCTGAACTACGTCAACGCCGACGTGGGGCACGTCCTCTACGAGGGCCGCATTTCGTGCCGCGGCAACCCGCGCGAACTCCTGCGCTGCATCCAGGAACTGGGTTACGGCGCGTGCGTCCGTTGCGCGCCCTGACAGAGGGGAAAGGGGTTAAAGAAGCATGGCCGAAAAGAAACTGTCCAACTATACGGCCGAGGCACCGGAGCACGCCTACCTCGAGGACCCGGCGGCCCTTCCCGCAGCGGACCGGGAGCGGATGCTGGGCGTAGGAGTGGACACCTGCGAGGCCCGGCGTGCGGGCACCTTCATCCAGGTTGACCACTCCGTCGTGCACCGCGGCGCGCAGCAGGACGGCATCGAGATTATGGGCACCGCGGAGGCGCTGGCCCGCTACCCCTGGGCCGGGGAATACATCTGGCGCGCCCTTGATGCGCACCAGGACGAGTTCACGGCGTACGCCGCAGACCGCTCCCGGGACGGGTACTTCATCCGCGCCCTGCCGGGGGTCAGGGCCGTCTTCCCGGTGCAGGCCTGCCTCTACCTGGCGCGGGAGCGTCTGGCCCAGGCGGTCCACAATATCGTCATCGTCGAAGAGGGGGCGGAACTCGAGATTCTTTCCGGGTGCACCAGCGCCCCGCACGTGCTGACCGGCCTGCACCTGGGCATTTCCGAGTTCTACGTCAAGAAGGGCGGGCGTCTCACCTTCACCATGATCCACCGCTGGGCGGAGGATATAGAAGTCCGGCCCCGCACGGCAACCGTGGTGGAAGAGGGGGGCGTCTTCCTCTCCAATTACGTCTGCCTGCACCCGGTGCGCATGCTGCAGACCTGCCCGGTCGCCTACCTGCAGGGAGAAGGGGCCGTGGCCCGCTTCAACACCATCCTGGTGGCGCCGCCGGGTTCCTTCATGGACGTCGGCTCACGGGTCTTCCTGGCGGGCGCGCGGACCCGGGCGGAACTCATCGCCCGGACGGTGACCACCGGCGGCAAAATCGTCAACCGGGGCCTCCTGGTGGGGGAGAAACCGGGTGTCAGGGCGCACCTGGAGTGCCGGGGCCTGATCCTGGCCCCGGAAGGGTACATCCGTGCCATTCCGGAACTGGAAGCGCGGGTCGCGGGGGCGGAACTCTCCCACGAGGCGGCGGTGGGGAAGATCGCCCCCGAGGAGATCGAGTACCTGATGGCCCGCGGGCTCGACGAGGATGAAGCCACGGCCACCATCGTCCGGGGGTTTTTGAACGTGCGCCTCGAGGGCCTGCCGCCGGGGCTGGAGGCGGAAATCGACCGCGTCCTGGAAACGGGGAAGGCCGCGGCTATGTAGAACCGGGCACCGGGCTCCGCAGGAGATCCCGTACCGGCGGCGAAAGGGGCAGCCACCGGCGCGGCGATTCGGGCGGCCGCTGCTCTTCGTTTTCTCCCTCTCCACCCTGACCGGGGGGAGGCGGGCCGGGCGGTTGCGTCCCGTTCCCGGGTGGTCCCGGGGGCTCTTCGCCAGGCGGTTGCACCGGCAGTATTCCTTCCGCGGTGTGCAGGTCGCAGGTCTTCGGCGGCACCCGCTCGTGGTAGTCCTTCACGAATTCGGGCACGGTGTACGGGAGCCGCACCCGCACCTGCTGCACCCGCTCCGGGCAGTAGGGACCGGCCAGCAGGCCCGAGACCGGGCAGATCTCCACCAGCACGTGGGTGTCGTCGACCTTCGTGGGTACGGTGCCGGCGGCAAAGTAATCGGTTACCTGGTGGTGGGGCGGCGTGTTGGGGCCCGGCAGGAGCCCGGACTTGGAATCGACGGTGGCCGTGACGATCCCGGCGGGCCGCGGGAAGTTTTTCACCGGCATCCCGGCCAGGGCCTGGGACATGATCTGCCGCCAGATGCGGGCCGGGTAGGTGCCGCCGTAGGTGCCGTACGGCAGCGGCTTGTTCTGGTTATCGTACCCGATCCACACCACGCCCACCAGTTCCGGCGTATACCCGCAGAACCATACGCTTTCGCGCTTGTCGGTGGTGCCGGTCTTGCCCGCTACCGGCCTCCCCCCGAGCTGAGCGGCGGTTCCCGTGCCGCTCTGGACCACCGTGCGCAGCATGTCGGTGATGAGCCAGGCGGTGGTGGGCTTCATTACGCGCCTCTTCACCGGCGTGAACTCGTCGAGGACTTTGCCGGCGCGCTCCTCCACCTTCAGGATGGCGGTAGGTTCCACGTACACGCCGCCGTTGGCAAAGGCGCCGTACGCGCCGGCCATTTCCAGGGCGGTGACCCCCTCGTCCAGGCCGCCCAGGGCGGCGGCCAGCCCTTCCTTCTCCGGGTGCAGGGTGGAAATCCCCAGCTGGCGCGCGAAGGCGTAGGCGGTGGGGAGGGTAACCTGCTGCAGCACCTTGACGGCGGGGATGTTCACCGACCGGGCGATGGCCGTGCGCATGGTGATGAGGCCGCGGTAGATCCCGTCGTAGTTGGTCGGCGACCAGTTGGGAAATTTTATCGGCACGTCGTCGATGATCGTCGCCGGCCCCATTCCCAGTTTGTCGACGGCCGGCCCGTAGGCGATGATGGGTTTAAAAGCCGAGCCGGGCTGCCGGGGGGTGCGGGTGGCGCGGTTCCACTGGCGCGCCTGGGTATGCTCGCGCCCGCCCACGATGGCCTTGATGTACCCCGTGTGGGGGTCAAGGACGACGGCGGCGCCCTGGGGCTGCAGGAGCCCGTTCTTATCGCGCGTCGTAGCCGGGAAGTTGCGACTATTCTCCATGGCCGCCTCGGCGAATTTCTGGATGCGCGGGTCGAGGGTGGTGTAGACCTTCAGGCCTTCCCGGAAGACCCTGGCCTCCCCGTAGCGGGCCACCAGTTCCTCGGTCACGTAGTCCACGAAGTAAGGGTAGGGGTACTGCTTCTCGTCGGCGCTGGCCTTAAGTTCAAGGGGCTCCGCCTTGGCCTTGGCCGCCTCGGCAGGGGAAATGTACCCGTACTTCACCATCAGGTCGAGCACCGTGCTGCGGCGCTGCTTCGCCGCCTCCGGATTCCGGTAAGGGGAGTAAAGGCTCGGGGCGCGCGGCAGGCCGGCAAGCATGGCGGCCTCGGCCAGGTCGAGTTCCTGCACGTCCTTGGCGAAGTATGTGTGGGCCGCCGCCTGGATGCCGTAGGCTCCCTCCCCGAAGTAGATCCAGTTGAGATACATCTCGAAGATTTCGTCCTTGGTGTAGCGCCGCTCGAGCTGCACCGCAAGGTACGCTTCCTGCACCTTGCGCTTTAAGGTTTTCTCCGGGGTCAGAAAGCAGTTCTTCACCAGTTGCTGGGTGATGGTGCTGCCGCCCTCGCTGGTGCTGCCGGAGGCGATGTTGCGCCACGCCGCGCGGGCGATGGCGCGGAAATCCACCCCGTGGTGCTGGTAAAACCGGTTGTCCTCCGCGGCCAGGAAGGCCTTCTTCACCACCGGCGGCACGTCCTGGATGTTCACCGGCACCCGGTTTTCCAGCCCGATCTCGGTCACCAGGTTGCCGTCCTTGTCGTAGATGAGGGTGGCGGCGTTGGGCGCCAGGTTATCCCAGTTCACCGCCGGGAGGTCGGTGAGGCTCACCAGGACCACGCCGAAGGCCGCCCCACCCCCGGCCAGGGTCAGGAACAGGGCCAGGAGCACGAGCAGGCGGCTCAACCTGAGCTTCTTCTTTCTTTTCTGCGGTTGCGGCATGCGTTCTACCTCCGGCCGGAACCGGCGTTCTTCCCATTTTATAAACCCATTATACCATAGCGGTTGTGACGGGAGGCACAGAAAATAGGCGGCGGAGGCGCGCCTTCCTTGTCGTGGGCCGCGCCCTCTGCTATAATGCTGAAAGGTTCGCAAGGGAGAAGGAGACGATGAAGCGCGAAGTAGAGCGGCAACTGGAACACATCCGCCGTGGCACCGTGGAGATCATCCCCGAGGAGGAGCTGGCGGCTAAGCTCGCGCGTTCCCTGGCCACTGGCCGGCCCCTCAGGGTGAAGCTGGGGCTCGACCCCACGGCCCCTGACATCCACCTCGGGCACACCGTGGTCCTGCACAAGCTCCGCCACTTCCAGGAACTCGGCCACCAGGTCGTCCTGGTGCTGGGGGACTTCACCGCCCGCATCGGCGACCCCACGGGCAAGTCGGAAACCAGGAAGCAGCTTTCCGAGGAGGAGGTGCAGGCCAACGCCCGCACCTACCGGGAGCAGGTGGGGAAGATCCTGGATATCGAAAAGACTGAGATCCGCTTCAACAGCGAGTGGCTGGCCCCGCTTACCTTCGCCCAGGTAATCGACCTGGCATCCCGCTACACCGTGGCGCGCATGCTGGAGCGCGATGACTTCGCCCGTCGTTTCAGGGAAGGTTCCCCCATCGCCATCCACGAGTTCCTGTACCCCCTCATGCAGGGGTACGATTCGGTGGCCCTGGAGGCCGACGTGGAACTGGGCGGCACCGACCAGAAGTTCAACCTCCTCGTGGGCCGCACCCTGCAGAAGGAATACGGCCGCGAGCCGCAGGTGGCCGTCACCGTGCCGCTCCTGGAGGGGCTTGACGGCGTGCAGAAGATGAGCAAGAGCCTGGGGAACTACGTGGGCATCACCGAGCCCCCGGGTGAGATGTACGGCAAGCTCATGTCCCTGCCCGACGAACTGATGCTCCGCTACTTCGAGCTGGTGACCCCCCTGCCCGCGGGGGAGGTGGTGCGCATCGGGCGGGAGCTTGACGCCGGTACCCTGCACCCCCGCGATGCCAAGATGCTCCTGGCGCGGACCGTCGTCACCCTCTACTGGGGCGAGGAGGCCGCCGTCCGGGCGGAGGCCGAGTTCCGGCGGGTCTTCTCGGAGCGGCACCTTCCCTCGGAGATCCCGTCCTTCGCCGTGCCGGCGGACGCCCTGCGTGAAGGGCGCGTCTGGCTTCCAAGGCTCATGGTCCTCGCCGGGCTCGTGCCCAGCACCAGCGAGGCGCGCCGCCTTATCCGGCAGGGGGGCGTGGAGGTGGACGGGGAGAAGGTGGAGGACCCCGAATACGAGCTTGAGCCCCGGGCCGGGACGGTCATCCGGGCCGGCAAGCGGAAGTTCGTCCGCCTTTCCTGAACGCCCCGCGTTAATTTTTGCACGCCGGTAAATTTCCCTTCATATAGATTGTAGGGGAGGCCGCGCGTTCCGGGCCGCAAGTCCCGCGCCTCCCGGGGGCGGGCAAGCGTGGGCGTCAGGTTCAAGCGCCGAAGACGGGCAGCACCCGTCTTTGTTTTCCTTTTTATTTTTGTACTTCTCCTGTCGGGGCTCTTCGCCGTGGTGGAGCAGGCCCTCTTTCCCACCATCCTGGCCATCGCCGAGGCGCGGGCCGTCCAGATGGCGGTCGAGGCGACGCAGAGCGCCGTACGCGATTACCTCCAGGAGCACCGCATCACCTACGGGGACCTTGTCGGCATCGAGAAAGACCGCGCGGGCCGCACGGTGCTCCTGCACGTCAACGCCCCCCGCGTCTCCGAAATCGCCGCCGGGCTGGCCATCGCCGCGGAAAGGGCCCTGGCCCGCCTCGAAGAAAGGGAGTTCGGCATCCCCCTGGGGCAGGCGCTCGGCAGCCAGCTTTTGGCCACCTACGGCCCCCGCATCGGCGTGCGCCTCATCCCCGCCGGCGATGTCAAGGTGGACCTCCTCGACCGCTTCGAGGAAGCGGGCATCAACCAGACCCGCCACCACATCGCCTTAAAGCTCGACACCCGCGTGCGCATCGTCGTCCCCTGGCAGAAAACCGAGGTCCGGGTCGCCACCCAGGTTCCCCTTGTCGACAGCGTCATCCTCGGCGCCGTCCCCTCCACCTACGTCAGCCTTCCCGGCGGCCTCTTCGGCAGCGGCCAGCTGCGGCTCGACACCGGCGAAGGGCGATAGCTGCCGCGGCTCCCGCTGTCGAAAAAATGCGGTAAATATCGCCAGGAAAGGTCGTGGGCTGCGCAGGAAAATGAGCCTGAGGAAAGAAATTTATAAACCAACAAGGCTCGGGTCCTGTGTCTGGGACTACGGTCCTACCGTTTTTCCGGGTCCGACAGTAGATGACGGGGTAAGGGAGGTATAATTGGTGTAGCCGCGAGGGCACCTGATTGACGGCCGCGTAAACCGGGCGGAGGGTGGGAGGCACTTTGTCGCAGAGACTGGCACAGCAAGATAGGAAGGCAGAGAACTGGGAAATCCGCTGTGTTTGCAACAGGCTACTCTGCATCACACGCGGGGACATCATCGAAATCAAGTGCCCCAAGTGCAAACGCCTGATAAGCATTCATACCCGGGGAATTCAGGAAGTGAAGGTAGTGGACGAATTCGCGGGACACACGTAAGCCCCACCTCAATGTAAGCCCGCAGAGGCCAGCAAAGGGGGAGGCCGAGCAACTCGGTCTCCCCTTCGTTTTGTATCCCGGCGCCGTGGTCACCGGCGGTGAAAGCCTGCTAAGGGCAGGTAGCACGAGGGTCTTGAATGCAGGTAAAGCCCGTCACGGTGGACTCAAGACTCGAAAAACCCAGACGTAGACCTGACTATCCGGCGTGTGGAGGAGGCCCGGCCGCCCGGGCAATAAAAATAGATCCGCCCAACAGAAGCCCTGCAGAGGCAAGTGAAGGGGGAGATTCCGGAAGGAGTTGCCCCCTTTTGTTGTTCCCGGGGCGGGCTGCGGCGCATATTGGAGGGTCTTTTGAAGGTACAAGGGGGTGATGCCGCGGGGAGAGAGCGCGAGACGACGGTTAAAAAGCGGGAAGAGGCGATGTGGCCGACGTGACGGTGTCGGACGGAAAAACGTGAAGCGGACTTTTGCCGCCTGGCGCGGCAGCAACACGACGAACAGGAAGGAGAGATATGATGCGCAAGAGATGGATCCTGGCCCTGGTGGCCGCCCTGGCGCTGACCCTGGCCTTTGCCGGGACGGCCCTGGCGGAGACTCCCGGAACGGTGATCTCCAACGAGTTAACCTGCGCGATTACGGTGGAGCAACAGCTACAGGCCACCTGGCAGGAGACGGGCCGGTACGGCACTCACGACGGCACGGTCTACAAGGAGTTCGAACTACGTGACGCTAACAACCAGAAGATCTCTCTGGCCTCCAGCAATGTGAATAGTATTACCGTGGTCGAGCCGGATAATGTCCAAAAGACCCTGCAGCCTGACACGGATAATACCCTCTGGTTTAACGTGGCGAAGTCATCCGGCGATTACGTCTTCACCATTGTAACCAAAGACGGAGCTACCTACACGGCTACCCTGAACTGGACTAAGATGTACATCCTAGAGATCGGCTGGGATCTGCCTTCATCGGCCACCAAGGGCGTCAACCAGGACTTCACCATCACCGGCACGGCCAAGCTTAACCTGAACCTGGCCGGGGTTACCGAAGTAGGGCGCGTCCTGTATGTCATAGAGGTGACCAGGAATGGTCAGGCTGCAACCTCCGCTGACGTGACGGTGATCGGCCCACCGGCGCAGCAGGGGGGAAACGAACAGCCGCTGGGCTATGATGAGGACGGAAAATTCTTCTACTGGGGGCCGAGGAGCGGTTTTACCTTCAGCACGGCTATGTATGGTCAGGACGGTAAGGTAACCACGCCCTTCAAGGTGACCTTCAAGAACACCGGCAGCTATAACGTGAAGGCCTACGCCGTCCAACTGCCGTCTTCATAAACCCGTGGGCGGCTGCCTTCGACGGCGGGGCCCGTAGGAGGGATTATCGTATGAACCATAAGAAATATAAGAATCACAGGACCGGAATACGACGGAGCCTTGTCCTCGTCGCGGGCCTCTTGAGTGCGATCCTGCTGCTTGCTTCCCGGCCTGGCTGGGGGAACGGGCCGCCGGGTGACGTCATCTCCAACGAGCTAACCGCTGTTATCACGGTCTCCTCGGGTGGCGGCGGAGGCGGTGCGCCGCCGCCACCGCCTCCGCCTGCGCCGGTGCCGGGCACGATCGGCACGGACGAACTCGACATCACTACCTCTAACGGCGAAACCAGCGCTATCGTGCCCGAAGACGTGGTGCAGACCCGCCTTGAGGCCGGCGAGGCGGCAATCGCCGTCGATCTGCGGAGCATTGACACGCCGCTGAATATCGTCCTGCCGCAGGCGGCGGTGGCCGCCCTGGCGGACAGGGGCGCCACCCTCACCGTCGCCACGGCGTGGGCCGAACTTATGCTCCCTCCGGGGAGCCTGCCCGCCGAGCGGGACGTGACCGTGCGGGTGGAGGCGGCGATTGTGCCGCCGGGCCTGCCGCCGACCGTGCAGCCCGTGGGGCAGGCAGTGAACGTCGAGGTGCACACCGCCGCGGGCCAGGCCAGCCTGGCGAAGCGGGTCACCCTCGTCCTGGGCTACGACACCTCGAGGGCCGGCGACCCCGCGGCGCTTTTCGTCTACCGCCTGAGCGACGACGGGACGCTGACCTGCCTGGGCGGAAGCGTGGCGAACGGCAGGGCCGCGGTGGACCTGGCACATCTCAGCAGATACGGGGTCATGGCGTACCGTTCGTCCCTCGCCGACGTCGCCGGCCACTGGGCGAAGCGCGACATCCTGTTTATGAATGCCCGCGGTATTGTCAGGGGCGTTTCGGCCACGAGCTTCGCGCCTGAACGGCCGGTCACCCGCGCCGAGTTCGCGGCATTGATGCTCCGCGTGCTGGGCCTTGCCGAGTACCGGCCCGCGCAGGCCACCTTCGCCGACGTTGCGCCCGGTAAGTGGTACTTCGGGGCGGTGGAGGCGGCGAACCGGGCGGGCCTGGTCAAGGGGGTTAGCGGCGGCCGTTTTGACCCGCTGCGTGCCATCACCCGCGAGGAGATGGCCGTGCTTGTACTGCGGGCGCTGGAGAAGGCCGCGGCCAGTCCGGCCCTCGACCCGGCGGAGACGGAAAAGTTCCTTGCGCGGTTCGGGGACCGGGGGGAGATCGCACCCTGGGCGCGCGCCGGCGTCGCGGCGGCGGTGAAGGCCGGCATCATCCGGGGCAATCCGGACGGCACTTTTGCGCCGCGGGACGTTGCCACCCGGGCTGCCGCGGCGGTAATGGGGAAAAAGGTCCTGGAAACCGCCGGTCTTATTTAGAAATTTGAAAGCACCTTATTACCCTGGTGGGCGCCTTCCGCGCCCGCTTTTTTTGTCCTGCTGTGGGGGCATAATAGGCGCGGGGGGTGAAAGCGGTGCCGGAGGTGCGGCAGGAACCGACGGTGGCCATCGAGCCGGGGCTTCTGCACCGGATAAAGCTCCTGGCCCTGCAGGAGCGGAAGCAGCTCGGCGAAGTCGTGGCCGAAGCCCTTGAAGAGTACCTGGCGGCCAGGGGGAAAAGTGGGGGCGGCCGCGTTTCGGCGGTCAGGGAGACACGGGGGAAAATTCCCGCCGGCGCGGAGCAGGTACGGCGCGTTCTCGAGGAGGAAGGGTTTCTTGAAATTTGAGGAGTTGAAGGCCGGCAGCCAGGTCTTAATCGACGCCGGTATCTTTATCTACCACTTTACCGGCCTTTCCGGGGAATGCAGCAGCTTCCTGGAGCGCTGCGAAAGACAGGAAATAGTAGGGTGCACCACCACCAGCGTGCTGCTGGAGGTGACGCACCGCCTGATGCTCCTCGAAGCGGTCTCCAAGGGTCTCATTTCCCCGGGAGATGTGGCCAGGAAGCTCAGGAAGAGGCCCGAACTTTTCGGGCAACTCCGCGCCTACGCCGAGCACGTGCGCCGGATACCGGAGATGGGTGTCGCCATCCTGCCGGTCACCGAAGAGCTTTGCGAGGGGGCCTTCGTCTTTCAGCAGAAGTACGGCCTGCCGGTGAAGGAGTCCGTTGTGGTAGCGGCCTGCAAGGTAAGCGGGTGCCGTTACCTGGCTACCCGCGACCCGGTTTTTGCCGGGGTGGGAGAAGTGATAGTGGTGGGTCCGACCGATATGTAGCTCCGGACCGATGTGTAGCTCCTTGACACCTTCCGCCCACTGTGCTATATTTAACATTGCCCACCAACCTCCGCAATGAAATTCCACAGTAAGCATATATTAGAGGTTGACCGGGCAGCGGCAAAAATGCTAAGATAAAAAATGCGTTTGCCTTAACGGTCTTTGAAAACTGAACAGTGACGCGCCACCGAATTTGATGGAGGGTTTGATCCTGGCTCAGGACGAACGCTGGCGGCGTGCCTAACACATGCAAGTCGTGCGGACCGGACGTCGGTCGTCAGAC
>JBFMHQ010000023.1:0-26506 GCA_040751815.1 Bacillota bacterium | reverse complement strand
TTCAGGCGGCATACCAGGAGGCGCCGGAACCTTACCGGGCGCTGGTTTTACGGAACCTTTGTTTGACTCTCCTCAATCAGGGACGCTACGAGGAAGTGCTGGAGATTATCCAGGACGGGAAAAGGCTCTACCCGGCTTACACGGACCTTTGGTACCTTGCCGGTCTGGTCCACTGGAAACAGCGGTGTTACGACGATGCTTTGCATGAATTCCTCACTGCAGCAGAAAAAAGCGAGGCCACCAACTGGTACTACAGTGATCCTGGGGTTGGGAACTATAAACCAATATTTCTTGCTGCCGAGATTTACCGAAAGAAAGGCAATTTCAAAGGTGCAATTGCCGCCTATATCGGTAGTATAACTTATAACGCTTATTTCCTTCCCGCTTTGGAAAGATTAGGCCAGATGAGTTTAGACTCCGTGGCTGTTGCGCACAAGGTATTGGAGTTGCTCTCTCAGCTCCTTGACCTCCGCCAGCCGGAGGTGAAAGCGGCGCTCAGCCGAAATCTGGAACGGTACAGTGAAGCCTTTTTATTTGAGTTTAGGGGGCGAAAGTATCATTATTTCTTTCACTATTATAACCGAACGTGGGAAAATGAACGGGCGGTTGAGATCCCCATTGTTTGGGAGATTGTAAAAGAGTTTCAGGGTAGAAGGGTTCTGGAAGTGGGTAACGTTCTAGCACATTATTTTCCTGTCGCGCACGAGATTTTAGATAAGTACGAAAAGGCTCCGGGTGTACTAAACAAGGACGTTGTTGAATTCATTCCGGCGGGAAAATACGACCTAATCGTAAGCATTTCTACCCTTAAGCACGTGGGTTGGGATGAAGAACAACAGGAACCGGAAAAGGTCTTGCGGGCGGTGGAGGTATTAAAGGAAGCGCTTGCTCCGGGGGGACAGATGGTGGTGACGTTACCGGTAGGTTATAATCCGGAAATGGATAAGATGCTTGCCGACGGTAGGCTTTCCTTTAACGAATGTTACGGCCTGAAGCGCATTTCTGCGGCTAACGAGTGGGTAGAAGTTCCCTGGCAGGAAGTTTTGGGGTTAGAGTACGGGAAACCTTACCCCTGTGCCAATGGTTTGGTTGTCGGAATAATTGAGAAGTGATATTGTTAATTGAGATGGCGCCGAAGAATTACCTGGCTATCACTACCACCATCTTTTAGCCGTTGACGCTGTGGCGACGGGAAAGATTCAGGAAGCAGTAACCGCTTTTCAGAAAGCCTACCAAGACGTCCCGGGGCCTTACCGGGCATTGGTGCTGCGGAACCTAGCCCTGGCTCTCCTCCATTGGGAGCAGAATGAAGAAGCACTGGGAATTCTCCGCGATGGGGAAAGGGTTTACCCGGCTTACGTTGACCTTATCTATCTTGCCGGGTTAGCCTTCTGGAAGCAAAAATGTTATCAGGAAGCCTTACGGGAGGGCTTCCGCGCGGCAGAAAAGGGAGAGGCTACCCTGTGGTTTTTGAGCGATCCTGGGTCGGGAAGTTACAAACCAGCGTTTCTTGTCGGCGAGGTTTACCGGGAAAAAGCGGCGCTTAATGATACCGTTACTGCTTATATCAGCAGTCTTAGTTATAACCCCTACTTTCTGCCTGCTTTGGAAAAGCTCGTGCAAATGAAGCTGACCCCTGACACCAAGGAGAAGGTTTCCGACTTGCTTTTCCAGATTCTTGATCTTCGGGAACCGGCGGTTAAAATTCTGATGGAAAACTTTCAGAACCAGTAGTTGAGTTGAGTGAGTTCTTTAAAACGCATTTGCGACCCTGTCTGCAAGTTTAAACTTTGCACCCAAGCCTGCCGATATAGTAGAAAGCAGAGAACCCGGAATAATTCAGGGAAGAGGTGTTAGCCTGTGTTTGCCAACAACCCTTATCGGGAGTATGTACAGAACGCCATCCTGACCGCCGACCAGCCGCGGCTGGCGCTGATGCTTTTCGAGGGGGCGGTGCGGTTCGCCCGTCAGGCCGCCGAATACATCGCGGCCCGGGATACGGCCGCCGCGCACCAGGCCATTATCCGGGCGCAGGACATTGTGGAATATCTTGCCGCCACGGTTAACCAGGAGGTCGAGGTCGGGCGCAACCTCGCCGCGCTGTACGACTTCGTCCACACCCGCCTGGTAGAGGCCAACATTAACAAAGACACGGCGCTTCTCGGTGAAGCCATTGGGCTCCTGGAGCAATTGCGGGACACCTGGCGCGAGGCCCTGGACGGCAGGACGGGCGCCGGAGAAGCCGAAGCAAAAGGTGAATGATGGCCGGACGGTTGAACCTCTTCCGCGAAATGCTCGCTATCACGCGCCGCATGCGGGCGGTAGCGCAGACCCTCTCCACGCTTGAGGCAGGCGAGATGGAGGAGGACGATGCCGGGATCCGTGAACTCGCGGAGCTTATACAGGCGCGGGAGGAGCTTATGCGCGCCGTGGATATGTGCACCGAAGCTGCGGACGAAGAGCAAGAAGCGATGCGGGTTATACTTGAGGAGTTACGGGAGCTCGACGCAGAGCTCGGTGAGGCGCTGGAAGCAAGGCGCAGGAACCTTGCGGCCCTGCTCCAGAAAATCAACGAGGGGAAAAGGGCTCTGGCCTATGTGCGGGCGACCGGCCCCGGCACGGGCACGGTTTTCGACCGCAAGAAGTGAGGTTCAGACCTCCGCATCCAGGCCCCAGCCCGCGCCCCGCTTGAGTTCGTCCAGCACCTCCTTAAATTCTTCCGGCTCGAGTAAGCGGCGTTTGCCGCTTTTACGGTCTTCCACTTCCACCCGCGGTTTCCCCTTTTCTTCTTCCCGGACGCGGAAACGAAACGGGTAATTGTAGGCTGCAGCGAGCTGGTTGAGCTGCTCCACGAGGCGCACGAGCTGCTCGAAGGCGTTTTTGGCCGTTCCCAGCACGCGTACGTCTTCTTCGGTTACAGGGCGCGCCAGGGCCGGATCCACCTTCCTGGCGGCGATGGCGTCGTGCGCGGCGAGGGATTGCAGGCCGCCGGCGCCGATCTTCACCGGAGACACCTCCCGAAGGGCGGGCAGAGGTCAGAGGCTCAGAGGCCGGAGGTCAGAGTCGGCAGAAACCTAAAGGAAGAACCAATGCTCTTATCGCGATCCTGGAACGTGGCCAAGGTCCGGTAGAACGCTAGCGCAGGAAGTCGATAAGGGTCGTCTGCATAAGCCGCGCTCCCGCCGCCAGGGAAGCGCGGTAGGCGATTTCCCGCTGGGTGAACTCGATCGTCACGCGCCCGAGGTCGCTGTCCTGCAGGCTCGAGATCACGGCGGTGAAGCGGATCTCCTGGTCCATGTACTGGTCCTTCAAGGATTCCAGGTGATTGGTGCGGGAGCCGATCTTTACGCGGGCTTCCATAAGATGATCTATACGCTGGTCGATTTCGCCGATCAGATTGCTGATCTGTGTTGTGTCGCCGGCGTCAAGGGCGTCGCGCAAGGCGAAGAGGGTTTGGAAGACGCCGTTGGTGACGTTGCCGGAACCGTCCACCTCGCCGAACACGCCCACGTACGTGCCGCCTCCCGCGTCCTCCAGCCCCGCATCCACCCGTACACGGTGTTCAACCGCCACCTCGCGCAAGACGGGGGCTGTGGCACCCGGAAGGCCTTGCTTAACGGGTTCGTAGTATACCTCTCCGGTGCCCAGGTCTACCGTGTAGGGACGCGTAGCGGTTTCCGCCCCCGCGAAGATGTATTTTCCGCCAAGCTGGCTGTTGGCCACCTTGGTCATGCCGTCGATTATACCTTCGACCTGGCGGGCCAGCACCGCCTGATCCTCACGGGTGAGGGTGCCGTTCGCGCCCTGTACGGCGATCTCCCGGGCCTTCTGCAGGAGCCCCGTGGCGTCGTCCAGCACGGCGTCTGTTTCGTAGAGCCACGAGAGCCCGTCGGTGATGTTGCGGCTCCACTGGTAGTTGTGGTTGAGGGCGATGCGCATCTCCATCACGCGGTTGGCCGCGGTAGGGTCGTCGCTCGGGCGGTTGATTTTCTTCCCGGTGGACATGCGCTCCTGGGCCCGCACCAGTTCTTCCAGGTTCTGCTGGACGGCGGCCATCATGCGCATGCCGACCATGTTATGGCTGATCCGCACCCCTTACACCCCCATCCGGTTGATAATGGTGTCGAGCATCTCGTCCAGGATGGTGACCACCCGGGCCGAGGCCTGGTAGGCGTACTGGTACTGGGTAAGGTAGGTCAGCTCCTCGTCTATGGAAACGCCGGTGACCGACTGGCGCATGTTCTCCAGCTGTTCGCGTACGGCCCGCGCCCCCTTGACCCGCTCGGCCGCGCCGGAAACATCGGTGCCAATCCGGGTCACAAGCTGGGTGTAGAAAACTTCAAAGGTAACGTCCGGTTGCCCGTCCCCGTTCACGTCCACCGTGGGATCGTCGCGCAACGCGGCGACGGCCAGGGCTTTCGTCCCGTCGATGTTGCTCGCGTCCGCGAGGATAGTGGGGTCAAGAGCGAAGTTTGCGGCGCCGGCGGCGTTCGGGTCGAAAAAGGGAGCCTCGTGGGCACCATTTACGCGGTCCCGCAGGGCATTGGCCAGGGTATCCAGGTCGCCCATGTACCCCTTGACCTTCTGCCGGGCGCTCTCCAGGCCGGTGAGGGCGCCGGGAGCGTTCGCTTCCGCCTTTTCGGTAACGTCAATACCGGCGCCGTTGACGGTCAGGATAAAATGATCGTCCGCGTTAAAGTCACCGGCAGCCTGGTTCACCGCGGTACCATCGACCAGCACCTCGCCGAAAAAGCTAACCTGAATCTGGCCGTTGTCCAGAGGCCGCACCGCGACTTCCCCGATGGCCGCCAGTTTGTCAAGGAGCAAATCGCGCCGGTCCATCAGGTCGTTGGCCTTGTAGTCGGCGCTGCCCAGGTTGGCGATGTTCTCGTTGATCCGGCCGATTTCCGCGGCCAGGTTGTTGATTTCGGCAACCTTATCCTGCAGCGTATCTTTCAAGCCGTTATAATTCTCCTCAAGCTGGCGGTAGGTCACCCGGATCATCGAGGCCAGTTCTTCGCCGGCCTCGCGCACGGCAGCCTTCAGGCCCAGGTCGTGGGGGCTCGCATTCAGGTCCTGCCAGTAGTTGAAGAACTTGGCGATGGCTTGCTGCAGGCCGTACTCCCCCGGCTCGGGGAAAAGGGCTTCCACCCGCGCCAGGGCGTCGGACCGCTCCTCCCAGTAGCCCGCATCGCCCAGCGCCCGACGCACGTGGGCATCGAGGATCCAATCGCGGACGCGGCGGATCTCGCTGACCGTCACCCCGGTGCCGATCTGGCCCGGGACAACCTTCTGATCCCGTACCGGGATGGTGTACGGGTTCTCGGCCACGTGGACGGCCTGCTGGCGGGTGTACCCCTCGGTATTGGCGTTGGCGATGTTGTGGGACGTGGTGTCCATGGCGATCCGCTGGGCCATCAGGCCCCGGCGGGCGATTTCGAGGCCGAAAAAGGTAGAAGGCATTTGTCGACCTCCTAACTTTGCTTCTAAACGGTGCGGTCAAGCAGGCCGGCTTCGCCGCCGTACCCCAGGGCTTCCAGGACCCGGGTGTTGCACTCCAGGGCGCGCCGGGTCATGACGCGGCAGATGTTGTTGGTATCGCGCAGGGCGGCAAGGGCGGCCCTGAGCCTTTCGCCCAGGGGCGCGAGTTCGGCCCGCGCCTCCGCGGGCGCCCAGGCCAGGATGGTCCAGAGGGAGGCGTCGGGCCGCAGTCCGAGGGCCGCCGCCAGGGCCTCCTGGACGTCCCGCCGTGCCCCCTCCAGCGCGGCCAGCTCCGCGGCAAGATGCGACTGGCCCTGGACGGCCGCCGTCAGCGCCTCGAGATCGTTGTCCTGCAGGGCGGCGATCTGCCTCTCCACGCCGGTGCACAGTTCCTGCACGATTTCCTCCTGCCGGCTTAAAAGCTCGCCGAGACGAGCGCAAAGGTCCCGCAATTTTTTTCTCCTCCCGGGAAAAACAAAAACGGGTTATGCCCGGCGGTCCAGGCGGTGTTCAGCAATGATCCCTTGCGCGATGCGCTTCGCGTCCGGCCGGTAGGTGCCGCTCTCAACCTTTTCCCGCAACTCCTCCACCAGCTTCTCGCGCACTTCGGGCAGGTCGCGCAGCCGCGCCCGGTATTCTTGCAGTTCCCGGGCTTCGCGCGAGATGGCCACCTCCTGGGTTCTCTCCCGCTGCTCCCCGGCCCGTTGCGCCTGCTTTTTGGCCTGCTCGGTGTAAACTTGAGCGAGATGCGGGTTAAACTTATCTATCTTCACGGCTTTCCCATCCTTAACGCAGTTTCCGGGCTACCCATGCTCCTTATCGGCACGCCCATCGTATTCTTTAGCCGGCGGGCCGGCCGTCCCCATCATGCGCACGATTTCGCCGGGAATCTGGGGCAACGGCACCACCCGGTCCACAGCTCCGGCCTCCACCGCCGCCTTCGGCATGCCGTATACCACGCAGGTGCTCTCGTCCTCGGCCACGGTGCGGCCGCCCCGCCGCTTTATGGCCGCCATCCCCCGCGCGCCGTCCCGGCCCATGCCGGTGAGGAGGACGCCCACGGCGCGGGAACCGAAGACTTCGGCGGCCGAGGTCATGACCGCGTCCACCGAGGGGCGGAAGCCGCCCCGCGGCACCGGCGCCGTGCCGGGCGCGACGTTCACCCGCACGCCGTCGCTTCCCGCCCGGAAAGAAAACTCCATCCCCGCGGGCGCCACCAGCACCTGGCCGGGCACCACGGGGTCGTCCGTCTCGCCGTGCTTCACCTTGAGGGCGCTGAGGCCGGCCAGGTGCTCCGCCAGGGTGCGGGTGAAACCCACCGGCATGTGCTGCACCACCACCACCCCCGCCGGCAGGTCGGCAGGCAGGGCGGGCACCACGACCCGCAGGGCGGCCGGCCCGCCGGTGGAGCACCCGATGACCACGACGCCGGGGCGGCCGGTGGGGCGCGGCGCGGCAAGCTGCAGGGGCGGACGCCTGACGGGAAGCTTCAGGAGCCTCTCCAGGGGGACGCCGGCGGCCAGCTTCACCTTGGCGGCCAGCTCGGCCACCATGGCGCTCAGCCCGCCCTGCGCGCCTTTGGGCACAAAATCGACGGCCCCCAGGGCGAGGGCCTCGATGGTCGCGCGGCTCCCGGCGGTGGTGTGGGCGCTGAGCATGACCACCCGCGCGGGGTGGCGCCGCATGATCTCCCGCAGGGTGGCGAGCCCGTCCAGCACCGGCATTTCCACGTCCAGGACGACCACGTCGGGCCGCGCGTGCGGCAGCGCCGCCAGGGCCTCCTCCCCGTCCGCGGCGGTGCCTATCACCTCTATGCCGTGCCCCGCCAGCAAGCGGGCGACGACCCGGCGGATGACGGCCGAGTCGTCGACGATAAAAACCCTAACCGGCAAGGCTGACCGTTTCCTCCACCTGCGGCCGGCGGGCGATTTCCTCCGTCAGGGCGCGCAGGTCGACGATCAGAGCCACCCGCCCGTCCCCCAGGATGGTGGCCCCGGAGATCCCGGGGATGCGGCCCAGGAAGCTCCCCAGGGACTTGATGACGATCTCCTGCTCCCCCACCAGCTCGTCCACGGCGATCCCTACGCGGCCCGACCCGCTTCCCGTCAGGACCACGTAGTGTCTTTCGCTGTCGGCCGCCTGCGCCCCGAAGAGGTCCGCCAGGCGCACCAGGGGCACCACGCTGCCGCGGACCACGATGACCTCCGTTTGCTTCACCACGCGGATATCCTCCCGCCGCACCAGCAGGGTCTCCACCACGTTGGCCAGGGGGAAGGCGTACATCCGTTCCCCAACCGTAACCATCAGGGCACGGATGATGGCCAGGGTGAGGGGGAGGCGGATGGTGAACTGCGTCCCCTGGCCGGGCGTGCTGGCCACCTCCAGCGTACCGTTGATCTGCTCCACCTGGCTCTTTACCACGTCCATGCCCACACCGCGCCCGGAGATATCGCTTACCTCGGTGGCGGTGGAAAAGCCCGGCAGGAAGATGAGCTGCAGGGCATCCTGTTCGGCCATGCGCGCCGCGGCGTCGGAGGAAAGCAGCCCGCGCTCGACCGCCTTCGCCCGCAGGACGGCGGTGTTCATTCCCCGCCCGTCGTCCTCCACTACAATGACGATGTGGTTCTCCTGGTGGAAGGCCTTAATCCTGAGTCGCCCGGCCCGCGGCTTTCCCAGGCGCACCCGTTCTTCGGGCGGTTCGATGCCGTGGTCCACCGCGTTGCGGATAAGGTGCACAAGGGGGTCCCCGATCACCTCGATCACATTCCGGTCCAGTTCCGTGTCGCGGCCCTCGATGACCAGATCGATTTCCTTGCCGAGCTTGTGCGCCAGGTCCCGCACCACGCGCGGGAAGCGGTTGAAAACCTGGGCGATGGGGAGCATGCGCGCTTTCATGATCTGGTCCTGCAGGTCGCCGGTCACCTGCCCGATGTGGTTGGCGATCTCACCCAGGGTGTCCACCAGGTCCTCCACTCCCTCGTGGGCGCGCAACAGGGTAGCGAAGCGGTCCAGGCGCGTACGCTCGATCACGAGTTCCCCCACGAGGTTCATAAGGTTGTCCATCTTTTCCACGTCGACCCGCACCGTCCGGGCGACATGCGCCCTCTGCACGCCCGTTCCGGCCTTTTGCGCCTCCGACGCCTTCTTTTCTTCACCCGGCTCGGCGCCGGCGGACGCCTCGAGCCGCGTCACCTGCACATCGGTGACTTCGGCAATGGTCATGAGCATATTCCGGATGTACTCCGGGTCCTCCCGGGAAAGGAACACGAGCTCAAACCCCGCGCCGTACAGCCCTTCCTGCAGTTTCTCGGCCGGCGGAACGGAGCTGATGACCTCTCCGAAGCGCTCCAGGTTGTTGAAAACAAGGAAGGCACGCACCGACTTCATCTGGCACTGTGGATCGATGCCCACCCTGACGTGGTAGGCATTAACCCCCCGGGCCAGCGCGGCACCGATAACCTCCTCCTCCACGTCGGTGAGGGCCGGGGGAGTCCCGGCTCCAGGCTCCCCGCCAGGAGGCGGCGGACCGGCCTTTCCCTCGCCCGCCAGGAAGGACCTCAGCCTGCCGGTTACCGGCCCGATATCGGCGCCGCCACCGGTGCCGGCGACCTCGTCCCGCAGGGCTTTAAGGGCGTCCAGGGCATCGAAGAGAACGTCGGTCATCTCCGTGGTCAGGCGCAAGTCGCCCTGGCGGAGGCGGTCGAAAAGGTTCTCCATCTCGTGGGTCAGGGAGGCCATTTGCTCGTAACCCATAACCCCCGCCGAACCCTTGATGGTGTGGGCGGCGCGGAAGATCTCCTGCAGGGCGCCGGCATCCGCCGGGTCCCGCTCGAGGACGAGGAGGTTGTCGTTGATGACCTGGATCTTTTCCTCAAGTTCGTCCAGGAATACCTGAAGCTCGGCGTCGGTAAACATGGGTCGCTGCGCTCCCGATCTCGAAGTTGAAATCTCGGTTGTCAGGCCGTCTGCTCCATCCGGGCCAGTTCCTCTTTTTCCGCCTCGTACAGAACGCGCTGCAGGTTGAGGAGGATGATAAGCCTCTCTCCCCACAGGGCGATGCCGCGCAGGTACGCCGCCTCGATGCCGTGGATGACCGCCGGCGGGGGCTCGATGCTGGACGCGGGGATGCGCAGCACCTCGAGCACCGCGTCCACGATCATTCCCACCGTGGTGCCGTCCATCTCCACGATGACGATGCGGGTGGCCCGGGTATGCTCCGCGGGCGGCATGCCGAACCGCTTGCGCAGGTCGATGACCGGGATGATCCGCCCCCGCAGGTTAATTACACCCTCGACGAAAGACGGCGCGCGCGGCACCCGCGTCACATTTTCCATGCGGATGATCTCGTAAACGCCGGCGATATCCACGCCGTAGTTCTGCTCGGCCAGCTGAAAGACGACGATTTGCTCCTCGCGCTCCTTTTCCTCGGCCGCAGCCATTCCCTTCACCCCCGTGCCTGGTTAAGCTTGAAGCGGGAAACCTCCCTGCTGAGTTCTTCGGCAAGGCGCGCCATTTCTTGAGCGGCCGCGGCGGCATTTTCGGTGTTGGCCGCCGTTTCCTCGGTTACCGCCGCTATGGCCTCGACCGCCCGGGCCACTTCCGCGCTCCTGGCCGCTCCGGCCTCGGCGGCCTCGACGATGCCCCGCGCGGCTCCCGCGGCGTTTTGCACCGCCTCGCCGATGCCGCGGATGAACTGGTTGATCTGGCGGGTGAGTTCCACGTTGTGCCGCGCCGCGTGCATGGCCTCCGTGATGCCGCCGCGCATGTGGGCCACCAGGTCGGCGATTTCCTTTGACGACCGCGTGGAGCGTTCGGCAAGTTTCCTGATCTGGTCGGCCACCACGGCGAAGCCGCGGCCCTGCTCCCCCACCCGGGCGGCCTCGATGGCCGCGTTCAGGGCCAAAAGGTTCGTCTGGTCGGCGATGTCGTTGATGACGTTGAGGATCTCGCCCACCTGGTCGGCCTCCTTCCCCACGGCAGCCATCTTCTGGTTCATCTGGGCGATGCCCCTGGTTGTCTGGTTCAGCACCTCCACGCCCTGCTGCGCCGTCGCCCGCGAGGCTTCGGCGGCCTCCGCCGCCTCCCGGGCCCTGGCTGCCACCTCATCGATGGCCGCGGCCAGTTCCTGGGCCGTGCGGGCCACGCCCTGCACCTCCCCCGCCTGCTGCTCTGTGCCGCCCGATATCTCCTCGGTGCTGGCGGAGATCTCGGCGGCGTTGTGGGATAATTTCTCGGCCCGCCGGCGCAGGAGGCCGATGATGTCGCGGAGGGTGTCCCGCAGGGTGCGGCAGGCCTCAGCCAGCCGCCCCAGCTCGTCGCGGGAGCGGACGCGGATTTCCACCGTCAGGTCCCCGGCCGCCACCCGCTCCACGGCCCCCACCAGTTCCCCCGCCGAGGCGCTTATGCCCCGCGCCACGAGGTACCCGGCGGCCATCAACAAAAAAGCCGCCAGTAATGTACCGCCGGCAAGCACCATAACCGACCCGCGCACCGCCTGGATGGCCTCCGCCCCCGCGTAAGCCCGTACGAGGGCGTACCCCTGCCATACCGTGGCCCCGCCCACCATGGCGATGAGGGCGGCGCCGAAGAGGCACAGGAGAAAGAGCTTGACCTTCACCGTAAGGACAGGCCTGCCCCACCGGAACCCGCGGCGCATGGCTACCCCCTCCATAAAATTTCTTCAGTTATCGATTATACTAACCCTCCATGTCGGGAAAAGCAACGTTGTTCTTAAAAGATCGAAAATAAAACGCAGAAAAGTTGTGATATGCTAGGATACGACAGGAGGGGGAAGAAGGGTTTGCGTTTTCTCAGGCGACGCCTGCTCCGTTTCCGGCGCTACCGGGAAATCGCGCGGCTCCTGGCGCGGTACGGCTTCGACTATTTTGCCGACCAGCTCGCGCCGCTGGGAACCGTGCTCCCCCGCCCCCTGAAGCGCCGTCCCCGCCCGCGCCGCCGCTCGGCGCCGGCGCGCCTGGTCATGCTGCTCCAGGACCTGGGGCCCACCTTCATCAAGCTCGGGCAGTTGCTTTCGACCCGGGCCGATCTCCTGCCCGAGGAGTACGTCCGTGAACTGGAAAAACTGCAGGACGCCGTTCCACCCTTCCCCTTTGCCGAAGCGCGCCGGCAGGTGGAACGGGAGCTGGGCCGGCCCCTGGAGGACGTTTTCGCCGATTTCCGCCGGGAGTGCCTGGCGGCGGCCTCCATCGCCCAGGTCCACCGGGCGCGCCTGGTAACCGGGGAAGAGGTGGTGGTGAAAGTGCAGCGCCCCGGGGTGGAGGAACTGGTCGCGGTGGACCTGGACATCCTCCTGGACGTCGCCCGGCTGGCGGACAGGTATACCCCGTGGGGCCGGGTCTACAGCTTCACCGAGATGGCCGAAGAGTTCCGGCAGACCATGGCCGAAGAGACCGATTTCCGCGCCGAAGGCCGCAACGCCGACACCCTGCGCCGTCACGCCCGGGACGACCACGGGGTCTATATTCCGCGCGTGTACTGGGAATACACCACCCGCCGCGTGCTGACCATGGAATACGTTGGGGGCACGAAGCTCACGGACCTTGCCGCCCTGGAGACCCTCGGCCTCGACCGCGCCGCCGTCGCCCGCCGGCTGGCGGGAAGCATCGTCAGGCAGATGCTGGTGGACGGCGTCTTTCACGCCGACCCCCACCCGGGGAACCTGGCCGTTCTTCCCGACGGCCGCCTTGCCTTCTTCGACTTCGGCATCATCGGGCGCCTGCCGCAGGACCTGAAGGAGCAGCTGGGCCTGATGGTCCTGGGCATGGTCCGCAAAGATAGCAACCTTATCATGCGGTCCCTGCAGCGGATGGGCGTGGTGCCGCCCCACGTCGACGCGGCGGCCCTGCGGCGGGACATCGAGCGCCTGGAGCAGAAGTACTACGACGTGCCCCTGGCCCAGGTGGACATGGCGGAATCGTTCGAGGACCTCCTGCGCATCGCCTACAAGCACCGCATCCGCCTCCCTTCGGAAGTGACCATGCTCGTCAAGTCCCTGGTGACCACCGACGGGGTGGTCGAGCAGCTGGACCCGGAGGTGAGCATCGCCGTCATCGCCCGGCCCCTGGTGAAGCGGCTGGCGGCCCGGAACGTCTCCCTGGCGCACCTGCGCCGCCACCTGGAGGAAACGCTGCCGGAGTACGCGTACCTGCTGGGCCGGCTGCCGACCCTGGCCGGGGATCTCCTGGAGCAGGCCGCCCGGGGCGAACTGCGCGTCCGGCAGGAGAACCCGGGCCTCCGGGAACTGGCGGCCCGCCTGGGCGCGCTGGTCAACCGCCTGAGCCTGGGTCTTATTTGCGCCGCCCTCTTCGTCACCGCCGGGCTCCTGGCGCGGCACCCCGTGAAGCTTTTCGGCTTTCTCCCCCTTGCCGAGACGAGCTTTGTCGCCGCCTCCCTTCTGGCTGGCTGGCTGGTGGTTATGCTCCTTCTGCGGCGGTAGACGACCGCCCCTTAAAATTCGGACGTTTTTGTCGACAATTTCTTAAGGAGAAATCTGCCAATATAAGAGGACTTTGTCCGGGCAGGGCGAAATCTGTCTCGAACGGTAAAAATGCGGGGAAGGTGACGGTGGCCATGGATATCGCGACGCTGGTCGGCATCACGGTGGGGCTGGCCGGGCTCCTGGCCGGTTTCCTTATCGAAGGGGGTCACATCGGCCAGCTACTCTCCGTTTCCGGCTTCCTCATAGTGATCATCGGCACGGCAGGCGCCACCGTGGCCAGCTTCTCCTTCCGGGAACTGGCCGTCCTGCCCTCCGCCCTCAAGACCCTGGTGACGCACAGGATTCCCGACGAGCCCACGGTGGTGCAGCAGATCGTGCACTACGCGGAGACGGCCCGCCGCGAAGGCCTGCTCTCCCTGGAAAAGAAGCTCGAGGAAGTGGACGACCCCTTCCTGCGCAAGGGGCTGCAATTGATCGTGGACGGCGCGGACCCCGAGGTGGTCAAGAGCGTGCTGCAGACCGAGATCTACGCCATCCAGGAGCGGCACCGCATCGCCCACGACATCTTCGAATCGGCGGGGGGGTTCTCCCCCACCATGGGGATCATCGGCACCGTCATGGGGCTCATCCACGTGCTGGCCAACATCACCACGCCGGACAAGCTCGGCCCGGCCATCGCCATGGCCTTCACGGCCACCCTCTACGGGGTCTCCGCGGCCAACGTCATCTACTTCCCCATCGGTTTCCGGCTCAAGAACATTACCCGGAAGGAAGTCAACGTGCGGCTCCTCATGATGGAGGGTCTCCTGGCCCTGCAGGCGGGCCACAACCCGATCATCATCATGGAGCAGCTCACCGCCTTCCTGAGCCCGGAACAGGAGGCCAAGCACAAAAGCGGCCAGACCGGCCTGAGGGGTGAGGGGCTTGAGACTTCCTGACAAATTTGGTCCAGGTCACGGCGGGGCGGAAGGGCGCGCCAGCCGGGATCGGTGGCTCATCACCTACGCCGACCTCATCACCCTCCTGCTGATCTTCTTCGTCGTTATGTACGCCATCAGCAAGGTGGACGCCGATAAGTTCGCGGCCATCGCCCAGGCCTTAACGAAGGCGCTAGGGGGGAGCGGCATGGTGCTGCCGCATCCCGGCGCCTCCGTAAGCCCCGGCGTGGGCCAGCCCCAGTCCGCCGTCACCCCCGGCGCGAGCGAGGGGCTGGAACTGGCCCGCGTGCGCACGCAGCTGGAGGAGGTGTTGCGGGAGAAGGGGCTCAACGCCTACTTCAGCGTACGCCAGGAGGAGCGCGGCATCGTGCTCAGCATCCAGGACACGGTGCTCTTCGACCTGGGGAAGGCCGACCTGCGCCCCGAGGCCAAGAAGATCATCGACGACGTGGGGCTGGTGCTCCTGCAAACCCCGAATTATATCCGCATCGAAGGGCATACCGACAACCTGCCCATCCACACCCCACAGTTCCCCTCCAACTGGGAGCTGTCCGTGGCACGGGCCTGCAGCGTGGTGCAGCGGCTCATCCACACCCTGAACTTTCCTCCCGAGCGGCTATCGGCCACCGGCTACGGGGAATACCGCCCCCGGGTGCCCAACGACACTCCGGAGCACCGGCAGCTGAACCGCCGCGTGGACTTCGTAATCCTGAGCTCCCGCTACCGGAACGTGGAGCCGCAGCCCCTGGCCCCGCCCCCGGGCATCCCGCAACTGCAGGCCCGTTGAGGGCAAACCGCGGGTCCGCCCGCCCCGGGGATTGTCAGTATTGTCCCCACATATTATAGATAGATCAGGTTAACCTTTTTCTGAGAGACCGGTTCGTCGCCGGTCGTCGGGCTTTCTTCTGCCACTTTCGGGGATGTCACGGTCCCGCAGCGCTCTCCCGGACAAGGCCCGCCCACCGGAGGCGGGTCCGGGCACCGCGGCGGTAAGCGGGTGGGGTATGGCGGAAAATAACCTCCGACAACTGCATCAGCTGGCGCTCCTTTACGGCGTGCAAACGGCCTATTACGACACGGGCGGGCGCCGCCGGCAGGCCGCGCCCGAAGCGTTGCTGGCCACGCTCCGCGCCCTCGGCGCGCCCGTGGAAGGGGCGGCCGACGTCCCGGGGGCGCTCCGGGAGCGGGTGCAGGACGCCTGGCGGCGCCGCTGCGAACCGGTAACCGTCGCCTGGGAAGGGGAGGCCGCCCGCGTGGAGCTCCGCCTGCCGGCCCTCCGGGCGGAGGATACCGTAACCTGCCGCCTGGAGCTGGAGGACGGCCGGGCGCGGCGCTGGACGCACGACCTGGCGCGCCTGCCCTTGCTCGGCAAGGCCACGGTGGAGGGAAAGGCCTGCGTGGCCCGCTCCCTTCCCATCCCGTGGCCGCTTCCCCCGGGATACCACAGGCTCACGCTGACCTTTCCGGACGGCGCGTGGGAGACCCTGGTTATGGCCGCCCCGCGCCGGGCCTATCTCCCTGCCGGCCCGGCCCGCACGTGGGGGGTCTTTGTGCCCCTTTACGCCCTGCACGCGGGGCGGAGCTGGGGAACCGGCGACCTGACCGACCTTGCGGCGCTGGTCGACTGGGTGCGGGAACTCGGGGGCGGTCTGACCGGCACCCTGCCCCTCCTGGCCGCCTTTCTGGATACGCCCTGCGACCCGAGTCCTTACGCCCCCGCCAGCCGCCTCTTCTGGAACGAGCTTTACCTGGACCCCACCCGCCTGCCGGAGCTGGAGGTTTGCCCGGAGGCGCGGGAGATCCTCGCCTCGCCCGCCTTCCGGGACGAAATGGCCGCCCTGCGGGCCGCGCCCCTGGTCGACTACCGGCGCGCCTTGGCGCTGAAACGCCGGGTGCTGGAACCCCTGGCGCGTGCATGTTTCGAATGGGGCGGGGAACGGCTTGCCGCCCTGCGGCGCTGGGCGGCCGGCAACCCGGCGGCTGAAGACTACGCCCGCTTCCGCGCCGCCGTGTCCCGCACGGGCGCCGTGTGGAACGGCTGGCCCGCAGCGATGCGCGACGGCGCCCTGCGGGAGAGGGACTACGACCCGGAGATCGCCCGCTACCACCTTTACGTGCAGTGGGCCACCGACGCGCAGTTGCGCGAAGTTGCGGGGCGGGCCCGGGAGGGTGGCGCCGGGCTCTACCTCGACCTGCCGCTGGGGGTGCACCGGGCCGGGTACGACGTCTGGCGCGAGCGGGCCGCCTTCGCCCTGGAGGCGGACGCCGGCGCGCCCCCCGACTCTTTCTTCCCTGCCGGTCAGAACTGGGGCTTCCCGCCGCTGCACCCGGAGCGGATCCGGGCCCAGGGATACCGCTACTTCATCGCCTGCTTGCGGCAGCACATGCGGGCGGCGGGCGTGCTGCGCCTGGACCACGTGATGGGGCTGCACCGCCTTTTCTGGGTGCCCCGGGGCGCCGCGCCCCGGGACGGGGTTTACGTGCGCTACCGCGCGGAGGAGTTCTACGCCATCCTCGCCCTGGAGTCGCACCGACACCGGACCCTCGTGGTGGGGGAGGACCTGGGCACCGTCCCCCGCTACGTGCGGGCGGCCATGGCGCGGCACGGCCTGCACCGGATGTACATTCTTCCCTTCGTGCTGCCCGCCGACCCGCGGCAATCCCCCCCGCCGCCTCCCGTGAGTGCCCTGGCGGGGCTCAACACCCACGATACCCCGCCCTTCGCCGCCTTCTGGGAAGAGGCGGGGCGCGGCACGCGGGAGGCCCTGACGTCCTTCCTCCGCCGGGAGGGCCGGCTGGCCCCGGGGGAGGCGGGCGCCGCCGAGGTCCTGGCGGCCTGCCTGGCACACCTGGCGGCGGGCCGGGCACGCCTCCTGCTGGTGAACCTGGAGGACCTTTGGCTGGAAACGGCCCCCCAGAACGTCCCGGGCACGGGCGATACGCACCCCAACTGGCGGCGTAAGGCGCGCTACGCCCTGGAGGAGTTCACGCGCCTACCGGGGGTGCGGGCCGCCCTGCGCACCGTCGCCCGCCTGCGGAGGGAACCGGCGGTATGAGGGGGAGGAACCGACGTCCCGGCGCCGTCTACCTGGGCGGGGGCCGCTGCCGCTTTTGCGTCTGGGCGCCGCGGGCGGAAAGGGTAGCGGTCCGCGTCGTCGCGCCGCGGGAGTATACGGTGCCGCTGGCACGGGACGAACGCGGGTACCACAGCGGCACAATTGAGGGCATTGCGCCGGGCGCCCGCTACTTTTACGTCCTGGACGGGGAGAAGGAGCGGCCCGACCCGGCTTCCCGCTACCAGCCGGAGGGGGTCCACGGCCCCTCCCAGGTGGTCGACCCGGGGGCCTTTCCCTGGTCGGACCGGGAGTGGCGCGCCCCGGCGCTGCCGGACCTGGTCCTGTACGAGCTGCACGTGGGAACCTTTACCCCGGAAGGAACCTTCGCCGCCGTCATCCCTCACCTTGACGAATTGCGGGAACTGGGGGTCAACGCGATAGAACTCATGCCCGTGGCCCAGTTCCCCGGGACGCGGAACTGGGGGTACGACGGGGCGTACCCCTTCGCCGTGCAGAACTCCTACGGGGGGCCGGAAGGGCTCAGGCAGCTGGTCGACGCCTGCCACCGGCGCGGCCTGGCGGTGATCCTCGACGTGGTATACAACCACCTGGGACCCGAGGGAAACTACCTGCCCGACTTCGGCCCGTACTTCACCGACCGCTACCGCACCCCCTGGGGGGCGGCCCTGAACTTCGACGGTCCCGGCTGCGACGAAGTGCGGCGCTTTTTCATCGCCAACGCCCTCTACTGGCTCGAGGAATTCCATGTGGACGGCCTCCGCCTGGACGCCGTCCACGCTATCGTCGACACCTCCGCCACCCCCTTCCTGGAGGAACTGGCCGCCGCGGTGCACCGCAGGGCCGGGGAACTGGGCCGGCGGGTCCACGTCATCGCCGAGAGCGACCTGAACGACCCCCGCCTGGTCCGGCCCCGGGAACTCGGGGGTATGGGCCTGGACGCCCAGTGGAGCGACGACTTCCACCACGCGCTCCACGCCCTGCTGACGGGGGAAAGGCACGGCTACTACCGGGACTTCGGCCGGGTCCGGGACCTGGCCCGGGCCTTCCGCGAGGGGTACGTCTACACCGGCCAGTACTCCCCCTACCGGCAGCGGCGCCACGGCAGGGCCCCGCACCTCTGCCCCGCCCACCGTTTCGTCGTCTTCGCCCAGAACCACGATCAGGTGGGGAACCGCGCCCGGGGGGAGCGGCTGAGCGCCCTGACCGATTTCGCCGGGCTGAAGCTGGCCGCCGCCGCCCTCCTTCTGTCCCCCTTCGTCCCCCTCATCTTCATGGGTGAGGAGTACGGCGAGACGGCGCCCTTCCTGTACTTTACCGACCACCCCGATCCGGCCCTGGGGGAGGCGGTGCGTGCCGGGCGGCGCCGGGAGTTCGCCGCCTTCGCCTGGCAGGGGGAGGTGCCCGACCCTCAGGACGAAACCACCTTCCTGCGCTCCCGCCTCCGGCGGGAACTCGCCCGCGCCGGGCACCACCGGGTGCTGCGGGAGTTTTACCGGCACCTCATCGCCCTCCGCCGGGAACTCCCGGCCCTTGCCGTGCCGGATAAGGAAGGCCTCGAGGCGGTACCCTACGAAGGGAAGCGGGTCCTCTACGTGCGGCGTGGGCGCGGCGCGGCGGAGATCTTCGCGGTCTTTGCCTTCGGCGATGCCGCGGTCGCCCTCGACCTTCCCGTGCCGCCCGGGCGATGGGAGAAACGCCTGGACACCGCGGAGGAGCGCTGGCTGGGCGAAGGAAGCAGGGTTCCCGCAACGGTGGACGCCGCCGGGGAGGTCCGCCTGACCCTGGGTCCCAGAACGTGCGTGCTTTTCGCGCAAACGGAGGAGGCGTGACCCGTGCAACGATATGTTTGTATCCACGGCCACTTTTACCAGCCCCCGCGGGAGAACCCGTGGCTTGAGGACGTCGAGCTGCAGGACTCGGCCCTCCCCTACCACGACTGGAACGAGCGCATCACCGACGAGTGCTACGCCACCAACGCCGCGGCCCGCATCCTGGACGGCGAAGGGTGGATCACCAGGATCGTAAATAACTACGCCCGCATCAGCTTCGATTTCGGCCCGACCCTCCTCTCGTGGCTGGAAACCAACGCGCCGGAGGTCTACCGGGCGGTGCTCGAGGCCGACCGGGAAAGTATGCAAAACTTTTCCGGCCACGGATCGGCCCTGGCCCAGGCCTACAACCACATGATTATGCCCCTGGCCAACCGCCGGGACAAGTATACCCAGGTGTTGTGGGGGATAAGGGATTTCCGGCACCGCTTCGGCCGCCTGCCCGAGGGGATGTGGCTCCCGGAGACGGCTGTGGACCTCGAGACCCTCGACATCATGGCGGAGCAGGGCCTCCGCTTCACCATCCTCGCGCCGCACCAGGCGCGGCGGGTGCGGAAGATCGGCACGAACGACTGGCAGGACGTCTCACCCGAAGGGGTCGACCCCTCCACGGTCTACCGGCTGAACCTGCACGCCTCGGGGCGGAGCATCAATATCTTCTTCTACGACGCCCACATCTCGCGGGCGGTCGCCTTCGAAAAGCTTCTGGCCAACGGGGAGCGCTTCGCCCGCCGGCTCCTGGAGGGCTTTGCCGCCGGGCGCACATGGCCGCAGCTGGTGAACATTGCCACCGACGGGGAAACTTACGGGCACCACCACCGCCACGGGGAGATGGCCCTGGCCTATGCCCTGCAGTACATTGAAAGCCAGAAACTGGCACGGGTCACCAACTACGGCGAGTACCTCGAAAAGCACCCGCCCGCCTACGAGGTGGAAATCGCGGAGAACACCTCCTGGAGCTGTTTCCACGGCGTCGAGCGGTGGCGGAGCAACTGCGGTTGCAATTCGGGGATGCACCCGGGATGGAGCCAGGCCTGGCGGGCGCCCCTGCGGAACGCCCTCAACTGGCTCCGGAATACCCTGGCCCCCCGGTATGAGGAGGAGGCGCGCCGGTATCTCCGGGACCCCTGGGAGGCCCGGGACGACTACATCGAGGTCATCCTCGACCGGGCGCCGGAGAAGGTCGACCGCTTCCTGGCGCGGCACAGCATCCGACCGCTGGCGCCCGACGAACAGGTCACCGTGCTGAAGCTTCTGGAGATGCAACGGCACGCCATGCTCATGTTTACCAGCTGCGGCTGGTTCTTCGACGAGATTTCCGGGATCGAGACGGTGCAGGTGCTGCGGTACGCGGGGCGCGTGCTGCAGCTGGCGCGGGAAGTCCTCGGCGGGGACCTTGAGTCCCCCTTCCTCGAAATGCTGGCCCAAGCCAAGAGCAACCTTCCGGAGCACGGGGACGGCGCCCGCATCTACGAAAAGTTTGTCAGGCCGGCCACGGTGGACCTGGCCAAGGTCGGCGCCCACTACGCCATAAGCTCTCTGTTCGCGTCGTACGGGGAGACATCCCGCATCTTCTGCTACGAAGTCCACCGTGAGGACCACCAGAGCCGCGTGGCAGGAAAGGTGAAGCTGGCCGTGGGGCGGGCGCGGATCACCTCCCGGATCACCCGGGAGGCGGACACGCTGAGCTACGGTGTGCTCCACTTCGGCGACCACAACCTTAACGGCGGTATCCGGCCGGGCCGGGAAGAAGAAGCCTACTGGGAGATGGTCCGGGCATTGACGGAGGCCTTCGACCGGGCCGACTTCCCCGAGGTCCTGCGCCTCCTGGACCAGTATTTCAACGGGGCCACCTTCTCCCTGAAGGATCTCTTCCGCGACCAGCAACGCCGGATTCTGGACCAGATTCTCGACGAGACCCTGGTCGAGGCCGAGGGGGCGTACCGCAGCCTCTACGAGCGGCACGCGCCCCTGATGCGCTACCTGGAGGAACTGGGCATCCCCCGCCCCGGGGCGCTCCAGGGGGCCGCTGCGTTCATCCTGAACGCCGACCTGCGCCGGGCCTTCGCCGAGGAAAAACCGGACGTGGAGCGCGTCACCGATCTCCTGGACAAGGCCCGCACCCTGGGCATCTCCCTGGACGGCGAGGGCCTGGGGTTCACCCTCGCCGGGACGGTGGCGCGCCTGGCGGAAGACTTCTTCAAGCACCCCACCGACCTCGCGCGGCTGCAGAACCTGGACACGGTGGTGGGACTGGCCCGCATCCTCCCCTTCGAGGTGGACCTGTGGAAGGTCCAGAACATCTACTACCGGCTGCTGCAGACCCTGTACCCGGAGATGCGTACAAGGGCGGAGCAGGAGGGCGGAGACGCCAGAGCCTGGCGCGAGCTGTTCGACGCCCTTGGCGACCGGCTGCGGGTGCGGAGGAACAAGTGAGATCCGTCCGACCCCGCATCCCCACCGCCACCTACCGGCTGCAGTTCAATCCGCAGTTCCGCTTCGCCGATGCCGCTGCGGTGGTGCCCTACCTGGACGCGCTGGGAATAACCGACCTCTACGCCTCCCCCATCTTCGCGGCCAGGGCGGGAAGCCCCCACGGGTACGACGTGACCGACCCCACGCGCTTGAACCCCGAACTCGGGGGCGAGGAGGGCTTCGCCGCGCTGGCCCGCGCACTGCAGGACCGCGGCATGGGGCTGATCCTGGACGTCGTTCCCAACCACATGGCCGCTGCGGCCGACAACCCCTGGTGGCGGGACGTTCTGCGCCGGGGGCCGGACGCGGCCCACGCCCGGTACTTCGACATCGACTGGACGACCGGCGGACCCGGCCCGGCGGGCAAGGTGCTCCTTCCCGTCCTGGGCGCGCCATACGGCCGCGCGCTGGAAAACGGGGAACTCACCCTGGCGGTCTCGGAGGACGGTCTCTGGGTGCGCTACCACGAGCACCGCTTCCCCCTGAACCCGATATCGTGCGCCCGGGTTCTCGGGTGGCGCCCGGAGGGGGCCGCCGCCCCCGGCCCCGCGCACCCGGCGCCGGGCGAACTTGCGGAGGCGGCCGCCCAGCTGGCGGCGCTCCCCGCCGGTGCGGGCGAGGACACCTTCCGGCGGGCCTGGGGAAAAATATGGGAACTATACCGCACGCGCCCGGAAATAAAGAACTTCGTTGATGAAAACTTGCGGCTCTTCAACGGGAGAAAAGACGACCCGGAAAGCTTCGACGCGCTGCACACCCTTCTGGAGGCGCAGGCCTACCGCCTGGCCTTATGGCGCACGGCGGGGTGGAAGATAAACTACCGGCGCTTCTTCGACATCGGCGATTTCGTCTGCCTGCGCGCCGAGGACGAGGAGGTCTTTGCAGCCACCCACGCTCTGGTCCTGCGCCTGGCCCGCGAAGGGTGGATTACAGGTCTGCGCATCGACCATCTGGACGGCCTGCGCGACCCGGCAGGATATCTTGACCGCCTGCAGCAGGCACTGGGCGGCGGTTCGTCCGGGTTCTACATCGTGGCGGAGAAAATCCTGGCCGAGGACGAGGAACTGCCCGCCGGCTGGCCGGTGCACGGCACCACCGGGTACGATTTTCTTAATACCGTGAACCTGCTCTTCGTCGACGGGCGCGGGGCAGCAGCCCTGGACGGCGTTTACACCCGCTTTACCGGGGAGAGGGCGGACTTTGCCGCCGTGGTCCACGCCCAGAAGCGACGGGTGATGCGGGAACTCTTTCCCGGCGAGGTGGCAAACCTGGTGCGGCAACTGGCCCGCCTCGCGGAGGACGACCGGCACGCCCGCGACCTGACCTGCCCCGAGCTGGAAGAAGCCCTGGTGGAAGTCACGGCCTCCCTGCCGGTCTACCGGACGTATACCCGCGACTTCGCCATGGCGGCCCGCGACCGGGCCTACGTCGAAAGCGCCCTCGCCGCGGCGGCCCGCTACGACCCGGCCCTGGAGCCGGCCCTTTCGTTCCTCGGCCGTGTGCTGCTGCTGAATTTTCCCGCCTACCTCCCGGCGGAGCGGCGCCGGGCCTGGCTGGATTTTGTCTTGCGCTGGCAGCAGCTCACCGGCCCGATCATGGCCAAGGGGTTTGAGGACACCGCCCTTTACGTCTACAGCCGCCTCCTCTCCCTCAACGAGGTGGGGGGCAACCCGGCGGCCACTGGTATTTCCGCCGCCGACTTCCACCGGCGCAGCCTCATCCGGGGGGCGCGGTGGCCCCACTCCCTGAACGCCACTTCCACCCACGACACCAAGAGGAGCGAGGACGTGCGGGCGCGGATAAACGTCCTTTCCGAGATACCGGCCGCCTGGGCGGCGCGGCTGGCACGGTGGCGCGCCTGGAACGAAGGGAAAAAGGCCGCGGTTCACGGCCGGCCCGTGCCGGACGGCAACACGGAGCTTCTCCTCTACCAGACGCTCCTCGGCGCCTGGCCCCTGGCAGAAGAGGAGATTCCCGCTTTCCGGGAGCGCCTGGAGAGGTACCTGGTGAAAGCAACGCGGGAGGCGAAGGTGCATACGAGCTGGCTCAAACCCGACCCGGCCTATGAGGAAGCCCTCCTGGCCTTTGCCCGGCGCATCCTGGAACCCGGCGGCGGCAACCCGTTCCCGGAGGACTTCCTGGCCTTCCAGAAGGTCGTCGCCTACTACGGCGCCCTCGGATCGCTGGCCCAGACACTTTTAAAGATCGCCTCCCCGGGGGTCCCGGATTTCTACCAGGGGACGGAACTCTGGAACTTCAGCCTGGTGGACCCGGACAACCGCCGCCACGTGGATTTTAAAAGGCGCGCGGCGCTCCTCGCCGCCCTGCGCGCACGGGAAGGAGCCGGCCGCGCGGCCCTGGCCGGGGAACTGGTGCGCACCTGGGCGGACGGGCAGATCAAGCTCTACACCGTTTACCGGGCCCTCTCTTTCCGCCGCGAACGCTGCGAGCTTTTCGCCGCCGGGGAGTACCTCCCCCTGGAGGCCATGGGCCCGCGGCGGGAATACGTCGTGGCCTTCGCCCGGCGCCTCGACGGCGAGTGGGTCCTCGCCGCCGTGCCCCGGCTGGCAGCCCGGCTGCAGGTGGAGAACGCGGGTCAAGACAAAGATCACCTGCCGCCCCTCCGCCCCCCGCTTGGTGCCGAGGCGTGGGGAGCAACGTCGCTGGTGCTGCCCGCCGCAGCCCCGGCCCACTGGGAGAACGTTTTTACGGAAGAGAAAATAACTGCCCCGGCGTCCCTCTTCGGCCGTGCGACCGGCGCGCAGACGGGCGTGAAGCTTCTCCCCCTCGCCTCCATCTTTCGGACCTTCCCCGTCGCCCTGCTGGCCGGATGCATCTGAAAAAGGATTTTGAAATCGAGAAGAGAATATTCTGGAAAAACATTGTACACAGCATGTTTGTTTGGACGCAGCACCGCTGGCGGGGGTTCTTATGCCGGGCTCCACATTAACGGTTGTAATCGCCGACGATGACGAGCCAATCTGCAATTTGTTAAGCGACATGCTGAGTACATTCGAAGGCGTCGCCGTCGTCGGCAGGGCCGGCACCGGTGAGAACCTTCTTGAATTGGTAAAGGAAACCGTTCCGGATGCCGTCTTCGTCGATATCGAGATGCCGGCGCTGGACGGCCTTTCGGCGGTTTACCGGCTACAAAGGCACCACCCCGGGGTTCTTATCGTTTTCGTTACGGCCCACCCCCATTACGCCCCCGAAGCATTCGACCTGGATGCCGCCGATTACCTGATCAAGCCTCTCACCCGGGAACGCGTTGCGCGGACACTGGAAAGGTTGATGCGCCTTAAAGAGATGCGGGCTGCCGCAGGGGGTACCCACCGCTCGCCGCTCCAACCGGGCGGCAGCCTGAAAACCCCGCCGGACAACCATACAAAGCTCGTTGTCAAAAGGGGGCACGGGATTATCATCATTGATACCGCCAGCATTTTTTTTCGTAGAGAAAATAGGCAGGAAATGCGTCATCCACACGGACCGGGGACGTTATGAAACGTCTGAACAACTTTCCCTCCTCGAGCAAAGGTTGGACCCCGCCCGGTTCTTCCGCTGCCACAAAAGTTTTATTATCAACGTCAGCCGCGTGGAAAAGGTTTCACCCTACGCGGATCGTGCTTACGAAGTAACTTTTTGTAACTACCCCGCCAAGGCAACCATGCGCCGCGAGAAATTTGAGGAGTTCTGCCTCAGATTCAGAAGTGAGGAAGGGCATATACTCCGTTGTTCTACTGGCTTTTTTCCAAATGGTCCTGCTGGTCGCCATCTTTGCGCTGTACTTTCTCCAGCATTCGGTCCAACCCGCTCAAACTTCGAAACACCTGCTCATCCTCAGTTTCTTTGCCGGCAGCATAGCCCTCAACTTATTCATCGTCGCCAGGATGGTCAAGGTTTACGAAAAAGAGGCCCTCCTCTCTGTCCGGGAGGCCATGGCCCAGAGCTACGTCAGCCTCGCCGAATCCGTCAAGGCTCAAAACCAGGACTTCAAACTCTATATAGGAGAAATTTCGCGTCTTCTCCGGGAAGGCCGGTGGAAAGATCTGTCAGGTTACCTTGAAAATATTGGCGACAAAATCACCTTTTTAAACGACGTCCTCAAGGTGGACAACGCCATCATCGGCGCCCTGTTGAAGGCGAAGGTCACCGAGGCGGATCTGAAGCGCATCAGACTGGACATCGACATCTCCGCCTCCCTGGCCAGCCTGGACGCAAAGGCCGTGGATCTGGCCCGGATCATCGGCAACCTGGTGGACAACGCCTTTGATGCGGTTCTTCCCTTAGAGGAGCCGGAAAGAATTGTCTCGGTGAAAATCCACCGGACCGGACCTCTTTTGCAACTGGAGGTAGGCAACCGGGGGCCGGCCATCGACCCCGGAGCGCTGGAAAAAATCTTCGAGCCCGGTTACACCACCAAGGGAGAAAGGCATAGCGGCCTGGGCCTGCACATAGTCAAAACCCTGGCCGAAAAACTGATGGGTACGGTCAGGGTTTTTACGGACGAAACGAAGGGAACGCGCTTTGTGGTGACGTTGCCGGGGTTATAGCAGGTGAGGACGGCGGTAGCGAATGGGCACCGATTTGGCCGCGACACTACTTCATTACGGATTGTTTCTCTATAATTTTATCATCGAGAATATAGTTTTTTTAGCGCTGGCCTTAACCCTCAACGGTTACGACATTAAACAAAACTGGCGGCGAATTTTGTTTCTGGGGACAATTTTTGGCACTGCGGGCCTGGTATTTTATCACCTTCCCCAGACGCTCCGGATAATTGTGCTGTGGGCCTTTATCTTTATTCTGATTAAACTTTCTTTCGGCCTTACCATTAAAAGGTCGGCCTTAATTACCTTGAGCGTTTTGAGCATCGCCTTAATATTAGAAAGCACGGCAGCCTTTGTTTTGGTCTACGTCATCGGCGTTACACCGGCCGACTACTTCGCTTCGCCCACGATCCGCATTGTTTGCCCTCTAGCATATGTTACTCCCCTAGCAGCCTGTGTGAGAATTGCTCTCTGAAAACTTTATACCGGCGCTCTCGGTGGAAAGACAGGGCTGGTAACCGGGACAGGACGGAAGCCGGTCTGCTTCTTACCCGTCTTTCACGCCAGCTTGAGCCTGAACCCGGCCCGGAAGAGCTTCATCAGGTTGTGTACACCGCAGGTGAACCGCCATATCGAGCGCACCTTCTCTAACCCCCGGAGCAGGAACTGCCGGAGACCAAATACCTCTTTGATGATGCCA
>JBFMHQ010000022.1:21476-26611 GCA_040751815.1 Bacillota bacterium | reverse complement strand
AAGGGCAAAATAAAAAGCCAAACCGCGGGTTCCGCCGCAGTTTGGCGCGGGTGAGTAAACCTGTAAGCCGAGTTCTGTCGAGGGTGGTCATCTATCTGGGACGCCGGTTGCCCGGCGCCTCGAGCGACCAACCCGGGAACGGAGCGGGCCACTCCATTGTTCCCCTACTTGGTCTTGCTCCGGGTGGGGTTTACCTAGCCGGCCGGTCGCCCGGCCGCTGGTGCGCTCTTACCGCACCGTTGCACCCTTACCATCTGGGAGGTGAGAAGCGGGAAGTCAGATGTGGGAGGAAATCCTCTCTTCGCTCCTCCCACCTCTAACCTCTCACTTCCCACCTCCCAAACGGCGGTCTTCATTTCTGTGGCACTGGCCCTGGGGTCGCCCCCGCCGGGTGTTACCCGGCACCCTGCCCTGCGGAGCTCGGACTTTCCTCAGGCACGGCCTTGCGGCTCCTGTGCCCGCGACCACCCGATTTACTCACCAACACCATTTTAACATTTTCGCCGCCGGCAGGCAAACATGCCTGCGGCACGCCGGCGCGGTGCCCTATCCAGCAAAGTAGGTGAACGGTTCCTGGCGGCACGACGAGACCAGGAAGACGACATCCAGCCCCCGCTCCCGGCAGGCGCTTTCCAGGTAAGCGCGGAGGGGTTCGAGCACCACACGTTCGGTGGCGTAGTGCCCCGCGTCGACGAAGCACAAGCCGGCGGCGAGCATGTCCCGCGCCGTGTGGTACTTCACGTCGCCGGTAACGAAAACGTCCGCGTCCGCCGCCAGCGCCTGCGGCCAGAAGTCGGCCCCGGCGCCGCCGCAGACGGCGACCCGCCGTATCTCCCGGCCCTTTTCCCCGCCGGCGCGGAGACCTTGAATCCCCAGGGCCGCGCGCAACCGCGCGATGAACGCGGCGAAGGTCATGGGTTCGCGAAGGTCGCCCACGCGCCCGTAACCGTGCTCCGCGGTGAGGTGCACAACGTTTTCCAGGCCCAGCAGCCGGGCCAGGACGTCGCTCACCCCGCCCGCGGCGGCATCCAGGTTGGTGTGCGCGGCAAAGACGTTAAGCCGCTCCCGGACCAGGCGCATGAGGAGGGCGCCTTCGGGCGTGTCGGAACGCAAGCTGCGCACGGGTTTCATCATTAGCGGGTGGTGGACGATAATCATCTCCGCGCCAAGGCGCAGGGCCTCGTCCACCACCTCCTGGTCCACGTCCAGGGCGAGCAGGGCACGGTTCACCTCCGCCCTGGGGTCCCCGACCAGCAGGCCGACGTTGTCCCACTCCGCCACCAGTTCCCGCGGCGCGAAGGCCATCACCAGTTCGCCGATTGTTCCGCACGTTGCCGCCAAGCCCGTCCCTCCCTTTTGCACCGGCCGCGCCGGGTGCCTCCGTACCGTTGTGTCCCGGCGTCCGGCGGTCTTTTTTCAGAGTGCCGCAGGTGGGCCGGCCGTTTTTCCGGCTGCCGCCGGCCGGCTTCCCGTTTCCCCTGCTGCCGCCGCCGGGGCCTTTTCCGCATGCTCGGCGGGCGTCCCCAGGGAAGCCAGGCAGCACTTGCTCTTCGAAAGCTGCTCCGCCACGGTAAAGGCGATATCCCGGACCAGTTCGCCGATCTGCTGGTAGCTGGTCAGCAGTTCCAGGTGCAGGTTGCTCGTGGCCTCGGTTTCCTTGATCCCTTCCGCCAGGCGGTGGATGTGGGCCTGGCGCAGCTCGCGCACCCAGGCGGCTATCTTAGGCTGCTCGAGAATCACCTGCTCCGCCAGGCAGAAATCGTCCTGGACAAGGGCCTTGTGCGTGGTGCGCATCAGGGCGGTCACCTTATCGCCCAGTTCTTCCAGTTCCTGGCGCCCCCGCGGCGAAAACTCCACGCCGTGCACGTGCTTGGTTTCGATCAGGAACTTGATGTTGCGCTCCACGATGTCGGTAATCTTCTCCAGGTCGTTCAGCACGTGGATCAGGCCCATGGTGTACTCGAACTCCTCGCGGCCCAGGGGCTGGCGGAGCACCCGCGTGAGGTAGGCTACCGCCTTCTGGCACAGCACATCCACCACGTTTTCCTTGTGGCTTATTCTGTCCAGGAGATCCAGGCCACCCGTGCGGAGCGCGCGGTCGGCGTCGCGGAAAATGCGCAGGGTTTCCGCGGAAAGGCGGGTCACCTCCTTGTGCGCCAGGCCAAGAGCCACCGAGGGCGTGGTGATGAGGGCTTCGTTGAGATACTTCGGTTCAAATTCGGGTATCTTTTTCTCCGGCAGGATGAATTCCAGGATCCTGGCCCCGTAGTTGTAGAAGGGCAGGAACACGGCGGCCAGGCCGATGTTGAAAAAGGTATGGGCATTCGCCACCTGGAAGCCGGGGGACGGGGTCAGATAGGCCAGGAAAGCGGCAAACCAGCCGACAAACGGGAACAGAAGCGCGCTGCCGCCGACCTTGGAGAAGAAATGCGCCAGGGCGACCCGTTGCGCCTCCCGGCGCGAGCCGATGCTGGCCAGGAGGGCGGTGAACGAAGTCCCCACGTTGGCACCCAGCAAGAGGTAGATGGCCGAGGGAAGATCGATCAGCCTCTGGGTGGTCAGGACCATAATAATACCGACCGCGGCGGCGCTGCTGTGGATGAGAAAGGTGAAAATGGCGGCCACGGCCAGGGCCAGAAAAGGGTTGTCGCTCACCGCCAGGAGGGCCTGTTGGAAGGCGGGATAATCGCGCAAAGGATGCATGCTCTCGCCAAGAATTTTGAGCCCTAAGAAGAGGAGCCCAAAACCCGTGATGGCCTGACCGATGCGCTTGTGCCGGTCTCTCTTGGCAAAAAAGACGATCGGCGCGCCCACGCCTACGATAAAGAGGGAGATCTCCGTGAATTTCAAAGCGATAAGCTGGGCCGTAACGGTGGTTCCGATATCAGCTCCAAGGATGACGGGCAAGCACTGCCGCAGCGTCATCACGGCTGCACTGGTCAGGCCGACCAGGATGACGGTGGTAGCCGTGCTGCTTTGAAAGAGAATGGTTATGGCGGCCCCCACGACAATTCCAAGAACGGGCCTTCGCGTCACCGATTCCAGGGTCTGGCGCAACTGGCGGCCCAGCATCTTCTGGAGACCTTCTCCCATGACCTGTATGCCGTAAAGGAGAAGACCGATGCCGCCCAGCAGGCCGAACGCCATTACTACCCAGGATATTTCGGGCATGGGCGACTTCACCTACTCCGCCTCTACCTCACAATCAGCACCGGGCAGGGGGCCGTACAGAGGACCTTGTAACTGACACTGCCCAGAAAAACCCCCTTAACCGGATTGAGACCCCGGCTGCCCATCACGATGAGATCGTAGGCGCCCCGCTCGGCGTACTCCACGATGGCCCGGGCCGGGTCGCCGACCTCCACCACGATACTCATCTTAAGGGGCGTGTCCCCGACGGCCGCCTCTACCGCCGCCCGCACCTCGGCGACCATGGTCCGGGCTTTCTCCGCGGTGGCTTCGGCCGCCGCTTTCTCCATCTCCGCGGCCTCGCTGAGAACCGTGCCCGGGCCGCGGTACCAGTCTAGGGCCGCCGCCACAGGAGGCACCACGTGGATGAAGGTTACGGTTCCCTCCGGGTTGCGGTCCATAAGTTTGGCAGCGAAATGCGCGGCGCGCAAAGAGTTCTCCGAACCGTCAAAGGCCACCAGAACCTTATCTACCAATTCGTTCCCCGGCCCGCCAACCACCGGCGAGACGGGCTCCCTCCTTTCGCTAAAGTGAAACCATACGCGTGCCCCCTTCGTACCCTCGTTCACAATGGCTTGTTCAGCGGGAAAGGGTTGCCCGCCAGGTAATGGGCTTCCGTAAAAATGTTAAGGCCCGGTAAAGTTAACTTGAGTCTACCACAGTCCCCTTTTTAGTTCAACTCGTTAAGGGAACTATTTCACAACCTTCCCCTTCCCCGTATACGGTCCCGGCGCGGGGGTGTTACCCCTGGCCGGCAATGGAAAAGCCGGGTAATATAGAAAGGAAGGCGGTGCGGAAAACCCTGATTTCGCAGCGCCGGGGAGGGAGAAGGATGCGCATCGACGGCTACCGCTTCGGCGAGATCGTCATCGGCGGCAAAAAGTACACCTCCGACGTGGTCGTCCTGGCCGACCGGGTTGCGCTATGGTGGCGGCAGAAGGGCCACACGGTGGTGCCGGCCGACCTGCAGGAGATCCTTGCCGCCCACCCTGAATTCCTGGTCATCGGCACGGGAGCCCACGGGGCGGTGCGCGTGCTCCCCGAAGTTAAGGACTTCCTCGCGGCCCGGGAGATAAAGCTCGTCACCCTGCCCACCGGGGAGGCCTGCAAAAGATATAACGAGCTGCGGGAGAAGCACCGGGTGGCGGCGGCCCTCCACCTGACGTGCTGAAAGAGCGTACCGGGCGTCAGGGTTGGGGCGGCCCGGCCAGCAGCATCTGCATCTGGAAAGGCAGATGGCAACCCCCTTCGGGGGAAATCGAGGCCCGCAGGCCCAATTGCGACGCCAGCGTGCGCCGCAGGCCGTCCGCCTCCGTCCACGATTCATAACGTCCGAGCACCACCCGTTCCCGCCCTTCCTGGGCCGCGGGGAAAACGGCCGCCCCGGGATAGGGCTGAACCCGGGCAAACAGCTCGCGGGCCTCGCGGGGGCGCAGAACCGCGGAAACCTCAAGGAAGGCCGGGCGGTGGGTACGGCCTTCCAGTGTGCGCGTCAGGTTGCGGTCACCGACGCCGCCGGCGGCGTAGCTGGCGTAGAGCGCCTGCCCCACCGTCCCGAAGCGGACCGCCTCGCGGGACGCGGCTACCAGGTCGAGGCGCTTAACCTTGTAAGCATTGTAAGTAAAACCCTTTTCGTAGACCCGCACGAAGCCGTAACCGCACGGAAACTGCATCGTAGCCGGGAGTTCGACATGCGGGGTTCCTGCAGGGATACCGGAAGTGACCAGGCAGCGGTGCACGTGACCGGAAAAGACTCCTTGAATGGCCGGAAAGCCGCGGATTACGCGCCACAGGGCACCGGGATTGGCGAGGCCGCGCCAGAGGTCGGGACCGCCGGCGGGGTGATGCAGGAGCAGGAAGGCTGGGCTGCCAGGGTCCTGGCGGAGGGCGTGTTCGAGCCACGCCAGCTGGACGGCGTCGAGCCGGCCGCGGTTGGCGTCCCGCAC
>JBFMHQ010000022.1:17349-21376 GCA_040751815.1 Bacillota bacterium | reverse complement strand
GGGCTTTATTTTCCGTGCGTCGCCCGGACGATATCCTGGCGGCTGACGATTCCGAGAAGCTTCCCGTCTTTGTCAACCACCGGAACGCGGTTTACCCCCTTCTCCACCATGATCGTGGCGATCTTCCGTACCGGGTCGCCGGGCCCCACGGTGTAAACGGTCCGCGACATGAGCTCGCCGACCCGCAGCGCCGCGAGGCGCCGCAATTCGTTCAAGAAGCGGTTGGGATTTTCCAGGTAGATGATGCTCCCCAGAAGAACGGTGAATACGGGCGCTCGTATCTCCTTTTCCTGCACCACCAGGTCCGCTTCGCTGATGATCCCGACAACCCTTCCTTCCCGGTCCACCACCGGCAGCCCGCTTATCCTGTGCTCCACCAGCAGGCGTGCCGCCTTTTCAATCTCGTCGTCCGGCCCGACGGTAACGACGCCGGTCGTCATTATATCCCTGGCCAGGAGCTCTTCCGCCATCCCTTTCATCCTCTCCGCGAAGATTTTTGCCTGCCCGATATATTCTCCCCCGCCGCCGCAATACCTCCCGTTCCAGAAACTTCCCGCCGCGCCGGGCATCCCTGCAGCAGGAAAGAAGAACCCCGGCGAGACCTCCGCCGCTTACTGCTTTCGCCCGGCAACCGCCGCACGAGCCGGCTCAGCGCACGTTACCCCTGGCCAGGGAAGCGAAGACGCCCAGGGCACAGAGCACGCCGAAAACGGCGAAGGCGGTTCTTACCCCGGCGAGGAACAAATGGTAGTTGGCAGGCCTGATATGGGCCTTGCCGAGATACAGGGCAAAGATGAGCATCACGAGCCCCATGCTCAGCATCTGGCCGACCAGGCGCATGGTGCCCAGGATCCCCGAGGCTACGCCGTAGTACCTTTTTTCCACCGCCCCCATGACCGCGTTGGTATTGGGCGAAGAAAAGAGGGCGAAACCCAGGCCCAGGAGCAGGAGGGCGGCGAGAATGAGGCCAAGGGACGTATCCGGAACCAGGAAAGTCAGCATAAGGAGCCCGGCGGCGGTCATGCCCATGCCCAGGGAGGCCACCACCCGGGGTTCGATGACGTCGGAAAGGCGGCCGGCGAAGGGGGAGAGCAGGGCCATGACCGCCGGCTGGGCCACGAGCACCGTGCCGGCGCCGTCGGGAGTGAAGCCCTTGATATACTGCAGGTAAAGGCTCAAGAGAAAACCGACGGCAAAAGTGGCGCTATAGTGAATGAGCGCGGCCAGGTTGGAAAGGGCGAAGACCCTGTTCTTACGAAAAAGGGATACGTCGAGGAGCGGGCTGGCCGTCCTTGCCTCCCAGAGGGCGAAGGCCACCCCTCCCGCAAGACCGAGTACCACCAGGATGTACCCCACCGGCCCCGGCAGCGCCGAAAAACCGTACATCAACGCCACGAGGAGCAGCGCGTAAATGGCGGCTCCGGGAAAATCGAAGGCTTCTCCCTTCGCCTCTGCCCACTCCCCTTTAAGTTTCAACCAGACCAGCGCCAGGACGAGAAGGCCCAGGGGGACGTTGGCCAGGAACACGCTGCGCCAGCCGGTGTAATGCGTGAGCAGACCGCCGGCGAACGGACCGAGGGATAAACCGGTGTAAACGGCGGCGACGTTTATCCCCAGCGCCTTGCCCCGCTCCCGCGGCGGGTAAACGGAGGTGAGGATGGCCACGCCGGTGCCGAAGATCATAGCGCCGCCGATCCCCTGCAAGAAACGGAAGGCGATAAGGGCCGCCCCGGAGGGCGCGAGGCCCGACAAGAGGGAAAAGAGGGTGTAGACCGCCGCACCCGCAAAGAAAATTTTCTTGCGCCCGTATATGTCGGCCAGGCGGCCGCAGGGCACCAGGAACATGGCCGCCGAAAGCAGAAACGAGGAGGGCACCCAGCTCAGGAGCATCGTGTTCAGGGCAAACTCCGCGCCGATCACCGGGAGGGCCACGTTCACCGAGGAGCCCATAAAAGGCGTGAGAAAAGCGGCAACGGCCGCTACAATTGCCGCCGCCCTTTTCGTTGCCCGGTCTGCTTCCATCTCTACCACCCTTTCTTGCCTGCATACCACGGTTGCCGCTTCTTTTTCACCGGCAGTAGACCGGTTTCCTGCCCGGGGAAAACCCGTGCTCAAGAGGTAGTTGCCGTGAGCCGCTGGCGCAACCTGTGTAGCGTGCTCGGCCGGCCGCGCAGGGTCACCCGCACCCCATCGGGCAGGTACTCTTCGGCCACTACCCGCACCTCCTCACCGAAACGGTACACCTCTCCCAGCCGCGCAAAGGGAACGAGAAATACCATTTCCTCATCCGCCGCCAGGGCTGCCTCGATAACGCCGCCCAGGCCGTCCAGGTTGGTGCCGTAAAGGGCCGAAACGGCAACCCCGTCGGCCGGCGGCGGACCGTCGTAGCGGTCTACTTTGTTGTAAACCTTGATCACCGGCCGGCTGAAAAGCTCGAGTTCTTCCAGCAGCGTTTCCACCGCCGCCACCTGGGCCTCCCGGTACGGACTCGTCAGATCGATCACGTGCAGCAGCAAGTCGGCCGCCTGCAACTCTTCCAGGGTGGCCTTAAAGGCTTCTTTGAGCTTGGGCGGCAGGTCTTTGATAAAGCCGACCGTGTCCGTCAGAATGGCCTCCCGGCCCGAAGGCAACCGGATGCGCCGGCTAACCGGATCCAGGGTCGCAAACACCCGGTCCTCGACCAGCACCTTGCGATCGCTCAGGGCCAGAGCGTTGAGGAGGGTGGATTTGCCGGCGTTGGTGTACCCGACCAGGGAAACCACCGGCAAACCTTCCCTCTGCCGCCGGCGGCGCAGCAACGCCCGGTTTTCGCGCACTTCCCGGAGTTCGCCCTGCAGCTGGTAGATGCGCCGGCGCACGGCGCGGCGGAGCACTTCCAGCTTGGTTTCGCCCGGGCCCCGCGTGCCGATGCCGCCTCCGAGGCGCGAGAGCACGCCGCCCAGGCCCATTATCCGCGGGTAAAGATAAGTCAACCGCGCCAGCTCCACCTGGATTTTCCCCTCGCGGGACTGGGCGCGGCGCCGAAATATCTCCAGGATCACCTGGGTGCGGTCCCATACCTCCACCTCGCCCAGGAGGTCCTCCAGGCGCATAACCTGCCGCGGGGAAAGCTCGCGGTTAAAGATCACCGCCTGAATCCCTTCCGCGGCTGCCCGGTCCCTGACCTCGTGGATCTTACCCACGCCCAGAAGGTAGTTTGGGTCCGGGCGGCGCCGCTGGATTACGACGTCTGCAGGCTCGATCCCGATGTGGCGCACGAGTTCTTTAAGCTCGGCCACGTCGAAATCGATTTCGATTTCGTCCTCCTCCAGGGCGAGGTAGCAGATAATTCCTCTTATCGTTCACGACCTCCGCCGGCAAAAGACTTTTCTCCCATTTTATGCGGCCGTCGCCCCGGTTGTCCACCGTTTCGCTTCCTTCCCGTTCGCCGCCGGGGAAAATGCTTCACGGAGGCATTGCTCTGGACGAAGGGGCAGGGGAAGAAGGGGGCGGTAAAAAAATTTAACCCACCCTTCCTCATTCTATTCTGGGCAGGAACGTCAAGAAGAAATTGTCGGGATTTTGGTCTCCCCCAACTGCCCCGCAGCACCCAAGCCCGGGCGACAATACCGGTCCTGATAGCCGGGACATAATGATGCCGTACCTTGTTGCCCTAAAAGCTACGGCAATAAACTGCCGGAAGATGACCCCGGCTTTTGTTGCCGTAATTGTTGCCGTAAAACGCAAAATTTAAAGGCCCCCGGTTCCCGGAAGCCTTGATTTTACTGGTGGGCGATGGTGGGTTCGAACCACCGGCCCCTTGCTTGTAAGGCAAGTGCTCTCCCTCTGAGCTAATCGCCCAAAATCGGTCGTCGGACATCGGTTGTCAGTCATCAGAGGGTTTTCCTCCCTGATTCCTCTGTCCTTCTCTTCCTCAGACCTCCGACTCCTGTTTTTGCCTTTTCTCCCTCCGACCTCTGACGTCCGACGTCTGAAATCTGTTTATGGTGGGCCCACCAGGATTCGAACCCGGAACCAACCGGTTATG
>JBFMHQ010000022.1:0-17249 GCA_040751815.1 Bacillota bacterium | reverse complement strand
GTCCTTCTCTTCCTCAGACCTCCGACTCCTGTTTTTGCCTTTTCTCCCTCCGACCTCTGACGTCCGACGTCTGAAATCTGTTTATGGTGGGCCCACCAGGATTCGAACCCGGAACCAACCGGTTATGAGCCGGCTGCTCTAACCGTTGAGCTATGGGCCCGAAAAAATTATACAAAAAAACTGGTCCGGTCGTCAATTGACGCCGGACCGGTTTACTCCAGGTAGTCCTTCAACTTCTTGGAGCGGCTCGGATGCCGCAGTTTTCGCAGCGTCTTGGCCTCAATCTGGCGGATGCGCTCGCGGGTAACGCCGAACTTCTGGCCTACCTCTTCCAGGGTGCGCGCCCGCCCGTCGTCCAGGCCAAAGCGCAGCCGCAAAACGCGCTGCTCGCGTTCCGTCAGGGTCTTCAGCACCTCGTTAAGCTGTTCGCGCAGGAGGGTGAACGAGGCTTCCTCCGCCGGCGCCTGCACGTCCTGATCCTCGATGAAGTCGCCCAGGTGCGAGTCTTCCTCTTCGCCGATGGGCGTTTCCAGGGACACCGGCTCCTGCGCGATGCGCATGATCTCCCGCACCTTCTCCGGGGAGATATCCATTTCGTGGGCGATCTCTTCAGGCGTGGGATCGCGTCCCAGTTCCTGGAGCAACTGCCGGGAGACGCGAATCAGTTTGTTAATCGTCTCCACCATGTGCACCGGGATGCGGATGGTCCGCGCCTGGTCGGCGATGGCCCGCGTAATGGCCTGTCTGATCCACCAGGTGGCATAAGTGCTGAATTTGTACCCCTTGCGCCAGTCGAATTTCTCGACCGCCTTGATGAGCCCCAGGTTGCCCTCCTGGATGAGATCAAGGAAAAGCATGCCCCGGCCGACATACCGCTTGGCGATGCTTACCACCAGGCGCAGGTTGGCCTCGATAAGGCGCCGCTTGGCTTCCTCGTCGCCCTGCTCCATGCGCCTGGCCAGTTCGACTTCCTCTTCCGGCGTCAGGAGTGGTATCCGGCCGATCTCCTTAAGGTACATCCGCACGGGATCGTCGATGTCCACCCCTTCCGGGACGGACAGGTCGACTTCCACTTCCTCGGCCTGGTGCTCCGGTTCCAGGGTTTCCAGATCGGAAACTTCCGGAACCACTTCGATCCCCACATTGGCCAGCTTCTCGTAAATATCGTCAATCTGCTCCGGCGTCAAATCGACGCCTTGCAGTCCGTCCATAATCTCGTGGTAGGTAAGACTGCCGCGACGCTTTCCCTTTTCCACAAGCTCCTCGATTTGTTCTTTCAAGTGGTCCTGCTGCATGGTTCTACCCTCCTTTCGCTTCGGCTTTGCAGGCATCGATTTCTTTTATCTCCAGCAACAACCTGGCCACCCGTGGGCCGTCCCCCGCACGGTCCGCCGCTACCAGATCCGCGAGCAGCTGTTGCCGCCGGTCGCGGCGCTGCCACCTTTTCAGGGCGGCGATGTAATCCTGAGCCATTCTCTTCCGGTCGCCGGGCGGCGGTTCCCCCGCCAGCAGGGCGGAAAGCAGATTTTGCTCTTCCTCCCCCAGGTAGTTGGACAAGGTTGCCGGGCTAAGCACATCGTTACCCAACCTGATAATGGTGTCAAGTATGCGCTGGTACCCGGGATGCCTGAAAAAGGTATCACCAAGTTCCGCGCGGATCTCCGGCAGAAGACCGGCATCCTCAAGCAACAGCCGGAGCAACCCGGCCTCTATGTGCTCGACGTTGCGTCTTTCCTTGATGACAATATTATGTATCTTGTTAGCAATTTTATCCGAATTTGGCCGCACATTGCTTTGATTTGCTACAAATTTCTTCAATTCGCCGTGGATCGTTTCCCAGGAAAGACTCAACATCCTTTCCACCGTACGGATGCCTTCTTCGCGCTCGACCGCGCTCCGCAGCACCTTTAAATTGGGCAGCACGTGGCGCAGGGCGGCCAGCTTTTCCGCCGCGGTGCTGCACCTCCGCCCGGACAGGAAACCGGCCAGCTTGTACTCTATAAGCGGCACCGCCCCTGCTACGAGGGCCTCCCAGGCTTCCGGACCCTCCCGCCGCAGGAACTCATCCGGGTCCGTGCCCTGGGGCAGCGTTACCACCTTTACCCGGCAGCCAAGTTCCTGGAGGAGGTCGAGCCCCCGGATGGTGGCCGCCACTCCGGCCACGTCGGCGTCGAAGGCGATTACCGCATCCATGGCGTACCCCATTAACAGCCGGCCCTGTTCCCTGGTAAGGCTGGTTCCCAGGGGAGCTACAGCGTTGGTCACGCCGTACCGGTGCGCGGTAATCACATCTATATACCCTTCCACGAGAACGGCGTACCCGCGCTCCCGGATGCTCTCCCGCGCCAGGTGGAGGCCGTACAGAACGCTCGACTTGTTAAAGAGCACGGTCTCGGGAGAGTTAAGGTACTTCGGCCCGTGCGCGGCGGCCTTTTCCCGGCCGGAGTCCAGCACCCGTCCGCCGAAACCTACGACCCGTCCCCGGGCGTCCGCGATGGGGAAAATAATCCGCCCGCGGAAACGATCGTATACGCCTCTGTCGCCCTGCGCCGCAAGTCCCCAGGCCACCAGTTCCCCGGGTGCGTATCCCTGCTTCTGTAAATAGTTTATGAGGGCATCCCACTGCGGGGGAGCGTAACCAAGCCCAAAACGCTCCTGTAGCTCCGGCGAGATGCCCCGCCCGTCGAGGTACCGCCTGGCCTCCGCCGCCGCGGGGTGGTTCAGCAAGACATCCCGGTAAAACCGGGAGGCCAGGAGATGGGCCCGGCGTATCCGCTCCTTTTCCCCGCTCTCCGGGTCCGGCCCTACCGGCACCGTAATGCCCACCCTCGCCGCCAGGCGGCGTACGGCCTCGGGAAAACTTATGTTTTCCTTGAGCATCAGGAACTTAAAGGCGTTTCCCCCAACGCCGCACCCGAAGCAGTAGAAGAGCTGTTTCTCCGGCGTTACGGTAAAGGACGGCGTTTTCTCCTGGTGGAAGGGGCATAGGCCTACGTAGTTGCGCCCTCTTTTTTCAAGGTGCATGTACTCGGCAACCAGGTGCACGAGATCGATACGGGCACCAACCTCAGCCACCAGTTCCTCAGGCAGTAACCCGCGCACAGGCGCTTCCCCCATCAGCCAGGCGGGTAACAGTTAATAGTTAATTCGCTAACCCCTGGACATTTTCCTCCTTAATAAAAAGGTTTTTTTGGTACTTAGCACACAGGGAACCCCTGGGGGACAAACAGGCGCCCGAATACGGCCACGGCGTACCGGTCGGTCATCCCGGCAATGTAGTCGCAGGCCACCCTTGCGGGTCCGAATTCCTCCACGCGCCGCCGGTATTCAGGCGGCAGCGCCTCCGGCCGGGCGGCGAAATAGTCGTACAGCGCCCGGACCACGTGGCAGGCCTTGCCCTCCTCGCGCTTGGCCGCCGACCCCTCGTAGACATTGGCGAAAAGGAAGGCGCGCAACCGGTCCATGGCTTCCTGCACGCGGCTGCTCAGACGGATTACCGGCTGCTCCCAGCTGGCAGTAATCAAGTCGGTAACCATGGTGTTGATGCGTTCCCTGTGGGTGTAACCGAGCACTTCGAGGCATTCCGGGGGCAACCGGTCCGGTTTGAGGACGCCGCCGCGCAGGGCGTCGTCGATGTCATGATTGATGTAGGCGATGCGGTCGGCGATTCTTACCACCTGGCCTTCCAGCGTGGCCGGCATCCCCCGGCCCGTATGGTGCAGGATGCCGTCGCGCACCTCGAAGGTAAGGTTCAGGCCTTCCCCGCCCTCCAGCAATTCCACCACCCGCAGGCTCTGCTCATTATGCCGGAACCCCCCGGGGAAAATCTCGTTCAGCGCTGCCTCGCCGGTATGGCCGAAGGGCGTGTGTCCCAGGTCGTGGCCCAGGGCAATGGCCTCGGTGAGGTCCTCGTTTAAGCGCAGGGCGCGGGCCACGGTGCGGGCGATTTGGGCCACCTCCAGGGTATGGGTCAGCCGCGTGCGGTAGTGATCGCCCTCCGGGATGAGGAAGACCTGCGTTTTGTGCTTCAGCCGGCGGAAGCTCTTGGAATGGATGATCCGGTCCCGGTCCCGCTGGAAGTCGGTCCGCACCGCGCAGGGCTCCTCGGGTCGCTCGCGCCCCCGGCTTGCCCGGCTGCGGCAGGCATAGGGAGAAAGAATGCGGTCCTCAAGCTCCTCGGTGCGCTCGCGCAGCGGCGGCAGCAACGGCCGTCCACCCCTTTTCGTAAGTTTCAACAAAAAAACCCCGGCTTGGCGGGGCGAGGGTTTTAAAGGCTGGCGCGCGCCGCCCGGTATGTGGTGCGCAGCGGCACCGTGGCCTGCGCCACCTCGAACACCCTCCGCCCCAGCACGTGGGCACGGCCCAGTCCCAGGGTGTCTTTTTCCACCGGTTCCTGGGCACAGGCCCCGTGGTGTCCGGCGTCTTCATCCGAAAGGTGCCCGTCACCCACAATGGTCATTCCCTGGCTGAGCATCATTTCGTGTAACACACGCAACGTCATCTCCTGCCCCCCGAACCGCGATGCCCCGGTAACCACGCCGCCCCCCACCACGTTAAGAAGCGCCTTTTCTTTGCGCAGGCGCCGCGTCTTGTCCCAGAAGGCCTTCAGCGGAGCGGCCACCGTACCGAAGTAAACCGGGCTGCCGAGGATAACCCCGTCCGCCTGCCGGAGAATGCCAAACATCCGGGCAAGGACGGTCCCTTCGTAGCAGACTCCCCGGCAGGGAGATGAACAGTGGATGCAGTACTGGGTCTTCAAGCCCGCCAAGCCGTCGACGGCGTGGAGGAGAATGGTTTCGGCGCCCAGTTTCGCCGCTTCGTCCAGCGCGCACGTCAGAAGCCTCACCGTGTTACCGCTGCGGCGCGGGCTGCCGTTCACGGCCACCACAAGCATCTTCTTTCCCCTACTCTGAAACGCGTATCTGTATAGTATACGCCGGTCACCGCCCCGTTTCAACTCCTGTATAAGATTACCTGCCCAGGTCGAGCTGCAAAAACCTGGTGTAATGCGGTCCCTGTGGCGTGAGACGGCTGACCATGAGGCATAGCTCGTCAACGTACACCCGGCAGGGCAGGCCGGCCTCGCGCACGTCGGCGTCGGCCCGCTGCCGCACCGCCTCCAGGCCCTGCGGGGAGCGCAGCCGCGCCAGCGTTACGTGGGCCGCATAGCGGCTTTCGACGGCAAAACCGAACCCGGCCATAGCCTCTTCCACGGCCCGCCATAACCCGGCCAGGGCCTCCAGGTCCCCGCGGACGCCAACCCACAGAACCCGCGGGGGGCGGCCGAAGGTCCCCCAGCCGCCCACCTCCAGGGTAAAGGGTGCCAGCCCGGTCACCCGGCGCGCCACCGCCTCCCGAAGGGTGGAAACCAGGGAAGCCTCCACCTCGCCGAGGAACTTCACCGTGAGGTGGAAGTTCTCCCGCTCCACCCATTTAGCGGCGGGCAAAAGGGGCGACCACCTCTGCCGCAGCCGGTCGAGCCTTTCCCGGACCTGCTCCGGGAGGGTGATCGCCCAGAAAAGCCGCATGCGGGAAGACACATCCTCACCTGCCGCTTCTTCCCGACCTGATTCCTTCGAGAATGATCTTCCTTTCCACGGAAGCTACCAGGCGCCGGGTCTGCACCACCGTGTCGGGATTGACGCTGACGCTGTCGATGCCGTTCCTGACCAGGAATTCGGTAAATTCCGGGTAAACCGAGGGGCCCTGGCCGCAGATGGAAACGGTCTTGCCGTAGCGGTGCGCCACCTCGATCAGGTGCGCGATGGCGGTTTGCACGGCCGGGTCACGCTCGTCGAAGTACCCCATGCTGTCCAGGATGCCGGAATCACGGTCGGCCCCCAGGATTAACTGGGTAAGGTCGTTGGAGCCGATGCTGAACCCGTCCACCAGGGGGCTGAATTGCTCGGCCAGGAAGACCACCGCCGGCACCTCCGCCATAATCCACACGCGGAAGTTGCGGTTGGAGGAAAGGCCCTCCGAAGCCATTATTTGCCGTACCCTTTCTACCTCCCAGGTGGTGCGGACAAAGGGCAGCATGGCCCAGACGTTGGTCAGGTGGTATTCCTCGCGTACCTTGCGCATGGCACGGCACTCCAGGCGGAAACCGGCTTCGTACTCCGGTGAAATGTAGCGGGCCACGCCGCGCCAGCCGAGCATGGGGTTGTTTTCCACCGGCTCGACCTCTTCGCCGCCCTGCAGCCCCCGGAACTCGTTGGTCCGGAAGTCGCTGAACCGGACCACCACCGGCCGGGGGAAGGCCGCCTGGGCGACCGTGGCGATGCCGTCCGCCAGCCGGTCGATGAACAGTTTTTCCTGGCCGGTGCGCAGAAGATACATGGGGTGCGCGCCGATGTGGTCGGTAAAGATGAACTCGGTGCGCATCAGGCCGATCCCGTCAAAGGGAAGGTCCTGGTAGCGGTTCATGGCCTCAGGCTGGCCCAGGTTCATGTAAATTCTGGTCCCCGTTACCGGGTAGATCTCCTTCAGGATGTACGGCGGCAGTGCCGGCCCGGCCTGCGCCTCCGGCGCCGCTGCGGCCGCCGCGGCCTCCTGCTTGACCCGGCCCCGGTAGACCACGCCCCGCGTGGCGTCCACCGTGACTTCCATCCCCGGTTTGAGCACCTGGGTGGCGGTCTTGGTGCCCACGATGCACGGGATGCCCAGTTCCCGGGAAACGATGGCCGCGTGGCAGGTGCGCCCGCCTTCGTCGGTAACGATGGCCGCCGCTTTTTTCATGGCGGGTACCATGTCGGGGTTGGTCATGATGGTGACCAGCACATCCCCTTCGCCCACGCCCTTAATGTCTTCCATGGTCTTCACCAGGATAACCCGGCCCGTGGCCACGCCGGGCGAAGCCGCCATCCCCTTCACCAGGACCTCTGCCTCGCCGGGGGCCGCCTCGTTCAGGGTGGTGATGGGCCGCGCCTGGAGGATGTAGAAGCGGTTGTCCCCGGCATCGTAGGCCCACTCGATATCCTGGGGAAACCGGTAGTGTTCTTCAACCCGCTGAAACTCCCTGGCGAGGGCGATTACCTCCTCGTCGCTGAGGCACTGGGCCGTCACGTATTCGGGACCGAGATGCTCGGCCACCGCCACCTTTACCGTGCCAAGATCGCGGCCCGGATCTTTTACGATCATGGTGGTCTTCTCGGCGATATTTTTCTCTACAATCTGCCAGGTTGTCTTGTTGACGATATACTCGTCGGGCGTGACGGTACCCGAAACAATCGCCTCCCCCAGTCCCCAGCTGGCGTTGATCATGATCTCCTGGCGGCTGCCGGTGACGGGATTGGCGGTAAACGCGACGCCCGACCTGGCGGCATGGATGAGTTTCTGGACCACCGCGGAAAGGTAGACGGAAAAATGGTCAAAGCCGTGGCTTTCCCGGTAGGAGGTGGCCCTGGCCGTCCAGAGGGAGGCCCAGCAGCGCCGGACGTACTCTACCACCGCCGCCGCGCCCCTGATGTTCAAATACGTATCCTGCTGGCCGGCGAACGACGCCTCCGGCAGGTCCTCCGCGGTGGCCGAGCTGCGCACCGCCACCGGTACATCTTCCCCGCCGCCGAGTTCCCCGTAGGCGCGGCCGATTTCGTCGGCGATCTCCGGCGGTACCGGTGTAGCCTTGATCAGGTCACGGATGCGCGCCGTATTTAAGGTCAACTGCTCGACGTCGTTGATGTCGGTCTGCCTGATGAGTTCACGGATCTTCGGCTGCAACTCCATCCGCTCGACGAAGTACCGGTAGGCCTCCGCGGTGACGCAAAACCCGGGCGGTACGGCGATGCCGGCCCGCGTCATTTCGCCGAGGTTCGCCCCCTTCCCCCCAACCAGGCCCACGTCGTCCTTCCCCAGTTCGTTGAACCACTTAACAAAACGGTAGGAAGACATCGACAACTCCTCTCCCTGTGTAATTTTTTAGCGCCCCGGCTACCGAAGGCCGGCTAAGGGGCCTCCCAGCCGGCCCTCTGTCCCCGGTAGTATATTTCCAGCACCCGGCCGGCCGTCTCCTCGACCGCCTTGTTGGTCACGTCGATTACGGAACAGCGGGCCCGGTGCATGATTTCCTCGGCATAGGCCAGTTCGCGCAGGACCCGCTCTTTGCTGGCGTAGTCGGCTTCTGCGGGCAGGCCCAGGGTGCGCAACCTTTCCCGCCGGATGCTCAGGAGTTTTTCCGGGTCGATGGTCAAACCGATGAGCCGGTGCGGCGGCACGTTCTGGATCTCCTCCGGTGGGGGCACCTCGGGCACCAGGGGTGTATTGGCCGCCTTGATGCCCTTATGGGCCAGGTACATGCAGAGGGGCGTCTTGCCGGTGCGGGATACCCCGAGGACCACGATATCGGCCTGGGTTATACCCCGCGGATCCTTGCCGTCGTCGTACTTGACGGCAAACTCGATGGCCTCGACCCGGCGGAAATACTCCTCGTCCACCTTCCGCATAAGGCCGGGCTCCAGTTTCGGCGGCGCGGCGGTGATCCTGGAAAGGGCCGTCAGCACGGGCCCCATCACGTCTACCGCCGGTATGCCATGCTTCGCCGCCTCGTGCAGCAATGCGTTCCGCAAATCGGGCAGGACCAGAGTAAAGACAATGATGCTCGGAAAGCCGCGGGCCTCTTCGATGATTTCCGGAATCTCCTCGGGGTGCGTCACGTAAGGCACGCGCCTGATGTCCACGTTGCCGTGGTTGAACTGGCTCGCCGCCGCCCGCGCCACCAGTTCCGCCGTTTCCCCGATGGAATCCGAAATGATGTAAATCACCGGGCGCGTTTCCCCGGGCCCGGCGGTGCCCAGAACATCCTTCACTTACCTTCCCCCATTTCCACAAATAACCGCGCCACGTTCGTTTTGCTGAAGCGGCCCATCACCTGCAAGCCCTCGCGGCCGTCCGGCCTTTCGGCACGGCGCACCACGGGCAGGGCGTCGACCTCGTGGGTCACCAGGTTCTTGGCCGCCTTCCAGGCCGTTTCCTCCGGGTAGGTGACAACGATATTGGGCATCCGCGTCATGATCACCCCGACGGGCACGTGCTGCAGGTCCCTGCCCCCCAGCGCCAGCTTCAGGAAATCTTTCCGGGAAACCACACCCAGAAGAAAAGCCTCCTCGTCAACCACGAAAAGGGTGCCGCAATCCTCCAGGAAGATGGTCACGATGCCGTCGTGGGCCGTGCAGTCCTCGCGCACCACCACCGGCCGCGACATGACATCGCCCACCAGGACCTGCCGCAAACGCTCCGCCACGATCCGGTTCGGCGACTTGCCGCTGAAATAGTACCCTACCCGGGGTCTGGCCTCCAGGAAGCCGGCCATGGTGAGAATCGCCAGATCCGGGCGGAGCGTCGCCCGCGCGAGGGACAGGCGTTCGGCGATCTGCTCGCCGGTGATCGGGCCTTCCCCTTTTACGATTTCAAGGATCGCCTGCTGCCGCTTCGTTAGTTGCATATACCCCTCCTCCGGGCGCCAATTGTGCTATACTATTGGCGTGCCAGCGGGAATTATTATGTAATAATACAACAAACATTCTCCCTTTTCCTGCCCGGACAGGAAATTTCACGTGACGGTAAGGAGTTTTGAAAAATCGGCCACCCTTTCGACCAGCCCGGCGACCCGGCGCAGGAGCGCCAGGCGGTTCTCGCGCACCGCCCGGTCTTCGGTCATGACCAGGACGGCGTCGAAGAAGCGGTCCACGGGCCGGCGCAAATCTCCCATGGCCGCCAGCGCGTCCGCGTACCGGCGGGCGGCCAGCAGGGGTTCCACCCGGACGGCCACCTCCCGGTAGGCCTGCAGCAGTTGCGTCTCGGCGGGATCGGCAAACAGAGCAGGGTCTACTTCTTCTCCGGCGCCGTTCTTAGCTAGATTATGCGCGCGGGTGAAGGCGGTATGCACGTCCGCGAAGGCGGGCGAGTCCCGGAAGGCCGCCAGGGCACGCGCCCGCTCCCAGGCGTCCCGTACATCGGCGGCCCCCGCCGCGAGGACCGCCTCGACCACGTCGCCGGGCAATCCCTCCTCGCCGAAAAGCCCCCGCAACCGCTGGACCACAAAATCTTCCAGGCGAGTGATGACTTCTTCCTCTGTCAGTTTGAGCCGCCCCTCATAAAGCCGGTATGCCAGGCGAAACAGCTCCGTAGTATCCAGGAAAACCCCGCCCTCGAGGAGGAGCCGGCACATCCCCAGGGCCTGCCGGCGCAGGGCATAAGGGTCCTGGGAGCCGGTGGGCAGGATGCCGAGCCCGAAACACCCCACCAGGTTGTCGGCCTTTTCGGCGAGACTCAGCACCCGGCCCGGCCACGTCGCAGGCAGTTCGTCCCCCGCGCCCCGCGGGAGGTAATGCTCGTAAACGGCCTGGGCCACCACGGGGTCCTCGCCGTCGTGCAGGGCGTATTCCCGGCCCATGACCCCTTGGTGTTGGTTAAACTCGTCTACCCGGTCGGACACCTGGTGGGCCTTACTGTGGTGGGCGGCGCGCGCCGCGCGGCGCGCGTCCTCCGGATCCAGGCCCAGAACGCCCGCCAGGTACCCGACGAGGCTCTGCAGCCGCATCGTTTTTTCGTAGAGGGAGCCGAGCTCTTCGAGGAAGACGATTTTTTTCAGCCGTTCGACCCTGTCTGCCAGGGATTCCTTCAGGTCTTCTTCGTAAAAGAAGCGTGCGTCGGCCAGGCGCGCGCGCAATACCTTTTCGTTCCCGGCCCGTACGGTCTCGATATGCTCGGCGGTGCCGTTATGCACGGCGACGAAAAGGGGCAGGAGTTTTCCGTCCGGGCCGTAAACCGGGAAATACCGCTGGTGCCCCCGCATGGGAGTGATGAGGACGGGCGGGGGCAATTCCAGGTAAGCCACCGGGAAACTCCCGCAGAAGGCGGTGGGGTATTCGACCAGGTTGGCCACCTCATCGAGGAGTTCCCGGTCCGGCCGCACCGTTCCGCCGGCGGCCCGGGCAACATCCTGGACCTGCCGCCATACTTCGCTCCGGCGCTCAACGGGATCGACGAGGACGAAGGCCGCCCGGAGGGTGTCAACGTAGGCGCCCGGCTCGGTGAGGACGTGCGGGCCCGGGCGGAGAAAACGGTGCCCGTAGGTGTAACGGTCCGCCCGCACCCCGGCAAGGGTAAAGGGTATTACCTCTTCCCCGTACAGGGCAACCAGCCAGCGAATGGGGCGGATGAACTTGAGATCGTAGTCCCCCCAGCGCATGGGTTTCGGGAAGGAAAGGGCCGTGACCAGGCGCGGCGTCAGTTCCCGGAGCACCTCCACCGCGGGGCGCCCGGTTTCCTCCTTCACGGCGAAAACGTAGGGTACGTCGCCAACCCGGCGGACGACAAGATCCTGGACCCGCACGCCCTGGTTCCTGGCAAAACCCTCCGCCGCACGGGTGGGTTTACCGTCCGCGTCAAAGGCGGCCCTGCAGGGCGGTCCTTTGATTTCCCGGACAAGGGGGGTTTGCTGCGCCGCCAGGCCGAAGACGCGCACGGCCAGTCGCCGCGGCGTGCCGTAGGTCCGGATGTCCTCGAAAAGGAGGCGTTCCTCAACCAGCAACTGCTCGGTAACCGCGGCCAGTTCGGCCAGCGCGCCGTCGACGAAACGCGCCGGTATCTCCTCGGTTCCGATCTCCAGAAGAAAATCCCGGGCCAAGGCTAAGCCCCCCTGAGGAGCGGGTAACCCATTTCTTCCCGCTGCTTAAGGTAACACCGTGCGGCCGTCCGGGCCAGGTTGCGCACCCGCGTGATGAACCCCGTCCGCTCCGTCACGCTGATGGCGCCCCGCGCGTCGAGCAAATTGAAGGTATGCGAGCATTTGAGGACGTAATCGTATCCGGGCAGGACGAGGCCCCTCTGCAGTACGCGCCCGGCCTCCTGCTCGTACATATCGAAGAGCCTGAAGAGCAGGTCTACGTCGGCATCTTCGAAATTGTACCTGGAATGTTCCACCTCGCCGCGGTGGTGCACGTCTCCGTACGTGATGCCGTCCGTCCAGATAATGTCGAATACGCTGTCGCATCCCTGCAGGTAAAGGGCCAGGCGCTCGAGGCCGTAAGTGATCTCGGCCGCCACCGGCCGGCAATCAAAGCCGCCGCACTGCTGGAAGTAGGTAAACTGGGTGATCTCCATACCGTCCAGCCAAACCTCCCACCCGAGCCCCCAGGCGCCGAGGGTCGGCGACTCCCAGTTGTCTTCCACAAAACGCACGTCGTGGGCCGCCGGATCGATGCCGATGACCTCCAGGCTTGCCAGGTAAAGATCGATCACGTCATCGGGTGAGGGCTTGAGAATCACCTGGTACTGGTAGTAATGTTGCAGGCGGTTGGGATTCTCGCCATAGCGCCCATCGGTGGGGCGGCGCGAGGGCTCGACGTAGGCGACCCGCCAGGGTTCCGGCCCCAGCACGCGGAAGAAGGTGGCGGGGTTCATGGTCCCTGCTCCCTTTTCTACGTCGTACGGCTGCTGGATAACGCAACCCTGGTCGGCCCAGTACCGGTCAAGGGCAAAGATGATTTCCTGAAAGTTCAGCTCTTTTCACCTCACTACCGGTTTTTTTTCGACTCTGGTGCCTGGAATACCTGCCAGCAACACCCGCCGCAAGCAACTTCCAGCATATGCCTCTTCCCCATGCCCCCTTATGATTTCCCGGGCCGGAGGTTTTCACCCCTGCTCAAGCCGGCGCAGAAAGTTAAGGCTGCCGGGCTCTCCCTCCAGGTGGTAGCAGATGGTTGCCTCGAGGATGCGCTGCAGCTCCTCCCGCACGGTTCTGTCCGGGCGCAGGGAGCCGAGGCGCCCGAACGGCCAGCTCCGCAGCGTCCCGAGGAGCCTCAGGGTGCCCGGGTGGCACGCGATGGCCTGCGGGTCCTCCCTGCCGCACCTGCGACAGAGCACCCCCCCGGCCCCCGGCGAGAAGAAAACCCCTTCTCCGGGCCCGGCACCGCAGGCGGCGCATGCGGCAAGGCGCGGCCAGAGCCCCGCCAGGAAAAGCAGCCTCGCCTCCAGGAGCCGCAGGGCCAGGGGGTTGACCGCCGCAACCAGGGAACGTAGAAAACTCAGAAATAGCCGGAAAGCAGCCTCGCCGGGCTGTTCCTCCGGGAGAAAAGCTGCGCTGAGTTCTGCGGCGTAGGAGGCGTAAGCAAGCCGCACCAGGTCCCCGTGCAGCGCCGGCCAGGAGGCGATTTCCTCCGCCTGCCGTACGGTGTAAAGCTCCTTTCCCGCGGCCAGGAGGTACCTGCCGTGGGTAAAGGGCTGGACCGCGCCGCGCTTTCTGCTGGTCGGCTTGGCCGCCCCAAAAGCCATGGCCCGCAGTTTCCCCCGCTCCCGCGAAAGAAGCACGAGCAGCCTGTCCGCTTCCCGCACAGCGCGGGCCTGGAGGACAACGGCCTCTATATTAAAAAGCCGCACCGCCGTTCTTTCCTTCCCACCCGGTATCCTTTAAAATGGAGTTCGTGAAGGAGTTGAAAGCGTGCGCATCGTGGTAGCCATCACGGGCGCCTCCGGCGCCGCCTACGGCATCGTCCTGCTGGAACAACTCGTTAAATTGCGTGTCGAAACCCATCTCATCATGACCGCGGCCGGGCGCCGCATCATCGCCCTGGAAACGGACCGCCGGCCCGAGGACGTGGCGCGGCTGAGCACCCGCTGCTACGACGAAGACGACTTCACGGCCCCCCTGGCCAGCGGCTCCTTCCTGCACGACGGCATGGTTATCGCCCCCTGCAGCATGAAAACCCTGGCCGGTATCGCCTGCGGCTACGCCGCCAACCTGGTGCAGCGCACCGCAGACGTGGCCCTTAAGGAGCGCAGGCGACTGTTGCTCCTTGTGCGGGAGACCCCCTTGAGCCCGGTGCACCTGGAAAACATGCTCAAGCTGGCCCGCCTGGGTGTAGTGATCATGCCGCCCGTCCCCGCCTTTTATCTCCGCCCGGCCGGGGTCGAGGACATCGTCCTGGGCACCGTCGGGCGGGTGCTGGATCTCCTGGGCCTCCCCTGCGCCCCGCGGGGACGCTGGGGCGACGGTTAGTGCACATAGAAGAGCACCACGGAAGCCAGGCCAAAATAGATCGACATACTGATGACGTCCATCAGGGTGGTAATAAACGGCCCGGACGCCAGGGCCGGGTCGGCGCCCAGGCGGTAGACCATGATGGGAACCAGGCTCCCGATGGTGGTTGCCACGGCGATGTTCACGGCCAGGGCCAGCCCAACCACAAGCCCGATGAGCGCCGACTGCTGCCAGAGGAACGCCGCCGCGGCGAGCACAATGCCGGAAACGAGCCCCACAACGATGCCGGCCTGCGCTTCCCGCCAGACAACGCGCAGGAAATCCCGGGGGCCGTACTCCCGGGTGGCCAACCCGCGCACCACCAGCGCCAGGGACTGGGTGGCCGCATTTCCCGGCCCCCCGGCCATCGCGGTCATGAAAAAGGCCAGTACGTACATGGTCTGCAGGGTGTCGGAAAAGCGCTGGATAACGTTGCCCGCTATTAACTCCCCCAGGAGAAGGGCCACCAGCCACGGCAGGCGCCGTGCGGCCCGCCGCCAGACGTTCAGATGCGGGTCCAGCGCCTCTTCTTCCTCGATATTCGCCGATACGCGCAGGAAATCCTCGGTGCTTTCCTCGGCAACCACGTCGAGCACGTCGTCAACGGTCACAATGCCGAGGAGCGTATTATGGTGATCAACAACCGGAATCGCCAGGAAGTCGTACTTGGCGACGATCCGTGCCACATCTTCCTGGTCGGTGCCCACGTTCACACTCACGACGTTGGTCTGCATGACCTCGCCGATACGCGCCCCCGGCCTGGCCAGGATTAACTCGCGCAGGGAGACCACGCCCACCAGCCGGTTCTGGGCATCGACCACGTAGAGGTAATAGATCGTTTCGGCCTCTCCCGCCGCCTTCCGCACGGCCTCTATGGTTTCTTCGACCGTGGCCTCCTCGTGGATGGCCACAAACTCCGTGGTCATGATGCCGCCGGCGGTGTCCGCTTCGTAACCCAGCAGTTCCTGAACGTCCTCCGCCTCGGCGGCACCCATCAGCTTGAGATAGCCCTCCACCACGGAAGACGGCAGTTCGCTCAGCAGGTCCGCCGCATCGTCGGCCGGCATCTCCCGCAGGATCAAAGCGCTCCGTTGCGGCCCCAGGCCCTCCAGGAGAAGCTGCACCTGGCGGCGGTCGAGTTCGAAGAGGACTTCGGCGGCTTTCCGCGGCTCGAGCGCCCGCACGATCCTGATCTGCTGGACCAGGTTGAGTTCCGGCAGCACCTCGGCCAGGTCGGCGTAGTGCACTTCGGCGAGGTATTCCTTAAGCTTCTGTACTTCAGCTTCGGCAAGGAGGGCGCGCAGGGTTTCGCGCACCTCCTGGGCCCTGTCCACGGCCATCCCTCCCTGCAGGGTCACCGCGGGCCCCTCCCGGGAGGCAGGCCCGCGAACCCGCTGTCTTTGTTATCCTTTCCAGTTCCTTTACTTCGGCCGGCGTCCACAGGCCCACCCCCTCTGAAAAAAGAGAAAGCCACCTGTTACAGATTACGCGGAACCAGGGGCTTTCAACCAAAGATAACTTACCAGCTTGTGCCGCCTTTGTCAACCGCTCTTTTAACCAGGACGCGAACTAACATATGGGGCGCGTTAAGGTCCCACGCCCAACGGTGAGGTAAACAAAAAGGCCCCCGGATGGGAGCAAAGTTGAGACCGCCGCAGGCAGGGTGGTCCGCAGCGCCGTCCGGGTCAGGGAATAATGCGCCTGGCTCCAAGGTAACGCTTGCTGTAATAATCGCTGCCCAGCGACTCCCACTTCACCTTGCCGCTGCCCGTACTTGCGTGGAGAAAACGCCCGTTCGAGTGGTAAATCCCCACGTGGGTTGCCCCGGGGCCGTAGGTGGAGAAAAACACCAGGTCCCCCGGCTGCAGGGCGTCGCGCTCCACCGGCGTGCCGCAGTTAAACTGGGCGTAGCTCGAATGGGGCAAGTTAATTCCGAATTTGCCAAAGACGTGCTGCACATAGCCGGAGCAGTCGAAGCCGGCGGGGGTGTTGCCCGACCAGCGGTAGGGAGCGCCGAGGAGGGATTCGGCATACCTGAGGAGTTCCTGGACACGGTCGCCGCTGCGGGAGGGCTGGGGAACCGGCGGGCGGGGGGCCGGTGGAACCTGGGCCTTTACGGGGATGCGGAGCACCTGACCGGGGAAGATAAGGTCGCTTCGTAATCCGTTGGCCGCTTTCAAGGCGTTGACCGTGGTGCCGTACCGGATGCTGATACCCCACAGGGTGTCGCCGCGTTTGACGGTATACGTTGCCCCCGCGGGCGCCGCCCAGGCAATGGGGCCCGTCCAGGGGTTCTCGGACACGAGGGAACCGGACTGCGGCGGGGGAAACAAAGCAGCCGTCAGCGTCAGCCCCAGTCCGGCAACAAATTTCACCAGGAACCGACGCGGACCTTTACTTACTGGCAAAAACTGCCACCTCCCTTTCAGCCTGTGTCTTTTGTTTCGGCATTTGCTACCAGATTCCTGCCCCGAAAAACGAAAAATGCCGTTTTGTTATGGAAACAGGGCGAAAGGGAGAGACTGCAAGCCGCCATTTCCGACACAGAAAGTCTATTTTCGCCTTATTGGGCTCCAAACCGCAAGTTGCAGGGAACACCACGAAACCGGGGGCGCTCCGGCCGGCCGCACGCAGGGCGGAGATGAAGCCGCCTCCGGGCGAAAAAGAGCCCGGCCGGAGAATGGCGAAGAAGCGGGCGCCCCCGGACCTGCCACGAATTGACGGCCGGAGGAGTTAATGGTACCTCAGGGCTTCGGCCGGACTCATGGAGGCGGCGCGGCCCGCCGGGTAGAGGCCAAAGAAGATCCCCACGCAGGCCGCGAAGGCAAAGGCCATGATTACCGTCCAGAAGGAAATCAGCGGCGGCCAGTGGGCAAACACAGCCACCACGAGGGCGCCGCCCGCGCCGAAGAGTATGCCGAAGAAGCCGCCGACCAGGCAAAGGAGGACCGCTTCGCCCAGGAACTGCTGGAGAATATCCCGCCGGCGCGCGCCCAGGGCCATGAGCAACCCGATCTCCCGCGTCCTTTCGGCAACGGCCACCAGCATGATATTCATCACGCCTACCCCGCCTACAAAAAGGGCGATGGCGGCCACCGCGCCCACGATCAGGGTCATTACGGAGGTAGCCCTTCCGACGACGGCCAGGACTTCCTCTGTAGACTGTCCACGGTAGTGGACGTCGGCACGAGGATGCCGTTTTTCGAGGATCTCCACGCTATCGGCGATCGCC
>JBFMHQ010000021.1:0-28834 GCA_040751815.1 Bacillota bacterium | reverse complement strand
GCTTTCGTCAAGCCCCGTATCCACCAGCAGGGCCTCGCCGCGGCCGTTGGTGACGACCCCCATGTTGGCCGGCGCGTCGATGTAGAAGACGTTCTCCTTTATCCTGTTGAGTTGCATGTTCCGTCCTCCCGGTGGATCCCGACCAGAAGAGGCGCCCCTCGCCCTTCAGGGCGAGCACTTGGCGCAGATGGACCGGAAGAGGGTGGTGCTCAGGTAACGGTCGCCGCGGTCGGGCAGGATGACGACGATGGTCCCGGCCCGCATCCGCCGCGCCACCCGCAGTGCGCCGGCCACCGCCGCGCCGCTGGACATCCCCACGAAGACCCCCTCCCGGGTGGCCAGCAACCTGGCCGTTTGAAAAGCTTCTTCGTCTCCCACGTTGATCTTCTCGTCGAGCAGCGCCGGGTTGTAGATCCGGGGCACGATAGACTCCTCCATATTCTTCAGACCCTGGATGGCGTGCCCCTTGAACGGTTCCACGCCGATGATCCGGACCTCCGGCTTCTTTTCCCGGAAAAAGCGGGCGAGGCCCATCAGGGTGCCCGTCGTACCCATACCGGCCACCACGGCGTCCACCTCGCCCCCGGTCTGGGCCAGGATTTCCGGGCCGGTGGTCTCGTAGTGGGCCAGGACGTTGGTGGCGTTGGAGAACTGGTCGGGCATGAAGTACCTTTCCGGGTCCTCCGCGTAGATGGCGTGGGCCCTGCGTATGGCGCCGTCGGTCCCCTCCTCGGCCGGCGTGAGCACGAGTTCCGCGCCGAAGGCCTCCAGGATGCGCGCCCTTTCCATGCTCACGCACCCCGGCATCACCAGTTTCACGGCGTACCCCCGCGCCGCCCCGATCATGGCCAGGGCGATGCCGGTATTCCCCGAGGTGGCCTCCAGGATCGTCTTTCCGGGGCCAAGTTGCCCCGCCGCCTCGGCCTTCCGGACCATGTACAGGGCCGGCCGGTCCTTGATCGATCCTCCCGGGTTCAGCCCCTCCAGCTTGCCCAGGATCCTCACCCGGGGGTTCGGATTCAGGTTCTTCAGGGTTACCAGCGGCGTATTGCCGATGGCCGCCAGGATGTCCATGGCCACCCACTCCAATTGCGTTTTGTACCATATTGTACGCCGGATACCTCATTCGACGCCCGTGGCCTTCCACCCTGCCGGTTCCCCGGGACGGGTATCACGTAGCCGCCAATTTCACCAGGTGTATCGCCCGCGCGAGACCGGTAGAAAAACCATACCAACCCCTTGACCGGCACGTAATACTGGATTAAAATAGTCCTGAATTGGACGCGTTGCGGAAAGGGGTGACACCGGCGTGGAACTCATCAGGCGCAACACCGAATACGCCATCCGGGCCCTGGTGCATCTCGCGACCTCCCCGGAAGGGGTGGTGAGTGCCGGCGAAATCGCCAGAGCCCAGGACATCCCCATCGATTTCCTGCAAAAGGTCATGCAGAAACTAACGCGGGCCGGGCTGGTGGTCTCCCACCGCGGGGTACAGGGCGGATTCTCCCTGGCGCGGGCGCCGCAAGAGGTGAACCTCCTGGAGGTCGTCACCGTGATGCAGGGCAAGCCCGCGGTCAACAGGTGCTTCCTGGGCAAGGACAGCTGCCCCCGGGCCCCCGCCTGCCGCCTGAAAAACAACTGGCTGGCCTTGGAGCAGAAGCTCGCCGCTTTCCTGGCCGGCGTCACCCTTAAAGAACTGGCCAATCAATTGAAGGCAGGCGCGTCCTGATTTTTCACGGCCTTAACTGGACTTTAATAGTCCAGTATTAAACCAATATTAAAACACAATGGGAGGGGTTAAGGTGTTTTGCTACCAGTGTGAACAGACGACGCAGGGTACCGGATGCACCAAGGTCGGTGTCTGCGGGAAGAACGCGGAGGTCGCCGCGCTCCAGGACACGCTGGTGATCGCCCTCAAGGGGATCGCCGCCTACGCCTACCATGCGCGCGAACTCGGCGCCGTGTCGGAGGAGGTGGACGCCTTCCTCGCGGAGGGGCTGTTCACCACGCTGACAAACGTGAACTTCGACGCCGCAAGCCTGGTGGGACTTCTTCTCAAGGCGGGCGAAATCAACTTTAAGGTGATGGAGCTCCTCGACCGCGCCCACGTCGACCGTTTCGGCGTACCGGAGCCCACGCGGGTCCAGGTAGGCACCAGGAGCGGCCCCGGGATCGTGGTTACCGGGCACGACCTCCTCGACCTTTACGAACTCCTGCGGCAGAGCGAGGGCACGGGGGTCAACGTCTACACCCACGGCGAGATGCTGCCGGCCCACGCCTACCCGGAACTTAAGAAGTTCCCGCACCTGGCGGGGAACTACGGCGGCGCCTGGCAGAACCAGAAAAAGGAGTTCGAGGCCTTCTCCGGGGCCGTTCTCGGCACGACCAACTGCGTGCTCATCCCGAAAGACGCCTACCGCGACCGCATGTTCACCTGCGGCGTGGCCCGGCTCCCGGGGGTAACCCACATCACCGGCCGCGACTTCGGACCGGTGATTGAGAAGGCGCTCACCCTCCCGCCCCTGCCGGACGCACCGGGCCCGGTAACCATGACGGGCTTCCATCACCAGGCGGTACTGGGACTGGCCGAGAAGATCGTGGCCGCGGTGAAGGCCGGCAAGATCCGGCACTTCTTCCTGGTCGGGGGCTGCGACGGAAGCCGTGCCGCCCGGAGCTACTACACGGAGTTCGTGCGGGAGTTGCCGTCCGACTGCGTCGTGCTCACCCTGGGATGCGGCAAGTACCGCTTCAACTACCTTGACCTGGGGGAGATCGAGGGCATCCCGCGGCTCCTGGACATGGGCCAGTGCAACAACGCCTACTCCGCCATCCGGGTGGCGGCGGCACTGGCGGAAGCCTTCGGCTGCGGTGTCAACGACCTGCCGCTTTCCCTGGTGCTCTCCTGGTTTGAGCAGAAGGCGGTGGCCATCCTCCTCACCCTGCTGCACCTGGGGATCAGAAGCATCCGGCTCGGCCCGACCCTGCCCGCTTTCCTGACGCCCGGCGTCCTGAAGGTGCTGCAGGACAACTACGACCTCCGGCCCATCACCACGCCCGCGGAGGACATCAGGGCCATCCTCGGCTGAGAGAAATCCCTTCTCGGTCGTACAGGGCAGCGCAGGCGGCCGGGAAACTTGCGTCCCGCCGCCTGCCGGCCGCCGGCCGGCTAACTACCCTTCGTATTGACGAGAAGGACCCCCAGGAGAACGATCAACCCTCCGGCCAGGGAAAGCAGGGCAGGCAACTCCCCCAGCCAGAGCAGGGCGATCAGAATGGCCAGGACCGGCGACAGGTAGAGGAAACTGGCCGCCACGGACGCCGGCACCCGCGCCAGGGCGTAGGCCCAGGCCGCGTAGGCCAGAGCCGCGGGAAAAATCCCCAGGTAGACCACGGCAAGGGTGGCATCAAGATGGGCGGACCGGATCTCGCCCCCCAGTCCCGGCAGAAAGACCAGCATAAAGAGCGTTCCCGCCCAGATGGTGTAGGCGGCCAGTTCCAGGGGACTGTACTTTTCCAGGTAGGGTTTTTCCAGCACGATGAAAAGGCTCGTCGCGACGGCCGCAAGTAAAACCAGCAGGGCTTCCCGGTTAAGCCCCAGTGTTCCTTCCTCCCCCAGGGTGATCAGGGCCACCCCGGCGAAGCTCACGGCGATCCCCACCCAACCCCGGAGCGCCAGGCGTTCACCCAGGAACAGCCCGGCCAGCAGCGCGGTGAAGACCGGGCCGGCGGCGATGATCAGGCTGGCCGCCCCCGCGGTTACGGTCACTTCCCCGTAGGAAAGGGCCACGTGGTAGACGGTGATGCCCAAAAAGCCCATCAGGAAAAGGGCGGGCAGGTCGCGCACGGCGGGGAGGCGCATCCGGGTGAAGAGGGCGCATCCCGCCAGGGCAACCGAAGCCACAAGGAAACGGAAGAGGGCCAGGTGGCCGGGATTGTACGCCGCCAGACCCGCGCGGATGCCGGCAAAGGCCGAGGCCCAGAAGAGCACGGCCACCCCCACGGCAAGGAGGGCCGGGCCTTCGACCTTCTGCCCTGAGGCTCCCGTTTGCTCCGCCGCCTCCCCGACCGTTTCTTTATTTTCGTCCTGCGCTTCGTTCATTACCGGGAACCCCTCCCCTTTCCCAGGAATCATACATCCCCGGGGGCCGCCGCGCAAGGGGTTGATAACCCGGATCGCCCGCCCAAGGCCTTCCGGGGCAAGACATGCAAGCTTCTCCGGTTGGCGACCTTGCGGCCCGAATAGCAACGCCCGGCGGCACGCCCCGGTTGACGCCTGCCCGGTGTCTCTATACCATAGGGGTAACGGGGTGTATCGCGTTCTGCGGGCGGAGGTTGCACGGTGGAGGAAGCAGTATTCCGGGTTTACGCCAGGTCCTGGCGCAAGCGGCAGGAAGACGAACGGCGGCACCTGGCCGAGAAGGCACGGGCCGCCGGGAAGGCGGCCGAAAGGCTCGCGCAAATCCTTGTCCGGGAATACGGGGCAAGGGAGGTCTGGCTTTTCGGCTCCCTCGCGCGCGGGCGCGGGTTTCGCAGGCATTCCGACATCGACCTGGCCGCCACCGGACTGCCCGCAAGGGAATTTTTCAGTATTCTGTCGCGGCTCAACGCCGCCACGGAATTTAATGTGGACCTGGTTGATCTCGATGCCTGCCCCACCTGGCTGGCGGAGGCCGTCAGGCGAGAAGGACGACTCCTTGCCGTGTGGCAGGCAACTCTACCCTCAACCGGAGACGGGAAGGAGGAACCCGGTGCACGCCAGGAGTAAAGAAGAGCTTCTCTCCCTTGCAGGTCGGATAGATCATATTATGAAGTCCTTGCGGGTTACGGTGGACGAAGCCCGGACCAAGGCCCGGGAATTCGCCCGGACGTCGCCCACTCCTTTCGACCTCCGGGGTCTTGGCAGCCTTTTGCACGACTTTTATACCGCTATCGAAGACGTGTTTGAGACCATCGCCGGTGACATAAACGGAAGCACCCCGGACGCCGTAGCGTGGCACAAGCAACTCCTCGAACAAATGTCAATCCCCATTCCCAAACTGCGACCCGCGGTTATTTCCCAGGCACTGCGCTGGCAACTGGACGAGTATCTGCGCTTCCGGCACGTTTTTCGTAACGTATACGGGTACATGCTGGACTGGGAGCGGATGCGGCCGCTCCTGGAAAAAATGGAAGCCGTGTACAAGCAGTTCGAGGAGGAAATTGGCGCCTTCCGTTGTTTTTTAATACGGCTGGCCGACGAACTCGATTAGGTAACCCCGGGGGAGGAGCAGCGTGGAAGAAACCCAGTTTGAGAGGGAGGTCTCGCGCGCGGAAAAGATCCTGGCCCTGGCGCTGGCCGTATTTCTCCTGGTCGGCGGTATACGCCTGGCCGTGGCCATCGACCGCGCCTTCCCCCACCCGGACTACGCCGCGCTGCGCCGGGCCTACGACCTCGACCGGCACGAGCAGGAGCTGAATTTACTCCGGGCGCGGGAGGGCGAGCTGGCCGCCGCCCTGGAAAAGCGCCGCGAGGCCGAAACCGGGGCGCGTCTTGACTACGAAACCGCCCGCGAGGAGTACCGCACCCTCCTCGACCGCGGCATCGACGACCCCGGCAAGCGGGCACAGTGGGAGCGAAACCGTAAAACCCTGGAGGAAGCGCAGGCCGCCAGGGAGGAAGCGGAAAAACAGTTGGAAGTTTTCCGGGTCCGGATTCTGAACCCCGCGCAGCGGGAATTTGACCGGGCCCAGGCGCAGTTGCAGGCGGAACTCACCCGCCTTCACCGCGCCCGCGACCTCAAGGCCGGCATCGCCTGTCTTGGCTATGCCCTGTTCACCTTCATCCTGACCTTCTTCATCTTCAGCTTTTTCCGCCGCAGCTCTCACCTTGGCCGCTATGCCGTGATCGGCACCAGTTTCCTCGGTTTCGGGGCGGTGCAGGCGCTGCTGGTCTCCTTTAAAATCGCCTATCCCTTCCTGCGGGACGTCGTCCCGGTGGAATGGGTTGTTTCCGCCGGCGGCGCGGCGGTCTGTATCGCCGCCCTGGTGTACCTGAAGAACCGGTTTTTGTCCGCGCCCGCGGTGCAGCGCCGCCGCCTGTGGAAGGGAGCGTGCCCGGCGTGCGGCTTCCCCGACCCCGGCGCTTTTTGCGCCTGGTGCGGCGCGGGTCAAACCACCACCTGTCCCCGGTGCGGCGCCGAAACAGTTCGTTTCCTCCCCCACTGCCGGGCCTGCGGCCACCCGCTTACGGCCCAAAGCGCCGACGACCTCCACTAGCCCCGGCCGGGAAGATGAAGGCGGGTCCGCTCAAGGCCCGAGCCGGGATCACTCGCGTTCGTAGGCCCTATTCCTTAACCAGCTTCCAGTCGGGGGCGATGGGCTGGCTGGTGTCCATGTGGCCGAGGATGCTTTCCTGTTTCTTGCCTTCCAGGAGGAACTGTACCTTCTCGATGCCGTCGAGTTTGGCCAGGGAGTTCACCACGGAGTAGACGGTCATGAGTTCCCCCGCCGAGCCGCCCCAGTGCCTGGTTTGAAACTCCTTCGAGAAGTTGACGTACGCGATCCCGTCCACCACCGAAACCGAAAGAAGCTTTGTTCCCTCCGGTATCGTCCTGGTCAGGCCCGGCTTCGTGGGGCCCTTGATGAGTTCATTGATGATGACTTCCTCCAACGTCCTGTTCCCTTTGGCCACCTCGCGCTCCTCCGGTACGAGGTACATCGCCTGGTCGTCGCCGAAGTACACGGTCACCTTCTCCTTGGTTTCCCTGGGTTGGGCGCTGATATCCGGCTTGCCGGTACCCTCGCCCGGCTTTGGCTGGGGCGCGCTCCTGCCGCAGCCGCCCAGCACGAGCGCCAGCGACAGCAGAAAAATGAGTACCAGCGAGAAATGCTTGGCGAAACGCCGTCCGGTCTTCACGGTTCTTACCCCCCTCAGCAAGTTTCACCCCTTGGCCCGAGCCTGCGGTCATTATATACCATCATTGTTACAGCGGGGTGAATTTTTGTTACACCAATGTTACAACCGCTCCCCGCCCGCAGCCTCGGCAAGAACAGGAAAAGGATTATCAAAGCTTAAACCGAGACTGGACGAAAATGACAATATATTATGCTATAATTTGATCGGAGCGCACCTTGTGATCAGAAACTGAAAGGCGGGTATAGAATTACTCGCTGCCGAGGCGCGGTTCAATATTTAACATGGTCAAGAGGGGCTAGCACTATCGTGATAGAGCGAGATTTCGATATCCCGTTCGTCTCACGGATGGCTTTACGGGAAAAGCAAATCCAACAGAACTTTCGCCCCGTGATAGCCGTACATAAGTGGTTCGCCCGGCGACCAGGTACGCTATTTCGCGCACTTCTTCTTTCAGAGTTTGTCGGTGGCCCCTTAAAGGACGTATACTTCCGGTCGCATAATCTCAAAGGGATTCGCGTAGCAGACCCCTTTATGGGTGGCGGAACACCTTTGCTTGAGGCCAACCGGATTGGTTGTGACATTATCGGTTACGACATTAACCCGATGGCGTGTTGGATTGTACGCCAGGAACTCCAATACCTGGACGTTGAAGCATATCGTGAAGCGGCAGAAGAACTTCGCCGCCAACTCGAAAGCCTGGTCGGGCATTACTATCGCACAACATGTTTGGAGTGCGGTTCGGCCGGCGCCCACGTCAAGTACTTTATCTGGGTGAAAACGCTCCGTTGCACGAAATGCGGCACGGAATTTGACCTGTATCCGGGTTATCTACTGGCCCAGAACAAGCGGCATCCTAACAACGTAATTATTTGTGCTACCTGTGGCAGCCTGAACGAGGTAAAAAGCCGCTTTGCCCCCGGTGAATGCAACACCTGTCGCCATCCTTTGCAACTTGCCGGCCCCGCGCGTAACAACCGCTGTATGTGCCCCAATTGTGGGGCAAATAACGTATACCCAACGGCAGCTCAAGGCGCACCTCGTCACCGCATGGTGGCGATTGAATATTACTGCCCGGCCTGTAAGCCGCACCACGAAGGGCGGTTCTTTAAGAAACCTGACACGGGAGATTTGAAACGGTTCTCTGAAGCCGAGGCTGAATGGCAGGGTCTGCAACCGGTCTATGTTCCTGACGATGCGATTCCGGGTGGAGACGAATCAGCTCGTCTCCACCGGTGGGGTTACCGCTACTACCGTGAAATGTTTAATAAGCGCCAGCTACTGGGGCTTGAGCTAAGCTGCCGTCTTATAAGCCAGGTTAAGGACGAGCGGATCAGGCAGGCACTTGCCACAAACCTTTCGGACCTTTTGCGTTACCAAAACATGCTGTGCCGCTACGATACAATGGCCTTGAAATCCCTGGACATCTTCTCCGTCCATGGTTTCCCGGTCAGTTTGATCCAATGCGAGTCAAACTTGCTCGGTATTCGCAGAGATGACGGTCGAAGCATTGGTAGTGGCGGCTGGAGCAACATTATCGACAAGTATGCTCTCGCAAAAACGTACTGTAACGAGCCATTCGAAATCCGTGATCTTGGCGGACGCAGAGTTCGCGTAAGTATTCCCGGTGAATGGATAGGGGACAGTCACAACACAGCACCGGTTGAAAAACGTAACGTCGAGATATACTGTGCAAGCTCAACCTTGGCTGAATTACCACCGGCGTCCATTGATGCCGTGTTGACCGACCCGCCCTATTTTGCCAACGTCCAATACGCCGAACTTATCGACTTTTGCTACGTATGGCTTCGTCGTTTAGTAACCGGCGAAAAAATATTTGCCAAGCCTTCCACGAGGGACGAAAATGAACTCACAGGGAACGCAACCTTAGAAAGAGACCTGTTACACTTCACAGAAGGCCTGAGTACCGTTTTTAGCCACATGGCCAAAGCACTGAAACCCGGTTCACCCCTTGTCTTCACATACCACCATAATACGATTGACGCATACTACCCGGTCGCAGTAGGGCTGCTCGATGCGGGTCTAACCTGTACGGCCTCCCTGCCGTGTCCCGCAGAAATGGGTGCCTCAATTCACATTAATGGCACATCTTCATCGGTCCTGGATACCATCTTCGTATGCCGGTCAACCGGGTCGGTCCCCCGGCGCCTCATCGTTTCAAAACCGTTCGATGTAGCCAGGTTGGTCAAAGATGACCTGGATCAGCTCAAGAGCGCGGGGGTTAAGCCAACACAAGGCGACGCGCGCTGTATAATTTACGGCCATTTGACCCGGCTTGCTATATGGCAGCTAAGATGGACCTGGCAACGACACCGCCCAACGGCGGATAAACTCAATCTGGTTGCCGAGGCAATCAAAGTGTATGGGGGTCCGGAAAGGGTGGAGGAATCCCTGGCCGATCTTTGCAAACTACCCCGGTCTCGACAATCTGCAACATACGAGGAGCGTGCTGGTTATGAAGCCGGAGACCACGAGATATCCTTTTGAAGTACCCTTCCCGGAGCTCCAGAACAACCTGGACGCCTACGTCTCTTTGATCTTCTCAAGTCTAGAGTCGGAGTTTCTCGTCGTACCAAGAGGACCCGGTTTTGTGAGCTACCCTGTTTTTGAACAGGGATATGAAGCCTTGAAGCAGGCCACCGGCGGTTTTACGAATATCTCACCGGATCCTATAATGGAAGCCACCAAGAACAAGCCAATGGTGCTGATCGTGTTACGGACCATGCTCGGCTTCACGCCACCCGAATGGGCTTATGTCACAACGCAGCGAACAGGCGTTCAGGTTTCTCAAGGGTTTGCTCGTAGCATCGATCGCAAAATACGTCTTTCTCCCCTTAACCGGCTACGTGACGGAGAAGCTACGCTACGAAGAATACGTGCCTTGGTGGTAACTGCGTGCGAACTTCTCAACTCGGAAGTTCCGGACGTCGGCACCGATCGCCTTCACCGGCTCGATAAGGCAGATACAAAAGGCGGGCCCGCGACCATTCGTGCGGCAGCCAGTATCGGCGTACCCTATGCCATGCTTCTTTACGAGCGTTTTCTAGGCCGACCGTTTGCAGGTCACCGCGACTCTGTTTCGGAGCTGGTTGGAGATACACTGGAGACGGCGATCGAAGATGTTCTTTCGAAAGCAGGGGTAAGTTTCCGTAAGACAAAGCGGGCCGAGCGTGTTGCCGGATTCGATCAAGCGCCCGACTTCATCATCCCAGATGAGTTTAATCCCAGGGTGGTTATAGAAGCCAAAGTCACGGAGGACGACGGCACGGCCCGGGACAAGATCACCAGGATACAACATCTTGCGGAACTCGCCCGGAAAGGCCGGCCGGCCAACTCGCCCCGGTTTGAAGTGGTGGCCTGCATTGCCGGACGCGGCTTTGGTGTTCGCCGCGAGGACATGAAGAAGCTTCTTCTTGCCACCGAAGGAAAAGTATTTACCATAAAGACGTTGGATTGCCTGGTGAGCCACACATCTATAAGCGATTTCAGGTCCCGGTAACCGCCCGGCCCTTGAAGGCCGGCGTGGCTGCCCCCCGCATTCTTACGCTCCTGTGGCTCCACCCAGGGGTTACCCGCTACCTTCTCGATATCGCCAGGTTTGTCCTCGATCTCCGCCCGCAGCCCGGGGACAAGCGGGAAGAAGGATTTTGAAAACGGTCCCCGCACCCGTCTTGCTTTCTACCGTTACCCGGCCCCCCATGCGCCGCACCGCCTGCCGGACGATGGCCAGGCCCAGGCCCGTGCCCCCGGTTTCCCTGGCCCGTGCCCTGTCCACCCGGTAAAACCGTTCGAAGATGTAGGGCAGCTCCTCCTCCGGAATGCCCACGCCGGTGTCCCGCACCGTGATCTCCAGGCCGTCCTTCCCCGCCTGCGCCCGCACCGTTACCTCGCCGCCGGCGGGCGTGTAGCGCAAGGCGTTGTCCAGCAGGTTGACCAGCACCAGGGTCAGGAGGTCCCGGTTAACCGGCCACTCCGTCCCTTCGCGCACCTCGCTCCGCAGGATGACGCCGTTCTGCGCGGCCCGCGCCCGGTGCAAAGCCACCACCTGCTCCACGATGCGCCCGACGTCCTCCACCCTGTTTTCCGGGGGCCGCTCTTCGCCCTCCAGGCGGGCGATGGTCAGGAGATCGTTCACCAGGCGGCCCAGCCGGTCGATCTCGCCGTCGATGTCACGCAGAAACTCGCGGTACACCTCGACGTCCTCCTCGCGCCCGTCCACCAGGGACTGGGCCAGGGCCTTGATGGAACTCAAGGGGGACTTCAGTTCGTGGGACGCGTTGGCCAGGAATTCCCGGCGCATGCGGTCCACACGCGCCAGCTCCGCGCCCATGGCGTTGAAGGCGGCGGCCAGGTCACCCAGTTCGTCCCCGCCCCGCACGGGAACACGCGCGTCCAGGTGTCCCCGGGCCATCCGCTGCACCGCCCGTTTAAGTTCGGCCACCGGCCGGGTCAGCAGCCCGGCCAGCGCCACGGCCAGCAGGCCGGCAAGCAACCCGGCGGCCAGCGAGACCAGGAACAGCCGCGTGCGCACCTGGGCCAGGGCCGCGTAAACGTCATCGAGGGCGGTCACCACCATTACCGCGCCCCCTGGCGCGCCGTCCACGGCGACGGGCACCGCGGCGTACAGCACCCTTTCCCCATCGGCGAGGACGTGGGCGCCCGCCGCATTCTTGCCGGCCAGCGCCGCCTGCACCTCGTCGTGGCGCAGCGCCTTCCCCTCGAGCCGGCTTTCGCCGAAGGAATCCACCAGCACCCTGCCGGTCCGGTCAACGACCAGTACGCGCGCGCCCGCCTGTTCTCCGAAACGGCGCGCCAGGTAGAAGGCGTTGCGATCCCCCCGCAGCAGGTCGGGGCCGCCGCTGGCGGCGATAATGTTGGCGTTGGCCAGGGCGGTCGCCTGCCGCCGGCCAAGGTAATCCTGTTCCAGGGTATGGAGCAAGAGGAGATTGGTACCGGCAAGGATCAAAATGATCAACAGGAAATAGGTGGCGGCCAGCTTCCAGCGTATGCCGAGGCGCACTAGTCCTGCTCCTTGAAGTAGTAGCCCGCACCCCGCCTGGTCTTGATCCACCGCGGGCGCGCGGGGTCGGGCTCGATTTTCTCCCGCACCCGGCGGACGTATACGTCGACGGTCCGCGGGTCGACGTAAGGGGAACCCCATACCTGTTCCAGCAGCACTTCCCGCGTGAAGACCCGCCCCGGGTGCCGGGCCAGGGTTGACAGGAGTTCGAATTCCTTCGCCGTCAGGTCGACCGGGCGGCCGCCCACGGTGACCTCGCGGCGGGGGCCGTCAATTACGAGTTCGCCGAACCGCAGCACGCCCGCCGGCGGTGCATCGACCGCCCGTCCCGCGCGTCGCAGGACCGCCCGGATGCGGGCGATCAGTTCCCTGGTGTTGAAGGGCTTGGCCACATAATCGTCGGCCCCCACCTCGAGCCCCACGATCTTGTCCGTATCGTCGCCCCTGGCCGTGAGCATGATCACCGGTGTGTTCCACCGCCGGCGGATGCGGCGGCAGACCTCCCAGCCGTCGATCTTCGGCAGCATGATATCGAGCACCACCAGGTCGACGGGGCTGCGCTCGAGCACGGCCAGGGCCTCCTCCCCGTCGAAGGCGGTGAGCACCTCAAACCCGTTGTCCTCCAGGCTGCGCCTGAGCCCCTTGACCAGCAGGCGTTCGTCGTCCACGAGCAAAATGAGGGGCACGCGGCAGTACCTCCCTGCTGTTACGTTATTCCCCGCGTACACCTGCGTCACCTTCCCCCGCCCCAAACTGCACCTGCTTGTAAATTCCGGGAAAGACGGCTCGGGCGCCCCGACCGGCACACGCCTGCGCTATAATGATTAGGAGGAGGTCCTCCTGTGCCGGTTCTGGAAGCATACAACCTGGTAAAGGTCTACAACGGGGTGCGCGCACTGGACGGGCTCACTTTCGAGGTCCGGGAAGGCGAGGTCTTCGGTTTCCTCGGTCCCAACGGGGCGGGCAAGAGCACCGCCATCCGCATCCTGACCACCCTCACCCGGCCCACCGCCGGCACGGCGCGCGTGGCCGGGTGGGACATCCTGCGCCGCCCCCGGCAGGTGCGGCAGAGCATCGGGTATGTGCCCCAGGAGGTGAGCCTGGACCACTACTCCACGGGGCGGGAGAACCTCGTCCTTTTCGGGCGCCTTTACCGCCTTTCCGGGCGCGAGGCCCGGCGCCGCGCCGCCGAACTCCTGGCCCTGATGGAGCTCGAGGAGGCGGCGGACCGGCTCGTGGTCACCTACTCGGGCGGCATGAAAAAGCGCCTGGACATCGCCACGGGGCTTGTGCACCGGCCGCGGCTGCTCTTCCTGGACGAGCCCACCACCGGCCTTGACCCGTACAGCCGGGTGCGGGTATGGGATTACATCCGGCGCCTCAACCGCGAGGAAGGCATCACCATCTTCCTCACCACCCACTACCTGGAGGAGGCCGACCGCCTCGCCCACCGCGTCGCCATCCTGGACCGCGGCCGCATCGTGGCCGAGGGCGCGCCCGATGCGCTCAAGGACGCCGTGGGCGGGGACGTGGTACAGATGGAAATCGACGCGGAGCCGGCCGCCGCGGCGGGCCTCGAAGCCGCCCTCGCCGCCCTGCGGGGCGTCAGGCGGGTACACGTCGGGGAGAGACATGTGCGCGTCGTCACGGTGCGGGGGCCGGAGGCCGTGCCGGCGCTCTTCCGGCGGGCCGAAGGGGCCGGTTTTACGGTGCGGGCGGTCACCGTGGCCCGGCCCAGCCTCGACGACGTCTTTTTCTACCATACCGGCCGCACTATGGCGGAGGCGCAAAGGTAGATGCGGGGTCTTTTTTCAGACACCGTGCAGATCTGGCTGCGGGCTTCCCGCCTCGCCCTGCGCCAGCCGGTCTGGGTGCTTTCGAACCTCCTCGAGCCGGTGGTCTGGCTCTTCCTTTTCGGCCAGATGTACGGGAGCCTGGCTCGTCTGCCGGGCTTCCCTACCGCCAGCTACCTGGAATATTTCGCCCCCGGCGTGGTCACTATGACCGCCCTCTTCGGCTCCGCCTGGTCGGGGCTGGGCCTCATCACCGACATCCAGCGCGGCACCCTGGACCGGCTCCTGGCCACCCCGGCGCACCGCCTGGCCCTGATCCTGGGGCGCGTCCTGCACACCGGGCTCACCGTGGCCGTGCAATGCCTTATCATCCTGCTGGTGGCCGGGCTTATGGGCGCCCCTACCGCAACCGGCGCCCCCGGGGCGCTCGGCGTGGCCTTCGTCGCCGGTCTCTTCGGCACGGGCCTTTCCGCCCTCTCGCACGCTCTGGCGGTGCTGGTCCCGCGGGAAGATCCCCTGGCGGCCTTGGTCAATTTCCTGAGCCTGCCGGTGATCTTCGTTTCCACCGCCATGGTACCGGCGAACTTTTTGCCCCCCTGGATGCAGGCGGTGGTACGCTACAACCCGGTGGACTGGGCGGTGGAGGCGGTGCGCACCCTGATGCTCGACGGGTGGGTCTGGAACGTGCTGGCCCGCGACGTCCTGCTCCTCGCCCTCCTCACGGCGCTGTTCAATCTCGCCGCCGTTTGTGCCTTCAACACCCGCACGCGGTAATCCCGCCGCGCATACCATAAAAGTGTCTCCGGATTCAAGGAAGGAATCCGTCCCGGGCAACGGCGCCCTCCAAAAAGCTGATGTTCATGGGAGGGTTGCCGTATGTGCGGCATTGCGGGCTGGATCGACTGGGAGGAAGACCTCACCCGCCGGCGCGCGGTGGTGGAGGCCATGCGCGACCGGCTGGCCTGCCGGGGGCCGGACGCCGCCGGAATCTGGCTCTCGCCGCGGGCCGCCCTGGCCCATCGCCGTCTGGTGGTGGTCGACCCGGCAGGGGGCGGCCAGCCCATGGCCCGCCGCCGGGGAGAGCAAACCTTCGTTATCACTTACAACGGCGAGCTTTACAACACACCCGAACTCCGGCGGGAACTGGCGGCCCGGGGCCATACCTTCCGGGGGTACGGCGATACCGAAACTCTCCTCCTTTCCTACATGGAGTGGGGACCGGCCTGTCTTGCACGGTTAAACGGCATCTTTGCCTTCGCCGTCTGGGACGAGGCCACGCAAACCCTCTTCCTGGCCCGCGACCGCCTGGGCGTGAAGCCCCTCTTTTTCGCCCGGCGCGGGTCCGCCTTTCTTTTCGGCTCGGAAATCAAGGCCCTTCTCGTCCACCCGGCCGTCGAACCCGTCATCGACGCCGAAGGGCTGGCGGAAGTCCTGGCCCTGGGCCCCGCCCGCACGCCGGGGCACGGCGTTTTCCGGAACGTTGAGGAGTTAAAGCCCGGTTACTGGCTGCTGCACAGCCGCCGGGGCACCCGCGTCCAACGGTACTGGGCCCTTGAAAGCCGCCCCCACACGGAGGACCTCCGGGCCACGGTGGAGAGGGTGCGGTGGCTCCTGGAGGACGCGGCGGCGCGGCAATTGGCCTCCGACGTGCCGGTCTGCACCCTCCTCTCCGGCGGTCTGGACTCCGGCGCTATCACCGCCTTCGCCGCCCGGGCCCACCGCCGCGAGGGGCGGGGGCCGCTTTTGACCTTCTCGGTGGACTATACGGACAACAACCGCTACTTCCGCCCAAGCGAGTTCCAGCCGGACGCCGACGCGCCGTGGGTGAGGCGCGTCTCCGCCCTCTTCGCCACCCGGCACCGCACGGTGACCATTACGACCGCCAAACTCGTGGACGCCCTGGCGGAGGCGGTGCGGGCGCGCGACCTCCCCGGCATGGCCGACGTGGACGCGTCCCTGTACCTTTTTTCCCGGGAGATTAAAAAGGAGGCCACCGTGGCCCTGTCGGGCGAGGCGGCCGACGAAGTCTTCGGCGGCTATCCCTGGTTCCGGCGCGAGGACGACCTGCGCGCCCCCACCTTTCCCTGGATGCGGAACGTGCGGGCGCGGCTAAGCCTGCTGGCGCCGGAGGTGCTCGCCCGCGTCCGCCCCGGGTCCTACCTCGAGGCGCGTTACCGGGAGGCGCTGGCGGAGGTGCCCCGCCTCCCCGGTGAGGAGCCTCGCGCCGCCCGGCTGCGCGAGGTCGCCTACCTGAGCCTTACCCGCTTCCTGCCCGTCCTCCTCGACCGCAAGGACCGCATGAGCATGGCCGTGGGCCTGGAAGTACGCGTCCCCTACTGCGACCACCGCCTGGTGGAGTACGTCTGGAACGTCCCCTGGGAAATGAAGGCCTGCGACGGGCGGGAAAAGGGCCTCCTGCGGCGCGCCCTGGCCGGCGCGCTGCCCGCGGACGTGCTGGCCCGGCCGAAGAGCCCCTACCCCAAAACCCATAATCCCGCCTACGCCGCCGCGGTGCGCGACCGTCTCCTGGCGATCCTTGACGATCCTGCGTCGCCGCTCGTCCCGCTGCTCGACGCGGCCGCCGTGCGGGCCCTGGCCGCCGGCGGCGGGGCCGGCCTCGATCTCCCCTGGTTCGGGCAGTTGATGACCGGCCCGCAACTGCTGGCCTACCTGGTCCAGACCGACGTCTGGCTGCGGGAGTACCGCGTGGCCGTGCGCCTCTGAAGGGGAGGTTGACACCAGGCCGCCGTGGGGGCTACGATGGAGGGGCTAAAGGATAAGGGGGCTTTGCCGTGAACATCAAGATCTCTTCAGACCGGGAACTGGCCGCGCGCCTGGCGGACGGAGAACTCGCGGCCCTCGGCCTCGACGATCCCTTTGCCTTCGCCTGCCGGGACGAATGCATGGGTACGTGCTGCAACCGGATAGAAATCACCCTCGACCCCTGGGACGTGGAAGTCATGGCGCGCCACCTGGGCATCTCCGGGCAGGAGTTTGTGCACCGCTACTGCACCTGCGCGTGGGACGCGGCCCTGTGCTGGCCAGTCCTTACCCTGCGCGACGCCGCGCGGGGGCCGTGCGCCTTCCTTTTGCCCGACGGAAAATGCCGCATCTACCCGGCGCGCTCCCGCAACTGCCGCACCTACCCGGTGGGGCGGGCCGTGCGCGTGGTGGCGGCGGGCAGCGGGCCGCAAATTGAGGAAAGGTTTTTTCTCGTAGACAGGAAGGAAGTCTGTCGAGGCCTGAAAAAGGGGGAAGGCACGCTGCGGGACTGGCTGGAAGCGTCCGGCGCCTTTTCGTACTTCGCCTTCGCCGACCTCTACGTTTCGCTGATCGACTACGCCCACCGGGAACTGGCCGCGCACCGCTGGCTGACCGAGGCTACCGGGCGTGTCCTGCTCCCCTTCCTCTTCGCCCCGGACCTTCTGCGCCTGAAACTCGGCGTCACCGGGGAGGCGGTGGGGCACGAGGAGTTTTACCGCCGGCGGATGCACGCGCTCCACGTCCTCCTTACCGACCTGGCCGCGGGTGCCGGGTACGGGCCTCAGCCGGCGGACGCCGGCTCCGGAACCACCCTGATGGAGCGGGTTAAGGAAATCCTGGTCTACGGAACTTCATGAAGCATATCCCGGGGGCTTTGGCGCCCGGCGGGCGGCAAAGGGCGGCCGCAAAGCGTGGTCGTCGGCCGGCGTCAACGATTAACGATTATTTTCGAGCCGCCCCCGCCATTCCCCGAACACCGCTCCCGACCTGAGATCCACCAGGGCGACCGCCGCCTCTTCCGGCCCGAGATCAAGGACGGCGAAGCTCGGCCCGTACCCCTTCTTATCCTGGTTCTTCAGGTGCCCCGGGTTGACCCAGAGCACGCCTCCCTCCTGCCGTACCTGCGGCACGTGGGTGTGCCCGAAGGCCACGATGTCCACCTCTCCGCGCGCCGCCAGGTCCTCCGGCCGCGGGTCGCCGGGGAGGTCGTTTTTGTGCGCCTCCGGCGTATGGGTAAAGAGGATGCGGTACCCGGCGATTTCCTTCAGGAGCCGGTTGGTTATCGCCGGGTCCCGGTAGTGCCCGCAGTACACGCCCGGGACCTGCACGATTTCCCCGCGCCAGACCTCCCGCAGCGCGGCCACATCCTCGCATTCGTCCCCCAGGTGGGCGATGACCTCTACCCGCCAGGCGTCCCTCAGCATCCTGGCGGCCTCCCGCAGGTTATCCAGTTCTCCGTGGGTGTCGCTTACCAGGCCGACACGCATCCGCCCTTCCCCCCTCGCCGGCCAGGCTCAGTGCTTACGCCGCCGGTCGGCCGCCAGTTCCACCAGTTCGGCCAGTTCGTCCCGGCCGAAGCGGTAGACCCGGTTGCAGAAGGCGCACCTTGCTTCTGCACCCCCCTGCTCGGCCAGGAGTTCCTCCAGTTCCTCGCGCCCCAGGGCCACCAGGATCTCCCGCAGCCGCTCCCGGGAGCAGTCGCAGGCAAACCGGAAGGCCTGCCGCGCCTCCACCCGCGGGCTGAAACCGTCAAGGAGCATGGCCAGGATGTCCTCGGGAGTGCAGGCGCGGTCGATGAGGCGGCTGACCGGGCCTGTGGCGCCGATGTTTGCTTCCAGCCGGGCCGCCGTTTCCTCGCCGGCCCCCGGCAGGAGTTGCAGGATGTACCCGCCGGCGGCGCGCACCCCGGCGTCGGGGCCCACCAGCACACCCAGGGCCACCGCCGCCGGCGTTTGCTCCGAGTAACGGAAGTAGTGGGCCAGGTCCTTGCCGATTTCCCCTGACACCAGCGGCACGCTGCCGTTGTACGGTTCGCGCAGCCCGAGGTCCCGGGTGACGTAAAGGGTGCCCTTCCCCACGGCCCCCGCCACGTCGAGTTTCCCCGCGTCGTTCAGGGGGAGATCCACAAACGGCTCCCGCACGTACCCCTTGATGCGCATCTCCCGCACCGTAGCCACGATCCCGCCCAGGGGGCCGTCCCCCAGCACGCGCAGGGTGAGGCTCTGCCGGTCCTTCAACGTGGCACCCATCAGGGCGGCCGCCGTCAGCACCCGCCCGAAGGCCGCAGTCGCCGTGGGCGAAGTGCCGTGCAGGCGCTGCCCCTCCCGGACCAGCTCCGTGCTCCGTGCCACCAGGGCCAGGATACGGCCTCCCTCCGCCGTGGCCCGCACCAGGTAATCGCCGCCATAACCTGCCAGGCAACTCACCTTCCTTTCAACCGGTGCCATTATACCACGCGCCCCCGGCGGCGGCAAAACCCTTATTGCCAGGCACCGGGTTTTTCAGGCCGGTGGACCGGTGACGGTCAGGGGGAGCCCGGCGCGCATGGCCAGCGTGAGCCTCCTTTCCACTTCGCTCCAGTTAACCAGGCGCCACCAGGCGTACACGTAATCCCGCCGGCGGTTCTGGTAGTCGAGGTAGTAGGCGTGCTCCCAGACGTCCAGCACCAGGATGGGGATGCCGCCCCACTGGGTGAGGTCCTGGTGCCGCTCGGCGGTGAGAATCTCCGGGCGGCCCCAGGCGGGGTGCCAGACCAGCACCCCCCAGCCGGAGGCCTCCACGCCGGTGGCGGCGGCGCTGAACTGCTCCTGGAAGGCGGTCACGCTGCCGAAGTACGCGGCCAGCTGCTCCCGCGTCAAAGGGCCGGGCTCCCCGCCGCTCCCCGGCGGCGCCATGACGGCCCAGTAGACGCTGTGCAAAATGTGGCCGGAGCCGTGGAAGGCCAGCTCCCGCTCCCAGTGCTTCACCAGGGCATAGTCACGGCGGCGCCGCGCCTCCGCCAGGGCAAGCTCCGCCCGGTTCAACCCCTCGACGTAGGATTGGTGGTGCCGGTCGTGGTGAATGCGCACGGTCGCGGCGCCGATGACCGGCTCAAGGGCGTCGTAGGGATAGGGCAGGGGCGGCAGCCGGTGCCCACCCGGCGGCACCGCGCCGTAAGACAGAATGCTTTCCGCCGACACGATAATTTCCCCTCCGTTATGGATAATAATGGCAGTCCCATCCTATGCCCGGAGCCGGGGAAGTGTGCCCTGTGGAGCCCCACCACGTCCTGCAGAGACCCCCCAACGGTCGCCGCGGCGCGCGGCGACCCTGACGCCGGGTCCCGGCCGCGCCCCGGCGTCAGGCGAATCGCACGCCAGGCGCTGACCGGCTACAGGAAGTTCTTGACACCACCTGCCTGCATGGTATGATATGTGCGTAGTTATATATGCCTGCGGAGGCGAGGCGCATGTCGCTATCCCATGCCATTCTGGGCCTGCTCAACTACCGCCCGGCAACCGGGTACGAGCTAAAGGCCGTCTTCGAGCGGTCGATCCACTTCTTCTGGAACGCCAACCTCCCCCAGATCTACCGCACCCTGGGCGATATGCTGGACCGGGGGTGGCTGGAGGTGAAGGTCGAGCACCGGGACGGGCGGCCGAGCCGCAAGGTTTACTCCGTCACCGGGGCAGGCCGGGAGGAACTGCGGCGCTGGCTGGCCGCGCCGCCCGAGGTGCCGCCGCCCCGGAATCCCTTGCTGCTGAAGGTCTTTTTCGGCCGGCAAATCGACCGGGCGACCCTGGCCGGCCACCTCAGGGGGTGGCGCGACCGCCACGCGGCCCTCCTTGCCCGCTACGACCGGGAAATTGCGCCCCTCATCCGGCAGTACGCCGCCCTTGCCGGTGCGGAAGGGGACGCGCGGTACTGGGAGCTGACCCTCGATTTCGGACGCCGTTTCTCCCGGATGGTGGTGGACTGGTGCGACGCGGCCCTGGCCAGGATAACCGGGGAGGAACAAGGCCGTGGGTAGGCTGCCGGGTACGGTCTGGATCTTCATCGCCTTTCTCCCCTGGATCCTTTACTGGGCGCTGGCGGGCCCGGGGCTCTGGACGGCGGCCGTCACCGCCGCCCTGGCGGCCGCCCTGGCCCTCAACCTCTACCGCCTGCGGCAGCGGCAGGCCAAGAGCATGGAGCTGGTGACCCTCGCCTTCTTCACCCTGCATTTCGTCGCCACCGTACTTATGGACCTCCCGTATTTCAAGCGGTACGACGCGGCCTTGTCCGGCGGGGTCCTGGCCCTCATGGCCTGGGGAACCCTCCTGGCCCGCGCGCCCTTCACCTACCAGTACGCCCGGGAAGACTGGCCGCGGGAGTACTGGTCGAACCCCCTCTTCTACCGCACCAACGCCATCATTACCGCCGTCTGGGGCGCGGTCTTCACCCTTAATACCGTCCTCGGCGCGGCGGGCGCCATCTGGCCCAAGTTCCAGCTCCTCCTGGGCACGGTCCTACCCAACCTGGGTATCGCCGCCGGCATTGCCTTTTCCCTCACCTTTCCCGGCTTCTACCCCAAACGGGTCCTGGCCCGGGAAATCAAGGCCCGCGAGCCTTACAACTGGGCCGGCCCGGTCTTTCCCTCCCGGCGGCCGGCGGCTCAAGACCGTTACGACGTGATCGTGGTGGGCGCCGGCATCGGGGGCCTGACGACGGCAGCGCTCCTTGCCCGGCAGGGCCTGAAGGTCCTCGTGGCCGAGCAGCACGCGCGGCCGGGGGGGTATTGCACCTCCTGGGAACGCCGGGTGCGGCGGGGCGACAGAGTGCTGCGCTACGTCTTCGACGCCGGGGTGCACGACATCAGCGGCCTGGGGCCGCGCGGGCCCGTGAGAAACCTCCTGCGCCGTCTCGGGATGGAGGGGGGCATCGACTGGCGGCGGGTCGGGCGCGAGTACATCCTCCCCGGTTTCCGCCTCAAGGTGCCGCCTGCGGCCCATGATTTCATCCAGGCCCTCCAGGCCCGCTTCCCGGCCGAGGGGGACAACATCGCCGCTTTTTTCCGCACCATGCAGGCCGTCTACCGCGACCTCTACACCGGCGTGGAGCGAACCGGCGGCGTTCCGTGCCCCCCACAGACCGTTGCCGAAATGCTCGCCTACCCGCGCACCCACCCCCACGTCTTCCGCTGGCTCGACGTGCCCTACACGGCCATGCTCGACCGTTTCTTCACCGACCCCGACCTTAAACAGTTTCTGACCCTTCTCACCGGCTACCTGACCGACCGGCCGGAAATCCTCACCGCCGTCCAGATGGCCCCCATCTTCGGGTACTTCTTCGACGGCGGGTTCTACCCCGCGGGCGGCACCCAGACCCTGGCGGACGCCCTCGCCGGGGTCGTCAACGCCCACGGCAGCAGGGTACTGCTGCTGGCGCCGGTGGCGCGCATCCTGGTTGAAGGGGGCCGCGCCGCCGGCATAAGACTGGCGGACGGCCGCACCTTCCGGGCGGAGGCTGTGGTCAGCAACGCCGACGCCCGGCGCACCTTCCTGGAACTGGTCGGGCCGGAGCACCTGCCCTCAGACTTCACCCGGCGCCTCGAGGCGCTAGAGTTTTCGGCTTCGGCCTTCGCCGTCTTCCTGGGGGTGGACTTCGTCCCGGACCTGGAAGCGAGCACGACCCTGGTCACATCCGGCGGGGAGGGACTCGGCATGGCGGTGCCGTCCCGGTTAGACCCGGGCCTGGCGCCGGAGGGGCACGCCGTGCTGCTCCTGCTCACCCTCATACCCCAGGAAGAAGCACGCACCTGGAACCGGCACGCACCCGACTACGCGTCACGCAAGCGCGCCTGCGGGGACCGGCTGATCGCCCTGGCCGAGCGCGCCATTCCCGGCCTCGCGTCGCACATCGTCTTCCGGGAGGAGGCCACCCCGGCCACCTTCGCCCGCTACGCCTGGAGCACGGGAGGCGCCGTCTACGGCCCGGCCCTGGGGCAGTGGCGCCCGCCCATGAAGGGCCCGGTCGCCCACCTCTATCTCGCCGGGGCGGGCACCTTCCCGGGGCCGGGCATCGAGGCCGTGGTCATCTCCGGGACCCTGGCCGCCGACGCCATCTATACCGGAAAGCCGGCGGCGTAAACCGGGGCGCAGGGCCGGGTGCCGTCCGGCCCCGCCGGGAAGAAATACGGGGAGGTTGAAAACCGTGACCGCGACGAGCTACCTGGAGAACTTCCCTTACCGGGAATGGCACGCGGCCATCGGCCGGCGCCGTTCGCGCCGCCTCTACCAGGCGCGCCCGGTGGAGCCCGCGCTCCTCGCGGATCTCGAGGCCCTGTGCCGCGACTTCCGGCCCTTTCCCGAAGCGCGGGCGGTGCTGGTGGCCGCGCCCGCCGCAGACGTCTTCCGGGGCGCGGTGGGGTCCTACGGGAAGGTCAAGGGCGCCCCTGCCGTCATCGCCTTCATCGGCGACACGGCAAGCCCCCACGTTTACGAAAAGGTGGGTTATACCGGCGAAGGGCTCGTGCTGGAGGCAACCCGCCTGGGGCTCGGCACCTGCTGGGTGGGAGGGTTCTTCCGCCCCGAAACGGCGGCGCGCCTGGCGGGCGTGCGGGGCAGCGAGTGGGTGGTCGCCGTCACCCCCGTGGGTTACGCGGCCGGTGTGTGGTCCGTGGAGGAGAAGGTAATGACCGGCTTCGGCCGCACCCACCGGCGCCGGCCCCTGGCCGAGCTGGTCACCGGCCCGCCGCCGGGGGCCTGGCCGCCCTGGGCGCACGCGGCACTGGAAGCGGCACGGCTCGCCCCCTCGGCCCTCAACCGCCAGCCCTGGCGTTTTCGCGTCGGGGAAGAAGGAATAACCGTCGCGGTGGACAACCTCCGGGATTCGTACGGCATCCCCAGGCGCCTGGACTGCGGCATCGCCATGCTCCACCTGGAACTGGGCGCCCTGGCCGCGGGCACCCGCGGCGCGTGGGAGTTTCTTTCCCCGCCCCTGGTGGCGCGCTTCGTGCCCCGGCACGCCCCTGCCCCATAAGAACCTCCCCCTGCGCCCCGGTAATCCTCCCGTCACTTGCGAGGCGCCCCCGGTGTTACCCAGGGTGAAAGGGAGAGTGCCGCCGCGTATATTTTGGCACCCCGGCGTTAATACCTAATGCCGGGGTGTTTTCCTTGCATATTCCGGCAGTGCTGCGCGCCTATGCCGCGAGTTCCGTATTGTGGCTGGTGCATTTCGCCCTGCGCCACCCGGCCTGCCCGCCCGGTATCCTGTCCCGTTTCGCCGGGGGGCGCGATCTGCCGTCCCGCCGGCTGGCCCTGCAAAACCCCGCCTGCCCGCGGGAGGTCCTCGCGCGCCACGCGCGCCACGAGGACGCCTTCTGGCGAGAAATTGTCGCGGAGAATGCGAGTTGCCCGCAGGACGCCCTGGCCGCCCTGGCGGTTGACGCCCACCCCGGGGTGCGGGGAGCCGCCGCGAAGAATCCCGCCACACCCGTGAACGCCCTGCAGAAACTTGCCGCCGACCCGGACCCGTGGGTCGTCCGGAAACTGGCCGCCAACCCCGCTTTACCGGAGGCGCTCGGACGCCGGCTCGCGGCCACCGGCGACGGCCCGGTGATGGAGGAACTGGCCGCGAACCCGGCCTGCCCGCAGGATCTCCTGGCCGCCCTGGCCGCCGGCAACGGGGGCTTCGCCGCCGCCCTGGCCCGCAACCCCGCCGCCCCGCCGCCGCTGCTTACGCGCCTGGCCGCCGGGGAGAAGACGGCCGTGCGGGCCGCGGTGGCGCGCAACGGGAACTGTCCTCCCATCCTCCTTGCCAACCTGGCCGGCGACGCCGACCGCGGCGTCCGCGCGGCGGTGGCCGCCAATCCCCGGACGCCGCCCGCTACCCTGGCCCGCCTGGCCGGGGACGGCGACGGGACCGTGCGCGCCGGCGTGGCCGGCAACACGTCTACCCCGGCGGCCGTTCTCGCCCTCCTCCCGGAGGACGGGGACTACCGGGTGCGCGCCCGCCTGGCCCACAATCCGTGCTGCCCGGCCGGGGCCGTGGCCCGGCTCCTGGAAGACGCGTACCAGACCACGCGTTTCCGCGCCCTCGTACACCCGGCCTGCAACGCCCGGCTCGTGGCCGCCAGGGCGCTGGTGCTGGCCCACTCCCTGGACCGGCGCGGCCGGGAGATACTCCACGACCTGGCGTACCACCCCGGTTTCCCGCCGTACCTGCGCCCGCTGCTCTTCCTGGCCGGAAGGAGGGTGGCGCCGTGAACGACGCGGTTCAAGGCCTCACCCCCAGGGCGGCGGGAGAGCTTCTTTCTTTCCTTTACGCCACGGAGGCCAGGCGGAGCGTGCTCCTGCTCGGACCGCCCGGCATCGGCAAAAGCGTGCTGGTACGGGAAACCGCAGCGGCCATCGCCCGCGACCGCGGACTCGAGTTCATATACTACACCCAGCTTGACGGGGAGCGCCTGGCGAACATCCACGCGCGTCCCGCGCGGTACTTCGTCTTCGTGGACCTGCGCCTGACGGAAACCGAGCCGGTGGATCTCATGGGGCGCCCGGCGACGGGAGCCGCGGGGGGGCACAGGCACATGGTTTACCAGCCGCCCCAGTGGGCCGCGCTCCTGGCCGTCGCCCCGGGGATCCTGTTCCTGGACGAGCTCACCAACGTCCACCGGCCCGACGTCCTCGCCGCCGCGTACAAGCTGGTCCAGGAACGGGCCGCGGGTTTCACCCGCTTCTCTCCCGGCGTTCAGGTGGTGGCCGCGGCCAACCGTCCCGAAGATAGCACCCTGGCCAACCCGCTTCCGGCGCCGCTGCTCAACCGGGTATACGCCCTGGAGGTGGCTCTCCCGTCCCTCGACGAGTGGGCGGCGTGGATGGCCGCGCGCCACCCGGGATACGACCGGCGCGTGCTGGCCTACCTCTACCGTTTCCCGGCCGACTTCTGCCGCGTCCCCGCGGAGGGGGAAACCCTCGAGGGGTACCCCACGCCCCGCAGCTTCACCGCCCTGGCCACCGACCTGCCGGCGGCGGCGGAGGCGGGGCTCGGTCCGGACGCGCTGCGCGCCGTATGCGTCGCCGCCCTGGGCCGCGAGGTGGGGGAGAAGTTCTTCGCCTTCTGGCAACATCCCGTCCCCGCCTACGAGGAACTCCTGGCGGAACCGGAGCTTTTCGCGCGCCTGGGCGTGGACGAGCAGTACATCGCCACGGTAATCGTGGGCCAGACCCTGGCGGCCCGCGTCGCGGCGCTGCGCCGGCACGCGCCCGGGGACCAGGGCGCCGGTCGCCTCCGCCCCCTTCTGGGAGACGTGATCACCCCCTGCGTCCCCCTGCTGGAATGCATGGGCCGCACCAGCAGGGAGTACCTGAGCCTCCTCTGGATCACCCTGGGGCACAAGCTCGGCACGCCGTGGCGCGAAGCGGTCTACCTGGAAATGTGCGCCCGGTCGGAGGTCGTCAGGGAAGCCTTCGCCGCGCTGGGGAACCTCCTGAGGTGGCCCGCGTGAAGGAACCGGCGCGGGCCGTGCGGGAGGACCTGGCCGGCATCAGGGCCCTCACCCTGCTGCGGGCGCCCTTCCTCGGCCTCCTGCTGGGGCGGATGCGCATCCTCCTCAACGGGAAGATCGACACCATCTGCGCCACCACCGCCGGCGAGGTGATCGTCAACCCCTTCTTCTGGGAGGGCCTGCCGGACATTGAAGCCCGAACCTTCGTCCTCCTGCACGAGGCGCTGCACCTGGGGTTCCGCCATCCCTGGCTCGCGCGGGGGCGCAACCGCGCCCTTTACAATCTGGCCGCCGACATGGTGGTCAACGAGATGCTCTTCCGCCACGGGTACACCGCGGCGCCGCCGCCGGCGGTAACCGCGGAGGTCGTTCACGGCCTGCTGCGGGCGCAGGGCGTCCGGGTGGAGCTGGAAGAGGTGCGGCGGGCCTCCGTCGAAGAGATCTACCGCCTCCTCACCTCCGCGGCGGCCCGCGCCGCCCGCGCCCCGGAGGAAGGAAAAACGGGGGACCTGCGGGAGCTGGAAAGGGACCGGGAGGGTGAGGTGGTCCAGGAGGGAGGCTGCGGCGCCGGCGAGAGGCCGGAGCGTTACTGGGAGGCGGCCGTCTCCAGGGCTCTGGTGGCGGCGCGGGAGGCGGGCCTGCTGCCGGCGGACCTGGCGCGGCAGGCGGAAGTCTCCCTGCGGCCGCGCGTCGACTGGCGGCGCGCCCTGCGCGCTTGCCTCCAGGAGGGCGTGGGCCGGAGCGTCGTGGGTACCTGGCAACGCCCCTCGCGCCGCTACCCCGTACTGCCGGGGGTAAAGCGACTGGGTGTGCGCAGCGTCTGGGCCCTGGTGGACTGCTCGGGATCCATCGGCGAGGAATTGCTGGGCCGTTTTCTCTCCGAGATCCACGCCCTGGCCCGGCACCACGGCTGCCTGCTGCACGTCCTCCCCTGGGACGCGCGGGCCTACCCCCCGGTCCGCGCCCTGTCTCCGGCGCAGGTGCGGGCCGCCGCCCGCGGGCTGCGCGGCGGCGGCGGCACCGTGCTGCGCCCTGCCCTGGAGGCGCTGCTGGGAAAAATGCGGCCCGCCGATATCGTGGTCGTCTTCTCCGACGGCCACATCGCCGACCTTCAAGACGCCGCCACCCTCGCCCTTTACCGCCGCGTGGCCGCCCGCGCCGCGCAGACCCTCTTCGTCACCGCCGGGAGGGCGCCCCGGCTCCCCCGCACCCCGGTTATTTCCATCTGAACATACCCTCCGGGAGTACATCAAGCCGAAGGGAAGAGAAACCGGGCAGAACCTGCTGACCGGCGTCTCCATCTCCCGCGCCGGGGACAGAACCGCCGGCGGGCGGCGGGCCACGGGGGTTTCAGTCCCCCGCGGCCCGGAGAAGATCCCAGATCCGCGGGTCCTCGAGGCCCAGGCGCCAGACGCCGATGCCGGGCACGCCGAGCCGGCGCGCCAGTTCCAGCTTAACGCCGAAGCTCCGCACGTCCTCGAACCAGACCACGTGGCGCACGCCGTCCGCCACGTAGGTATAGGTCCATTCCTGCGCCCCTTCGTCGTACCGGGGCGCCGCCCCCACGCGCGCGGCCCGGGCCACCGCCTGCCCGTGGCTCAGCGTCTCGGGGAGGCGCACTCCCTCGGCCCAGTCGTACCCGTAGACCGCCATCCCCAGCCTTACCTTCTGCAGGGGGATAACCGATAGGGCGTAGTCCAGCACCCGGCGCACAAAGCCGATGGAGGCGATGGGGCCGGGCTGGGCGAAATGCTCGTCGTAGGCCAGGACGTACATCTGGTCGCTCACCGGCGCCAGGTCCGGGTAACTGAAGGCGCCGGAGAAGGGGTGGCGCGGGTTGTCCTCCAGTTCCGCCGGCACCGAAATGGTCGTCAGGAACCCGAGGGGGCGCAGGGCGGCGAACAGCTCGCGCATGAAAAGGGTCAGCGCCGCGCGGTCTTCGGGCGGCACGAACTCGAAGTCGATGTTCACGCCGGTAAACCCCCTGGTGCGCAGCATCTCTGTAATGCTGCGCACCAGCACGCGCCGCAGCTCACCGGTGGTAAGCAGGCGGTGGATCAGGGGCCCGAAGACAGGGCTGGAGTAATTGTGGACGATGGCCAGCACGGGCAGGCCGAAGTCCTGGATGGCGGCCACACCCTCCGCGTCCGACATGTCCTGCAGCCCCCCGTCCTCCCGGACCCCGAACCAGAAGGGAAGAACGTAATCGATAAGCCGGCCGTGGGCCCGGAGGCTGGCTAGGCCGGGCGGGTCGGGAACGTAAAACCAGTTATTCTCCATTTCAGGTAGCCGGTATCCCGGCATGCCGAGGACCTCCTTTCCCATGCTCTGCTCCCATGTTATGGCAAACAAAAGGCCACGGGAACAAAGTTCGCGTAACAGGACAGCGGCCTGCCGGCGCCTTACCGCCCCCCTACGGCCCCGCGCAGGTCCGGGCGCAGATCGCGGCCGCGGAAAGGCGGGGTATTGGGACCTGGCTCCTCTGGAATCCCGGTGTGGTCTACCGGGCGGAGGCCGTCGGGCGGTAAGGTTTTCCTTTTGCGCCCTCCGCCCGTCCGGTGGTAAGATAGGGTGTTGAAATCCCCCTTAGGGGTGATGCCTTATTCCCAACCGGGTGCTCCGCCGTGCCCTGCTGCCCCTCCTGGCCGCGGGGGCCGGGGCTATGCTCTTCATCTGGCTCCTGGGGCCCGCCCGCTGCCAGGTGGACGGCTTCCGGGTCGAGGTCGCCGTGCGCCCCGCCGCCGCCGGCAGGACGGTCATCGAACTCCCTCCCGTGGGCACCCTGACCGCCGCCACCCACGCGGGGCCGGTAGAGTTCCGGGTCACCCTCCTGGGGGTGGAGCAGGAGACGGTCACGAGCACCCTGGCCAACCCGGACA
>JBFMHQ010000020.1:0-33100 GCA_040751815.1 Bacillota bacterium | reverse complement strand
TAAGGGCAAGACCCCGGGAGACGTGATAGGGTGAGCAGGGAGCGGTAAGTGGGTGACCACCTAAGACTTGAAATTGGCTGAGATTCTGAGAAAACCGGAGGTCTAACCGCAAAATATTGAGATAGGGGAGGAGTGAGTTCCCTTGCAGGTACCGTTGGAAATCTTGCCCTCCCGGCGGGGGCACGCGGTTGTTAAAGAAGGTGAACCACCGGCGCTCCCGGTGTGCGGCCGGCCGACCGTGCCCGGCCTGATTTCCGAACGCGCCTGCGCCTTTTACGGGGCGCGGTGGGTTTTGGCCCCGATTCCTGATGTGATTCACCTGGTGCACGGCCCCGTTGGCTGCGCGTATTACGGTCGCACCGTGCGGCGGAAGGGCTACCGGTTGTTTTCCACCAACCTGGAGGAGCGCGACGTCGTCTTCGGGGCGGGAGAGAAGCTTTACCGGGCTATTCTGGAAGCATGCGCCCTTGTGCCCGATGCCCGTGCCGTTCTGGTCTACGCGACGTGCGTGGTGGGCATTACCGGCGAGGATCTCCCCGGCATCTGTAAGCGCGCCGCCCGGGTGGTGGGCCGCCCGGTCGTGCCCGTGAACGCGCCCGGGTTCTGCGGAGCAAGCCAGGCGACGGGACACGACATCGCCGCCCGCGTTCTCCTGGAACACTTTATCGGCAAGGAGGCGGGAGAGCCCGTTGAAAACGGGGTGAATCTCCTCGGGGAGTTCAACGTGCAGGGCGATTTAAACGAGATTGAGGCGTTGCTCGAACAACTGGGGCTGAAGCTCATCTGTGCCGTTTCCGGCAGGGCCTCGGTGGCCAACATGGCTCGAGCCCACCGGGCGCGGCTCAATATCGTGCACTGCCGCCGCACGGGGCACCTCCTCGCGGAGGGGATGCGGGAGAAGTTCGGCGTCCCTTATCTGAAGGTCTCTTTCTACGGCCTGGAAGAAACCGCCGCCGCCCTGCGCGCTATCGGCCGGTTCTTCGGCGTGGCCGGGGTCGAGGAGGTGATCGCGCGAGGTATCCGCGCGGCTAAAGCAGCGGCAGCTCCCTTTCTGGCGAAGCTGGGCGGAAAACGGGTGGGTCTCTTCTTCGGCGCTTCGCGGATCGGTTCGATGGCTAAGGCCTTCAAGGAACTGGGGATGGACGTGGTGCTGGCCGGTTCCCAGTTCGGCTGCCGGGAGGACTACCAGGAGGCCGGAACCAAGGTCGCCGGCGGTACGGTGCTGGTCGACGACGCCCACGAGCGGGAACTGCAGGAATTCGTGACGTGCCGGCGGCCGCACCTCTGGGTGGGCGGAACGAAAGAAAGGTTTCTCATACAAAAATTGGGTGTTCCTTTCCTTGTTTTCCCCCAGGAAACCGCCCCCTTTGCCGGGTTCAGGGGATTTGTGAACCTGGCGCAGCAGGCGGCGGGACTGGTGAGTGCGCCCGTGTGGCGGTTGGCGTGAAGCAGGAGCGAAGGAGGAAAATTGCTTTATGGAAGCTTTTGCGGTGACGGAGCACCCGTGTTTCTCCAGGGAAGCAGCGCGGCGGTACGGCCGGCTCCACCTGCCGGTGGCGCCGGCTTGCAACATAGAGTGCCGGTACTGCAGCCGGGAGTACGATTGCCCTAACGAGAGCCGTCCCGGAGTCACCAGCCGGCTGCTCACCCCGGAAGAGGCGGCGGCGCGGGTGGCGGAGGTGGTGAAGAGGGACCCGCGCATCCGGGTGGTAGGAATTGCGGGGCCCGGTGACCCGCTGGCCAGCGTCGCGACGCTCGAAACCCTGCGGCTGGTGCACGCACGGTTTCCCCAGTTGATTAAGTGCGTCAGCACGAACGGCTTGCTGCTGGCCGATTACGTTCCGCAACTTAAAGCCTTTGGGGTGAGAACCGTGACCGTCACGGTAAACGCGGTAGACCCGGCGGTGGGAGCGGCGATTTACGCTGGCGTGCGGTGGGGTGGAGCGGTCTACCGGGGGATGGAGGCGGCAACCCTCCTCTGGTCGCGGCAGGCCGCGGGTATTGCTGAAGCCGTGCGCGCGGGTTTGCGGGTGAAGGTGAACGCGGTCTTCATACCCGGCGTGAACGGCCACCATCTCCCGGTGGTGGCGCGGGCCGTGGCCGGTTTGGGCGTGTACATGATGAACATAATGCCCCTCATCCCGCTGGCGGGGTTTGCCCACCTCGCGCCGCCAGGCCCGAAAGAGATCGCTTTTGTCCGCACCGTTTGCCGGCAGTACGTACCCCAGATGGACTGGTGCCGGCAGTGCCGGGCGGACGCGGTAGGCCTTTTACACGCGGCGGGTGGGAAAACAGGCTCGTTGCGTCACCTGAAAAGATTTGCGCTGTGGGGTAGTTTCTTTGCGTGCGCCGTTGTTTGTCGACGTCACCCTGCGGGACGGGGAGCAGGCGCCGGGGGTGGCCTTCAGCACGAGGGAAAAGGTCCTCATTGCCCGGCTGCTGGACCGCGCGGGTGCGTACCAGATTGAGGCGGGCATTCCGGCGATGGGCGAGGTGGAGCAGGAAGCGATAAGGCGCATTGCCGCCCTGGGCCTGCGCAGCCGGGTCAGCACCTGGAACCGGATATTGCCGGAAGACATCCGGGCTTCGCTCGCCTGCGGGGTGCGGGACGTGCACCTTTCGGCCCCCGTTTCCGCAATCCACCTCCGGTACAAGCTGGGCAGGTCGCGCCGCTGGGTCTTAACGCAACTACGGAAAGTAATCGCCTATGCTTTGGCCCACGGCTGCCGCGTAACGGTGGGAGCAGAGGACGCTTCTCGAGCAGAGGAAGCCTTTCTGGTAGAGTTTGCGCTTTTGGCGCAGGAGATGGGAGCCGAACGGCTGCGCTACTGCGACACGGTGGGCATACTCGACCCTTTCGCGACCTTTGAGCGTCTCGGTCGCCTGCATGAAAAGGTGGCCATCCCGTTTGAATACCACGGGCACAACGACTTCGGCATGGCCACCGCCAACGCGCTGGCGGCGGTCAGGGCCGGGTGCGGGTACGTAAACGTTACCGTGGGGGGACTGGGCGAGCGGGCGGGAAACGTGCCTTTGGAAGAGGTGGTGGCGGCGCTGGAGCACCTTTACGGTATCCCGGCGGGCCTTGACCGCCGGCGGCTCAGCATCTTGAGCCGCGTGGTAGCGCGGGCGGCCGGCCGGGAGCAAAAAAGAAGTCACGGGTGGCACGGCGGTCGGGAACCGGCCGCGCGGGCGGTTAAGAACCGCCGCACGTCCTGAGTAACCGGGTAAAGGGGGATGGACGGAGTGAGAAAGAGGCTCGCCTTGGTAATGGTTACTGGTCTGCTGGCGGCGGGCCTGCTTGTCGGGTGCGGAACGCCCCGGACCGCCTGGGAGGCCGCGCCGACCCAGGAAATTGTGGTTTTCGCCGGTGCGGGGCTGAAAGACGCGCTGCCGGAAGTCGCGGACCTGTACCGCCGGCAACACCCGGAGACCAAGGTCTCCTTTAACTTTGCCGGCGCCGGTACGTTGCATAAACAGGTCGAGCAAGGGGCGCCGGCCGATGTCGTCATTTTCCCCGGCGAGAGGCAGATGAATGCCTTAGAAAAGGAGGGATTGATCGACAGGACCACCCGTAAGAAGATCCTGGCCGATAAGCTGGTGCTCATCACACCAAAGGGTGGGGAAAAGGTGAAGGACTTTGCCGACCTTGCTTCACCGGGCGTCGGCAGGGTAAGCATTGGCGACCCGGCCACCGTGCCGGCAGGAGAGTGGGCGAAAGAGACCCTGGTCAACTTAGGGCTTTGGGACAAAGTAAAACCGAAGCTGGTTTTGGCTAAGGATGTGCAGCAGGTCAGGGCTTACGTCGAAATAAGCAATGTGGACGCAGGCCTGGTATGGCGCTCTACCGCCGTGGCTTCGCCAAAGGTCAGGATCGCGGCCGAAGCGCCGGCAAAGGCCCACCGGCCGATCTTCTTCACCGGTGCTGTTCTGAGCAACAGCCGCCAAAAAGAGGCCGTGGCGGCGTTCCTTCGCTACCTTACCGGTCCGGAGGCAGCCGCGGTTTTCGCCAGGCACGGTTTTACGCCGCTGGCGACGGTGCGGTAACCGGTTCCGGCACCCAATTGTGGTGAATATTAAGCGGCCTTCGGGAGAGGGAGGAATGGTGGATGCCGGAAGAGGCACTCTTCGCTCTACTCCTGTCACTTCGGGTGGCGCTTCTGGCCACCGCGGTGGCGGCCGTAAGTGGGGTGGCGTGTGCGCGCCTGCTCGCCCGCGCCCGCTTTCCGGGAAAGGAAGCGGTGGAAGCGGCTTTGCTCCTCCCCCTGGTTCTCCCGCCCACGGTGGTCGGGTTTGGCCTGCTCCTGCTGCTCGGCCGGAACGGCCCGGTGGGCCGGCTCGTCCCGGGTGGGTTGCTTTTTACCTGGTGGGCGGCGGTGATCGCCGCGGCGGTGGCGGCCTTCCCTCTGGTGTACCAGAATGCCCGGGCCGCCTTCGCGCAGGTCGATCCGGATCAGGAGAACGCCGCCCGGACCCTGGGAGCGGGAGAGGTGCGGGTCTTTTTTACCGTAACCCTACCCCTCGCCTGGCCGGGCATCCTCGCGGGTATAGTCCTCGCCTTTGCGCGGGCGCTGGGAGAATTCGGCGCCACCCTGATGGTGGCCGGGAATATCCCCGGCAAAACCCAGACCGTGCCGATGGCGATCTACTTCGCGGTAGAAGCGGGAGACTACCGTACGGCACTCCCCCTGGTGGTGATCGTGTTGGCCTGGTCTTTTGGGGTGATCTTCGGACTTCACCGCTGGTCGCGGCGTCACATCGCCCGCTATGCCGGGCAGAGGAGGGGTTGACAAATGCTGGCGGTGGAAATCGAGAAGAGGTTGCCCGACTTTACCCTGAGAGCCAGTTTCACGGTCCCGGCCGGTGAACTTCTGGTGCTGGCCGGGCCTTCGGGCGTGGGAAAAACCACCATCCTCGAGTGCGTGGCCGGTTTGCAGCGGCCGGACGCCGGCCGCATCGATCTGGGAGGGAGGCCGATCTTCTGGGCCGCGGCGGGGATAAACCTGCCCGCCGCGAGGCGGAAGGTGGGGTTTGTTTTCCAGGCCTACGCCCTTTTCGAGCATCTGACGGTTTGGGGAAACGTGCTCTACGGGCTCCGGGGGCTACGCGGAGACGAAAAGAAGGCGGGGCTCCGCCGGGCGGAAGAGCTTATGGCGCGCTTCGGCATCGGCCATCTGCGAGACCGCTTTCCCGCCCAGCTCTCGGGCGGCGAACGCCAGCGGGTGGCCCTGATCAGAGCGCTGGTGCGACATCCGGCGGTGCTGCTTCTCGACGAGCCCCTGGCCGCGTTAGACCGGGGGTTACGGGAGCGGTTACGGCAAGAGATAAAGGAATTACCGGCGGAGTGGCGGATCCCCGTAGTCCTGGTGACCCACTGCTGTTGCGAAGAGCGGCTGGCCACCAGGGTCCTCCACCCGGTCAGGTCTGGTGTTACCGTTAGCTGGACGCCCTAACAATGTGATTTCCCGTTTACGTGCTGCTTTTTGCGAAAAACGTTCAAAATCAATAACAAAACGCTCATGGGTACCGCGACTGATGATATCCAGGTTATCTCTGGCTTCCACCTCGAATACTAACCGCCGGCCATCTACCTTTACAAGTTTAACCCGCACAGTTACTTCAAGACCGGGAGGAGTTGCAGCCTCGTGGCTCAAATTTACGTGCGTGCCCACGGTTTGCTCTCGCGGCCAGTCAAGATGGGGATTCACGGCTTGAATGCACGCCCATTCTATTAACCCAACCATGAAACCTGTGGCAAAGACCTCCGGCATGGCCTGAAACTCCGGTGACTCGGGATAAAGTGCTGGCACCGTTTTGTGTATGGGGATGCGGAATTTTAGTTCGTGCTGGAGCCCGGGTTGTAGTGACGCTTTCATACTCAACACCACGCCCTTTTTTATCCGTTGCATTTTAGCCTCACAGCCATGCCGCAGCGAAGGGATTAGCCAAGCTCGTCCTGTACAGGGTAAGTGACAGATATCCACGGCTATGGCTTGGACGGCTTATCCTGAAATGTATTGCTATTTTCAATCATTTTCAATATTTTAGCGGTCAATTGACTATTTTTAGGTCTAACTGGATAAAAACCAAGTCTAAATTTTCACAAAATATAAGTTTTCTTCGCAAGCCTACCGTCACCGATGTCAATTTTATACCTAGGGAGGATTGGCTTGAGGTACGACGCAGAACGTGCGCTGGACGCCTTGCTCGAAACAGTCCGAGAAGCGTTCGTCATATCAACCCGGCACGGTGCTGGCGCGGATGGGGACGATGGCCAAGGCCTTCAAGGGGCTTTATAGACCGACCCCTTTGCCGGGTTCAGGGGTTTTGTGAACTTGACGCGGCAGGCGGCGGGGTTGGTGAGTGCGCCCGTGTGGCGGTTGGCGTGAAGAGGAGCGATGGAGGAGATTTATTTATGGAAGCTTTTGCGGTGACGGAGCATCCGTGTTTCTTTAGGGAAGCAGCGCGGCGGTATGGCCGGCTTCACGGATATTGCCGGAAGACATCCGGGTTTTGGTCGCCTGCGGGTGGCGGGAGCAGTTGCGGCAGGAACTGAAGGAGTTGCCCGCGGAGTGGAGAATTCCTGTGGTCCCGGTGACCCACTGCTGTTGCGAAGAGCGGCTGGCCACCAGAGTCCTGCGTCCGGTCAGGTCTGGTGGTACCGTTAGCTGGACGGCCTGACAATTTGTTCTGGGAAGTCATTTCTGATCAGACAGGAGGCGAGACCTTGCGGGTTCTAATAGTACAACACGTGGCTTGCGAGGGTCCGGGGCTCCTGGCGGACGCGCTTCTTAAAGACGGTTGGGAAAGCGACGTCCGCTGTATGGACGCGCCGGGAGCGGCCCTGCCGGACGGCATCCGCGGCTATAATGCCTTCATCATCCTCGGCGGGCCGATGGGGGCTTACGAAGAGGAAACCTATCCGTACCTGCGCCGGGTGCAGGAACTCATCCGGGAAGCGGTGGCCGGCCGCGTGCCCACGGTGGGCATATGTCTCGGGGGCCAGTTGATTGCCCGGGCGTTCGGGGCCGAGGTAAAGCCGAACCCGGTGAAGGAGATCGGCTGGTATCCGGTGCGCCTGACACCGGAGGGAGAAGCCGCACCGCTTTTTGCCGGTTTGTCGCGGGAGTTTTGGGTCTTCCAGTGGCACGGCGACACCTTCGCGCTCCCGGAGGGCGCAGTGCTCCTGGCACAGGGTGAGACCTGCGCCAACCAGGCCTTCGTCTACCGGGGGTGCGCGTGGGCGCTCCAGTTCCACCTCGAAGTGACACCGGAAATGGTGGCGAATTGGGCCAGGATCTACGCGGACGAGCTTGCGGAGTTTCAAGGAGGCGGCGCGGCGGAGGCGCTGGTGCGGGAAACCGCCCGGCGCTGGGAGGCGGAGCGGCGACAACGGGAGCGTTTCCTGGACAACCTGCGTCGGGTCTTGCGGGGTGAGGGTAACCGCGCAATCGTTTTGTCCGCAAGACGCGGATATTCAAATGGATGGCGGTATCGGAAGGAGTAGTGTACGAAATTAATAGAGTTGCGCAAACATGGTGCTCTATGTTAAAATTCTTTTTGGCTTGCGACAAAACGCACGCAGCGGGATCGGTGGCGGGGGTGCCCCGTTGGCGGGGTGCGGCACCGGATGAAGGCTGCGGAGGCTAAACCCGGCGGGAAGGAGGTGGAGACGTGGCCATTGTTTCGATGAAGCAACTGCTCGAAGCAGGGGTGCATTTTGGCCACCAGACGCGCCGGTGGAATCCCAAGATGGCCCCTTATATATTTACGGACCGCAACGGCATTTACATCATTGACCTCCAGAAAACCGTAAGGAAAATCGAAGAGGCGTACAACTTCGTCAAGCAGCTTGCGGCCGAGGGTAAGACCATCCTGTTCGTGGGTACCAAAAAGCAGGCGCAGGAGTCGATAAAGGAAGAAGCCGAGCGGTGCGGGATGTTTTACGTCAACCAGCGGTGGCTGGGCGGCATGCTGACCAACTTCCAGACCATTCGCCGGCGCATCGAGCGTCTTAAGGAACTCGAGCACATGGAGGCCAGCGGCCGGCTGGAACTCCTGCCGAAAAAAGAGGTTGCGGAACTCCTGCACGAAAAAGCACGGTTGGAAAAATACCTGAAGGGGATCAAGAACATGACCCGCCTGCCGGCGGCCCTCTTTGTTGTTGATCCCCGCAAGGAACGCATCGCGGTGGCCGAAGCGCGCAAGCTCGGCATTCCGATCGTAGCCATTGTGGATACCAACTGCGACCCGGACGAGATCGACTACGTTATTCCGGGTAACGACGACGCCATCAGGGCGGTGCGGCTTCTAACCAGCAAAATGGCTGACGCCGTGCTGGAGGGTCGCCAGGGCGAGCAGGGTACGGCTGAGGAGGAAAGGTAGGGAATAGCCCTACCTTTTCCGTATGTGGGGTTATACCCCCTGTGTCCAGGGTATAATTATTGAGGAAAATCCTGGTTAGGAGGACGGATATGGGCGTACCGGCAAATCTGGTCAAGGAATTACGTGAACGGACGGGTGCGGGTATGATGGACTGCAAACGCGCCCTGGTTGAATGCAACAACGATATTGAGAAGGCCATTATTTACCTGCGCGAAAAGGGACTGGCTGCCGCTGCCAAAAAGGCGGGGCGCGTGGCTGCGGAGGGCGTCGTGGATAGCTACATCCATGGCGGTGGCAGGATCGGCGTGCTCGTGGAGGTCAACTGCGAAACCGATTTCGTGGCCAAGACCCCGGAGTTTCGCGCCTTTGTGCGCGACATCGCCATGCAGATCGCCGCGGCCAGACCGGAGTGGGTGCGGCGCGAGGACGTGCCGGCCGCGAAGGTGGCTCAGGAGCGCGAAATTCTAAGGTCACAGGCCCTAAACGAAGGCAAACCGGAGAAAATTTTGGATAAGATCGTTGAAGGACGTCTGGAAAAATTCTATAAGGAAACCTGCTTACTGGAGCAGCCCTTTATCAAGAACCCCGACGTGGCGGTGGGTGACGTACTTAAGGAAACTATTGCTAGACTGGGGGAAAATATTGTCGTCCGCCGCTTTGCACGCTACGAATTGGGCGAAGGCCTTGGTCGTTAACCGCGCGGGAGGATTTCGGTAGTTGCCGGTGAAATATACTGATCTGGAGGCCACCAGATGGTTACGCCCAAGTACCGGCGGGTCGTTCTTAAGCTAAGCGGAGAGGCGCTGGCGGGTGCCCAGGGTTACGGTATTGACCCGGCGATGGCGGCTTTTATCGCCTCGGAAATCAAAGACGTCCTGCAGCAGTACCGCGTGCAGATCGCGGTTGTCGTCGGCGGCGGCAACATCTGGCGCGGTGTGGCCGGGAGCGCACAGGGGATGGACCGCGCGGCGGCGGACTACATGGGGATGCTGGCCACGGTTATCAATTCCCTGGCCTTGCAGGACGCGCTGGAAAAGGAAGGCGTGCCTACCCGGGTGCAATCGGCCATTGAGATGCGGGCCGTGGCGGAGCCGTATATCCGCCGGCGGGCGATCAGGCACCTTGAGAAGGGGCGGGTAGTGATCTTCGCCGCCGGCACGGGCAACCCGTATTTTTCCACCGACACCACGGCAGCGTTGCGGGCGGCGGAAATCGAAGCGGACGCCATCCTGATGGCGAAACGGGTGGACGGCGTTTACGACGCCGACCCCCTGAAGAACCCGGGCGCCAGAAAATTCGAGGCCCTCACCTACATCGATATGCTGAACCTGGGCCTCGGGGTAATGGATGCCACGGCAGCCTCCCTGTGTATGGAGAACGGTATCCCCATTGTTGTCTTCGACGTCAACAAACCGGGGAATATCCGCAGGGCTATCGCGGGGGAAAAAATCGGAACGTACATCGGGAGTGAGGTCAAGTGCGCGAACTTATAAACGCAACCGCTTCGAACATGCAAAAAACGGTCGAAATCGTAAAACGCGAATTGGCCTCCCTGCGGGCGGGCCGGGCCACGCCGGCCCTGCTGGACAGAATCATGGTCGACTACTACGGCACGCCGACGCCGGTGAACCAGCTGGCTACAATTTCGGCTCCGGAGCCGCGCTTGCTGGTCATTCAACCCTGGGATAAGACGGTAATGGGTGAAATCGAAAAGGCAATTTTGAAATCCGACCTGGGGATTACCCCATCCAGCGATGGCAACGTTATCCGGCTGGCAATTCCCCAGCTCACCCAGGAGCGGCGTCAGGAACTGGTCAGGGTGATCAGGAAAAAGGCCGAGGAAGGCCGGGTGGCCGTGCGTAATATCCGCCGGGACGCCAACGACCAGTTAAAGACCAAGCAAAAGGCAGGAGAAATTACCGAAGACGAGTTACGGCGCGGGCAGGATGAAGTGCAGAAACTGACCGACAAGTATATCAAGGAAATCGATAACCTTCTGGCGGCCAAGGAAAAGGAGGTCATGGAAATCTGAAATGCCGGAATTTCCCGATGTCCTTGGCCTACCGGAAAAGGAAGCACTCAACGTTCTCGCGCGGGCGGGCTGGGAGGTGGAGGTGCTTATTACCTACCCCTGGCGCCGTGAGCCGGCCGGTCTGCGGCGGGTAATCCGTTGCCGACCGCGGGGGAAGCGGGGGGTGGAACTTGTGACGGCCCATCAGGGATGGGAGGAGGTTGGGGCAGCAGCGAGTGCTGCGGATCACCGTTGACTGTCTTGCGTGTGGCACCTGCTACGAGGCGTGTCCAAACGGGGCAATCATCGAAGGTGAAAATTACCAGATCGACCCACTCAAGTGCGAGAACTGCGGCACGTGTCTTGAAGCGTGTCCTGCAGGCGCAATCGTTATAGAATAACACACCCCCCTCGCCGGAGGGGGGTGTATTTAGTAAGGGGGGACCGGGTTGCTCCCAAATCGTTTGCGCCCGAGGGGCCGCCGGCGGGCGGCGGGCGCGGCCCTGGAGGCGGCCCTGGATAAAGGGCGCCTGCCACGGCACGTGGCGGTAATTATGGACGGTAACGGCCGCTGGGCGAGCCGGCGCGGCCTGCCGCGCGCGGCCGGGCACCGGGCGGGGGCGGAGACCTTGCGCGCCATCGTCCGAAAAACCGCGGAACTCGGTATCCCGTACCTTACGGCCTACGCCTTCTCAACGGAGAACTGGAAGCGCCCCGCGGAGGAAGTCAATGACCTGTGGCGATTGCTAACCGAATACATTTCTAAAGAAGTTGAGGAACTTAACGAAAACGGTGTGCGTCTGCTGGCCATCGGGCGGCTTGAGGAGTTGCCCGCGGAGGCGCAGGAGGCTCTGGAAAGCGGGATCCGACGCACGCAGGGGAACACCAGGTTGAATCTTGTCCTGGCTATCAATTACGGCGGGCGGCGGGAACTGACCGATGCCGTAAGGGCCATTGCACGGCGCGTGCAGACCGGGGAGTTACGGGTGGAAGAGATAGACGAGCGGGTAGTGGCGGATCACCTGTATACCAGGGAGATACCAGATCCCGATCTTCTTATCCGCCCCGCCGGAGAATTTCGGGTCAGCAACTTCCTGCTCTGGCAACTTGCTTACACCGAGTTCTGGGTGAGCCCGGTGCTCTGGCCCGATTTTAAGGCGGAACACCTGTTGCACGCCCTGCTCGATTTCCAACGGCGGGAGCGCCGTTTCGGAGGCCGGTAGGATGCTGGGGTTACGGGTGCTGAGCGTGGTTGTGGGCGCACCGCTGGTGCTGCTCGCCGTCTGGCTCGGGGGCTGGGCGCTTCTGTCCCTGGTGGCCTTGCTTCTCGGCGCGGCGTGTATCGAGCTCATGGGGCTTATGCACCAGCCACGGCCGCCGCGGGTCCTGGTGCTGGCCGGTGCCCTGGCGCTTCTTGCCGGAGCATACCTTTCGCGTGGAGAGTATTTCCCCGGAGCCGCCGTGGTTTTATTTATTACCATTTGCCTGGTTAGCATGGTGATATTCTACCCCCGCTTTTCCCCTCAGGCCTGTGCCGCCACGCTGTTTACCACCCTGTACCCTGGACTCCTGGTTTACCTCTACCTTTTGCGCCTCACACCGTCGGGGTGGATGTGGGCGCTGTTTGCGGTTACCACGACCTGGGCCTTTGATACGGCAGGGTACCTGGTCGGACACCGGTGGGGCCGGCACCGGATGACCCCTGTCCTAAGCCCGGGCAAGACGGTTGAGGGATTTTGCGGCGGCCTGGCCGGCGCGCTTCTGGTAGCCTTCGGTCTGTATTTTCTTTTTCAGGCCCCCCCGGTCTGGGTCTGGCTGGTACTGGGCGGAGCGGTAGCCGTGGCCGCGCAGGTCGGGGATCTGGTAGCCTCGGCCGTGAAGCGATTTGCCAATGTTAAGGATACCGGGAAGCTTATCCCCGGGCACGGGGGTGTACTTGACAGGTTCGATAGTATGCTTCTGACGCTTCCCCTTGTCTACCATACGATACGAATTTTCGGCATGGGTGGGTGAAAAAAGTACTTTGCCGGAGTGGGTAAAGCGGATCTTCTGGGTGGGTGGCCTTGTTCTTGTGGCCGGCGCGGCCCTGGTGGTGCTTTGGTACGCGTTGCGTTTCCTTTTTCCTGCCCTCCTGCCCTTCATCCTCGCCGGGGCGCTTAGCCTTTTCATGGAGCCGGGCGTGCGGCTTATCGAAACCAGATTGCGCCTGCCCCGTAACCTGGCCGTGCTGGTGGTCATGCTTGTTTTCCTGGGAATTATCGGCCTCCTGCTGACCCTGGCCGTGCTGCGGATGATCGCCGAGTTGGGCCAGCTCTCCGTTGTGCTGCCCGACTATATCGCCGGTATTCGTGAGACCATCGAACGATGGCTCGAAGATGCTGCCCGGCTCCGCGGCCAGCTGGATCCTGCGGTCATCCGGTATCTGGAAGGCGCCATCGCTTCTGCCGCCGCGTCCCTGGAGCAGTTTGCCCTGGTGGCGGTCCGTTCCACGCTTAACGTATTGACGGGTGTACCGGGCGCCATCCTTATTCTGCTGGTTACCCTCCTGGCAGCCTATTTCTTCAGCCGTGACAAGCAGGTGATCATTAATTTCTGGTTGCGGCTGCTGCCGGCTCCCTGGGCGGAGCGTTCCCTGACCGTGGGCCGTCAGGCGGGCGCAGCATTCCTGGCCTATATCCGGGCGCAGTTGATCCTGGTGGCCATCAGTACAATAATCAGCATTGTCGGATTGCTGCTCATCGGCTGCCGCTACGCCCTATCTGTGGGTCTCCTGGTGGGTCTCTTCGACCTGATCCCGGTTCTCGGACCGAGCACTATCTTCGTGCCGTGGATCGCCTACGTCTTCTTCACCGGCGCGACCGGATACGCGCTGAAGCTGGGAATTGTCTATGCCGCCGTCTTTCTTGTACGGCAGTTCTCCGAGGCCAGGGTGGTGGCCGCAAATCTGGGCCTGCACCCACTGGCGGTGCTGGCGGCCATGTACATCGGTTTAAAGCTTCTTGGGGTCGCCGGCCTGGTCCTCGGTCCACTGCTGCTCATTATCTTGCAGGCGGCTTACAAGGTCAGCAAGACCTATTTACGCGGGAAGTGAGGTTTTGCGGTGCGCAGGGTAGTAATCCTTGGCAGTACCGGTTCCATCGGACGCCAGGCACTGGAGGTGATCGCCCTACACCGGGATCGGTTGTCGGTGGTTGGGTTGGCCGCCGCACGCAATTGGGAGTTGCTCTGCCGGCAGGCCGCCGCTTTCGACGTACGGGCTGTGGCGGTAGCCGATCCGGAGGCCGCTCGCGCCGTCCGGGAGCACGTCGGCGCGGGCACGGCGGTATACGCCGGGCCGGAGGGGCTCGAGGCCCTGGCCGCCCTGCCCGAAGCGGACGTTGTACTGGTGGCCGTAACCAGTACGGCGGGCCTTAAACCGACGCTGGCTGCCATCGGCGCGGGCAAGGATATCGCCCTGGCTAACAAAGAGACGCTGGTGGCCGGGGGGGCCGTGGTGACCACCCTGGCACGCCAGATGGGGGTCCGGCTTTTGCCCGTAGACAGTGAGCACTCGGCGCTCTGGCAGGGCATGCACGGGCGGGAGCGGGAGGTAACCCGTATTTACCTCACGGCCTCCGGCGGCCCGTTCCGGGATCTGGCACGGGAGGAACTGGCGCGGGTAACGCCGGATCAGGCGCTCCGCCATCCGACGTGGTCCATGGGACCGAAGGTGACCATCGATTCGGCCACGCTGATGAACAAGGGGCTTGAGGTTATCGAGGCGCGCTGGTTGTTTGACGCGGATTATGACCGTATCCGGGTCCTGATTCACCCGCAGAGCGTCGTGCACGGGATGGTCGAGCTTACCGACGGGACGGTTATAGCCTGCCTGAGCGCGCCGGATATGCGCCTGCCCATCCAGTATGCGCTTACTTACCCGGCGCGGTATAATAGTAACGTCCCGTCCCTGGACTTTTGTTCCCTGAGAAAACTGACCTTTGCGCCGCCGGATCGCGAAAGATTCCCCTGCCTGGCGCTCGCCGAGCAGGCGGGGAGGGCGGGAGGTACCTACCCGGCGGTGCTGAACGCGGCCAACGAGGTGGCGGTGGCGGCTTTTCTTCGCGGCGAAATCGGTTTTCTCGCCATCCCGGCCGTCATCGAACGGGTTCTGGCCGCGCATACCCCCGTACCGGTAACGGGGATAGACAACGTTCTGGCCGCCGACGCATGGGCCAGAGAAGAAGCAAGGCAACAAGTTAAAAAGGTGAGGTTATGAACACTTTCCTGGCCGCCGTAGTCATTTTCGGTTTGCTTATCCTTGTGCATGAGCTGGGACACTTCCTGGTAGCCAAGGCCACCGGCGTAGCCGTCCACGAGTTCAGCCTGGGCTTTGGCCCTCGCCTCGGCGGATTCAAGCGGGGCGAGACGGCGTACAATATCCGGGCCTTTCCCCTTGGCGGCTTTGTGCGCATGGCCGGTATGGAGCCCCGCGAAGAGGAAGTGCCGCCCGAAAAAAGCTTCAAGCACAAGCCCCTGTGGGCGAGGATGGCCATTATTCTGGCCGGTCCTTTAATGAACTTTGTTCTGGCCGTGGTAATCCTGGCGGCAGTCTTTTACGTCCAGGGCTTGCCGACGGCAACCACCCGTATCCAGGAAGTACTTCCCGGCGAGCCTGCCGCTCGGGCCGGCTTGCAAAAGGGGGACACGATCATTGCCCTCAACGGCGTACGAGTAGCCTCCTGGGAAAAAATGGTGGAGCAGATCAGTGCACGTCCCGGGAGGGAAGTAATCCTGACGGTATTGCGGGACGGTCGCCCCAGGGAAATCCGGGTAGTACCGGCACGTGATCCGGAAGGCCGTGGCCGTATAGGTGTACTGCCTGTCGTGGAACTTAAGCGGGTGGGGGTGGAGGCCGCCCTTGCGGGCGGGGCCGATTACACCGCGCGCCTCACGTGGTTGATCGTGGATTTCATAGGGAAGATGATTACCCACCAGGCACCGGTAGACGTTGGGGGACCGGTCCGCGTGGTCGCCGAAATCGGGAAGGTGGCGGGGATGGGTCTCGTTCCGCTCCTGAACCTGGCCGCTTTTCTTAGCATCAACCTCGGGTTGTTCAATCTCCTGCCGATTCCGGCCCTCGATGGGTCACGGTTCCTTTTTCTCACCTGGGAGGGAATCAGCGGCAGGCCGATCAAACCGGAGCGGGAGAACATGATTCACCTGATTGGCTTTGCCCTCCTCCTGGTGTTGATGGTGGTTATCACCTACAACGACATCCTGCGGCTCCTGTACGAATGAGCGGGGGGTTGCTTCTGAAGATTAAGAGAAGAAGAACGCGGCCGGTGCATATCGGTACCGTACAGGTCGGGGGGGACGCCCCGATCGTGGTACAGTCCATGACCAATACCGACACCCGCGACGTGGCGGCCACGGTAAAACAGATTCGAGAACTTACCGCCGCCGGGTGTGAGATCGTGCGGGTCGCTGTCCCCGATCTGGAGGCGGCCCGCGCCCTGCAAGCCATCCGCCGTGAAGTCGACGTGCCGCTGGTAGCAGACGTTCACTTCAGCCATCGTGTGGCCCTGGCAGCTCTGGAAGCAGGTGCGGACGGGCTGCGCCTTAACCCCGGAAACATCGGCGGAAGGGAAAGGGTAAAGGCGGTGGTGCACGAGGCGGCCCAGCGGGGCGTGCCCATCCGCATCGGGGTTAATGCCGGTTCTCTGGACAGGCAGATCCTGGCCCGCTACGGTGGGGTAACGGCGGAGGCCATGGTGGCCAGTGCAATGGAGCACATTGCCCTCCTCGAGGACCTGGGTTACCGTGAAATCAAAGTTTCCCTCAAGGCCAGCAGCGTACCCCTGACGGTGGCCGCCTACCGAATTCTGGCAGACCGGGTAGATTACCCTTTCCACATCGGGATCACCGAGGCCGGCACCCTGCGCGGGGGACTGGTAAAATCCGCCGTGGGGATCGGCATCTTGCTGGCCGACGGTATCGGTGACACCGTGAGGGTTTCCCTTACAGCGCACCCCCGGCACGAAGTATGGGCCGCCTATGCGATTCTGAGGGCGCTGGGCCTGCGCAGGCGGGGTGTGGAGCTTGTGTCGTGCCCCACCTGCGGGCGCTGCGAGATTGACGTCATTGCCATTGCCTCCGAGGTGGAGGAGAAACTCCAGGACGTTACGGCGCCCCTCAAGGTGGCTGTAATGGGATGCGTGGTGAACGGCCCGGGCGAGGCCCGGGAGGCGGATATCGGTATCGCCGGCGGCAGGGGCGTGGGGCTTCTCTTCCGGAAGGGGGAACCTGTGCGCACCGTCCCGGCGTCGGAGATGGTGGCCGTACTCCTGGAGGAAGTCGCAAGGCTCGCTGCCGAAAAAGGGAATTGACAATGGGAGGGATCCTTTTGCGTGCCAGTACATTTTTCATGCCTACGTTAAGAGAGGTGCCGGCGGAGGCCGAAATCGCCAGTCACCAGCTTCTTCTCCGGGCGGGGTTCATCCGTAAGTCGGCGGCGGGAATCTATACCTTTCTGCCTCTCGGACTGCGCGTGCTGAAAAAGGTCGAGGAGATCGTGCGCGAAGAAATGAACCGCGCGGGAGGGCTCGAGATCCAGTTGCCCATTCTCCAGGCGGCGGACCTGTGGCACAGGTCGGGGCGGTGGCACGTCTACGGGCCGGAACTGATCCGGCTTAAGGACCGGCACGGGCGCGATTTCTGCCTCGGTCCCACCCACGAGGAGATCGTCACGGAACTCGTCAAGGGGGAGGTCAGGTCTTACAAACAATTGCCGCTGCTGCTCTACCAGATACAGAACAAGTACCGGGACGAAAAGCGCCCCCGTTTCGGGCTCCTGCGCGGGCGCGAATTTGTTATGAAGGACCTTTACTCCTTCGACCGGGACGAAGCCGGCCTTGAAGAGTCGTACCGAAAAATGTATACGGCGTACGAGCGGGTGTTCACCAGGTGCGGCCTTGATTTCCGGGTAGTAGAAGCCGACACCGGCGCCATTGGCGGCCACGACAGTCACGAGTTCATGGCCCTGGCGGCAGCCGGCGAGGCGACTATAGTTTACTGTGGGGCGTGCGGGTACGCGGCCAACGCGGAAAAAGCCGAGAGCCGGTCCACGGGTGAAGCTGGCGGGGAAAGGCCCCGGCCCCTCGAACGGGTGGCAACGCCGGGGAAAAGGACGGTGGAGGAGGTAACCGCGTTTTTGGGTGTGCCGGCCCGGAAGATTATCAAGACGCTGGTGTACCAGAGCGACGCGGGGCCGGTGGCCGTACTGGTGCGGGGCGACCGGGAGGTTAACGAGGTGAAGCTGCAGCGGATCGTCGGCAGCCTTCGCCTGGAACTCGCCGACGGGCCTACGGTAGAAAAATTGACCGGCGCCCCGGTGGGGTTTGCGGGTCCCGTCGGCCTGAACCTCCCGCTGGTCGTGGACCGGGAGGTGGCGGGATTGGCCAACGCGGTGGCCGGCGCAAACGCGGCGGATGCCCACTACGTGAACGTGAACCCCGGCCGAGATTTCACCCTGGATACGGTGGCCGATGTCCGCCTGGCGGCGGCGGGGGACCCTTGCATCCGCTGCGGAGAACCGCTGTCGGCGACCCGGGGGATCGAGGTGGGGCAGCTTTTCAAGCTCGGCGATAAGTACTCCCGGGTTATGGAGGCGACCTTTCTGGATGAAAACGGCCGGGAACGATACTACATTATGGGGTGCTACGGTATCGGCATCTCGCGAACCATGGCGGCGGTGGTGGAGCAGCATCACGACGCCGAGGGGATTATCTGGCCGTGGTCCCTTGCCCCGTTTAAGGTTGTTGTGCTCCCGGTGAACAGCAGGGATGAGGTGCAGGCGGCGCTGGCAGAGAAAATTTACCGAATGCTCGTAACCGCCGGTTATGATACAATACTTGATGATCGCCAGGAAAGACCGGGTGTAAAGTTCAAGGATGCCGACCTCGTCGGCTACCCGGTGCGTATCACCGTTGGTCAGAAAGCTGCGGCGGGACAGGTGGAGGTTAGAAACCGCCGTAGCGGGGAAACGGTGCTGGTCGATGCTGCCGATGTTGTACAGGCAGTTACCGCCATATGCGGTGTTTAACCGCTAATTAGTTACGGCCAGGTGATTAACTGAATGGTTAGAAAGGCAGCGGTCTGGGTCATCCTTACCGTGCTGGCCGTAGCGCTGATAGGCCTGCCGGTAGAGGGCGCAGCCGAAGGAGCGGCCCGCCACGTAGTGGTCCTCGAGGTGGAAGGCCCCATTGTTCCGGTGGTGGCGCGTTACGTTGACCGCGGGTTGCAGGAGGCGGCCGGCAGCGGCGCACAGGCCTGCGTTATCCGCCTGAACACGCCGGGCGGGTTGTTGGAAACCACACAACGCGTCGTGGAGCGCATGCTAGCCTCACCGGTCCCCGTGGTCGTCTTCGTGGCACCGGCCGGCGGCTGGGCGGCTTCTGCGGGAACCTTCATCACGGTGGCGGCGGACGTGGCGGCCATGGCTCCGGGTACCAGGATGGGTGCGGCCCATCCGGTGACGCCGGAAGGGGAATTGCCCCCGGACCATGCCAAGAAGATTACCGAGGACGCTGCCGCCTGGGCCAGAAGCATTGCCGAGATGCGGGGGCGCGATCCGCAGCGGGCGGCAGAGGCGGTAACCGAAAGCCGCTCCTACACCGACCGGGAGGCATTGCGTTACAGGTTAATCGACCTGCGGGCACGGGATCTGGAGGACCTTTTGCGCCAGATCAACGGCCGGCGCGTGAAGCTCGCCGGTGGTCGGGAGACCACCCTGGCTACTGCGGGGGCGGCTGTTGTCCGGGTCCCTATGCGCCCCGCGGAGCACGTCCTGCACGTCATCGCCAATCCTAATGTAGCGTATATTCTCCTTTCCCTGGGGATGCTCGGCCTGATGATCGAGTTCTTTCACCCGGGTGTGCTCTTCCCGGGGGTTGCCGGGGGTCTGGCAATGTTACTGGGGCTTTACGGCATGGGGACCCTCAATGCGTCGTGGAGCGGTATTCTGCTCATCATCCTGGCCTTTGGGCTTTTCATTGCCGAGATCTTTGTGACGAGTTTTGGACTGCTGACCGTTGCCGGCCTGGCGGCCCTCGTTTTTGGTTCGCTTATGCTTTTTACCGAAGCCTCGCCGGTGCCGCAGGTTAGCCTGGGAGCCATTGCGGGCGTGGCCGCAAGTATCCTGGCCTTTGTAGCCTACGCGGCCCGTGCCGTCTGGCGGGGGCAGCGGCGCAGGGTGGTAACGGGCGCCGAGGGTCTATTGGAAGCGCGAGCGGTAGCCCTCACACCTTTGACACCACATGGCACGGTGCTGTGCGAGGGTGAACGCTGGCACGCCGTGGCGGAAGAAGGAGAAATTGCGGCCGGTGAAGAAGTGAGGGTAACGGGGGTCGAAGACCTGCGTCTGCGGGTCAGGCGAAGCGGCGGGCCGTAGTTAAAACTCCCGGGAGGAGTGGCCGGTGAGCTTTTTCGAGATCTTCTGGATATTTTTCTTGTTACTGGCCATTTTACCTGCCATCCGCCAGCAGCGCCTGGAGTTATTACGGTTGAGGCTGATACGCCGGATCGAGGAGGCGCGCGGCTCACGCCTGATCACCCTTATTCACAGGCAGGAACTTATCAATTTTCTAGGGTTTCCCCTTACCCGTTACATCAATATCGAGGATTCGGAGCAGATTCTGCGGGCCATCCGCCTGACACCCGACGACATGCCCATCGACCTGGTATTGCATACACCCGGGGGCCTGGTACTGGCGGCCGAGCAGATCGCCCGCGCCCTGCAAAAACACCCGGCGCCGGTGACGGTTTTTGTTCCGCATTACGCGATGTCGGGAGGGACAATGATCGCGCTGGCCGCGGACCGGATCGTTATGGACGAAAATGCCGTTCTGGGGCCGGTCGACCCGCAACTCGGGAGCTACCCGGCAGCCTCGATTCTGGCTGCGGTCCGGGAAAAGGGTGTCGATAAGGTTGACGACCAGACCCTCATCCTGGCGGATATTTCTGCCAAAGCCGTTCGCCAGGTGCAGGACTTCCTGGCTTTTCTGCTGCAGGATAAACTTTCGCCCGCTCGGGCGCAGGAAGTAGCCCGGGTCCTGAGCAGCGGGCGATGGACCCACGACTATCCCATCGGCTGCGAGCACCTGAAGGAACTGGGGTTACCGGTTTCTAACGACGTGCCGAAGGAAATTTACAACTTGATGGACCTTTATCCGCAGCCGCCACAGCGGCGGCCATCGGTGCAGTATATTCCCCTACCGTACTCGCGGGAACGTGAGGGCGGAAAGGGGAAGTAATTCAAGGGAGGGATACCGGTGTTTGAAGTTTTTATGTTTTGGGTCGTAGTCTTTGTGGTCCTGATAGGTCTGCTCTCCGCCTCCGTGCGCATCGTCCAGGAGTACGAGCGGGGTGTGATCTTCAGGCTGGGCCGCTATGTCGGGGTGCGCGGCCCGGGGCTCTTTCTGTTAATCCCGGGGATCGAGCGCATGCAGAAGGTGGACCTGCGCGTGGTCACCCTTGACGTGCCCACCCAGGAGGCCATAACGCGCGATAATGTAACGGTAAAGGTTAACGCTGTGGTGTACTTCCGCGTAGTCGACCCGGCAAATGCCGTCATTAAGGTCCTCGACCATATCCGGGCGACGTCGCAGCTGTCGCAGACGACGCTGCGCAGTGTGCTGGGCCAGTCGGAACTGGACGAACTTCTGGCGCACCGGGAACAGATCAACCAGCGGCTGCAGCAGATTATCGACGAAGGTACCGCGCCCTGGGGCGTTAAGGTAACCATGGTTGAGGTTCGCGATGTTGAGCTGCCCCAATCGCTGCAACGGGCCATGGCCGCCCAGGCCGCCGCGGAAAGGGAACGCCGGGCCAAGATCATCCATGCCGACGGTGAATACCAGGCGGCAGAGAAGCTCTCCCAGGCGGCGGCGATCATTGCCGCGCAACCCGCAGCCATGCAGCTTCGCTATTTGCAAACCCTGACGGAAATAGCAGGAGACAAGGCGAATACTATTGTTTTCCCCATCCCTGTGGAAACCTTTACGGCTTTGCTTGGCCGGAGTAGTACGGGGCAGGAAAAGTAAACTGACCGGGTGCGGGACGCCACTGCCGGCGGCGGCCTCAGTGCGCCGGTTGGGGGAGGGGAGTGGTTCCCGTGCGTGACAATTTCGAGCGTGAAATAACCTACCTGCGCGTTTCGGTAACGGACCGGTGCAACCTGCGCTGTTTCTACTGCCGGCCCGCCGAAACAGGACCGGCGCGCGGAAAGGAGCCGGAAGACGCACAGGATCTGGAGCCGGAGTACTTGTTACGCGTTATACGCGCGGGCGCCCAGGTAGGCATCCGTAAGGTGCGCCTTACCGGTGGTGAGCCGCTGCTCAGGGCGGATATCCTGGAAATTGTACGGGGCATTGCCTCCGTTCCGGGCATTGATGATCTGGCCCTGACAACTAACGGGACGCTTCTGGCACCGCTGGCCGGGGAACTTCGCGCCGCCGGTCTGCGGAGGGTCAACATCAGCCTTGATACCCTGAATCCCGATCGTTTCCGCCGCATCACACGTGGCGGAGAACTCCGGGCAGCGTGGGCCGGGGTGATGGCGGCCCTGGAGGCAGGTCTTACACCGGTTAGACTGAACGTCGTGGCGATGCGGGGCATCAACGACGACGAATCGATCGACCTGGCGCTTCTGACGCGCGATTATCCGCTCCACGTGCGCTTCATCGAGCTGATGCCCATAGGTGAGGCCAGCAGCTGGGCCGCCGAGAGATTGGTGCCGGTTGAGGAGTTGCTGGCTTATCTAGAAGCCTCTCTTGGGCGGCTTGTGCCGCAAAAAACCCCACGCGACGGTGGCCCAGCACGCTACTGGCGCCTTGAGGGGGCTCCAGGAACAATTGGTTTTATCGCCCCTATGAGCGGGTACTTCTGTTCCTCGTGCAACCGCTTGCGCCTGACCGCGGCGGGGACACTGCGCCCGTGCCTGTGCCAGGATGGTGAGGTTGATCTCCGCCCCCTCTTGCGGCGCGGGGCGTCCGAGGCGGAACTGGCGCAGGTTATTGCGGAGGTGATCAGGCAAAAACCCCGGGGCAACGAGGAGGGAGGAAACCTCCGGCCCGTACGGGACAGGTTGATGTCGGAAATCGGGGGTTAGAGGCGGGTCATCCTTGACCCTGCCCTGGCGGCTGCCTATAATAAATAACACTTGGGTGGTGCTTTAAGGGCGCCGAGATATCGCGTTCCGCTGTTGCGAAGTTAGAAGTTAAAGGGTTTGCTTGGGTTAGGCCGTTGGTGGCAAAATCGCACGGTGGAGGAAGTTATTGCCAGACATGCGCCGTGTCGCCGAAGAGGAATACATGCGTATGGCCCTCGCGCTGGCTGCCAGGGGGCGCGGCCGTACCAGCCCTAACCCTATGGTCGGGGCGGTGCTGGTGCGTGATGACCGGGTCGTCGGCAAGGGCTATCATGCGCGGGCCGGGTTGCCCCACGCCGAAGTGGTGGCTATTGCGGAGGCCGGCCCGGCGGCACGCGGCAGCACGCTGTATGTCAACCTTGAACCCTGTTGCCACACCGGACGCACGGGACCGTGTACTGAGGCGATCATTGAGGCGGGTATCGCCCGCGTGGTAGTTGCCATGCGCGACCCAAACCCGCTGGTGGCGGGAAAAGGGCTGTCCCGGCTGCGCGCGGCGGGTATTGAGGTTGAAGAAGGTTTGCTCGCGCAGGAAGCCGCACAACTTAACGAGGTCTTTATCAAGTACATAACCACGGGGTTGCCCTTCGTAGTCCTGAAAGCGGCGGTCAGCCTCGACGGTAAGATTGCAACGCGCACCGGCGCCTCGCAATGGATTACGGGACCGGCGGCGCGGGAGTACGTGCATCGTCTCCGTGATACCTATGACGCCGTTATGGTCGGTATCGGCACCGTGCTGCACGACAACCCCTCCCTGACCACCAGGCTGCCGGAGGGGGGACGGGACCCCAGGCGAGTTGTACTGGACAGTATGGCACGGACGCCCCTTGACGCAAAGGTACTGACCCAGGACGGGGCGGCCACCATTATCGCCGTTACCGAACAGGCGCCGGCGGAAAGGGTGGCGGCCCTGCGGAAACGGGGAGCGGAGGTTCTCGTGTGCGGCCCCGGGCCGCGGGTCGATGTGCTTCTCCTGGCAAAGGAACTGGCGCACCGGGAGATTACCAGCGTCCTTGCTGAGGGCGGGGCGGGAATAAACGGCGCTTTGCTCGCCTCCGGGCTGGTAGACAAAGTTATTTTCTTTATCGCCCCACTTATCATTGGCGGCGAGGGCGCTCCGGGTCCCGTCGGGGGCCGGGGTGCAGCATCGCTGGCGGAAGCACTGCGCCTTGAGAACTACCACTGGCGGCAAATAGGGCAGGACCTTTGCTGCGAAGGATATCTCAGGCGAGGAGAGCAGGGTGTTTACGGGGATCGTTGAAGCGCTGGGAACCGTACGCGCGGTGCGGGTCAGGCCGGAAGGCGCTTCGCTAACGGTGGAGGCGGCCAACATCGCTCCCCATATACGCGTGGGGGACAGTATCGCCGTCAATGGTGTTTGCCTTACCGCGACGGCACATACGGAGCACGCCTTTACGGCTGACGTGATGGCCGAAACCCTGGCAAAAACAAATCTGGGGGTCCTGCGCCCCGGGGCGCGGGTGAATCTTGAACGGGCGCTGCGCCTGGGCGACCGTCTGGGCGGGCACCTGGTAACCGGCCACGTAGATGGGGTAGGTCGCATCCTGGCCAGGAACCCTGCAGGTATCGCTACCGTTTTTACCATCGGGGCGCCCCCGGAGGTGGCGCGTTACCTTATACCGAAGGGTTCGGTGGCGGTGGACGGGATAAGTCTGACGGTCATCGATGCCGGGCCCGACAGGTTTACGGTATCGGTCATTCCACACACGGCAGCGGTTACTACCCTGGGTTTTAAGAAACCCGGCGATACCGTGAACCTGGAGGCCGATCTTATTGGTAAATACGTGGCACACCTTCTGGCACGTGGTGCAGGTGAACGTGGGATTTCCCTTGAATTTCTGGCCGGCCACGGTTTTATAGATTAGCACGGCTAAGACCTGTCGTTTGCCCAACGGTGGGTCACGCGAAGGGGGAGGAGCAATTGAGTTTTAACAGTATCCAGGAAGCCATAGAAGACATCCGTGCCGGTAAGATGGTTATCGTCGTCGACGACGCGGACCGGGAAAACGAGGGTGACCTGGTCATGGCTGCCGAAAAGGTTACGCCGGAAGCCATCAACTTTATGGCCAGGTACGGGCGCGGCCTTATCTGCGTACCCATCACTGCGCAGCGGGCGGAGGAACTGGGCCTTGACCTGATGGTAAACCACGGTACAGACCCGCACGGTACGGCCTTTACCGTTTCCGTGGATGCCCGCGGCACGACAACCGGCATCTCGGCCCATGAGCGGGCCTATACCATTAAGAAGCTCATCGATCCCAATTGTTCACCGGCAGATTTACGGCGGCCGGGGCATATCTTTCCCTTGCGGGCCAAGGATGGCGGGGTGCTACGCCGTGCCGGCCATACCGAGGCCGCGGTCGATCTGGCCCGCCTGGCGGGTTTTTACCCGGCCGGCGTGATATGTGAGGTTATGAAAGAGGACGGTACCATGGCCAGGGTGCCGGATCTCTTCGAGTTTGCTGCGCAGCACGGGCTCAAGGTAATTACCATTGCCGATCTCATCAGTTACCGGCGGCGCACGGAGAAGCTGGTGCGCTATGTGGGCAGCGCGAAGCTTCCCACCAGGTACGGCGAGTTCCAGGCGGTAGCCTACGAGAGCATCCTCGACCACAAGGGGCATATCGCCCTGGTGAAGGGAGACCTGCAGTCGGTGGAAGCCCCGTTGGTCCGGGTGCACTCTGAGTGCCTAACCGGTGACGTCTTCGGTTCCACGCGCTGCGACTGCGGGGAGCAAATTAAGAAGGCCCTCCAGTTGATCGAGGCCGAAGGGGTCGGCGTACTCCTGTATATGCGTCAGGAAGGGCGCGGTATAGGCCTCTTGAACAAAATCAGGGCGTATGAACTTCAGGATCGGGGCAAGGATACGGTTGAGGCCAACGAGGCCCTTGGTTTCCCGCCGGATCTCCGGGATTACGGCCTTGGTGCCCAGATTTTGCGGGATCTGGGCATTAAGAAGATGCGGCTGCTCACCAACAACCCGCGGAAGATTGCCGGGCTTGAAGGACACGGGCTGGAAGTAGTGGAACGGGTACCACTGGAGGTCCCTCCCGGTAAGTATAACGGTTTTTACCTGGCTACCAAGAAGAAAAAACTGGGCCACCTGCTCTCGCTACCTGAATAAAGGAGGTCCGGAGATGCCGAGAACGTTTGAGGGCCATCTTGTCGGCGAAGGGCTAAAATTTGGTATTGTCGTAGGCCGCTTTAACGAGTTCATAACGCACCGGCTTCTGGGCGGTGCCCTGGACGCCTTGCAGCGCCACGGCGTGGCGGAAAGCGATATTGCTATCGCTTGGGTACCCGGCGGGTTCGAGATTCCCCTTGTGGCCCGGCTCCTGGCGGAGAAAGGATACGACGCCGTCATCTGCCTGGGCGCGGTTATCCGGGGCGCGACGCCGCACTTCGAGTACGTGGCGGCGGAGCTTGCCAAGGGGGTGGCGAAGGTCGGCCTGGAAACGCGGGTGCCGGTGATTTTCGGCGTAATCACCGCGGATACCCTGGAACAGGCCATAGAGCGTGCTGGCACCAAGGCAGGCAACAAGGGGTGGCAGGCGGCGGTCAGCGCCATTGAGATGGCCAACCTGCTGCGGGTACTGGCACCATAAGGGTGGGATGTGCACCGTGAAGGAGCGCGTGGAAAGCCTCCGGGATGTGGCCGCTTTCGGGGTTGACCGGGAGCGGCGGCTCTTCTCGGCCACGCACGAAGAAATCCTCAACGGCTGGACCACGGACGTGTACTTTGTTAAGGCCCTGGATATTCTGCGGCACCTGGAGCACGCCGCGGACGAGACGGTGGCAGAAATTTTTACCTCCGCCCCGGGGGTCATGTGCGGCACGGAAGAAGTGCGACGACTGTTGCGCGGCCGGCCGGTGCAGATCGAAGGCATACCCGAAGGCGAACCCTTCGCCGCCGGGGAAGTGATCTTGCGGCTGCGCGGGCCGTATGAAGTCTACGGCATTTACGAGACTGCCATCCTGGGGATCCTGGCCCAGTCTTGCGCCTGGGCGACGGCGGCACGCCGCTGTAAGGAGGCGGCGGGCGAGAAAACTGTGCTTTGCTTCGGGGCGCGGCACGTTCATCCGGCTGTGGCGCCGGTGATGGAGCGTGCCGCCATTGTAGGGGGTGCCGACGCGGCCAGCTGCATTCTGGGGGCGAAGCTGGCCGGCCGGGAACCGGTAGGCACCGTTCCCCACGCCTGCTTTCTTATCGCCGGCGACACGGTGGAGGTGGCGCGCGCCTACGTGGAAACTATGCCGCCTGGTGCCCCGGTCATTATCCTGGTGGATACCTTTAAGGACGAGGTCGAGGAAAGTCTGCGCGTGGCTGTGGCCCTCCGCGAGAAACTTCACGGTGTACGTCTGGATACCCCCGCGGAGCGGGGCGGGGTAACGGTGGATCTGGTCCGCGAAGTACGGGCGCGGCTTGATATGGCGGGGTTCGCCCACGTTAAGATTGTGGTTTCGGGTGGGCTTGATCCGGAACGTATCAGGGCCCTGGAAGCCGCCGGTGCCGATATCTTCGGGGTCGGCTCGTATATTGCCGGCGCCAGGCCGATTGACATGACTATGGATCTCAAGGAAGTGCGCGGGCAGCCGGTAGCCAAGCGAGGGCGCATCCCGGGGATAACACCCACCACGCGCCTGCAGGAATAAAGTAAAAAACGGCCCACCGGCCGTTTTTTATACGGCGCGCCTGACCTTGCCGCTCCGCAGACAGGTGGTACAGACGCGGATTCTCTTTTTTTGCCCGTCTATTATCGCCTTAACACGCTGCAGGTTCGGCACCCGGATCCGCCGTGTACGTCGGTGGGAATGGCTCACCTGCATACCGAAAGCGATCTGTTTGCCGCAGATGGCGCATCTCCTGGCCACGGTTGCACCTCCTTCTTGCCGGAAAGAACCACGCCCCCATTTTAACAAAGGGAACCGGGAAAAGGCAAGCCAAAGTTAAACTGACAGACGCAGGGGGCTTTCCCGTTCCTCCTGACGGTTTTCCGAGGAAAGGGCCAGATTGTACCATTTGCCGCACTTCGATCCCCACCGGCTCACCAGTTCTCCGCTAATGTAGACCTCGTTAACCTCGCAATTATTGGGACAATCCCCGCAGGTAAAGGTGCGTGGCGTGCACGTAAAACTTGCAATGTAAGCTGCGCCCCGAAAATGGGAGGGGCGATGGCGCCGTTCCGCATTGCGTTTGGCGAGAAGGGCCGCACCGAAAGCCCCCATAACTTTAAAAAGGGGCGGCACGATGATCTTGATCCCCAGCCTTTTTTCGAAGGCAGCGCGCATGCCGGTATTGGCGGCCACGCCTCCCTGGAAAAGGACCGGCGGCTCGATGCGGTGTCCCCGCGCGACGTTATTCAGGTAATTGCCCACCAGCGCCAGGCAAAGACCGGCGATCAGATCTTCCTTCTGGTAACCCATTTGTTGTTTATGGATCAAGTCCGATTCCGCGAAGACCCCACACCGGCCCGCGATCTTGATAGGGCTTCTGGACCGCAGGGCGTAAGCGCCGAACTCCTCGATAGGAATGCCCAGGCGGACGGCCTGATGGTCAAGGAAAGAGCCTGTACCTGCCGCGCAGACGGTATTCATGTTGAAGCCCACGGGAACGCCGTTATTAAAGAAAATAATCTTCGAGTCCTGGCCGCCGATGTCAATGACCGTACGCACGTCAGGTTCAAAATGCCGGGCGGCCAGCGCATGGGCCGTGATTTCGTTCTTGACCACGTCGGCGCCCACCATGATCCCCGCCAGGCGTCGTCCGCTGCCGGTGGTGCCGACGCCGGCTACCGGGATATCACCGTGGGTGGCGAAGAGTTCCCTGAAGCCCTTTTGAATGGCCTGGATCGGTCCTCCTTCGGTGCGGAGATAGATATCGAAAAGCACCGAACATTTTTCGTCGATCAAGACGATCTTGGTGGTGACGCTGCCAACGTCGATGCCAAGGTAGTAAGGCACTGGCCGTACCTCCCGTCAATGTGCAGGACAGGTGTCACGCCGGTCCTTAAGAATATCGAGAAAGGCCTCGAGACGGGTTTCGAAACCGGCTTCCCCCGTCTGGTCGGTAATGATGAAGGTGAGCACAGGGATATCAAGTTCCCGGCTGATGCGCACCATGATGTTTTGGGCGACGATTTCCGGCATACAGGTGAAAGGCATCAGATGAATGACCCCGTCGATGCCTTCCTTTTTCGCGAGGGCCGTAAGCCCAATGCTTATCTGCCCGTGACCACCAACCTCGATATCAAGATAGGGCGCGGCGGCCTCCTTGATTTCCCGGCGGCGCCGGACGGCTTCCTGGCTCGGGAAGATATGCTGGTGAAACCAGGTGGTGCATGAAATCTCCCGGTCTACCCAGACGCGCGGGTCGGCGGAAGACCCGAGGAGACGCTCCAGGTGGAGGTTGACATACGCCTCGAGGACGACCCAGATTTCTCCTACCACCCTTACCCGCAACGGGTTGGTAGCTTCGGTCTCGATGGCTTCTGCCTGCTCCCGGAACTCTCGCGCCAGCTTCCAGACCTCTTCCACGCTGCCGGCCCGCTCTATGCGGCGGACAAACTGCTTGAAATACCGGTCGATGGTGCCCTGTTGGCGCTCGAAGGCCCGCAAACGGTGGCATACCTTCTCGGCCTGGTCGATGGCAGCCATTTTATGGTAACCGGCATACAGGGCCTTAACTACACGGAGCCAGGAGGCGTGGTTGGTTGCGCGCTTGATGGTCTGGCGGAAGAGGCTCCACCGTTCGCCCAGCGGCAGGGGGGAGTCGATAATGATCATTTCGAAATCGTAGCCGAGACGGCGCAGAATTTGCTCCTGGATCTGGGCGTACCAGCCCAGGCGGCACTTTCCTTTGCCTCCGACCATTAGAAGTTTGGTAGCACCGTGTTCCAGGAGCCAGCGCATCTGGCCCAGGGTAATTACAAAGGGAAGGCAAACGAATTCCGGGGAGACCAGTTTCCCCAACTCCAGGACCTCTTTACTGGCTGCGGGGGTGCGGATGGAGTCCACACCGCAATCGGCCAGAGCAGACCGGATGGCCAGGTCGAGATGGCCCATGGTAGGGAGCCCGACGACGAATTTTTCGGCGCGTGGACCCGGGAGGACGGGGGTGGTCTCCGGCGGTGGGACGGAAAGGTTGCGGGATGGGCTGACATCCATAAAGGCTTCGATACGGGTTACCAGTCCGGCTTCGCCGGTGTGCTCGTCGAGGGTCAGCAGGAGGAAGGGAATCCCCTGACGGTTCGCCTCCTCTTCGAGGTACGATTCGATGACCGACTCGGGGCCGCATTCGAAGGAGCCGACCAGCACCAGCTTGTCGACCATCCGGCGGCGCAGCAGATGCAGCCCGGCTCCCAGAACACGCGCCTCAAAGTGCCACAGGCGTTCGCCTTCCAGGAGCGTCGCCACTTCGCGGCGTGCCTCGGCGGCGGGTACCATTTCTGCCGTAAGCACGGTACCGTACTTGCGGAATTCGGCCAGCAGGTCAAGGGTAAAGGAGTCGTAAAGGATATACGGATGGCCCACAACGCCCACCACCGGTTCCCGGGGTGAGGGCGGCGTGGTGTCGCCGAAGAGATTGCCGGCCTCCAGGAGCCGGTATCCCTCCACGGTAGTCAGACGCTTTTCCACCAGTGCCTCCTCAAAGCGGTGCTGCAGCCGCCAGGCCCGGTCCAGGGCGTCCAGCACCTTAGACCGCGGCACGTCGAAGTAAGCGCCCAGGCTTACGAAGGTTTCCCGCCACTCCTGCTTCCTGCCGTAGACCTCGATGCGCGGCATGTGGATACGGGCGCCGTTTTTCAGGGCGTTTTTGAGCATATAAGGGATACCAATGAACTTAGGACAGCAAAAATTACGGGGTTCCAGGCTTACCAGGCAGGGTACAAAGAGGTCCTGATGCCCCGCCTCCAGAAGCTCCTTGGCGTGGGCGAACAGGAGCTTGACCGCAAGGCAGGGTTCGTCGGTAGGGCAGAACTCCATTCTATCCAGGGTTTTCTTGGTAGTCGGGGGAGAAACCGCAACCTTAACGCCGATTTCTTCGAAAAAGGTGCGGAAGAAGGGATAAAGATAGTAATAGAACATAGCACGCGGCAGGGCTACGGTTGGCATCAGCCTCACCCTATCTCGGACAAGAATCCGTCACCATATTATGTCCGAAGCAGGTACTTGACTAAGCATGGACAGGTGTTCCAACGGTAGTCTAGCAGAATTTGGCCAAAGCGTCAATTTGCTTCGCCGAAGTGTAGTTTCTGGAAGGACAGGACGTGGGCCTGTCAAAAAAGATATTATGCGCAAGCTGAGACCGGACGATTCCATCCAATACGTGAAGGGTGTTGGCCCGCGGCGGGCAGAGCTTTTTAAAAAAATCGGGATCGAAACCGTTCGTGACCTCCTTTACCACTTCCCCCGGCGCTACGAAGATCGCCGTACCTGCACCGCCGCTACGGCACAGCATGGTGAAGTCGCCTGCCTGGTGGGCACCGTTATGGGAGGCCAGGAGTTGAAGCCCCGCCGGGGACTGACCATCACCAAGCTTGCCCTCCACGACGGCAAGGCCGTTTTTTGGGCCGTCTGGTTCAACCAGCCGTATATCCGCAACCATCTGCGATCGGGCGCAAGAATTGCGGTGGCCGGAAAGGTAGACCGGAGCTTCGGACGCGTAGAGATCCACGTCAGCGAATGGGAACCGGCCGAGGGGATGTTGCATACCGGGCGTATTGTCCCCATTTACGCCGCCACAGAGAACCTCCCGCAGAAGGCCATCCGGAGCGCGGTGCGGACCGCCCTTGACGAATGCGGGGAAGCCATAGACGAATACCTGCCGCCCCGGCTTCTGGCGCGCCTTAATCTCCCGGAATTTCCGCGTGCGGTGCGACAGGTGCATTTTCCGGCCAGCTTTGCCGAAGCAGAGGCAGCCCGGCAACGCTTCATCTTCGAAGAGCTGTTCTTGTTGCAGTTGGCCCTGGCCCGCCGTCGGGCCGGAATGCGGCGGACGATCAAGGCCTTTCGCCACGGGCCCGACGGGGAGCTCATAGCTGCCCTGCGGCGCACCCTTCCCTTCCGCCTGACGGCTGCCCAGGAGCGCGCCTGGCGTCAGGTGACGGAAGACATGCAGCGCCCAGAACCTATGCAGCGCCTGCTCCAGGGAGACGTAGGTTCCGGCAAGACCATCGTGAGCGTCCTGGCACTCCTGAAGGCCGTGGAGGGCGGGTTGCAGGGAGCCCTTATGGCGCCGACCGAGATTCTGGCCGAGCAGCACTACTTGAAGTTGCAAGATCTTCTCGCACCCCTTGGGTTGCGGCCCCATCTCCTGACGGGTAGCCTCGACATGGAGACACGCAACGCCAACCTGAAGGCGATAGCCGCCGGGGAGGCCGGTATCGTCGTGGGTACCCACGCCCTGATCCAGGAGAATGTATCCTTTGCCCGCCTCGGCCTGGTGGTGATTGACGAACAGCATCGTTTCGGCGTACGGCAGCGGGCAATGCTGCAGGAAAAGGGTATAACGGCCGACCTTCTGGTAATGACCGCGACACCGATTCCGCGTACCCTTGCCCTGACCCTTTACGGGGACCTTGATATTTCGGTAATCGACCAATTGCCACCCGGGCGGCAGGCCGTAGAAACCCTTTATATGCCGCCGCAGAAAATGGACAGCGTTTACGAGCGTATACGGGGCGAGGTAGCGCGAGGGCACCAGGTCTACGTCGTTTGCCCGCTCATCGAAGAATCGGAACAATTGCAAAACCACGCCGCAAGCGAACTGGCGCAGCACCTCCAGGAGCACGTTTTTCCAGATTGTCGCGTAGGGCTTCTCCACGGACGCATGCGCGCCGAAGCCCGGGAGGCGACCATGGACGCCTTCCGGCGCGGTTGCATCGATATTCTGGTGACAACAACCGTCATTGAGGTAGGAGTAGACGTACCCAACGCTACCGGGATGGTCGTCCTGGACGCCGAGAGATTTGGGTTGGCCCAGTTACATCAGTTGCGGGGGCGTGTCGGGCGGGGGAGTGACCGAAGCTGGTGCATTCTAACAGGTTTGCCCAGGACGCGGGAGGCGAGGGCCCGCCTGCAGGCGCTGGTGGCCACCGGTGACGGCTTCAAGCTGGCGGAGGAAGATCTTCGTCTCCGGGGTCCCGGGGAATTTTTTGGCGTTCGCCAGAGCGGCCTGCCGGAGTTCCGGATCGCCGATCCGGTACGTGATATCAGGATCCTGGAAGTGGCCCGCAACGAGGCACGCCGGCTTGTGGAGGCCGATCCGGAACTGGTGCATCCGGAAAACCGGCCGTTACAGGCGGTCCTGGAGGCACGTTTCGGCATCTTTGCTACCCGTCTGGGTGTAAGTTGAAAAAGCAAAAAAATCCGGCCCACCCTTTAACGTTCATTTTGGCCACGCCAACCCCCACGTTTCCGGTTCCATCCGGCTTACCCACATCATTTCCGACATTTATGCTTCATGTCCGCCACAAAATAAAATTAAACGAAGATAAAAA
>JBFMHQ010000002.1:0-91369 GCA_040751815.1 Bacillota bacterium | reverse complement strand
AAGGGCAAGACCCCGGGAGACGTGATAGGGTGAGCAGGGAGCGGTAAGTGGGTGACCACCTAAGACTTGAAATTGGCTGAGATTCTGAGAAAACCGGAGGTCTAACCGCAAAATATTGAGATAGGGGGTGAAGTAGAGGTGGCGGTTGGTCGCGGAAAAAACCGCCGGTGGTTTCTTTCCCGGCGCGCACACTACGAACTGGGACGGGAGATTGGCATGGATTTCCCCCGTCTTCGCCTTCTACGGCTCAAGGCTTCGCGCGACGGCAAGCGCGGGCTAAGCCCGTAAAAATGTGTTAACATAATGGATTTTGCGGGCGTGCATAATACAAATAGACTAACGACGGGAGGTGAGTAACGCAAATGGCACAGGGGCAGAGAACCAACCGCGTGCTGGTTCCGGAGGCCCGGGCCGCCCTCGACCAGATGAAGTGGGAGATCGCGCGGGAGGTCGGTATCAACCTGCCTCCGGGCAGCTACCTCGGTGATGTTCCCTCGCGCCAGAACGGCGCCATCGGGGGCCATATGGTGCGGCGAATGATCCAGCAGTTTGAGCAGAACCTGGCCGGTAATTTCGCCGGCACCACGACCCTGCGCTAAGGTGCGTAGGCAGACAAGGAGCAGGCGGCGGCCGCCCGTCTGCTCTTTTATTTATTGCAGGTAGGCGGCGTAGTGCTCGGCAGGTATCCCTGGCTGCAGGGCGCTCAGGATACCTCCGGCGATGATCCGGGCACAGTTCTGAATGAGCGCATCGATCTCCTTGGGCGTGACCATAAGACGCCCACCGAAGGGGCTGAGGAGTCGCTGGATCACCCCTTCTATGGCCTTTTCATCCGGAAATCCGCCCGGCCGCCGTTCAAAAAGGTAAGAAATGGCATCATGGGCGATAAAGGCTGCGTGCACCACCGTGGGCACACCAATGGCGATGACCTTGACCCCCAGGGTTTCCTCATTAATCCCGGCCCGGCCGCCCCCTATGCCGGAGCCCGGCGCGATGCCCGTATCGGCGACCTGAATGGTTGTGGCGATCCTTTCAACGTTCCGCGCGGCCAGGGAATCAACGGCGATAATCAGGGCGGGCCTGGTTTTCTCCACCACACCCTTAATAATTTCCGCCGTTTCAATGCCCGTCGTGCCCAGCACGCCGGGGGCGAGGGCACTGACCGGGCGCATCCCCGGTTGCACCTCTTCCGGTGCGTGCACAAACAGGTGCCGTGTAACCGGGCAGTTGTCGACCACACGTGGGCCAAGGGCGTCGGGCGTGGCATTCCAGTTGCCCAGGCCAACAATCAAAATGCCCGCCTCGGTCGGAACATGGATAAGTTCCTGGAGCTTCTTGGCCAGGACCCGCACGACACCCTCGTGGGCACGGCGGTCGCCGGTGCGGATGGCGGGGGCCTCAATGGTAATGTAGTTTCCTACCGGCCGGCCCATACGCGCGGCGCCGACTTCGTCCAGGATGCGCACGGTAGTTACATGTCCAAAGGGAAAGGTTTCGCGCTGGACGCTCACGCCGGGAATTTCCCCACCTGCCCTGCCGCGCAGGGCGTCATGGGCTTCTACGGCCAGGTCTGTAGTCGCACCGCAAATTTGCAAGGTCCAAACCCCCTTGCCTTAATAAACCGTTATTAGATTGCGCCACCAGGGAAGGGATTATGCGTACCGGTTAAAAAATGCTATAATAAGCTAAAATTTTTCCTGGAGTGATTTTATGCGTATCCTGGGGGGTTCCGCCCGGAGCCGGCGGCTGACGGTGCCCCGCGGTACCACCGTCCGGGCAACGGCGGCCCGGGTCCGGGAGGCCCTTTTCAACATCCTGGCACCCCTTGTAGCGGGAAGCCGGTTCCTGGACGTTTTTGCGGGAACGGGCAGTGTGGGGCTCGAGGCTCTGAGCCGGGGGGCCGGCGAGGCCTGCTTTATCGAGGCCAACCCGCGGGTCCTGAAAGTACTCCGCGCTAACGTGGTAAGGACGGCGCCGGATGCCGCGGCGAGGATTATAGCCGCGGACGCGCTGCACGGCCTGTGTCTCCTGGCGAGCGAGGGAAAAATTTTCGATATTATTTATATCGACCCGCCCTACGGCAGGGGTTACGAGCAAAGGGCACTGGAAATCATTTCTTCGGGATGCCTCCTGGCTCCGGAGGGCGTTTGCGTTGTCGAGACGCGGAAAGGAGATATTCCGCCGGAGCGTGTCGGCGCATTGGTATTGTACCGTAGCAAGCGGTACGGGGACACCGTCCTCAACTTTTACCGGTACGAGGGGAGATAAAGTTGCGTACTGCTGTTTACCCCGGTAGCTTCGACCCTGTTACCTACGGCCATATGGACGTTATCCACCGGGCGGCGAATCTCTTCGATAAGCTGATCGTTGCCATTTCCCGCCGTACCGGCAAGACGCCGCTTTTTTCCCTTGAGGAACGTCGGGCGATGCTGGAGGCGGTGCTGGCCTCGTACCGGAACGTAGAGGTCGATGTGTACGACGGCCTGACGGTGCACTACGTACGGCGCCGGGGTGGCCAGGCCATTGTGCGGGGTCTGCGGGCCATTTCCGATTTCGACTACGAGTTTACGATGGCTTTGACGAACAAGAAGCTTGCGCCGGAAATCGAAACCGTCTTCCTGATGACCGAGGCAAGGTATTCCTTTATAAGCTCCAGCATAATTAAAGAGGTTGCTGCCCTGCAGGGGTGTCTGGCCGATTTTGTCCCGCCGCCTGTCGAAAAGATGTTGCGGGCTAAATTCAGCCGAAAGGCCCGGGAGGAGGAGTGAGGGGTGGAACTGCTCGAGGCCCTGAACGAGATGGAAGAGTTTCTGGAGCACTGTACACGCATTCCCATGACGCGCAAGGTAATCGTCGACGAAGAAAAGCTTCTGGATTTTCTGGACCGCGTGCGCAGTCTTTTGCCCGAGGAAGTGCGAAAGGCCAAGTGGCTGGTGCAGGAGCGCGAGAAGCTGTTGGCCGAGTCTCGCGATGAGGCTAACCGGATTCTGGAGGACGCCAGGCGTGAGATAGAGCGCCGCGTGGAGGAGAGCGAAATTGTGCGCCAGGCGCAGGAGACGGCTGAGGACTTACTCCGCCGCGCCGAGCAGAGTGCCCGGGAAATGCGCCTGGGAGCGCGCGACTATGCCGACGATGTCCTGGCCCGCCTTGAAGGGTACCTGGAGAAGATAGCTAAAGAGGTGGCTGCCGGGAGGCTAGAGCTTAAGAACATGAAGTAGTCTCCGGCCCGCCCGACAGGTAAGACCGCATAAAAGGAGAAGCACAGGGACCGCGGCGGCCACACCGGAGGCCGTGCAAAGCATAGTCCACCAGCTCCAGAGGGTCTGTGCCGGGGACTCTGCCATCGTCGGCGTAGCGGACTCCAGGTAGGGGAAAAGAAGAACCGTCAAGAGGGTTGATAGGGCTATGTGCCCTGCCCGGCTGAGGTAGTAAAGGTGAAGCCGGATATCTGTTTCGGCTACGAAGGCGGCAATCTGGGCCTGGATGGAGAGGCCGCCCCAGGCAAGAAGAGCCTGAACCACCATGAGCTGTTGCACCAGGGGCGCCGCACTATTGGCGGCCAGGCGGGTCCCCAGGGTCATTTCGAAAAAGCCGCTGACGAGTGCTGCCGCCAGTTCAGGGGCCAGTCCGAGGGCGTTGAGGGTTGCCCCCAGAAAGCGCGTGGGCAGGGTCAAAAGTCCAAAATGGCGTGCCAGGGCGAGAACAACGGCAAACAAAACGATGAAGCCGCCTACCTGCAGGATTTTTTTTACGCCCTCGGCTACCGCGTCCCCCAGCAGCGAACCGGGTACCCGGAGGCCACCTGCTTCGATTACCGGGCCTGGGGTGCGGGCGGCGGATCGGGCTGTCAGGAGGCCCAGGAGTACGCCGATAACGAAATTCGCCCCGTAGTGCACGGCCAGGATGAAGGGACCGAGGCGGGGGTTGCCGAACATGCCGACGCTGACGGCGACAAGCATGAAGAGGGGACTTGCGTTGTTGCAAAAGCTGATCGCGCGCTCTGCTTCCTCCCGGTTAAGAAGACCTTCATGGCGCAGCCGGGCGACGACGATGGCGCCCATCGGGTAGCCCGAGGTATAACCCATGGCCAGGGCAAAGGAAGCGGCACCGGGAAGGGCGAAAATAGGTCGCATTACGGGTTCGAGGAGCGCGCTCAGGAGCCGCACGACGCCGAAGGTCATAAGAAGTTCGGTACCGATAAAAAAAGGGAGAAGGGCCGGGACCACGATTTCCCACCAGGTATTCAGGCCTAGGCGGGCCCCCTCGAAGGCCGCTTGAGGTGCTACCGCCATGCCGGCCACGAAGGAAGCGGCAGCAATACCGAAGCAAATCCTTCTGGCGCGTTCTGACATAGAAGCTCTCCGGACGAGTGGTGTCTTATGCAGGTTTATGCGGTGCGGCCGGTAACAGAACATAAATTTCTTGACAGGGCGCAGAGCCCGTCACTATAATTAACCGTGTTACACTGGGAGGGAGATCTTGCTGCGTGTAAATCTGGCCGAAGCCAGGGAAAAAGCCGGGGAAACCGTACGCTACCACTTCGAATACCGGTTGCCCTTCCTGGAAGGACCCGGGGAGACCGTTTCCCTCACACGCCCGTTGGCCGTTGACGTTGGTGTTACGGGACTCGGCGGTATTTTCTGGGTGGAGGGGACCGTCACCGGCAACGTTACCCTTACTTGCTCCCGGTGTCTCAAACCCTTCGTCTACCCCTTGACGGCTTCCTTCAAGGAAAAATACAGGTTGGCGGCCGGGCGCGTCGGTATCGCCGAAGAAGAGGGCGGCGACGTGGTGGTGGGGGGTGAGAGTGTGGACCTGACCGATAAGGTCAGGGAAACCATTTTGCTCGCTCTGCCTATGAAAGCCCTGTGCGACCCTGCCTGCCGCGGTCTGTGTCCGGAGTGCGGGACGGATCTTAACGAAAGGGAGTGCCACTGCAGGAGGGAAACGGTGGATCCGCGCCTGGCGATTCTCGCCCATCTTTTGGAAGACAAGAAAGAGAAGGAGGTAACTTAGTTGGGAGTACCCAAGCGCAGGACTTCCAAACAGCGCAAAAGACTGCGGGAAGCGCAGCAGAAGCTCACCGCGCCACAGCTGGTATCTTGCCCACAGTGCCACGCACCGGTCCGGCCGCACCGCGTTTGTCCGGCATGCGGCTATTATAGAGGCCGGAAGGTTGTCGGGGAAAAATAACCCAGGAATGCCGGCTCGTGGGGAGGGAATCGCTGCTTGCGGATAGCCGTTGACGCCATGGGGGGCGATTTTGCGCCGCGGGAAATCGTAGCCGGTGCCCTTCAGGCCAGGCGCGAGCTGGGCCTGGAAGTTATCCTGGTCGGCAACCGGGACAAAATCAGGGCCTGTGCGGGTGAAGCAGATCTGGAGATTGTAGACGCTGCCCAGGTCATTACCATGGGCGAGCAGCCTGTGGTCGCGGTAAAGAGGAAGCCGGATTCGTCCCTGGTGCGAGCCATCCGGCTGGTCAAGGAAGGAACAGCCGCCGCCGTTGTTTCGGCCGGGAACACGGGCGCGGTTATGGCCGCTTCGTTACTTGAGCTGGGCCGGATAAAGGGGATTGACCGACCGGCCTTGATCAGCCTGTTTCCCCATCTTAAGGGTCAGACGGTACTGCTCGACGTGGGGGCGAACGTCGATTGCCGGCCGCACCACCTGGTCCAGTTTGCCATTATGGGCTCCGTTTATGCCGAGATGATCCTGGGCATACCGTCACCCCGGGTTGGTCTTCTGAACATCGGTGAGGAAGAGGGTAAGGGAAACGAATTAACACAGGCGGCCTATCCCCTGTTGCGGGAGACCGCCTTAAACTTTATCGGCAATGTCGAGGGCCGCGATCTCTTTAACGGCCGTGCCGACGTAATTGTCTGCGACGGCTTTGTAGGTAACGTGGTGCTCAAAAGCGGGGAGGGCTTAGCTATGGCCCTCCAGCAAATACTGGAGAACGAAATCAAAAGGAATCTGATGACACGCATGGCCGCCCTGATGGCCCTCGCCAGTCTGAAAGAATTGCGCCAGCGCTTCGACTATAGCGAATACGGCGGCGTCCCCCTGCTGGGAATTGACGGAGTAGTGGTAGTGAGCCACGGCAGTTCCCGGGCGCGGGCCGTCAGGAACGCTATCAGGGTGGCCGCGGAAGCGGTTAGAGGGGATCTGGTTACGGCGATTGGCAGCGGCTTTGCCAAAACCCTAATGCAGGGAGCCGGCGCCCATGCCTGAGCCCTGTCGCGGTGTGGGCATCAGCGGCGTTGGTATCCGCGTACCCGAACGGGTCCTTACCAACTTTGACCTGGAACAAATGGTCGCTACCAGCGATGCCTGGATACGTGAGCGAACTGGAATTCGGGAGCGGCGCGTGGCTGCGCCCCAAGAAGCGACGTCAGATCTCGCGGCAGCGGCGGCGCAGGAGGCGCTGGCCGCGGCCGGGGTAACCCCGGAGCAGGTGGACCTTATTATTGTTGCCACGGCCACGCCGGACATGCTTTTTCCGGCTACCGCCTGTCTGGTGCAGGAAAAGCTCGGCGCGGCACGTGCCGGGGCCTTCGACCTTCAGGCCGGCTGCTCCGGGTTCATTTATGCCATGGCCTGTGGTGCACAGTTTGTCGCTGCCGGGAGCGCAGAAACGGTGCTCATCGTCGGTGCGGAAACCCTTTCCCGGGTCCTCAACTGGGAGGACCGGAGTACCTGCGTACTCTTCGGCGACGGCGCAGGGGCGGTAGTTTTGCGCCCGGTGCCTCCCGGAAGGGGGATTCTGGCAACCCTGCTCGGGTCGGACGGAAGCGGCGCCTCCTTGCTGCAACTGCCCGCCGGTGGTTCGCGGTTGCCTGCCTCCCACCGCACCGTGGAGGACGGGTTACATTACGTACAGATGAACGGGCGTGAAGTGTTCAAGTTCGCCGTACGGGTAATGGGGGACGCGGCTCTGGAGGTGGCCCGGCGGGCCGGCCTGGCGCCGGAGGAGATCGACCTCTTTATTCCCCACCAGGCCAACATCCGCATTATTGACGCCGTCGCCCGTAGACTGGGACTGGATGCCAGCAAGGTTGTTGTTAACGTGGACCGGTATGGCAATACTTCGGCCGCTTCGGTACCCCTGGCCCTTGCCGACGCTCTGCAGACGGGGCGCATCCGGGAGGGGGACAACATCGTTATGGTGGCCTTTGGGGCAGGACTTACCTGGGCGGCGGCGACCATCAGATGGTAGGCGGAAGGAGGCTTGCCCTTGCTCCGGACGCGCTTATGTGACATTCTGGGTATCGAATATCCCATCATCCAGGGGGGCATGGCGTGGGTTTCCACGGCGGAACTCGCGGCCGCGGTCTCGGAAGCCGGCGGGCTGGGAATCATAGGCACGGGAAATGCCCCGCCTGATTGGGTGCGGGAACAGATACGCAAGACCAGGGCGCTCACCACAAAGCCCTTCGGGGTCAATGTGATGCTCCTTTCCCCCTTTGCCGAAGGGGTGATGCGGGTTCTGATGGAAGAGCAGGTACCGGTCGTGGCTACCGGTGCCGGGAATCCCGGGAAGTACGTTCCCGCCCTGCACGCCGTGGGGAGCAAGGTGGTGCCGGTGGTGGCTTCGGTGGCCCTGGCCAAACGGCTGGAGCGGGCCGGGGTTGACGCCGTGGTGGCCGAGGGCATGGAGTCGGGGGGGCACATCGGTGAACTGACCACCATGGTGCTTGTCCCCCAGATCGTTGACGCGGTAAAAATTCCTGTTATCGCCGCCGGGGGCATTGCCGATGGGCGCGCCGTGGCGGCGGCCCTCGCCCTGGGTGCGGAAGGGGTGCAACTTGGTACGCGCTTCATTTGCGCCACGGAGTGTACCGTACACCCACGGGTCAAGGAGATGATTATCCGGGCCGGGGATCGCGACACCGTCGTTACCGGGCGTCCGACCGGCCACCCGGTACGTTGCCTGCGTAATAAGCTGACGCGGCAGTTCGAGGAGCTTGAAGCCCGCTGTGCCCCACCGGAGGAACTGGAAGCCCTCGGTGTAGGTAAGTTGCGGGCGGCCATGGTTGAAGGAGACGTGGAGTACGGGTCGGTTATGGCCGGACAGTGCGCGGCCATGGTGCAGGCGGTCAAGCCCGCCCGGGAAATCGTCCGGGAACTGGTCACCCAGGCGCGGGACGTGTTACGTCGTCTCCAGCGCTTGGCGGAGGAAGAGGCATGAAAACCGCGTTCCTCTTTCCCGGACAGGGTTCGCAGTATGTGGGCATGGGTGAAGATCTTTACCGGCACCACCGGGCGGCGCAGGAGGTCTTTGCCGCCGCCGAAGCGGTGCTGGGGTTCTCCTTGACCGATCTTTGTTTCCGCGGCCCCAGGGAGGAACTCCAGAAGACGGCCTACACCCAGCCGGCGGTACTTACCACCAGTATCGCGTGCCTGCGGGTGGTTGAGGAGGCGGGCCTCCGGGCCGACGCGGTGGCCGGGCACAGTCTGGGTGAGTACAGCGCCCTGGTGGCTGCCGGGGTCCTGTCCTTCGAGGACGCCGTTCGCCTTGTCCACCGTCGCGGGCAGTATATGCAGGATGCCGTACCCTTGGGCAGCGGGGGCATGGTGGCCCTCCTAGGGCTTGACCGGGCGGTGGTCGAGAAAGTCCGGGAAAAGGCGGCGCGGGCAGGGGTGGTCGAGATAGCCAATTACAACTGTCCTGGCCAGATCGTGCTTGCCGGGGAGATGCAGGCTCTGGAAGCGGCGGTGGAAGAGGCGCGCGTTGCTGGAGCCCGGCGCTCGGTACTGCTGGCCGTGAGCGGGCCCTTCCACTCGAGTTTGATGCGCCGCGCGGCGGAGAAGCTGGCGGTTGACCTTGAAAACACGGTTTTTCACGATCCGCGCGTGCCGGTGGTGGCTAACGCAACCGGGGACTACGTGCGCACGGCGCAGGAGGTCCGGTCGGCCCTGATCCGCCAGATCTACAGCCCGGTGTGGTGGGAAGAAAGCATTCGCCGCCTGGCCGCGGACGGTGTTACCAACTTCATCGAGGTGGGGCCGGGCCGTGTATTGACGGGCCTTGTCCACCGTATTGTCCCTCGTGGCGCGACTCTCCTGAACGTGGAGGATCGGGCGACACTGGCAAAAGTCCTTGCGCATTACAGGGGGGTTGGCTAAAATGTTTCTTGACGGCAGGGTAGCCCTCGTAACCGGCTCCTCGCGCGGCATCGGCCGGTCTACGGCCATTGCCCTGGCGCGCGCAGGTGCAGACCTGGTTGTAAATTATTCTTCGCACCTGTCCGGGGCGGAGGAAGTGGTCGCCCGGATCCTGGAACTCGGGCGGCGGGGGGTGGCCATCCAGGGGGACGTAGCAGATTTCCACCAGGCCGCGGGGCTTGTGGAAGCCGCGGTCCGGGAATTCGGGCGGCTCGACATCCTGGTAAATAATGCCGGCATTACGGCCGACAACCTGTTATTACGCATGAAGGAAGAAGAATGGGATCGTGTCCTGGCGGTTAACCTTAAAGGAGTCTTCAACTGTACCAGGGCGGCGCTGCGCTACCTTCTGCGATCGCCGGCGGGCCGGATAATCAATATCGGTTCTGTCAGCGGGCTCCGGGGCAACGCGGGGCAGGTCAACTACGCCGCGGCCAAGGCAGGCCTTATTGGTTTAACCAAGGCGCTGGTGCGGGAAGTCGGACGGCGCGGCATCACCGTGAACGTGGTAGCGCCGGGGTTTATCACGACCGACATGACCTCCGGTTTACCGGAAGCCCTCCGGCAGAAAATGCTGGCCGAGATTCCCCTTGCCCGGTTCGGGACTCCCGAGGATGTGGCGGCGGTTGTGGTATTCCTGGCGAGTGACCTCGCGGGGTATATAACGGGACAGGTAATTGCCGTCGACGGCGGTCTGGCTATGTAGTGGTGGGAGGAGGTGCAAGCATAGTGTCCGTTTTCGATAAGGTTAAGAGCATTATCGTGGAGCAATTGGGAGTTGACGAAAGCGAAGTTACCCTCGAAGCGTCCTTTGTTGACGATCTCGGGGCCGATTCCCTTGACCTGGTGGAGTTGGTCATGGCTTTCGAGGAGGCCTTCGAGATGGAGATTCCCGACGAAGATGCGGAGAAGATCCGCACCGTAGGCGATGCGGTGAAATACATTAAAGATCGCCTCTAAGGAAGAACCGGCGTGCAGGAGGTGTACTGTTGACCCGGGTTGTCATTACCGGGATGGGGGTCATCTCCCCCGTCGGCACCGGTCTCGATGCCTTCTGGTCGGCCCTGGTACGCGGTATTTCCGGTGTTAGGGAGATTACCCGTTTTGACGCCTCCGCCTACCGCACCAGGATAGCGGCGGAGGTTGTCGACTTTGTGGCGGAGGAATATCTCGACCGGAAAGAAGCCAGACGCATGGACCGCTTCACCCAGTTCGCCGTGGCCTGCACCAGGATGGCCCTGGAGGATGCGCGTCTTGATCCGTCCCGGGTTGACCGGGAGCGGGTAGGCGTCAGCTTCGGTTCGGGGATCGGTGGTATTCAAACCCTGGAGGATCAGGCCAGGGTCCTTTTGACGCGTGGTCCGGACCGCGTCAGCCCTTTTTTTGTACCTATGATGATCGGCAATATGGCCGCCGGGCAGATCGCCATATCCTTCGGTTTCTACGGTCCCAACGTCACTCTGGTGAGTGCGTGCGCGTCCTCGAATCACGCCATAGGGGACGCCTTCAAGATGGTGCAAAGCGGTACGGCCGACATAGTTATCACCGGAGGCGCGGAAGCGGCCATCACACCACTGGCCCTGGCCGGCTTCTGCGCCATGAAGGCGACCTCCACGCGCAACGAAGACCCGGCGCGGGCATCGCGACCCTTTGACGCCGGGCGAGACGGGTTCGTGATGGGGGAAGGCGCGGCCGTACTGGTGGTGGAAAGCGAGGAGCACGCCAGGCGGCGCGGGGCGCGCATCTATGCTGAAATATGCGGCTACGGTATGAGTTGCGACGCCTATCACATTACAGCCCCGGACCCGGAGGGGCACGGTGCCGCGCGGGCCATGGCCGGCGCCCTGGAGGATGCGGGGTTGCAACCCGAGGCAATCGATTGCATTAATGCCCACGGCACGTCTACGCCTTTGAACGACCGCGTGGAGACAAAGGCCATCAAGCGCGTTTTCGGGAGCCACGCTTACAGGCTGGCGGTGACCGCAACCAAGTCGATGACCGGTCACCTTCTGGGTGCTGCCGGTAGCCTGGAGGCGGTGGCCTCGGTACTTTCCATCTGGCACCAGGTTATTCCCCCCACAATCAATTACGAGACTCCCGACCCGGAGTGCGATCTCGATTACGTGCCCAACCAGGCGCGACCGGCACCGGTGCGGACCGTCCTTTCCAACGGGTTCGGCTTCGGGGGCCAGAATGCCTCCCTTATTTTTCGCCGCTTCGAGGCAGGGGATTCTTTTGGAGGATAAACCGCTGCCCCGGTTGCAGGAGCGCCTTGGCGTGCAATTTCAGAACCCCGCGCTCCTGGAGGAAGCGCTTACCCACGGATCTTACACCTGCGAACATCCGGATGCCAGGCATAACCAGCGTCTCGAATTCCTGGGTGACGCCGTGCTCGAACTGCTGGTGAGCGAGGTGCTCTTCCATCGTTTGCCGCAGGCACCGGAGGGGGAGCTAACCAGGTTGCGGGCGGCGGTCGTCTGCGAACCTTCCCTGGCCCGCGCGGCTAAAGATCTGGGTCTTGGCCGGGAGATGCGCATGGGCCGGGGGGAGGAACTTTCGGGAGGGCGGCAACGGCCTTCGGTACTGGCCGATGCTTTTGAGGCGGTACTTGGAGCGGTATACCTTGACCGGGGACTGGCCGTGGCCCGTGACTTCGTGGCCCAACACCTGGGCGGGATCATCGATGATGTTATGGCAGGCCGCCACGAACCCGACTACAAGACGGAACTTCAGGAGAAGTTACAGAGGTTTTCACCCGATCCGGTGACCTACGTGATCCTTAAAGAAGAGGGACCGCCGCATGCCAGGACTTTTACGGCCGGCGTACTTTATCGCGGTACCCTTATCGGCCGGGGAAGCGGGCGTTCGAAAAAGGAAGCGGAACAGCAAGCCGCAAAGGCCGCACTGACGCAGCACACATTATTCGGAGACTGATAGGCGAGGTTTTGGGCTGATGAGCGTCTTCGGGCGTCTTAAAGAAGGATTGCGTAAAACGCGGGAAAGCTTTGTCGGGAAGATCGAAGGCCTGATTTACGGCCGCACCCAGGTGGACGAAGAGTTTTACGAAGAACTGGAAGCCATTCTGATTCAGGCGGACGTGGGGGTAGAAACCTCGCTGCAACTGGTAGAAGGGGTGCGCGGGGAGATGCGCCGGCGCCGACTCGACGACCCTACAAAGCTGAGGCCTGTGTTGCGTGAAAAGCTGCGGGAGATCTTCGCCGGCGATACCAGGGCAACCCTGAATCTTTCCGGGAAGCCCTCCGTCATCATCGTCGAGGGAGTAAACGGCACGGGCAAGACGACCACCATTGGGAAACTTGCCTACCTCCTCAAAAAGCAGGGGAAGGGAGTTATTCTGGCGGCGGCCGATACCTTCCGGGCGGCGGCCATAGAACAGCTCGAGATCTGGGGCGCCCGGGCCGGTGCCGTCGTTGTCAGGCAGGGCGCTGGGGCAGATCCGGCGGCCGTAGTTTACGACGCCATTCAGGCTGCCCGTGCGCGCCGGTGCGATGTGGTCATCGTCGACACGGCCGGCCGCTTGCATACAAAGGTGAACCTCATGGACGAGTTGAAAAAAATCGGCCGCGTGGCCGCGCGGGAAGTGCCGGGCGCACCCCACGAGGTGCTCCTGGTTCTCGACGCTACCACCGGGCACAATGCCCTCAGCCAGGCCAGAATTTTCGCCGAGGCCACCGGCGTCACGGGGATCGTCCTGACCAAGCTCGACGGTACGGCCAAAGGAGGCATTGTGGTGGCGATCCGTCGCAGCCTCGGGATTCCCGTCAAATTCGTGGGTACGGGAGAGGAAATTGAGGATTTGGACTACTTCGATCCCGATACCTTCATCGAAGCCCTGTGCGGCTGATTCCCGTTCTACTGCGCGGGCGGGTTAACTCTTTGGACCCGCGGAAGGAGAGGTAGGATGGCCCAGATCGGTATCATAGGGGGTACGGGGGTTTACGACCCCGGCATGCTGGAGAACCCTCGGGAAGACTTGGTAGAGACCGCCTATGGCGCCGTCGCGATTAACATCGGCACGTACCGGGGTAAAAAGGTTGCCTTCCTGGCCCGTCACGGCAGGGAACACGCTATTCCCCCGCACATGGTGAACTACCGGGCCAACATCCGGGCCTTGAAGATGCTCGGGGTTAAGACCGTGCTGGCTACGGCAGCCGTGGGTTCGCTCAACCCCGCCATGAAGCCTGGCGACTTTGTATTTGTCGATCAGTTCCTGGACTTTACCAAGTCCCGCAAGCAGACTTTCTACGAGGGCGGACCGCCGGGGGTGGTACACGTCGATATGACGGAGCCGTATTGTCCCGAGGTGCGGGAGGTTCTTTTCCGGGCGGGGCGGGCCCTGCGTCTTCCGGTACATAACGGCGGAACCTACGTTTGCACGGAGGGGCCCCGCTTTGAAACCCCGGCGGAGATCGGTATGCTGCGGCAGCTTGGTGGGGACCTGGTGGGCATGACCGGTGTGCCTGAAGTGGTACTGGCCCGCGAGGCGGAAATGTGCTATGCCACGATCGCCGTAGTAACGAACTTTGCGGCCGGAATATCCCCCAGTAGGCTTTCCCACGAAGAGGTAGTGGCCATGATGGCGGAAAACGCGGTTAATTTGAGAAAATTGCTTATGCAGACCGTAGCCTGGCTCGACGAAGAAAGAAGTTGCGCTTGCCAATGGGCGGTTACCGGCCCGGTTACACCCAGGGGGTGAGGGTACTGGAAACGCTGTACTGGAAGGATGGCGCCGTGCACATTCTCGACCAGACCCTCCTGCCCGGCCGGGTCACCTACGTGGTTTGCCGGGATTACCGGGAGGTGGCAGAGGCCATAAAGTCTATGCGGGTGCGGGGCGCACCGGCCATCGGCGCAGCCGCGGCCTATGGACTTGCCGTAGCGGCGCAGGGGGCACCTGGTGCCGGCCGGGAGGAAGTCCTGGAAGCCGTTGAGTCCGCCGCGGCAACCCTCCTGGCGACGCGGCCCACGGCAGTCAACCTCCGCTGGGCGGTAAAGCGGGTCCTGGCGCGCCTGCGGGAGGCGGAGGGTGATGGGGACCTCCTGAAGCGGACGGCCCTTGCCGAGGCCGAGCGCATCCATGCGGAAGATGTTGCCGCCAACAAACGCCTTGGACGGTTCGGACAGGAACTGGTTCCGCCGGGTGCGCGCATCCTGACGCACTGCAACGCCGGTGCCCTGGCGACCGCCGGGTACGGAACGGCCCTTGGCGTTATTCGCGCGGCGCATACCGCGGGAAAGGTTGCGCGCGTGTATGCCGATGAGACCCGACCTTTTCTCCAGGGAGCGCGCCTGACGGCCTGGGAATTGCAGCAGGACGGAATCCCGGTGACGGTGATTACCGACAACATGGCAGGTTATCTCATGGCCCGCGGCCTCGTCGACCTGGTTATTGTAGGGGCGGACCGCATCGCGGCCAACGGGGATGTGGCCAACAAGATCGGTACGTACAGCCTGGCCGTTCTGGCCCAGGCACATGCCCTCCCCTTTTACGTGGCGGCACCCCTTTCGACGCTCGATATGCAGCTTGCCTGCGGCGAGGAAATTCCCATCGAGGAACGTCCGGCGGAAGAAGTAACCCACTGCGGCGGCTTACGCATAGTGCCGGAAGGGATCGAGGTCTGGAACCCTGCTTTCGACGTTACACCGGCGCGGCTCGTTACGGCCATTATCACCGATGCCGGCGTAGCCTACCCACCTTATACCGAGAGCCTGCGGCGTATTTGCTGCGACGGGGGTGCATGAATTGGGCTCAACGATCAGGGATGCATCCCTCGCACCTGCGGGGGAGCAGAAAATTAACTGGGTTGCGCGGCACATGCCGGTCCTTAACGTTATCCGCAGGGATTTTGAAGTGCGCCGGCCCTTCGCCGGCGTGACCATCGCTATGAGTATTCATCTTGAGGCCAAGACGGCCTACCTGGCCAGGGTGCTTCAAGCCGGAGGGGCGCAGGTGGCCGTTACCGGTTCCAACCCGCTTTCCACCCAGGACGACGTGGCGGCAGCCCTGGCCGGGGGCGGTGTCACCGTGCATGCGTGGCACAACCCTACCCCGGAGGAATACTGGCAGCATTTACGCCGGACCCTGGCGTGTCGTCCGCAGATTGTCATCGACGATGGGGGTGACCTGGTGCACCTGCTCCATACGGAACTCACCGACCTGGCCGGGGAGATCTGGGGTGGCTGTGAAGAAACGACGACGGGAGTGGCGCGTCTGCGCGCGCTGGAACGCACTGGCAGACTGGCCTTTCCTATGGTGGCCGTCAACAACGCCCATACTAAGTTCCTGTTCGACAACCGGTACGGCACGGGGGAATCGGTCTGGGCCGCCGTCATGCGCGCCACCAACCTGCTGGTTGCCGGCAAGACCGTCGTGGTCCTGGGCTACGGCTGGTGCGGCCGCGGTATCGCCATGCGGGCACGTGGCCTTGGAGCCGGCGTGATCGTGTGTGAGGTAGACCCCATCCGGGCTATGGAGGCCTATATGGACGGTTACCGGGTGATGTCCAGCCTGGAGGCCGCCCGGCACGGTGATATTTTCATCACGGCCACCGGCTGCACGGACGTTTTGCACGCCGAGCACTTCACGGTTATGAGGGACGGGGCCATCCTTGCCAACGCCGGCCACTTCAACGTGGAAATCAACCTTGCCGACCTGGAGAAACTGGCGGTGGAAAGGCGTAGTGCCCGGGCGCACATCGAAGAGTTCGTACTGGCCGACGGCCGAACCCTGTACCTTCTGGCGGAGGGGAGGCTGGTTAACCTGGCCGCCGGGGACGGTCACCCGGCCGAAATTATGGATTTATCCTTCGCCTTGCAGGCGCTGTGCGCCGAATACGTGGCCCGGCAGCACACCAATCTCCGTCCCGGGGTCTACCCTGTGCCCGAGACCATCGACCGGCGGGTCGCCGAGCTTAAACTCGAATCCCTTGGCATTACCATTGATAGCCTGACGCCGGAACAGGCGGCATATTTGGCAGGGGAGGCGTGAGGTGTGGCTTTGCCCCTGGCGGTAGAGAAAGCGCGGGAAAAAATGGCCCGCCTCGCTCCGGACATGCTGCGCTTGGGCTTGGCGGTAGGTACCTGGGGTAATTTTTCCTGCCGCGTGCAGGGAGAAAACCTGATGGTTATCACACCGAGCGGCGTCCCTTACACTACGATGAAGCCTCAAGATATGGTAGTCATGAGGCTTAACGGAGAGATAGTGGACGGAGAGTTACGCCCCTCCACGGAATGGCGACTGCACGCCGGGATCTACCGGGCGCGCCAGGATGTAAACGCGGTTGTACACACCCACTCGCCGGTGGCCAGCGGCCTCGCGGTGGCCCGCGTGCCCCTGCCCCCGGTCCTTGAGGATATGGTCCAGATTGTGGGGGGCGAAGTCCCCGTTGCGCCTTACGCGACGACGGGAACGGAGGAACTGGCCGCGGGTACGGCCGCGGCGCTGCAGGACGTGAACGGTGCGCTCCTGGCGAACCATGGTGTGGTAGGCGTGGGGCGCACTCTCGAGGACGCCTTTACGGTTTGCCAGGTGATCGAGAAGACCGCCCAGGTTTACGTATTTGCGCGTCTGGTGGGTACGCCTACCGTCCTGGCGGCCGGTGAGATCGACCGGTTGCGCCGTCTGTACCGTGACGGCTACGGCCAGCCGCAGAGGAGGTGTCCATTGTGAGAATTCTCCTCCACAACGTAACCGTGGTACCGATGCACCGTGAGGAAATTATCGCACCGGGGGCCGTGCTGGTGGAGGACGGGACCATTACCTTTGTCGGAGAGGCGCGGGCGCTCCCGGACGGGTTGACGGCGGACGAAATTATCACGGGGGAGGACCTCGTAGTAACGCCGGGCCTGGTAAATGCGCATACCCATGCGGCCATGACTTTATTCCGGGGATATGCCGACGACCTTCCCCTTATGCAGTGGCTTAACGAGAAGATCTGGCCGGCAGAAGCAAAATTGAAGCCCGAAGACGTATACTGGGGTACCCTGCTCTGTTGTGTGGAAATGATCAGGTCTGGCACGACAACCTTTGCCGACATGTATTTTCATATGGACCAGGCCGCCCGGGCCGTGGTGGACGCCGGCCTCAGGGCTTCCCTTTCTCGGGGCCTGATCGGGGTGGCCCGGGGAGCCGACCGCGCCCTGGGCGAGAGCCGCGCTTTTGTTAAGGAGTGGCACCTGGCCGCGGGTGGGCGCATTACCACCATGCTAGGGCCGCACGCGCCGTACACATGCCCTCCTGATTACTTGAAAAAGGTCATGCGGCTGGCCGACGAACTGGGCGTCGGCATCCACATACATGTAGCGGAAACGAAAGGCGAAATCGCCGAGATCAGGGAGAAATATGGGTGTTCCCCGGTGGCACTTCTCCACCGGACAGGCCTTTTCAACTACCCGGTGCTCGCGGCCCATTGTGTTTGCCTGGACGAGAAGGATATCGAGCTCCTGGCGGCCGGGAAGGTTGGCGTCGCCCATTGTCCGGAAAGCAACATGAAGCTGGCCAGCGGGGTGGCGCCGGTAGCCCGCATGCTGGCTTCTAAAATAACGGTGGGCATCGGCACGGACGGCGCGGCGAGTAACAATAACCTGGATATGGTTGAGGAGACCCGTACCGCCGCCCTGCTCCAGAAGGTGCACACGGAGGACCCTACCGTGATCCCCGCCTTCCAGGCGCTGGCTATGGCCACAAGGGACGGTGCCAGGGTTTTAGGCCTGGAGCAGCAGGTAGGTACGCTGGAGGTGGGCAAGCGGGCCGATATTCTGGTCTGGGAAAGGCATGCACCGCACCTTTGCCCTGCCCATAACGTTTTTGCCGACCTGGTTTACGCAGCCAGATCCTGCGATATACGTACGGTGCTCGTGGACGGGCGCATCGTTATGCGCGACGGGCAGGTTCTCACGGTGGACGAGGAAAAGGTAATGACCGAGGCGAAGCGCCGCGCGCGGCGGCTGACCGCGGCGTGAAGGCTAAACTGTTACCGGGCCGTCCGCGGGAAGAGAGGTCCCTGCATCCCTGGATCTACGCGGGGGAAATTGCCGAGGTTACGGGAAATCCGGCCCCGGGCGCTGTCCTCGACGTGGTCGACGCCCGGGGCCGGTTTATCGGCCGCGGGTACTGGAACCCCGCCTCCCAGATCGCCATTCGCATCCTGTCACGGACCGAAGGGGAGAAAATTGATAGGGAGTTCTTCTCCCGGCGTCTGAAAGCTGCCCTTGGCTACCGGGAGAGGGTTGCTGCGGATGCTGAAGCGTGCCGGCTGGTAAACGCGGAGGCAGATTTCCTGCCGGGTTTCATCGTCGATCGCTATGGTTGCTACCTTGTAGTGCAGACCCTGACCCTGGGGAGCGAGATAAACAAGCAAATGGTCGTCGATATCCTGCGCGAAATACTTGCTCCGAAGGGGGTCTACGAGCGAAATGACGTGGCCGTGCGAGAGCTTGAGGGGTTGCCGTTGACCAGGGGCGTGCTGTACGGGACCTGCCCGGAGGAAGTTCCCTTTACGGAATACGGCCTTTCGTTCTGGGCGGACATTGCCCATGGGCAGAAAACGGGTTTCTTCCTCGACCAGCGTGAAAACCGGCACGCTGTAGCGCGATACGCCCACGGCGCACGCGTACTTGATTGCTTCTGCTATACAGGTGCTTTTGCGGTGCACGCTGCCAGGGCAGGAGCCGCCGAAGTTGTGGCGGTAGACATTTCTGCTGCTTCCCTGGAGATGGGTCGCCGTCACGCGGCGGCCAACGGCGTGGACGGTCGCTGCCGCTTCGTAGAGGCCAACGTTTTCGACTACCTGCGCTCCCTGGTTAAGGGAGGGGAGCGTTTCGATCTGGTAATTCTGGACCCGCCCTCATTCACCAGGACGAAAAATGCCGTCCCGGGAGCGGTACGCGGCTACAAGGAGATAAATCTGCGCGCCCTCAAGCTTCTGCCCCCCGGTGGTTTTCTGGTAACCTGTTCTTGCTCCTACCATGTTACGGAGGACCTCTTTCTCGCCGTTGTGGCTGCCGCGGCGCGCGATACCGGGCGCGAGTTGCGGCTGGTGGAGATGCGGCGGCAGGCAAAGGACCACCCAATGCTCCTTGCGGTGCCGGAAACCTATTACCTGAAGTGCGCGATATTCCAGGTTTTTTAGTTGCGGGAACGGCCCGGAAAGGTCCGGGCAAAAATCGACCGGGAGTGTATAAAGCGTGAAGGAACAGCTGGCCGGACTTGCAATCTGGCTTCTTGCCGGTCTTCAATTCTGGTTCTGGACGGAGGCCCGACAGAAACGCCGTCCGAGGGCTCGCAACCATCTTATTGCCGGTGTGCTCCTGGGCATTGGCGGTCTGATCCTGCTCTTTGCCGGCCCGGCATAACCATTTCTTAAACGGCCTGACAGGGCGTAAAAGCTGCCACCTGACCGGCTGGCGGGGACCGTGTCGCTACGGCAACGTGTGGGAATAAAAAACCTCACCCCGAGCCGCCGGCCGCGGGGTGAGGTGTCCCGGTGCGAGACTGTAATTGATTGCCCGGTGTTAAGCGGCGACCTCCGTCTGTGTCTCTTGCTGTAACTGGATGGTCCGCTCCTTCAGGCGGGCAAAGTACATCGCAAAGGGTCGGTAGGCGAGGTGAGACCACTTGGTGAAGGGCACCTCCAGTCCCAGCAGGGGAACGGTAAAGGCCAGGTGGAACGCAAAGGTGTGGTAGGTCGGCAGGGGGAGGTCCCACTCCATAAAGAGGCGTACCAGTATCCCGGTCGCAATCGTCCCGAACAAGAGCAACAGGAACATCCAGTCCGTAGAGTGCGAATACTGGTGCCACGCATCCTTCTTCCTTAACCTGCCAAACATGAAGTCCAGGGTGGCGTAAAGCATAGCAATAGAGGCATAGGTCCAGAGGATCTTCGCCGGGTGGTACCACGGTGGCGGTTCGTTGGTTAACGACCAGGCGGTAAAAACGTCAACGTTAACCAGAAGAAAAGCCAATAAGTAACCGGTCATCAGCAGCAAGTGCTTGATCCACCGCGACTTGTTTGTACACATCCCCATCCGTATCTGGGTGAGGAAGTGTACCACCAGCGTCATAACTTCCTGAAGGTAGACGTTGGCCGGGATCCGCGTGTTGCCGATGACCATGCGGTACATCCGGTAGACGTTCGAAAGGAGTAGTACGGCGAGAACAGTACCGAAAACGATGCCAACAGGGTGAACGATGTGCGCCGGCGCGAAGGTTTCAAGCTCTACGCGTTCGGTAACCATCGGGCCGCTGAAGCCGTAAACCACCGCCAGGGTGCCGAAAAAAAGCAAACCGACCAGGATAACCTTCCACGCCATCGAAGTATAAAGCTTCCGCGCCAGCCCGGTCCAGTCGTAGAGGGACGTAAGGTACCGCCGGAGGGACATCATCACTTCGCCGGGATTCGCCTGACGCGGACAGGCCGTCTGGCAGTCTCCACAGTAGTAGCAAAGCCAGGGCTCAAGGGAGTGCTTGATCTTATCTTCCATACCTACCTGGACATAACGCATAAACCTGCGGGGAAACTGGTGTTCGTCCGTCGAAAGAGGACAGACGGCGGTGCAATTGCCGCAGTGGAAACAATGGTAAACTGTTTCGGCCCCAAACTTCTTAAGCTTTTTACCGAAGTTGGGATTGACCTTGGTCACGCACTTTTCCCTCCTGTCTCAGGCGCTACTCAACTGAAACCGTGGGCCGGAGCAGAGCTCGCAATCCCAAGAGGGAAAGGAGCCCTGCTCCGAGCACCTTAGAAGCCCTTATACGGGTTCGGGCCAACCTCTTCCAACCGCTTGGCGAAGTCCTCGATGATCTGCGGGATGCGGTGGTAGTCCATAATACTTACCTGTTCCATCCGCACCCGGTCGGATTCCAGGGCCAGGCGGTTCAAGGTTTCGGCGATCTTCCCGAGGCGGTAGCTGGCCAGCTCGCTACCCTTAACGAAGTGGCACTGGTAATCGTCACCGTGTTTGCAACCCAGCAGCAGGATACCGTCGATCCCCTTGGAAAGGGCGTCGGCAATCCAGATCAAGTTGGTTGAACCAAGGCAACGGAGCGGAATTACCCGTATCCACGGACTGAGTTGCAGGCGGTTGATGCCGGCCATATCGAGGGCCGGGTAGGCGTCGTTCTCGCAGGCCAGAACCACGATTCTCGGTTTCTCTTCATCTTCTTCGGGAACCTCTATGGTCTTGATCATGCTCCCGATCATACCCACCGAGTAGTTCTTGAAGGAGATCAGCCGTTCTGGACATGCGCCCATACACGTACCGCACCGCCGGCAGCGGGTTGGATTAGGGAGCGGGTAGGTCTTCTCGTCTTCATTAATGGCGCCGAACGGACATTCCACCGTGCACCGCTTGCACTGGGTGCAGCGTTGCAGTGAAAATTCGGGGTAGGAGAAATCCCAGACGCGCGGGTGGACGGCCGATCCCTGAGCGGTCAGTTCGATACACTGGATGGCCTTGAGGGCGGCGCCGGTGGCGTCCCTGACTGTGGACGGGATATCCATCGGTGCCCGCACGGCGCCGGCGGCGTAAATACCCGTGCGCCGCGTCTCATACGGGAAGCAGATAAAGTGGGAATCCGGGAAGCCGTATCTCAACGTCGGCAACTCCGGCCCCTGCCGGTACTCCAGGTTGAGGATATCTGATTTCAGAATGACGTCCGGCGGCGGCCCTTCCTCTTCCTTTTTTTCCTCCTCCACGGCCGGCGCCTCGCCGAAAGCGGTGGTAGGCACCATCCCGGTGGCCAGAACCACGAGATCGAGATCCTCGGCAACAATCTTTTCGCCGGCCAGAACGTCGTCGGCTTCCACAACCAGGGTCTGGTTACCGCCCTCCGTCACGGCGGCGACCTCACCGCGGAAGAAGACGACGCCTTCGGTTTGCACCCGCTTGTAAAGGAACTCGTACGTTCCGGGCGCGCGCAGATCCTTGAAGAAAATGTAGACTGCCGCGTCGGGGTTCTGCTGTTTTACATACAGCGCCTGCTTGAGGGATTCGATACAGCAGACGGAAGAGCAGTAAGGGAGATGCTCCGGGTCACGGGAGCCGGCGCACAGGATAAAGGCGACGCTCCGTACCTCTCTGCCGTCGGAGGGCCGGACGATTTTTCCCCTGGCGGCCATTTCCTCCAGGGCGTCACCCGTAATGACGTTCGGGTAGCGGCCGAAGCCCAAATGTCCGAGTTTGGTGGCATCGTAGGGCACCGCGCCGGTAGCCAGGACAACGGCGCCTACCCGCTCGTTCGCGGTCGTTCCGTTTTGCCTGATGGTTACATCGAAAATACCGGGGCCGCCCGCGATTTTCTCAATCTGCGCCGAGGTGTAGATTTTAATGTTGGCATTTTCGCGAACTTCCTTAATGCGGTCGGCAAGATCCACGTCCTCCAGTTCGTTGTACGGCGGACGCTGGGAAACTTGCTTGTGGAGCCGGGCTACCCAACCGCCCAGTTCGGCATTTTTTTCTACCAGCACCACGGGGTATCCGGCCCGTGCGGCTTCCAGTGCCGCGGTTACGCCCGCCAGGCCGCCGCCGACCACGAGGACGGTCCTGGAGATATCCTCGGCCTTATACGGTTCGGGTGGCTCCATTTGCTGGGCCTTGACGATACCCATGCGCAACTGGTCCTCCGCCAGCATCTGGGTATCCTCGTCGTTAGCCGGGTGGCACCAGATGCACTGCTCACGCAGATTTACCCTTTCCACAACGACGGACGGACCGAAATTAAATACATCGGTATTTACCCTCTGCGAGCAGGCGGCGATAACCACACCGTCAAGGCCTTCCTGGATGTCCTGCTTAATTAGTTCGCATCCTTCGGAACCACAAAGAAAAGGATGGTTCTTGCAAATAGCAAGCTTCTTTTCTTTGGTGGCCACTTTCGCCAAGGCCTCGATATCAAGGGCATCGCCGATACCGCAGCCGGTGCAGATATAGGCGCCAACTTTTTTCGCCACAGTATTACCTCCCCACCGTAGATTGAATGGCTTTCATTGCTGCAGCCGTTGCGTCTTGTACCGATGAGGCTACATCGTACGGTTTGTTTACGCATCCTGCGCCGTACACACCGGGCACGGCACTGATCACAAAGCCATTCTCATCGCAAGTAAGGTTAGCCGGCGGTTGTGTCCTGGTGGTTGGGACCATGCCGGTGGCCAGAACTACCATCTCAAAGGTTTCGTTAAGCAGCCGCTGCGTTTCCTGGTCCTCGGCTACCAACGTGAGGTTACCGGTGGCTGCGTCTTCTGTAATCTGCCCAACTTTCCCCTTGATAAGATGGAGGTTCTGCATCCCCTTAACCCGGTTGAAGAAATCCTCGTAGCGTCCAAGGGCACGGATGTCGATGTAGAAGATATATACCTGGGCCTCCGGATTTTTCTCCAGTATGTAAGTGGCCTGTTTCAAGGAAGCCAGGCAGCAGACGCCCGAACAGTAAGGCAGGTGGTTTTCGTCACGCGAGCCGGCGCACTGGACAAAAGCCACCTTGTTTACCGGTTTACCGTCTGAGGGTCGTACGATTTCGCCACCGGTGGGTCCGTTGGGGGCGGCCAGCCGTTCCATCATAACGTTGGTGATCACATTCCGGTACTTGCCCGACCCGTAATAGGTCAGTTTCGCGACGTCGTAAGGGTCCCAGCCGGTCGCCCAGATAATAGAGCCGACGTTGAGGGTCAGGGTCTTGGGTTCCATACCGAGGTCGACGGCGTTCACGGGGCAAACCTCGGCGCACTTGTTACAGGCCGTTCCCTGACAGGCCTGCCTGTCGATAACGTACTTCGCGGGGAACGCGAAAATGTGGGGCAGGTAGATGGCCTTGGTTTTGTCCATGCCGTAGTTGAAATCGTTAGGTCTTTCCGCCGGGCAGACCTCCACGCATTTGTGGCAGGCCGTACACTGATCGGTGACGTAGCGCGGCGCAAGCGTAACCTTGACCTGGAAATCTCCCTCCTGGCCGGTAATTTCGGTTACTTCGGCCAGTGTCAGGCAGTGGATCCTGGGGTTTTGTTTGATGCGTTTAAAATTAATTTCCAAACCACAGTTGGGAGGACAGAGCTTAGGGAAATACTGGTTGAGCTGGGTTACGCGGCCACCCAGATAGGGCCTTCTTTCCACAAGGAAAACCTCGCAACCCACTTCTGAGGCCTCGACTGCGGCCGTAATGCCGCTGATGCCGCCGCCAACTACCAGAACGCTTCTGTTACCCATCTTGCACCACCGTTCCTTCGCCGTACCTGACTAACACCCTCACAGCCCCCATTCTTATAAACTGTTATTTACCCCTTTCCTGCCGGAAAGGGGCTTATCTTCCTGCTTCATCGGGGCTCCACCACGGGGAGCCGCTCCGTCAGGCATAACCTCGGGCCGTGGGCCCTAGCCGCCCTATTTGTTCCCCCATTTGTGCGACGGGGAACTTCGTGGCGGATACCTCAGCTTCAACCTGCCCGGCGGATAGAGAAGATCATAAGGTTTTTTCGACGTACAAGGTAAACTTCCTTCTTTCCGGGTGCGAAAAAATTGTGATGGTGAAGGCGATCACTAGTTCCCTATTTTGTTTTCTGTCCCCGTGTCTTAAAATGGTAGAAAGGAGACGGAGAGCGTGGCCAACATCCTTCTTACCGGCAGGGCGGGCGCGGGCAAAACTACCGTGATCGTGAGACTGGCCGAACTTCTAGGTGCCAGGGCGGCGGGATTTTATACACGGGAACTGCGCCGGGATAGTCGCCGGGTGGGATTTGAAATCGTCACCCTTGCCGGTGCGAAGGCTGTCCTTGCGCACGTCGACCTTTCTTCGCCTTTACGGGTGGGAAGGTACGGCGTACTACCGGTTAACCTGGATATTGCTTGTGAGGAGGTACACGCTGCCCTGGCGGATCCCGGCAAAAAGTGCATTCTAATTGACGAAATCGGCAGGATGGAACTATTTTCCCGGCTTTTCCGGGAGACCGTGGAGAAGGCGCTTGACGATCCGCGCCCAGTAGTAGCTACGATCCTTGCCGGCCACCATTCATTTGCCGACACCATCAAAAGACGGCCGGACGTGGAAATAATCGAAGTAACACCGGCCTCCCGGGGGACCCTGCCGGAAGCGCTCCACCGGAGGCTGACCGCATGCTTTTGATCGTGAACGCGGACGATTTCGGGTACACGCCGGCGGTAAACCGCGGGATCGTACAGGCGGTCAGGCAAGGAGTGGTTACGAGTGTCAGCTTAATGGTTAATCAGCCCGGAACCGAGGACGCCTTGCACATTCTCCGGAACGGCCTGCCGGCGGGTGTAGGCGTACATCTCTGCTTGACCCGGGGACGCCCCCTGCTCAACCCGGGTGACATACCCTCCCTTGTGGATGCCGAAGGGTATTTTAAGGGTCGTGACGCTCTTTTAACCTCTGCCCTCGTTCAGGAAGAAGTTGAAAGAGAATTTTCCGCACAAGTTGCTTATGTGCAAAACGCCGGTATAAGGGTTGGGCACCTCGATACCCACCACCACATCCACCGGCACCCCATCATCCTCGCCGTTCTAATGCGGGTTGCCGGAAACCTCAGGCTTCCCCTGCGCAGCCTGGACGACGCGATGCGGGAAGTGGTGCGACTGAAGGGTCTCAAGACACCCGATTTTTTCTGCGGTGCATGGTTCGCCGGTGGAGTATCTCTGCCGGCCTTTAAGACCTGGGTGACCGCCGGTTTGCGGATTGGCGCCCGGTCGATGGAGCTGATGACGCACCCGGGAAAGGTAGACGAGGAACTTTTTAAACGCAGCGGTTACGCCGTGGAACGGGAAAGGGAACTCCGAATTCTGTGCCACCCGGAGCTACCCCGGTGGCTGGCCGGGAAAGATGTACGCCTGGGAACGTACAGGAATCTTGGCTAGGCCGGTTACGTACCGGTAAGCGCGCCGGGATGTGAACCCAGGGGGTAAAGTTTCGGCAGGATTTGCCGAAAATAACTGCAACAACTTACTACCCACCCTTTTTTTGCGGGTGTCTCTCCACCCGCTTTTTTTATACCGGAGCCCGGCCGGTAATGCATACGATCTTTTCTCCGGTAGCAAAAGAGGCCTCAAGGTTGAGAATTTGCCGTACGAGCCAAATATTGGTTTCCAGATGTTCCGTCAAACGGGGGACGCGGTATTTAGTCGTACCGCTGGCCAGGGCTGCGTATACGACCAGTTGATCCGCCGCAAACCGGTCGGTTGTAGCGCCGCTGGCCAGGTCTTCGCGGAGGAGGGCGGCCACATACCGGCCGATGGCCTCGGAACTACGGCCGGGGCTTCCTGCCCGGTCGGCTCCCAGAAGGGCGCCCTTATCCGTTTCGGCCCACGCTGCGAGGGCCGCGCCTGGATGCGCTGCCGTCTTATCCTCATTCTCCGCAACGCAGACCGGTACACCCGCGCCACGCAAGCAGCGGGCAAGGCTCTGGGCCATGCGCGAGGCGACGCGGCGTTCCTCCAGGTGCGATGCCAGGGCGACGCCGGTAATGCGCTGTAATTGGCCCTGTTCCACAAGAACTAAAGGCGCCAGATCCGCCACGGGCCACACGCGAAGCTCGACCGTTCCCTTGCCTCCCGGGACATAACCGGGTCGCAGTACGGTCAGTTCGGCCCTGGCGCCCATGCGCCGGAGAAGGGGCAGCAAGACGTGGGCCGTATGGTAGGGAGAAGGGGCAAAATCCTGGAATACGCCGCCGGTCACACGCAACACCGTGGGTCCGGAAGCAAAGAGGGCCAGAGGAAGTACCGTGAGCAGGAGCAATACCGCGGAGCCGGCGGTACCGATATCCCAGACGAAGGTTCCACCACGGGGCGGGTGCGCGGGGGAGAAGGTGATCTCGCGGGATCCCACGGCAGCGCCTCCTAATTCGCCGCCGCACAAATCACGACACGCGTTGAGAGCGGCTACGTGCTGGGCCCTCAGCCCCGGTTTTTTCCTCCTAGCGCGGATGTTATATAAACGAAGGCTCTGCCCATACAGACCGGCCAGGGAAACGGCGAGGCGTACGATGGTGCCGCTCCCCGAAAGCGTGCTGCCGTCTATAACCAGCAAGGGCATCCCACCCGGTTTAACGCGCCTGGCACTCTAACCTTCCGTGCCCTTCAGCTTGCTGCGGATGGCCGTCTTAACGCCGGCGGCCGCCATGCCGATAAACCCCTTGTGGCGGGAGAGAACGGTTTCGAGAGCGCTCAGCACGTAATCGAGATGCTCGCGGTCTACCGCGAGAGGAGGTTCTAACCGGATAACGTTTGGGTTGTTCAGGGTGTACGCGGTGAGCACGCCGTGGTCGTTAAGCAGTTCCCCTGCAACCAGGCTGCCGAGAAACTCGTCGCTCAGACGCTGCAGCACGCCGAGGGCCGTCACACCCCTTCGCGCTTCCGCGAATTCAAGGCCCACCAGCAGGCCGCGTCCCCGTACATCCTTCAGGAGTGGATACTTGCCCTTCAACTCTTCCAGCCGGGAGAGGAGGTAGGCGCCGCTCGCGGCGGCCCTGGCCGGCAGGTCTTCGTCTAGAATGACCTCCAGGGCGGCGATGGCCGCCGCGCAAGCCAGGGAGTTACCACCAAAGGTGGAGGTGTGTAGGAGCGCGCGCTCCATGCTCCCGTAGGCGCGCTTCCAGATTTCGTCTGTGGTGAGGTAGGCGCCGATGGGCATAACGCCGCCCCCAAGGGATTTGGCCAGGCAGAGGATATCCGGCACCACACCTTCGTGTTCGCAGGCGAACATTTTGCCGGTGCGCCCCAGGCCGGTCTGGATTTCGTCAGCTATGAGCAGGGTGCCGTAGCGCGTGCAAAGTTCCCGGGCCCCGCGCAAGTAGCCATCCGGGGGGACAATGATGCCGCCCTCGCCCTGGATGGGTTCTACGATAAAGGCGGCCACGTCGCGCCCACGCAGGGCCCTTTCCAGGGCGTCAAGGTCACCGAAGGGAATCGCGCTGCACCCCGGCAGTAGCGGTTGAAAAGGTTCTTGGTATTTGGCGCGTCCCGTTACCGACAGGGCGCCCAGGGTCTTCCCGTGAAAGGAGCCCGTGCAGTAGACGGTCTTTGTGCGACCCGTGGCGATCCGGGCGATTTTCAGCGCACCTTCCACCGCTTCGGCGCCGCTGTTACAGAAGAATGCACGTTTAAGCTGCCCGGGAGCGATCTGGGCCAGGTTGTGGGCCAGCACCCCCGCCAGCGGGTTTAAAGCGGCCTGGAGGAGGTTCGGCAAATGCTGTACCCTGGTTACCGCCTTGAGGATGCGGGGATGGTTGTGCCCCGTGTTGAGGGCGCCGTAACCGCCCAGGAAGTCAAGGTACCTTTTCCCCTCCGCGTCCCAGATGTAGATTCCCTCCGCCCGCGTGAAGCGACGGTCGAAGTTAAGGAGGCTCAGCATGCCGACCAGACCGGCGTTAAGGTAGTCTTTGTGCAGCCGCCTGATGTGGTCACGCCCCATCTGTAGAGCGTCCTCGATGGTTAAGAACTGCACCTGGCCACTTCCTCTCTGCCGGATTATTGAGTATTCTACCTCCCCAAACGAACCTTGCCAAGCCCTGGTGCGGCTTGACACCGGGGGCCGCGCCGGATACAATCTGGGTGTAAAGTATTTCCCCTTGATAGATAGGGCGCAAAAAGGATGCTGGAACTGGAGCGGTTTGCACGGGTTAACCTGCTGTACGATTTTTATGGTCCCCTTCTAACCGAGCGCCAGCGGCGCATAATGGAGCTGCACTACCAGCATGACTTTTCCCTGGGGGAGATTGCCGCGGAATGCGGGGTTACGAGACAGGCGGTACACGATATCCTGAGGCGTGCCGAGGCGGCGCTGGAGGGGTACGAGGAAAAGCTCGGTCTTGTGCGCCGATTTACCACCCTGCGAGAGAAAATCGAGGGCGCCGCGCGCCTGATCGACGGTCTTCCCGGGGCATGCGAAGCCGCCGCGGAACTTAAAAGGATCGGCAAATTGCTGGGTGGAGAAGAATAAGGTGCGGCCGCTAAAGGGAGGTGGAAGGCATGTTCGGCAACCTGACCGAACGGTTACAGGAAACCTTTCGGAAGTTACGCGGTAAGGGAAAACTCACCGAAGAGGATGTGAACGTGGCCCTGCGGGAGGTGCGCCTGGCGCTCCTGGAGGCCGACGTTAACTTTAAGGTGGTCAAGGATTTTGTTGCGGGTGTACACCGGCGTGCGGTGGGCCAGGAGGTCCTCAACAGCCTGACGCCGGCCCAGCAGGTCGTCAAGATCGTACGCGAGGAACTCGTGGAACTCATGGGCGGGGTGAACGCGCGCCTGAATCTGGCGCCGAAACCCCCCACCGTGCTCATGCTGGTGGGTTTGCAGGGCTCCGGCAAGACGACCACCGCGGCCAAACTGGCCAATTACCTTAAGAAGCAGGGTCGGCGGTCTCTCCTCGTGGCTGCCGACATTTACCGGCCGGCAGCGGTGGAGCAACTGCAGCTTCTCGGAAAGCGGATCGACGTGGAAGTCTTTCACGTGGGTGATGCGGATCCGGTAGCCATTGCCAGGGCGGCGGTGGCCCATGCCGGTAGTTCAGCGCTTGACGCGGTGGTAATTGATACCGCGGGCCGCCTCCACATCGACGACCAGATGATGGGGGAACTCGAGCGTATCAAAGATGCCGTGCGGCCCCACGAGATTCTGCTGGTGGTCGATGCTATGACGGGCCAGGATGCGGTACGGGTTGCCGAAAGTTTCCATAGCCGCCTGGGTCTCGATGGGGTTATCCTGACCAAGCTGGACGGCGACACGCGTGGCGGTGCGGCCCTATCCGTGCGGGCGGTCACCGGTTGCCCCATCAAGTTTGTCGGCGTCGGAGAAAAGCTTGACGCCCTGGAGCCCTTCTACCCGGACCGGATGGCGGACCGGATCCTCGGTATGGGCGACGTTCTAACCCTTATCGAGAAGGCCCAGGCTGCCTTCGACGCCGAAAAGGCTGCCGCCCTGCAGAAGAAGTTGAGGCGGGCCGAGTTCGACCTGGATGATTTCCGCGAGCAGCTTCGGCAGTTTCGGAAAATGGGCCCGCTGGACGAAATCCTCGGTATGCTTCCCGGTTTCGGCAACCTGAAAAAACTGAAGCCGGAGCTTGCGCTGGACGAGAAGGAACTCGTCACGGTGGAGGCCATTATCAACTCTATGACGCCTGAGGAACGCCGCGCCCCGGAGATAATTGACGGCAGCCGGCGGCGGCGCATTGCCCGCGGTAGTGGTACTACCGTACAGGACGTGAACCGCCTCCTCAAGCAGTTCGAACAAACCAGGAAAATGATCAGGCAACTGCGCGACCTGGAAAAGGGGGCCAGAAAGAGTAAATTGAAAGGTATCCCACGGTTCCCCTTTTAAAGCTTGGTGCCAGTTATTGTGAAGGGAGGTGAAGGTGCAATGGCGGTGAAGATACGTTTAAAGCGTATGGGAGCCAAGGGCGACCCTTTCTACCGTATCGTGGTAGCCGACGCCCGCTCCCCTCGTGACGGGCGGTTTATCGAGGAAATCGGGTACTACGACCCCTTGCGGGAACCACCCGAAATTAAGATTGACGAGGTAAAGGCCCGCGGGTGGCTCGCGAAGGGAGCCAGGCTTACGGAAACGGTACGCGCGCTTTTCAAACGGACCGGCGTGCTGGCCGACCGGTTGGAGGAAAGGGGTTAAACCGTGAAGCAACTGGTGGAAATCCTGGCCAAGGCGCTGGTAGACCGGCCGGAAGAGGTCAGTGTGGAAATGTTTGAGCGTGACCGGCGCCTGGTTATTGAGCTCAAGGTCGCTTCCGAAGACATGGGCAAAGTCATCGGCAAGCAGGGGCGCGTTGCCAAGGCTATCCGTGCCGTGGTAAGGGCGGCGGCCGCCAGGCGGCGCAAGAAGGTAACATTGGAAATTATGTAAGGAAGCCGAGGGCAGGTTACACGGTGGAAGGTGTGACGATTACACGCCCCGTGATCGTTAAGGTGAGGGCAACCGATGGATTCAAGCGTGCCCTCATCGGGGAGATCGAAGCCCGCCTCAAGAATGTGGAAAGGGACATTGAGCGACTCGACTTCGAGATCAGGCGGGCGCGCGCTGCAGGGGAGCGGCTGGCCCAGGTAGAGCGGCACTTGCAGGAGGAACGGGCACGGCGGGTTGATTTCCGCCATAACCTCCTCGAACAGTTGCGGGCGGCAGGTGAACTAAAGGTGGGTCAGGAGGTTATCCGGGGCAGGGCGGAGAGCCTCGTTGAGGTGCGCATAGGCGACGATTGGCGACGTCTCTTACCTGTGGAAGTGGTTGTTGAGGAGGGCCGTATTGTGGCCATCCGCGAGGCGGAGGAAGAGAACCTGTGGGAGACACGCTGATCACCGTGGGAGAGATCGTCGGCGCGCACGGCGTAGACGGAGCGGTACGTGTCTTGCCTGCTACCGATTTTCCCGAGCGCTTTGCCTCCATGTCTAAGGCAAGGGTGTACCTGGCAGGGGCGTACCACACCTTTACCGTTGAAAAAGCCTTTCCGCATAAGCGGTTCGTGATAATGAAATTTCGCGAAATAAACAATATGGCCGCGGCCCTGGCCCTTAAGGGAGGTCTCATTCAGGTTACCCGCGCAGAGACCGTGGCGCTTCCTCCGGGGCATTACTATATTTTTGACATTACCGGCCTGGAGGTCTTCACCGTGGAAGGTGAGCCGCTGGGCGTGGTACGTGAGGTTTTGCGAACCGGCGCCAACGACGTGTATGTGGTAGAGGGGGCGGGAAAGAAGATCTACCTACCCGCCCTTAAGGCGGTTGTGCGAGAGATCGATCTTGACGCGCACCGGATGGTGGTGGCTTTGCCGGAGGGGTTGCGGTGAGCCTGGTGTTTGACATCCTTACCCTGTTCCCGGAGATGTTTTCAGGTCCCTTTTCGTCGAGTATCCTGAAGAGGGCCCAGGCGCGCGGCCTGATCGAGATTAACCTTATTGACATTCGCGATTTTGCCCGGAACAAGCACCGGACCGTGGATGACGCGCCCTTCGGCGGTGGAGGTGGGATGGTGCTCGAGCCGGGGCCGATCTTTGAGGCGGTGGAATTCGTATGCCGGCAACGGGCCCCGGGCGGCCCGGTCATTCTCCTGGATCCCCAGGGTGAGCGTTTCGACCAGCGACTGGCGCAGGAGTTGGCCCGGGAGAGCCACCTGGTACTGATCTGCGGGCACTATGAAGGCGTGGATGAACGCGTGCGGGAGCACCTGGTCACGCGGGAGATTTCCATAGGGGATTACGTCCTTACGGGCGGCGAACTACCGGCGATGGTGGTGGTTGACGCAGTGGCCCGCCTGGTGCCGGGTGTGCTGGGCGAGGCGGGAGCCGCCCGGGACGACTCGTTCGCCTCCGGCCTGCTCGAGTACCCCCAGTACACCCGACCGCGCGCCTACCGCGGCCTTGAGGTCCCCGAGATACTTCTCAGCGGGCATCACGGTGTTATCGAGCGCTGGCGCCGCGAGGAGGCCTTGTTGCGCACCCTCGTGCGTCGTCCGGATTTGTTAACGACCCGGGAGCTTGCCGTCTGGGAGCGTGAGGTGCTGAGGGAGGTTGCCGGGCGGATCGAGGAGTTGCTTGCTGGCCGGCGGAAGGACATGGTACAATAACGCCTGGTGTTAAGGTTGTGCTGTAAGGAGGAGCCGGAATAATGAACCTTATTAAAGCTCTGGAGGAAGAGCAGAAGAAAAAGGACCTTCCGGAGTTCAGGCCGGGAGATACGGTGCGGGTACACGTGAAGGTGGTCGAAGGCGGCCGCGAGCGGATTCAGCCCTTCGAAGGCGTGGTCATCCGGCGGCGAGGCGGCGGCCTCGGCGAGACCTTTACCGTAAGGCGTGTATCGTACGGTGTGGGCGTGGAGCGCACTTTTCCCTTACACTCGCCGCGCATCGCGCGTATCGAGGTGCTGCGGCACGGGCGGGTTCGCAGGGGGCGCCTTTACTACCTCAGGGGACTGCGGGGAAAGGCAGCGCGTATCCAGGAAAGACGCTAAACCGGAGGACCGGAAATGGGGGTGCCTATGAGCCAGGAACGAGGCGCGATCCTTGGCGAAATTCTCGAGTCGCTGCTCATTGCGCTGGTCCTGGCTGTTATCATCAGGATTTTCGTTATCGAACCCTTCTTTATACCGTCCGGGTCTATGGAGCCGACCCTATTCGAAGGAGACCGGATTATTGTTTCCAAGCTCGCGTATCGTTTCGGCACGCCGCAACGCGGTGACGTGATCGTTTTTAAGTACCCGAGGGACCCGAGTCGCGTCTTCGTCAAGCGAGTTATCGGTCTCCCGGGGGAGACCGTGGCCTTGCGGAACAGCCACCTGTACGTGGACGGCCGGGAGGTTTCCGAACCATACCTGCCACCCGGCCTTCGCTTTCCCGATTTCGGGCCGGTACGTGTACCCACCGGGTGTCTCTTCATGTTGGGCGACAACCGCAATAGCTCCGACGACAGCCGGGTCTGGGGCTTTCTCGATCGCGATCTTGTTATCGGCAAGGCAGTGGCCATTTACTGGCCTTTGGACCGCCTGCGGATCATAGGCCACGGGTAAAAACACCCTTATTGGTGAAGCGGCCGGTGGGAATTTGTCCGTTAACTGGTACCCCGGGCACATGCGCAGAACACGGCGCACCATCCGCGAGCACCTGCGGCTGTGTGACGGGGCGTTCGAGGTGCTGGACGCGCGGGTGCCGGAGGCGAGCCGGAATCCCGACCTCGCGGAGCTTTTGGGATGCCTGCCGCGGGTGGTGGTCCTGAACAAGGCCGACCTCGCCGACCCGGTTGCCACCCGCCGCTGGGTGGAGCTTTTCTCCCGGCAGGGTTACCCAGCGGTTCCGGTGCAGGCCCGCGACGGGAGGGGCATACAGGAGCTTGTACGGCATATGCGGCAGGTGCTGCAGGAAGCCGACCGCGTTCCGCAGGGGCGCCTCCCGCGGGTGATGGTCGTGGGTATTCCTAATGTTGGCAAGTCGGCCCTTATCAACGCCCTCGCGGCGCGGCACGTCGCGCCGACGGGACGGCGCCCCGGTATTACACGGGGGAAAATGTGGATCAGGGTCGGCCCCCACTTCGAACTACTGGATACCCCCGGTATCCTCTGGCCGCGCCTGGGTGACGTCGAAGTGGGGTACAAGCTGGCCGCGGTGGGTGCCATTAAGGACGAAGTATTGCCTGCCGAGAAGGTGGTCCTCTGGCTGATAAGTTGGCTTGCGGTGCATTATCCCCGGTGCCTTCAGGAGCGCTACGGAATCTCCGGCGTTCCTGGCGATGACATGTTGCGCCGCATTGCCCACCGGCGTGGGTTGTTGCTGGCGGGCGGAGAGCCGGACGAGGAGAGGGCTGCCCTGGCCGTTCTTAAAGACCTCCGGGAGGGGCGTTTGGGGCGGATAACCCTGGACCTCCCGGGTGAATTCGGGGGGTAAGGGTAGGGGAAATGCCCAAACCGACAAACCCGGCGCGGCTATGGGGCTACGAAGGAAATTTGATCGCCAGGGGATACCGGCTGATATGCGGGATAGACGAAGCAGGGCGCGGCCCGCTGGCCGGCCCGGTGGTCGCGGCTGCGGTCATCCTGCGCGACGTACAGGGACTGGAAGGCCTTGACGATTCCAAGCGCCTGACACCGTCACAGCGTGAGAGGCTGGCATGCTGTATAAGACGGGTGGCGGTGGCCTGGTCGGTCAGAGGGGCAACCGTCACAGAGATTAACGCCCTGAACATTTTTCAGGCCACGCGCCTCGCGATGCTGCGCGCGCTGGCCGCCCTCACCGTACCTCCCGACTGGGTGCTTATCGACGGCCCGCACCCGCTGCGGGACCTGGCCATACCGCAGACCCCCGTAACCGGGGGTGACGCAATCAGCGCGTGCATTGCGGCGGCCTCCGTCCTGGCGAAGGTAACCAGGGATCGCCTTATGGACGAACTAGATCGCCGTTACCCGGTTTACGGTTTTAAACGTCACCGCGGGTATCCGACCCCGGAGCACCTGGAGGCCCTAAACAGGTACGGTCCGTCGCCTGTTCACCGGACGGGCTTCAGACCGGTCGGGGAACTCTTGACCCGTCAGGGGTCGTACGTACCCCGGCGGTGTACCGGACAGGTTGGAGAAGAAGCGGCGGCCGCCTACCTCGAGGCGCGCGGGTACACCATTCTCTGCCGCAACTTCCGGTGTCGGGAGGGGGAGCTTGATCTGGTGGCCCTTGACGGGGACATCCTGGTTTTTGCCGAGGTTAAGGCGCGGCGGAGTCTGGCCTTTGGCCTGCCAGAGGAGAGTGTCGGGCCCCGGAAACAGGCCAGGCTCCGGCGGCTGGCGAAGCTTTTCCTGGCCGAAAATCGGGTGCCGGCAGCCGGCTTCCGATTCGATGTTCTCGCCGTTACCTGGAATCCCGACGGCATTCCCCACATCGAGCACTTTAAGAACGCCTTTTGATTTAGCTCTCCGCGCGGGCGAAATGCCTGGCGCAAAGGGCAACGGCCGCTATGGCAAAGAGCGTTACGGCCAAAAAGCCCGGCCAGATTTTCTCCCAGACCCAGCCCTCCATAACCAGGACACGTACCGGCGTCACCGCGTGGGTCAGGGGGTTGTACGCGGCGACGGCTTTAAGCCAGGTCGGCATGGCCGCGCGGGGAAAAATGGCGTTGGAAGCAAAGGTCATAGGCAGGGTCAGGAGGTTGGTTACGGCCATAAGGGCTTCGTGGGATTTAATTACCGCGGCGAGGGCGAATGAGATGCCTGCAACACCGTAGGAGAAGAGCCCAAGGATAACAAGGATCAAGAGAAAACCGGGTAATCCGGTAGCCGGCCTTATGCCCAGGGCTGCGGCAATGACGGCGATGAAGGTAACCTGTACGGCACCTTGTAGCGCGATGGCGGATATTTTGCCCAGGGGTATGGCAACGCGCTTAATGGGTGCGGCGAGCATCTTGTTGAGAAAGCCGGTACGGCGATCCCAGATAATAGAAACCCCACCGAAAACGCTCCCAAAAAGAGTTGACATGACCATAATCCCCGGGGTCATGAATTCCAGGTAGTTTTGCGTACCGAGAAGGCGTGCGGCGGCGGGATTTGCGGTGAGGCCGCCCATAGAGTTTCCCATAAGGATAAGCCAGATCAACGGTTGCACGGCTGCCAGGGCAATCCTGGTCCGCTGCACAAGGAGACGCTTTATCTCGCGCCAGAGGACCCAGTAGGTATCGACCAGGAGGACGGGAAACCTCACGCCCTGGCCCTCCGCAGGCGGATGCGACGCCGTACGGCTTCCTCACGGCTTTCCGGTTCGTCCCGTAATCCTTTCCCGGTGATGGCCAGGTAGACGTCGTCCAGGGAAGGCTTCTTCAGGGTTACGGCGGTAATCCGCGCCCCGGTTAGTTGCAGCGCGGCGAAGAGAAGGGGCAGTGTTTTTTCCCCATCCGCCGTGGCCACCAGGTACTCTCCACCGGAAAACCGTACCTCGCGTACCCCGGGTATGGTGCGCACGGCCGCCTCCACCTTTGCCAGGGGGGTGTGGCCGTCCAGGGAGAACGTGATCACGTCTCCCTTAAGTCTTCCCTTAAGCTCGGCCGGGCTACCCACGGCTTTGATCCGTCCCCGGTCGATGATGGCGACGCGATCGCACAGGGCATCCGCTTCTTCCATGTAGTGGGTGGTAAGGAATACGGTCATTCCCGCATCTCGCCTCAAGGTGGTAATGTAGCGCCAGATCTCACGTCGCGTCTGGATATCCAGGCCAAGGGTGGGTTCGTCGAGAAACAGAACCGCCGGCCGGTGCAGGAGGCCTGCGGCGAGATCCAGGCGCTTCCGCATGCCTCCGGAATAGGTTTCCACCCGGTCGCCGGCGCGGTGCTGCAATCCCACCAATTCGAGTACTTCGGCGATCCGGCAGCGCGCCTCCCGCGGGGGAAGGTGGTAAAAGGCCGCCTGCAGCACGAGGTTTTCCATCCCGGTAAGGTTGTCGTCAACCGCCAGGTCCTGGGAAACATACCCGAGGGCGGCACGTACGCGCTCCGGCTGGCGGACCACGTCGAAACCTGCAACCCTTGCGCTGCCGGCGGTTGGCCGTAACAGAGTGGTTAACATCATGATGGTTGTGGATTTCCCTGCTCCGTTCGGACCTAGGAAACCGAAGATCTCACCCTCGCCGACAGTAAAGGAAATGCCGTCTACGGCGACAACATTACCAGGGAAGATCCTGGTGAGGCCTTCAGCCTCGATGCTCGGAGGCATCCTCTAAGTCCCACCTCTGTTGCTTCTTAGATGGAAAAATTCTAATCGTGAAAATGCTAGCTTGTCAACTTGGCGTTTTTAGTATGGTCAAGAAGGAAAACGACCTTAACGGGCGAATATATCCGGGGTATTTGGGGGCGGGATTAGGTTAATGCTAGCCGTAACACATAGCGTGGCTTTGAGCGGCCTGGACGGGGCAATCGTGCACGTGGAGGTGGATGTCGCCAACGGGCTTCCCGGTTGGGAGATTGTCGGCCTTCCGGACACCGCGGTGAGGGAGGCAAAAGACCGGGTACGCACGGCGATCAGAAACGCCGGTTTTGAGTTTCCGGCCAGGCGTATCACGGTTAACCTTGCCCCTGCCGACGTCCGCAAGGAAGGCACATGGTTTGACCTGCCGCTTGCGGTGGGCATTCTAGCGGCCACGGAGCAGGTACCCCTGCCGGGGGGAGATTACGCCTTTTTCGGCGAGCTTTCCCTGGACGGCTCGGTACGGCCGGTTAACGGGGTGCTGGCGGCAGCCATCGCGGCGGCCAGGGCCGGGATGCGGGCGGTTATCGTTCCGTCGGCCAACGCTGCGGAGGCGGCTCTGGCCGGGAGCATCGCGGCCTACCCGGTCACGAACCTCGAAGAAACCGTAAGGTTTCTGCGCGGGGAGGTCGCCATTACTCCCGCCGCAGCGGACCCGCAGGCCTTACTGGCGCGAAGCGACGGAGCTGTGCCCGACCTCCTGGACGTCAGGGGACAGGCGGCGGCAAAACGCGCCCTCGAGGTAGCAGCCGCCGGTGGACACAACGTGCTGCTGGTGGGTCCGCCCGGGTCGGGCAAAACCATGCTGGCCCGCCGTCTGCCGGGTATCCTGCCTGATCTGACCCTCGAGGAGGCCCTCGAGATCACCATGCTTCACAGCATTGCCGGCCTGCTCCAGCCGGGCCAGCACCTGGTTACACGGCGACCTTTCCGGGCGCCCCACCATACGGCGTCTACAATCTCCCTTACGGGCGGCGGACGTATTCCGCGACCCGGCGAGGTAAGCCTGGCACATCATGGCGTTCTCTTCCTCGACGAGGTTGCCGAGTTTAACCGTGACGCGCTGGAAGCTCTGCGGCAGCCCCTCGAAGACGGGGCTATAACAGTTTCCCGGGCCAACGCCGCAACCACGTTCCCGGCGCGTTTCATTCTGGTTCTGGCCGGGAATCCTTGTCCTTGTGGTTTTTTTGGCGACCCGGTCAAGGAGTGCCGCTGCTCGCCCTGGCAGATCAAACGTTACCAGGCCCGGCTTTCGGGGCCACTTCTGGACCGCATCGATCTTCAGGTGGAGGTGCCTCGCCTGGAGTACGAGGAACTGGAAACCAGGGCGGAGGGAGAGAGTTCGGCCGTCGTAAGGGAGCGGGTCAAGGCGGCACGCTGGCGGCAGCGGGAGCGCCTGCAGGCCGAGGGCATACCTTGTAACGCGGCTATGGATGCGCGGGCCGTTAAGCGATTCTGCCTCCTTACCCGTGAGGCAAGACAGTTTCTGGAGGCCTCCTTCCGACGCTGGAACCTCAGCGTACGGGCCTACGACCGCGTCCTCAAGGTGGCCCGTACCATCGCGGATCTGGCCGGGAGCGACCGTATTACAGGAGAGCACGTTGGTGAAGCGCTTCAGTACCGCACACTAGACCAGAAGTATTGGGGATGAGGTCTGTGCCGCGAAAAGCTTACTACGCAATTGTAGGTAACGGGGAAACGGTCGCCCTGATACACCCGCAGGGTTCCGTTGCCTGGCTCTGTATACCGCGTTTCGACAGTTTTCCGGTTTTTGCCGGGGCTCTCGACCCCCGGCGGGGCGGTGGACTCCGCCTCCATTTCAGTGAAACCCTTACTCCCCACGGGCAGCGTTACCGTGGCCGTACGAACGTGCTGGAAACGCAACTGGTAGGCAGCGGCATCACCGTGCATATCACGGACTTTATGCCGTGGCGGCAGCGTTGCCTGGTTCGTCTCATTGCCGTGAAAAATACCACCGGCGAAGGGCGGACCCTTTCCCTGCGCGTCGAACCCGAGCCGGTGCAAACGGCGGCCCACAGGTTCCATGCGGTCCCCCATTCCTGTGGCCGGCGCGTCTCCGGCAGCGCGGGGCACCTCCTTGTGGGTGGGCCCGCCTTTGATAGCGGTTCCCTTGAGGCGCGGTGCCGGCTCGAACCGGAAGAGGAACGGACCCTGCGTTTAGTGGTGGCCTACGGCACGTCTGTAGCCGAGGCCGAAGAAAGCCTGGCTGTTGGCCTCGCCGTTTCGGCCGAGGAGTGTGCGCTGTTCTGGCAGAACTGGCTGCGCCGCGCGTATCCTGTGGATCTGGGCGCGCCCGACCTTGAAGAGGCTTACTACCGCAGTTTGTTAGTGCTCAAGCTCCTGACCTACGAGAAAAACGGAGCCATAATCGCGGCACCGACGTCTTCCTTCCCGGCCACGCCCGGTGGCAGCGATAACTGGGATTATCGCTATTGCTGGCTGCGCGACGGGTATTTCACGGCGCTTGCCTTCGATAAAGCCGGTTTCCACCACGAGGCGCACCGCTTTTACGACTTCGCTTACTCGTTACAGGGGGAGAACGGCAACTGGCGGCAGCCCCTCTACACCCTTGACGGGCGCTACCCGTGTGAAATGGTGGTGACAGATCTGGCAGGGCCGGGAGGCGAACGGCCTGTGCGGATGGGTAACCTGGCGGGTGCCCAGTTACAGCTCGACAACGAGGGCAGCATGCTGCATGGACTGTGGGTGCACTACATGTATACCGGAGACCGGGAATACCTTGCCCGGCGCTGGGACGCCGTCAGGCGAGCCGCAACATGGCTGAGCAACAACTGGTTCCGCCCGGAACACGGCATCTGGGAGTTCCGGGAGCGGGTAAGTCAGTGGACCTACGGAAAGGCCGTCACCTACGGCGGGTTGATGGCTGCCGTCAGGATAGGGCTGGAACTCGGACAGCCCCACCTGGCCGAGATCTGGCGAGCTACCGCCCAGCAGGTTTTGCTTCAGGTGCTGGGCGAAAGCTGGTCGGAGCGCCGTCAGGCCTTCGTGCGGCATTACGGGGAAGACGGGGCCCTTGATGTTTCAACCCTGGCCCTCGCCTTTTACGGGCTCGTTGATCCTTCTGACGAGCGTATGCGGCGCACGGTTGCGCTCCTGGATCGCACCCCCGGGTGCCTGGTGCGCGGGGGCATTGCCCGGTGGGAATGTGCCCCTCTTCCGTTCTATCTTGCTACTTTCTGGCTGGCCAGGTATTATTTTATGGTAGGGAACAACGAACGCGGCTGGGCATTGCTGAAAACGTGCCTTGACAATACGACCACCCTCGGCCTGATGGCGGAGCACTTTGACCCTGAGACGGGAGAGCAATGGGGTAACTTCCCACAGGCTTTTTCCCACGAGGAGTTGCTGCAAACCGTTTGGGTGCTTAAGGAGAAGGAATATTCCGGTGGGTTTGAAAGCGGTAATTTTCGACCTCGACGGTACGCTGACGCCGGTTAGGAGCGTTTGGCAGTACATCCACGAGGAACTCGGTACGTGGGATTCCCACGGCTACCCGTCATTGCAGGCCTTCCTTGCCGGGGAGATCGACTATCTCGAATTTGCGCAGCGCGACGCGGCAGCGTGGGCGGGTATCAGCCGCCGGCATATCGAAGAACTTGTGGCCCGTATCCCCCTGCGCCCCGGGGCGTATGAAACCGTGTGCGCCCTGCGGCGCCTGGGGTGCCGGGTGGCCATTCTTTCTTCGGGCCTTGACATTCTTGCGGAACGGGTAAGAAGACTTTGCGGCTGTGATTTTGCCCTGGCCAATCGTCTGGTTTTTCGTGATGACACGCTGACCGGAGAGGTCGAGGTTAAAGTAGGTTGGCACGGCAAGCCTGAGGGCCTGCGGGATATCTGCCGTTATTTCGGCACTGATCCTGCGGAGACGGCGGCGGTAGGTGACGGTGTCGGCGACGCCCCATTATTCCCCCTGGTAAAGCTGGGTATCGCCTTCAACGCCCCGCCGGAGGTGGCAGCCCTGGCCCATGTAGCCCTGGAGGGCGAGGACCTGCGCCTGGTGCTGGCCGCCCTCCACGATCACCTTGGAACCCGGGAGCGGGAAGTGGGATGATCAGGATACTCGAGATCCGTACCGGCGCGAGAACCCAGATGCTTGACGTAACCGCCGGCGTGAAAGAGGCGGTAGCCGCCAGCGGGGTGCAAGAAGGTTTGTGTATAATCTACGTACCCCATACCACGGCGGCTGTAACCATCAATGAGGGAGCCGACCCCTCCGTGGCCGAGGACATCCTTAACAGGCTGGCTCAACTTGCACCTGTCGATGCCCCCTACCATCACCGCGAGGGAAACGCCGACGCCCACATCAAGGCCGCCCTGTTGGGCCCCTCCCAGGTGGTGCCGGTAAAGGACGGCCGGCTGGTGCTGGGAAGCTGGCAGTCGGTGTTCTTCTGCGAGTTTGACGGACCGCGTCGCCGCAGGCTGGTCGTTCAGGTTGTTTAGGAAGGGTAGGCCGCAACTTGCCGAAGAAATATAATCCATAGTTTTTAAACGGCATCCGTGGTCTCGCTTTTTTCCGCGGGTCTTTGGGCGGGCCGTCCCTTACACCCCGGCACAAGGCGGTAACGGACAGTCGAACAACCCGGCCCAGGCACCGGCCCTGTTGTTACCCGGGGCGCAGGGAAAGAGGGAAACCCCGATTTTTACGATGGGCCGTTTCTCAACCCCGGGCGGAGGAAATAGCGGGGGAGAAGCTCAAATCCGGGCTCAATCCGGAGGCCTGTTCCGGCGGCAGCCGGCTCGTCAAAGGTTCCCGCACCGCCGTTAAGCGGCTCTTTTGCAGCAATGACAAAGGGGACGGGATCGGTGCCGTGGGTGCGCGTGGAAACGGGCGTGGTGTGATCCGGAAGCAAAAGAAGGCGGTAGTCGGGATAGGCCTCCAGCCCTTTCAGGATCTCAGAGAGAACCTCCCGGTCGATGGCCTCGATGGCCCGCACCTTAAGTTCCAGATTGCCCTGGTGTCCGGCTTCATCTGGAGCCTCGATGTGCAGATAGACGAAGTCATAACCGGCAGACAGGGCGTCTAGGGCGGCGCGCGCCTTACCGCGAAAATTGGTATGGATGTTACCCGTAGCCCCTGGTACAACAGGAGCTTCAAGACCCGCACAGCGGCCTATGCCGCGCACCAGGTCCACAGCCGCCACCACCACACCCTCGAGGCCGTAAAGCTCGCGAAACAGCGGAAGCACCGGCTTTTTACCCGCGCCCCAGATCCATATAGAGTTGGCAGGAGACAAGCCCCTGGCGCGCCTTGCATGGTTGACCTGATGGGCGGAGAGGAGCGAATGGCTTCTTTCCATAAGGGTGAGGACCGCAGTGGCGCCGTCCCCTTCGGGGAGGTAAGGACCGACCACCTGGCCCGAAATATCGTGAGGTGGTGTAAGGCGCACGTTCAGGGGCCCCTCCTGCCAGACCAGTACGTGACGGTAACTAAGCCCGGGGTAAAAGTGCCGGCCCGGTGCACCCAGGTACTGATCCACCGCGGCTATCAGTTCCGCGGCCTCGGCGGTATCGATCTCTCCAGCGCTATAGTCCAGCAAGCGCTTGGCATGGTATGGTTCGTCATCCGAAAGGGTAACCAGGTTGCAGCGGTAAGCTACGTCCGCCGGGGTAAGTTCAAGACCCAGGCTGGCAGCTTCTAAAGGGGCGCGACCGGTATAATACCGCCGGGGGTCGTATCCCAGCACGGCGAGGTTGGCTACGTCACTCCCCGGGGCCATGCCGGGGGGGATGGTCTGGACCAACCCGACGGTGCCCCGCATGGCCAGCGAATCCATCCAGGGAGTCCGCGCGTATTGCAGGGGTGTTTTGCCGCCCAGCTCTTTATATGCGTAGTCGGCCATGCCGTCACCCAGAATTACCACGTATTTCAATGCGTTCCCTCCCAAACGGTTTGGCTATAGCATAAGCCGTTTTTCATGCCACGTCAACGCGCGTTACATACAGGGATGCCAACCGGGTAAAAGTACACGGAAAAGCGGAGGGAAAACGGAAATGGGCGAGCGTTACGAGACCATCAGGCGCTTTATGGCTGGCGGTGGCCCGGTGCGGGTAACCACGACCTTACCGGGCGGGTTGCGCAGCACTTTGAGCATGGTGGTGGAGCAGGTAGGTCCCTACAAGCCGCACCAGAGGGGCGCCACGTTTATCCTCGTTTCACCGGCGACGGGCGCGGCGGTAACACTGGAGGAAGGGGAGATCGCCGCCGTTGGCCCCGGACCCCAAAACAACACCCTCCTGGTGCGCCTGGACGGAGGCGGTGAGCTTTTCCTGGAGGGCGGCAGGTTGCAGGGAGGCCCGGGCGGTGCGCCTGACCTACCGGCGTAACGTTGGCCGACGCGACCGGGCAATCCGGGTACCGTCAGGGGTTGCTCTCCTGGTCATGGCGGCAGGCGGCCTGCTCCACCCCATAGCGGCCGCGGCGGTGGCCCTGGCGGGCTTTGCCTTGCTCGAATCGGGTATTACCGGATACTGAGTTTTTATGGATATGCTGGGTTGGTCAACCCGGGAAGAACTACGGCGAAAACCGCTTCAGGAGTAGCGAGTTGCTGACCACCGAGACGGAGCTTAAGGCCATAGCGCCGGCGGCGAGGGCGGGGTTGAGCAATCCGAGGGCGGCGATAGGGATGGCCAGAACGTTGTAAAAGAGGGCCCAGAACAGGTTCTGCCGAATCTTGCGCATGGTAGACCGGCTGAGGCGGATGGCCTGTGCAACCGCCCGCAGATCGCCGCGCATCAGGACAACGTCCGCTGTTTCGATGGCCACGTCGGTCCCCGTACCGATGGCGATTCCCAGGTCGGCGGTGGCCAGGGCCGGTGCGTCGTTGATACCGTCACCTACCATGGCCACAGTGTGCCCTTCCCGTTGCAGACAGGCCACCTGAGCCGCCTTGTGCTCGGGAAGGACCTCGGCTATTACCCGCGCAATCCCCACCTGGGCGGCAACGGCTTGGGCCGTTCGGGTATTGTCGCCGGTGAGCATGACCGTTGCAAGTCCCATTTCCTGCAACTCATGGATGGCCTCCCGGGCATGTTCCTTTACGGTATCCGCCACGGCTACCAGTCCCTGAAGGTGGCCGCCGACGGCGCAAAATATTACCGTCTTCCCCTTGCGTTGCAGGGCGGCTACCTGTTCCTCGGCTCGCCCCACCGGAATTCCCGCTTCTTCAAGAAGGCGGCGGTTGCCTGCGAGCACCTCTTTGCCGGCCACCTCGGCCCTCACTCCCCGTCCTGGAAGAGCAACGAAGGCGCCGGGTTCGGGGATCTGCAGGCCTATAGCCGCGGCACGTTCGGCTATGGTGCGGGCCAGCGGGTGCTCAGAGTAACGTTCTGCGGCCGCCACCGTACGCAGCAACTCCCCCTCCTCAATGTTTCCCAGGGGTATAACGTCGGTTACCGCAGGTTGCCCTGTAGTGATGGTACCGGTTTTGTCCAGCACGACGGCGGTCACCCGGTGAGCCTTTTCCAGGTGCTCGCCCCCTTTAATCAGGATGCCTAACTCGGCTCCAACGCCCGTGCCGACAATGACGGCCGTGGGCGTGGCCAGGCCCAGCGCACAGGGGCAGGCGATTACGAGGACAGCGGTCATGTTGATCAGAGCCCGGCCCAGGTCCCCGGTCAGCAGCAGCCAGACTACCAGGGTAAGCAAAGCCAGGCCGACCACTGCCGGTACGAAGCGGGCGGCAACCAGGTCCGCAAAACGCTGCACGGGCGCCTTGCTTCCCTGCGCCTCTTCGACGATGCGGATAATCCGGGCCAGGGCGGTTTCCGTCCCGACACGGGTGGCTTCGAAAACCAGGCTGCCGTGGCGGTTAATAGTTGCCCCGGTGACCGGGTCCCCGGGTCCCTTGTCCACCGGCAGGGCCTCGCCGGTAAGCATGGATTCGTCAACGGAGGAATGGCCCTCGCGGACGATTCCGTCTACCGGAATTTTCTCGCCCGGACGTACCACCACCAGGTCACCCACCCGCACCTCTTCTACCGGGATGTCCACTTCGGCGCCATTGCGGCGCACCCTTGCCGTCCTGGGCTGCAGGGCAACCAGCCTCCTGATGGCCTCGGAGGCGCGGCCCTTGGCCCGTGCCTCCAGAACGCGTCCAAGAAGAACCAGGGTGATAATGGTTACCGAGGTTTCGTAATAAACTTGTCCCCGACCCAGGAAGGTGCTTGCCACGCTATAGCCATAGGCCGCAGTGGTCCCGAGGGCCACCAGCACATCCATACCGGCCGCGCCATGGCGCAGGCCCAGGTAACTGCGGCGGTAAAAGTGAAAACCGGGCACAAACTGCACCAGGGAGGCGAGGCCGAACTGTAAAAGGTGGTTGTGAAAGAGGGGTATGGCAGGAAGTGGTAGAAAATCCGCGGCCATGTTGTAAAGAAGGGGCAAGGCGCATATGGCCGAAAAGAGAAAAAGGAGCGTTTCGCAGGCCGTTTCCGGATCGTATTCCCCCGCAGTCGGCTGCTGTGGGGCGTGGACATCGGCACCATAACCCAGCTCGCGGACGGCGGCAACAATTTGCTCAATCTTGATGACACCGGTGTTATAAATGACGGTCGCCCGCCCGGTCGCAAGGTTCACGTTTGCGGCCTGTACCCCTGGAAGACGCGCCAGTTTCCCTTCAATGCGGGCGGCGCACGCAGCGCAAGACATACCGGTTATGTCAAGGTCAATCCTGGCAACCTGCGCGGCATCACCGGCCAAATGAACACCCCCGCTGGTGCGTCTCCAGTATAATTTAGCACGGTTGGCCACGCGGGGCAAGAAAAGGAAGAGCGGGCCTTTTAAGAACCGTTCACAAGTGCACAAGCTTTGTCAGAAGCTGGCGGTGGACGGGCCGGTAAGCTGCCGTTTCGCAATCCGAGGTTGTATGCGGGCATCGTAGCAAAAAGGGTGCCGGCACCTGGCTTCCGGCGCCCAACGCTGCCGACCGAGGACTATACAGACCACGGAATGAAAGGGCGTGATTCCGGCCCGTCCTGAAGCGGTGGTATAAGTTTACGGCCTCGCCTTTTGCCACGCCTGCTAGTGGACGGCCCGCTTCCCCATGCGCAGCACTATGCCGGCCAGGGTTCTCTTCTCATCATCGGTGGCGATACTCCACATCTCCTTCATAAGGGCTTCCTCGGGGGAGTCGGGCTTGACGAACCGCGACATCACGTTGCCCAGGTTGACGATCCCCTGTACAATCTGCTCATCGCTTAACCCGGCCCGCTGCCCTTCTTGAATCTTGGCGGCGAGTTCCTTTGGGAACGCTTCAAGGGATATGTGCTCCATCGCATGACGCCTCCTGCCAATTACTTTTTTATCAAGATGCGCCAGCCGGAGAACTTCCATACACAAAAATTTCTCTCCTGCCGCAGGAAATACGTTCCATAAGGTAAAAGTTACTTACAGGGATAAGTAAGGCAACCCCTGTTTACAGCTAACTTAGGGGGTGATGGCGCTGGAAAGCAGCTTTCACTTTTCGCCGCGGCCTAACAGGGCGGCGGAGATCAGGTGGCGGGAGTGGGGCGACGAGGCCTTCGCCGAGGCGTTAGTCGAGAGCAAGCCGGTACTTCTGGCCATCGGCGCCGTCTGGTGCCACTGGTGCCATGTAATGGACGAAACGAGCTATTCGGATCCCGAGGTAATCCGACTTTTGAACGAACACTTCATTCCGGTGCGGGTTGACACCGACCGGCGCCCCGATATTAACGTCCGCTATAACATGGGAGGCTGGCCGACAACGGCCCTCCTTACCCCTACGGGGCGGATTATTACCGGTGGCACATACGTTCCACCAGAGCGGCTTAAGGAAATGCTCCTTAAGGTCCTGGAGCTTTATCGCGCACGCCGGGATGCCCTGCGCAAAGCGGAGATGAAGCACTCGCTCCGCGAGGAAGTGTCCGCGCCGGTGGAGACCCTTGATTTCTCTCTTTACCGGGAAACGGTAGCGGCCATCAAAGGAGCCTATGACCCAATTTATGGCGGCTTCGGACGCCAGGCCAAGTTTCCCTTGCCCGATGCCCTGGAACTGGCCCTCCTGGAGGGTGCCATGGGGGACAAAGATTTGCTCGGGATCGCCGTTGCTACCCTCAAGACCATGGCCGGGGGAGGGCTTTACGATCCGGTGGAGGGAGGTTTTTTTAGGTATAGCACAAGCCGGGACTGGCGGATGCCCCACTACGAGAAAATGCTGGAGGACAACGCCCGCCTGGTCGAGGTGTACCTGCAGGCAGCAAGCGTTACCCGGGATGCCGCTTTTCTCGGTGTGGCCCGGGATGTTCTCCACTATCTGGAGGAGAATCTCTATAACGGGGAGGGCGCCGGCTGGGGCGGCAGCCAGGACGCCGACGAAGAATATTACTGTCTGACCCTAGAAGAGCGCCGCGCGCGCCCGGCCCCTTACATCGACCGAACGGTTTACGTGGGCTGGAACGGCCTGATGGCCCGTACCTTGTGTGTCGCCAGCTGGGTTCTGCGGGAGGAACGGTGGGCACGCCTGGCGGCCGAGACGGTCGACTTTCTCTGGAAGCGCGCCTACGATAGAGAGCGAGGGCTGGCGCATTTTGTAGAGGGTGAAGAACGCAAACTCTTCGGGCGCCTTGAAGACCAGATGCGTGTCGGGCGGGCCTGCCTTGCCCTTTACCAGACGACTGGCGCCGGCGAATGGCTCGACCGCTCCCAGGCCCTTGTGGATTTCTGCTTGCAGCACCTGCGGGCTCCGAACGGCGCTCTTTATGACGGGCCACCCGACCGGCGGGCCGTCGGCGCCCTGGCAGTACCGGTTCGCGATCTGACGGAAAACGCCGCAGCCGCAAGGTGGTTTCTTGAACAGGCGGCCCTGACCGGACGGGCGGAACTTGCCGAGGTCGCGGGCGAGATCCTGCGGGCCTTCGGTGCCGATTACAAGCGCGCGGGGCTTCTCGCCGCAGGCTATGCCCTGGCGGTTTACGAGGCCACCGTCCCGTGGACCACGATTGAGGTGCGCCTACGGCCGCAGGACCCGGCAGGCCTTTCCCTGCACGAGGCGGCTCTGGCCTCCTATCTTCCGGCAAAGGTTGTACGCCCGGTAGCGGCCCGTCCGAAGGAGGCCAGTAGCGCCCTTGTTTGTCGGGCGGGGACGTGTTTGGCGCCCGCGACCCAGGCTGCGGAACTCGAAAGCAGGCTGGAGGAAATCCGCACTTCTCCAGCCGGACGTACTTAACGCCGTATGCAGGGGAATATTATACCCAGCAGGTTCTGAAGGGAGGAGCTTCACCGTTGGCGGAGCACATTTATGTTATGGGCATCCTGGTCGACCAGCGTGCCGACCGTGCGCCTGCCGTCCAGGAAGTTTTGACCCGCTACGGCTCGCTTATTCTCAGTCGCAATGGTATCCCGGACCCGTCGCGAACGCGGGGTATTATTACCCTTACCCTGCAAAGTGACGCGCCGGGCTCGCGGGCTCTGAAGGAGGAACTGGAGCGCATTGAGGGCGTACGGGCGAAGGTGGTAGATCTCGGCGCGGCCCTGACCCACTGACAGCGTTTCTTTCCCCCTTTTCCCTTCCGCAGGGACGTTACTTCGTGCGCCGTCTACGCATCGGGAGAGCTGCCGGCGCTTCTTTTTTTATGTCTGAGATGGTTCCATGTCCCTTGGTTAGCATCGCCCCCTCCGGTGCATAATAACGTCGAAAACCGGCGACGGAGGCCCTCAAGATGAGCAGCGGCGATTATCGTCTCCCCGACGCCCTTTTCGGCTACCAGTTACCCGATGCCATGCACGAACCGGAGTCGCAGCCCCAGGGGCCGGCTCCTGGCGATCAGCGCCAGCGCATGCGCAGCCTTCGGGAACTCGGAACTTTTGCGCTGCCTGCTGTACGGTCGCCCCTCCAGACCCTGACCATTGTCGGTCAGATCGAGGGCCACATGGTCCTTCCCTCGCAGAATAAGACCACCAAGTACGAACATATCATCCCGCAACTCGTGGCGCTGGAACAACACCCGCAGGTCCACGGCGTACTTATAATCCTCAACACGGTAGGCGGTGATGTAGAGGCGGGCCTGGCTATCGCCGAAATGATCGCCTCCCTTTCTAAGCCCACAGTTTCCCTGGTCCTTGGCGGAGGACATAGCATCGGCGTGCCCATTGCCGTGGCGGCGCAATACTCCTTTATTGCCGAGACGGCAAGCATGACCATTCATCCCATTCGCCTGAATGGACTGGTAATCGGTGTACCACAAACCTTTGAATATCTGGAAAAAATGCAGGATCGCGTGGTGAAATTTGTTGTCAAGCACTCCCGTATCGGCGAAGCACGTTTTCGCGATCTGATGTTCCGCACGGGCGAACTGGCACGCGATATCGGCACCGTCCTTATCGGGAAAGAGGCGGTGGAGTGCGGTCTTATAGACGAAGTGGGAGGTATCGGCGCGGCTACCGCAAAGCTGAAGCAAATGGCGGAAGCCTATAAGCAAAAAAGGGAGGCGCCCGTCCAGTGATCATCTGGACGCCAATGCAACTCGAACTGGTACTGGCAGGAGGCGAAAAGGAGACGCGCCCCGAGCGGGAGGTCGTTGTTAACGAGGTGCCGGCCGTTATCCGGGAGACGGGGTTCGGCGAGGGAGAAATTGTGCGCCTTTTGAGCACCGACGCCTTCGACTACCTGAGGCCCGAGCTGGCGCCAGGCACACGGGTTGTCCTGCACGGGGATGAAACCTGACGCTAACGGAAGGAGGAAATACGGTGGCAGGGAAAATTGCCGTCCAGGAAAACCTTTCGGAAATCAAGCAAAAACTAGCAGCTTTGGGGTACGAGGTGGTGCACCCGTCCAACCCCCAGGGTGCGGAGGCCTTTATTGTTACCACAGGAGTTACAGAAAACAAGGGGATAGGCGAAGGATCGACCTTCCTGCCCGTCAGGCCCCTGGCCCATGCCCCTTACGCACCGGTGATTGACGCCACCGGCAAGGATCCGGATCAAGTACTCGCCGAACTCGAGAAAGTCGTGCTATAATAAACCTAATTGGGCAGGGGGGGGAGAAAATACTGTGTTGGAGATTCTTCAGGCCGCCGTGCTCGGCCTTGTCCAGGGGCTGGGCGAATTCCTGCCTATCTCAAGTTCGGCGCATCTGGTTCTGGTACCGTGGTTTTTCATGTGGAACGACCCCGGCCTTGCCTTCGACGTTGCCCTGCACGCCGGTACCCTTATCGGGGTGGTGGCCTACTTCTGGCGCGACTGGTTGGTACTCTTGCACCACGGGCTAACCCACAGGCGCTCGAGGGAGGGGGCACTATTCTGGTACCTGGTGGTAGCGACCATACCGGGTGCCGTGGCCGGGTTTTTTCTAGAAGATTACGCGGCCACCGTTTTTCGGGCGCCTTTTCTGGTCGGCACCATGCTCATCGTAATGGGTGTCATCCTCTACCTGGCCGACCGTTTCGGAAAACGAACCAGGAGTCTTAACGATATTACGCTAGTTAACGCGTTGCTTATTGGGGCCGCGCAGGCCTTGGCCATTGTGCCGGGTGTTTCCCGCTCGGGCGCGACAATTACGGCTGCCAGGGTTTTAGGCCTTGACCGCCAGGCGGCGACCCGTTTCTCCTTCCTCTTATCGACGCCTATCATCTTTGGGGCAGGGGTTTTCCAGCTCAAAGACCTCACACCGGCCGACTTGACGACTCCTTTTCTGACAGGCGTCGTTGTCTCGGCCGTGACCGGTTTTCTGGCTATCTGGTTTCTCCTGCGCTACGTGTCCACGAGGAACTTCAATATCTTCGTCTGGTACCGCTTCCTTCTTGGTGGACTGGTTCTTGCCGTAACCCTGGCGCGCTCTTGAGAAAAAAGGGGCGGGTCGAACGACCCGCCACCCTAATGCAACCGTTTTTTCAATTCCGGATCATTCTGCTCCAGGTCGGGTTCCGCCACTTCCCGCCGGAAGAGATCTTCAACGGCTACCGTATAGTTGGCGACTTTATCGGTAATGAAGATCGGCGCCACGGTGCGCAGGGCAAGGGCTACAGCATCACTTGGGCGGGCGTCGAGTACCGTTTCCGTACCATTCCGTTCCAGGCGAAGTTCGGCAAAATACGTTCCATCCTGAACATCTGAGATGGTGACGCTGATAACCCTAGCCTGCAATTTTTCGCAAACGGATTTCAGGAGGTCATGGGTCAGGGGGCGAGCTGGCTGCGCCCCTTCGAGGGCCAAAGCAATTGCGTGGGCTTCGAATGGTCCGATCCAGATAGGCAAAACCCGGGATCCTTCCTCGTCAATCAGCAAGAGAACAGGGTTCATGCCGGCGTCAAAGGCGATTTCCTTTACACGGACGGGGATCACCGTCTTCACCTCCCTTTTTCCAGAAGCCGGTTATAAGACCCCTAATCGAAAATATCAAAAATATCTTCAAGGAATGACTTCCGCTTGTGCTTCTTATGCTTGTAATAATAATCGTCTTTGTAATAGTGTTCCGTCTGGGGCCGGTATTCCTCGGGCTCGATAGAATGCCTCTCGGCAACGTGCTCCCTGGATGCTAACAGGAGCTTTTCAAGTTCTCCCTTGTCCAACCAAACCCCCTTGCATTCCGGACAAACGTCGATCAGTACGCCGCGACGTTCCACTTCCTTCATACTAACCTCGCAAAGCGGGCATTTCACCGATAACAAACCTCCTGAACAGGATGCGTATAAGGTTGAATCCTTGATGTTAACTATTATTGTACCTTATGGTTTGATTATACCAGGACAACAGGTAATAAACAACAGGAAAGGATTTGGCAAATTTCCGGCGAAAATAAATTTTGGGTGGCGGACATGGGAGCGAGCGGCGGACTGCGCAAAGAACTGAAATACGAAATTTTCGGCCTGGGTCTTCTCGCTCTGGCCTTCTTTACCCTTCTCAGCCTTTGTGGTGCCGGAGCCGGTGCGGTTGGCCGGGGCCTTGCCCGCCTTTGCCTGGGCGCAGCAGGCGAAGGTCGCTATCTGATTCCGTTCTTCCTGGGGTATTACGGCTGGCGGCTGATCAAGGAGCGTAACCCTTCTCAGTTTCTTCAGAAATTGTACGGCGGCACCGTGGTCCTCGCTGTGCTGCTTACCTGGGCCCACCTGCTACTCGTACCTCTGGACCTTGCCTTCCGTGACACGCTGGCTGCTGGGTTGGCAGGCGATGGCGGCGGGCTTATAGGGGCAATTGCCGCATGGTCAGCATGGCGGTGTTTTGGCTACGCAGGTTCACACATCATTCTGGGGATGGCCCTGATCGCCGGAGTCATCCTTTTTACCGAAGCCCCCATGGTCCAACTGGCACAGCGGGTGGCTGCGCGGGCCGGGGGCGTGATAAAAAAAACAGGGCGGGTTCTCGACGGCTTCCTTTTTACGGCGGAAGAAAGGGAAGTTACCCCGGCACCGGTAATTATTGACCACACAGTAACCCAGGAGCGGGAAACGCCTCCCGAGGAAGAAACGCCTCGACCGGCGGACGAGACCCCGAAGGTTGCCTTGGGCCGCCCACCGCGTCAGGAAGTCCACCAGCTTTCGCTGCAAGAGGTGGCCTCTTTTCAATTGCCGCCCGTAACGATTCTCTCCAAACCGCCGCGCCCAAAGACCACACGCAGCCATAAGGATATCGCCGACAACATCCGTATCCTCGAGGAAACCCTGGAGAACTTTGGGGTTAAGGCAAAGGTCCTTCAGGTATCCCGTGGCCCGGCTATTACCCGTTATGAATTGCAGCCGGCGGCGGGCGTCAAGGTAAGCCGTATCGTAAGTCTTGCCGACGATATCGCCCTGTCCATGGCCGCGCCGGCCGTACGCATCGAGGCGCCCATACCGGGCAAGGCAGCCCTCGGTATTGAAATACCTAATAAAGAAATCGCTCCCGTGCACCTGCGGGAACTCCTGGAAACAAAAGAATTCGTCCAGTCGGCTTCATGCCTGACCATCGCTCTGGGCAAGGATATTGCCGGAAACGCGGTAGTAGCCGACCTGGCGCAGATGCCGCACCTCCTAATTGCCGGTGCCACGGGCGCAGGAAAAAGCGTCTGCCTTAATACCATTATCGCCAGCATATTGTTTAAGAGCACTCCCGAAGAAGTTAAATTCCTGCTGGTCGACCCTAAAATGGTTGAGCTCACAACGTACAATGGGGTACCGCACCTGATCGCGCCTGTGGTTACGGATCCCAAGAAGGCGGCCCTTTCCCTGAAGTGGCTGGTGCGCGAAATGGAGCGCCGGTACGAACTCTTTGCGGCCGCCGGCGTGCGGGACATAACCAGATACAACAGCGTTTTCAGGATGCGGGAACAACCCGGGGAGGCGGCTCTCCCCCTCATCGTTGTGGTTATCGACGAGCTCGCCGATCTCATGCTCGTGGCGCCCACCGATGTAGAGGACGCCATCTGCCGCCTGGCACAGATGGCCCGGGCTGCCGGTATCCACCTTGTGGTGGCTACACAGAGACCTTCGGTAGACGTGATTACCGGCCTGATTAAGGCCAACATTCCCTCGCGCATTTCCTTCGCCGTATCCTCACAAACCGACTCCAGGACCATTCTGGATGCCGGAGGTGCTGAGAAGCTCCTCGGGCGGGGCGACATGTTGTTCCTGCCTGTAGGCGCGGCCAAGCCCGTGCGCCTGCAGGGCGCGTACCTTTCAGACAAGGATGTGGAGGCGCTCTCCGCCTTCTGGAGGCGGCAGGCCATGCCGAGTTACCAGGACGAGATCTTCAGTGGCGACAACGGCGAAAACGATACACAGAGCGACGACGAGCTTTTTCCGCAGGCCGTGGAGATCATCCTGCGTACAGGCCACGCTTCCATTTCCCTTCTGCAACGGCGGCTGCATATCGGTTACGCGCGGGCGGCGCGGCTTATCGATATGATGGAGAGGCGCGGCATCATAGGGGGATACGAAGGAAGCAAGCCGCGGGCGGTACTTATGACCTGGGAACAGTACCAGAAAATTGGCTCCAAGGGGCGTTGAGGCTGCGTTGACCGGGGTATGGGGCTATGGTATATTAGGCTTGCGAAAAGGTCTTTGGGGGAGGTGAGGCGGTGGATGTAGGGCGCAGGCTAAAAGAAGCAAGATTAGCCCTGGGTTATACCCTTGACGACGTAGAAGAAAGCACGAAAATCAGGGCTAGGTACCTGTCGGCCCTTGAAGAGGAACGTTTTAACGACCTCCCCGGTCGGGTATACGGTAAAGCTTTTCTTCGAACATATGCCAGGTTTCTGCGTCTGGACGCGGAAGAGCTTGCCCGGGAATTCGACCAGATTTTTCCTCCAGAGAAAGGCGAACCCGTTGAAATAAAACACAGCCCGGTAGCCCGACGCCCGCGTTACGCAAACTACGTAGTGGTCCTGTGTATCATTGCCGGTCTTTTGATCTTCAACGCCGCTTACCGGGCGCTCCAGATGCCAAGGGAGAACACGCCCCCGCCGGAAGATACCTCCTCGGGTCTGGTTGACACACCGAAGCAGAAACCCAGCGGCGCAGTACAGAAACCACAAGGTGTTAACCTTAAACTAGCCGTAACAGGTGATGCCTGCTGGGCGCAGGTACGTGTTGACGACGAACCGGCCTTTGAGGGGATGTTGACCAGCGGTGACCGGCAGGAATTTCAAGGACGGAGAAAGGTATGGATTAAGTTGGGTAACGCGGGTGCGGTACACATTGAGTTTAATGGTAAAGAAATCGGGTACCTGGGGAAAACCGGTGATGTGGTAACCCATGAGTTTGCCGCCCAGGGAGACCAGGGTTAAGGTAGCTGTAGCCAGTCTGGGATGCGACAAAAATAGAGTGGATACCGAAACCATGCTTGGCCTTCTAAGCCAGGCGGGTTATGAATTTACCGGCCGGGAATCCCTGGCCGACGTTATTCTTGTCAATACCTGTGCCTTTATAGACGCTGCCCAGGAAGAAGCGGTCAACACGATTCTGGATCTGGCAGCCTACAAACGCACCGGGCGTTGCCGGGCACTGGTCGTCACAGGGTGCCTGGCGCAACGTTACGGGCCAACCCTTCTACAGGAAATTCCTGAGATAGACGGCCTGGTAGGTACCGGCCAGCTTGACCGAATCGCCGAGGTGACCGGGCGTTGCCTGGCCGGCGAGAAGGTAGTAGAAGTTGGCGCCCCTGGCTACGCCCCGGCCACCCCCGTACCGCGTCTTGCTACCCGTCCTCCGTATACCACCTTTATCAAGATTGCCGAGGGATGCAGCAATTGTTGCCGTTACTGTATTATTCCCCGCCTTAGGGGTCCCTTTCGGAGCCGGCCGCCGGATACCATCCTTGAAGAAGCCCGGCGTGCCGTTGCCTGCGGTTGCCGAGAAATCGTCCTTGTTGCGCAGGATACCACACGTTACGGCGCCGACCTGGGCAACGGTATCAGTCTGGCATACCTTGTAAAAGCCCTGGCACGCCTGCCCGGGGTAAGGTGGGTGCGTATTCTCTATTGCTACCCTACTGGGATAACTGACGACCTCCTGGAAGTTATTGCGACAGAGCCAGCCGTCTGCAACTATCTGGATATTCCTATGCAGCATGCCAGCGACAAGGTCCTGAAGGCTATGGGCCGTCCAACAACCCAGGCCGACTTGCGGGAATTGTTAGCCCGTGTGCGCGCGGTGGTTCCCGGAATTACCATTCGCTCCACCTTTATGGTTGGGTATCCGGGTGAAACGGAAAAAGACTTTGAAGAATTGCTTGCCTTTCTTAAGGAAATGCGCCTTGAACGTGCCGGGTTTTTTGTTTTTTCGGCCCAGGAAGGTACTCCGGCAGCCAGGATGCCGGGCCAGGTGCCGTCCCGGGTACGGCAGGAGCGTCTCGAAAAGGCCGTTGCGTTGCAAAAAAGAATAACCTTTGCTCTTAACAGGGAAAAGACGGGAAGAAATATAACGGTACTCGTTGAGGGGAGGCGGGGAAAACGCTACCTGGGCCGTAGCGAAGCCGACGCGCCTGAAGTGGACGGTCGGGTCTTCTTCAGGGGATCCGGGTATTTCTCTCCCGGTGATTTTGCGGTCGTGCATATTACCAAAGCCTATCCTTATGATCTTGAGGGTGAATCCGTAGGCCCTTCCATGCCATCCATTTCATAAGGAAATGGCAGTTGCCCCGTGGTATAATCATTAACTGTCAAGAGTGATGGCGGGAGGAACAGGGACGTGCAATGGTACAGGCTGCGCTTTAAAGTTATCCTGGCGTCACTTCTCGCTACCCTTGCCGTCCTTTTTGGCGGGCAGTGGCTTTACCTCAAATATAGCCTGCAGCAGCCCCTGCGGGAAATTATGGCTGCGGATAGCATAACCTACCGGGTCGAGGACGGGGCGACGTTAAAGGTTTACGTGCGTCTGAAAAAGCCGTCCGACCTGATGCACGAATACCGGGAGCTGGACGAAAAGTTGCGTTCGGCTTTGCGCGACCGTCCTTATCAATTGATTGTTGAGGACCGGCGGTCGGCGGCCTTGAACGAGGCCTTTTACCGGAGTCAATTCGCCATTTATACGGCCATCGCCGGTGGTAATTTCGAGAACATGGCAGAAAAAGTTAAAGAAAATGCTGCGGCCGTCGGAGCCCAGGCCAGGGTCTGGCTAGATGGCCAACACGTCTACGTTTATATGTGGAAGGACGACCGTTACCTGGTCGAAGTGATACCCAGAGTTGCCCCTTCCGTCTACGGCGAGGCGAACGGAGGTAGGCTCTATGTACAAAGAGATTAGCATCGGGGTCGGCCTCGCAGTTGCCGTTTTTCTCCTGGCCAACGGCTATAATATCGGACCTCTCATACTCCTCGGGCTTCTGGGTGTCGGCCTGTATTACCTAGCCCAGACGCGGGGCCTGGTTAAGACTTTCAGCAGGGTAACATCTGAAGGGGATACCAGTATATCCTTTGCCGACGTAGGTGGACAGGCCTCGGCGGTCGAAGAATTGCGGGAAGCCCTGGATTTTATCCGCAACCATAATGAAATTAAGAGGTTGGGCATCAGACCCCTGAAGGGAATCCTCCTGACCGGGCCACCGGGTACCGGCAAGACCCTGATGGCAAGGGCGGCGGCTCACTATACCGACGCCGTCTTCCTTTCGGTCAGCGGGTCCGAATTTATCGAGATGTATGCAGGGGTGGGAGCCCAGCGGGTACGCCGGTTATTTCAGGAAGCGCGTGAGGCGGCGCGAAAGCGCGGCAAGAAGTACGCCGTTATTTTCATCGACGAGATCGACGCCCTAGGAAACACGCGTGGGAAGACGACGAGCCATCTCGAGTACGATCAGACCCTCAACCAGTTGCTGGTGGAGATGGACGGTCTGGGCATCGATGACGACGTCCTGATCCTGGTGGTTGCCGCTACCAACCGGCCGGACATGTTGGACCCGGCGCTGCTCCGTCCGGGCCGCTTTGACCGCCAGGTACGTGTCGAACTCCCTGACCGCGAAGGACGGCTGGAGATCCTGCGTCTACATACCAGGAACAAGCCTCTGGCCGGCGATGTAGATCTTGACGTCATTGCCAGAGAGACATTTGGTTTTTCAGGGGCCCACCTGGAAAGTCTGGCTAACGAGGCCGCCATTCTGGCCATGCGCGAAGGTGCACGGGAAATAGGACAGGCGCATTTCCTGGAGGCCATTGAAAAGGTGATTATGGGTGGCAAGCTTGATCGCCGCCCGTCGCGGGAGGAGATCAGACGGGTTGCCGTACACGAAACCGGACATGCTATAATGAGCGAAATCTTGCAACCGGGTTCGGTTTCCTCCATAACCATTACGCCGCGGGGTAGCGCCCTGGGATATATACGCCAGGTTCCGGAGGACGATAAATACTTACACACGCAGGAGTATCTGGAGGATCGCATCGCGGTTTGCCTGGCTGGGGCCGTGGCGGAAGAGCTGGTTCTAGGCAGCCGCAGCACAGGTGCCGCCAACGATTTCGAGCAGGCCGTGCAGTATGCCGAAACCCTTGTTAAGGGTGGCATGTCGGAGATTGGGATTGTAGCGACAAGTACGTTACCCAAAGAGATAAAGCACCGCACCGTAAGCAGCATACTCAAAAGACAGGAAGCACGGGTAAGGGCCTGCCTCCAGGAACGTCACCATGTGCTAAACGCGGTCGTAGAAAAGTTATTGACCTCTGAAAAGCTTTCCGGACAGGAGTTTCGCCACCTGTTAGCAGGGGAAAACTAATTTTTGTATGCAAAATTTTTACCCCGAGAAGGTTTTTCTTTCTGCCCGCCGAATAAGTGAAATAAAGTACGAGCTCAAGGGTGATTCTTTTGCAGGCCGAATTGATATTTACAGGCACCGAGATCCTCCTCGGACATATAGTTAATACGAATGCCCAGTATCTGAGCGATCAACTTGTAAAGCTGGGAATTGAGGTAACGGCGCACACTTCGGTTGGCGACGACCGGGCCGTAATGAAGCGGGCCATCCAGGACGCCCTGCAGAGGGCGGATCTGGTTTTTACCACCGGAGGGCTTGGTCCTACAAGTGATGACATTACCAAAGAGGTTGTGGCTGAAGTAGTGGGGCGGCCCATGGTCCTTGATAGGGCCTCCGTGAGCGGGATGGAGTCTCATTTTGCGGTGCAGGGAAAAGAACTTCCCGAGGTGCTTATTCGTCAGGCCTATTTCCCGGCGGGAGCCCGGGTACTCCCCAACCCGGTCGGTACAGCCTCCGGCGCTATTCTGGAAATCGATGGTAAAGCCATTATAATTCTTCCGGGCCCACCCAGGGAGTTGCAGGCCATGTTCGAGGCTTCGGTTATCCCGTACCTGAAGTCCCTGCCCGGGCACGGGCCCGTCATTTACCACCGCGTTTACAGGCTTACAGCTATCCCCGAGTACGCCGTGCACGAGGCCCTGCGCGACCTTACTACCTTGAAGAATCCCACGCTAGGTTTCCTGGCGCGGCCCGGTGAGGTGCACGTGCGTGTGGCTGCGCGCGGCGCTAATATGCTGGAGGCGGAGAACTCGGCCGCCGGAGTAGGCGAGGAAATTCGCCGCCGCCTCGGCCCGTACATTTTTGCCGTTAACGATGAAAAGATCGAAGTAACCGTGGGGGACTTGCTGCAGGCAAAGGGGTTGACTCTCGCAGTAGCCGAATCTTGTACGGCCGGACTGCTCGGCGCACGCATCACAAGCGTACCGGGTAGCTCTGCCTACTTTGCCGGCGGGGTCATTGCGTACAGCAACGCCCTTAAAGAGCGTTTGCTGGGAGTACCGGCGGAAACTCTGGCGCGTCACGGCGCGGTAAGCGAGGAAACCGCCGTGGCCATGGTCCGCGGCGTACGCTCTGTCACAGGCGCAGATGTTGCCCTGGCCGTTACCGGAATAGCCGGGCCGGGTGGAGGAACGCCTGAGAAGCCGGTGGGACTTGTTTATATTGCCCTTGCGGGTACAAACTACCTTGATTGCCGCCGCTTTGTTCTACCCGGCCACCGGGCTGCAGTACGGGAGGGAACGGTAAATACGGCTCTTAACCTGCTCAAAAGGTACCTTCAAGATACGGACGCGGGATAAATTCCCGCGTTTTTTCTTTGCAAATACCGGTATTTGCCTTACAATATTAGCGATAATATCCTAATATCCTTGGGAGGGATTGGGTTGCTCGATAAGCAGAAGGCGCTCGATATTGCGGTAGCGCAGATAGAACGACAGTTTGGCAAAGGAGCAATAATGAAACTGGGTGAGGCGTCATCGCGTCTGACCGTGGAGGTGATTCCGACGGGGTCCCTCGCCCTGGATTTGGCACTGGGTGTTGGGGGAATTCCACGGGGAAGGGTAATTGAGATCTTTGGACCAGAATCGTCGGGCAAGACTACGGTAGCCCTCCACGTGATCGCCGAGGCACAGAAGGCGGGTGGTGCGGCCGCCTTTATCGATGCCGAGCATGCCCTCGACCCGTTATACGCCCGCAAGGTAGGCGTAGATATCGATAACCTGCTGGTTGCCCAGCCCGACACCGGCGAGCAGGCCCTGGAGATCGCTGAGGCTCTGGTCCGTTCCGGCGCCATCGACGTTATCGTCGTGGATAGTGTAGCAGCTCTGGTACCCCGTGCCGAACTGGAAGGTGAGATGGGGGATATCCATGTGGGATTGCAGGCCCGTCTTATGTCACAAGCCCTGCGCAAACTTACCGGCGTCATTTCGAAATCGCGTACCAGTGCCATTTTTATCAACCAGATCAGGGAGAAAGTCGGCGTTATGTTCGGGAACCCGGAAACCACGCCGGGAGGCAGGGCACTCAAGTTCTATGCCTCGGTGCGCCTGGAAGTTCGCAAGTTGGAGGCGCTGAAACAGGGCGCCGAGGTGATTGGCAGCCGTGTACGGGCTAAGGTTGTAAAAAATAAGGTGGCTCCGCCCTTCAAACAAGCCGATTTCGACATTCTATACGGGGAGGGTATATCCCGAGAGGGTAGCATCCTGGATCTCGGAGTGGACCTGAAGATTATAAGCAAGGCCGGAGCCTGGTACAGCTATGGGGAAGAGCGCCTTGGACAGGGGCGGGAGAGCGCCCGGGAGTACCTGAAAGAGCATCGCGAGCTTGCGGAGGAGATTGAGAAAAAAATAAGAGAACTGGCCAACCTGAACCCGGGAGTTACGCTTACCGGGCAGGTTGATAACCCGGTTGGAGAGTAGTTGCGGCCGCTACCACTTAAATCTGGCTACTAGCGCCTTTAATTTTGATCTACCCCGTTCACCGCATTGGATAGTGCCCGCACTATAACTTGAATCTGGCGGCTATCGCCTGTAACTCGCCAGCCAGCCTGGCCAGGGTTTCGGCTGCGGCAGTCACCTCTTCGGTAGCCGCGCTTTGTTCTTCGGCGGTGGCGGCTACGCTTACAACGGCCCCGGCCATCTGCTGGGCAGCCGTAGCGACGCCTTGCAGCCTGGCGGTAAGGTCCTGTACCGCGTTAATTATTTCCTGAAACGACCCGGCGGCTCGCCCGACGACACCCGTCCCGGCCTGGACCAGCTTGACGCTTTCGGTCATGGCTCCCACGGCGCGCTGGCTTTGTGCTTGCATCCCGGCGATCAGCCGGCGTATCTCATCCGCCGCGCCTCCCGACTGTTCCGCGAGCCTGCGTACCTCTTCGGCCACAACGGCAAAGCCGCGGCCCTGTTCTCCGGCCCTGGCGGCTTCGATGGCCGCATTAAGGGCCAGGAGGTTGGTCTGATCGGCTATCTGCGTAATCAAATCAACGATTTGCGTAATTTCGGTAGATTTTTGCTCCAATTCCCGAATCACGGTTGCCACGTTACGGGTTGCTCCTTCGATAGATTGCATGTGGGAACGGAGTTCGGCCAGGTCCCGTCCCCCCTGTGCCGCCTGTTCAGCAACGCCCCTCGCGGTCGCGGCTACAGAACCGACTTCCTGGCTGACGTTGTCTGCGGTAGCCGCGATCTGGTTTACGGTTGAGGCAGTTTCCCCGGCGCCGGCAGATGTCTGCTCGGCGTTGGCCGTCAGCTGTTCGGCTGATGAAGAAAGGATTCCGGCTTTTTCGCTCAATTGTTTAACGGTATCCTGAAGCATTTGTACGATATCATTAAAACCTATAGCCAGAAGCATAAACTCGTCTCTGCGGGGTACTATAGCCTCCCCTCCGGCAAGATCGCCCTGGCCTACCTGCATCAATTTCTCGCGCAGGATACGGACAGGCTTGGTCATTTGGAAAGCGGCGGCCAGCGTGAAAAACGGAATGGCGGCCAGGTAGATGCCGGCGGCGGCACTGAAGAAGGGCGGGGTGGAAGTCTTGAAATAAACAATATAAAACAGAAACCCGGCGAACAAGATCATAAGCGGGAGTGTGACGAAAACCAGGAAGCGGGAGTAAGACGTCTGGTACCAGACGAGGGAGTTTATGCGGTAGTAGGCGTCGCAGGTATGGCAGGTGGCCAGTTTCTGCAAAATATTTCCCTGCTTCTGCCCACCGCACCATGTGCCGGGGACCCGCCAGCAGCGCCGCCCGAGATTCTCCATAAAGGCCGGGCATTTTTGCTTCTGTTCCTCCGGACAATCTTTGAGTTCCCAGCAGTTCTTCTTAGCCACAACCCCCACCCCCGATTTTTTACTTTCTTTATCGGTTAAACTTGCGTAACATTAATGTAAAAATTAATAGGTTCTACAACAAATCTTTTGCAGCCGGGCAAAAACATTCTCCGGAAAACGAAAAGGGCTTCCAACCGGAAGCCCATCTTTTCATGGTGCGGCAGAGAGGATTTGAACCTCCACGGGGGTCTCCCCACTAGATCCTGAATCTAGCGCGTCTGCCGTTCCGCCACTGCCGCACAATCCTTACAGCAAAAATTATCTTAACATGCTCCTTTAGAGGCTGTCAACACTACCCTCGGGCCTCTCGGCAGGCTGCAAAACCCGCAATAGGAGCCAGAGCAATGCAAAGGCTGTTCCCAGGAGGGCAAAGAAAAGCGCTGCCGGCAACTGTGCAGGGTTGGGCAGCCAGGGGTGAATTCCCGCGCCGTAATCCAGGAAGTCCATGGCTCCGAACCAGGCAGGAGCGCCGAACAGCAGCAGCCGGCCGGGGCGGGGCACGAAGCGGAGAAAGAGAAGCCCTTCCAGGGCCATCCCGACGTGGGAAAACAAAAGAAACAGCTTCTCCCCGTCAAGCTGCCCACCCGTCAGTCTAAAGAGGGAAAGCACCATAACGGTCCAACTGCCGTACTTGACCAGCCCGAGGTAAGTCACCGTTTCCAGAAAAGGGCTGCGCCTGCCCGCCAGCAGAAGGCAGGCCACAACGGCGAAAAGGAGCGCCTGGATGGGGCACTCCGGAACGAAGGGCCAGAACCACCAGGGGGTTGCCGCCAGTTGAAAGCGATACCAGTAGAACCCGTATACGGCGCCGGCTGCGTTTACCAGGGTAAGAGAATATAAGGTCGGCCGGCGCAAAAAAATACTCTCCTCACCCTGCTGCATCGGTCAGTTTCCGGTCGCGGGAAACATCCGTCGCCTGATAACCCGCGCGGGTACCCCGCCGGCCAGGACGTTGGGTGGCAGGTCGCGGTTGACCAGGGACGCTGCGGAAACAATGGTATTGGGGCCAACGCGTACCCCCGCAAGGACGGTGGTATTTGCCGAGATCAGGGCGTTTTTCCCGATGACAACGGGACCGATGCGGTATTCTTCAGGCAGGAACTCATGGCAGAGAATGGTTGCGTTATACCCGATGAGACAGTTCTCTTCAAGGGTTATCAATTCCGGAAAAAAGAAATCGAACATGGCAAGCATGCCCACGCCCACGTTCGGTGCCACGCGCATCCCCGTGGCGCGCAGCAGCCAGATCCTGAGGGTGAGGGAAGGCACGTAGCGGGCAAATGAAATCAGGAGGAAGTTATAAATAACACGCAGGGGGTTTTTGGCCCTGGTCCAAAGCCACATCGAGTTTTTGCCGGATGGGGCGGGGAAGCTTGTAAGCCTGCGTCCATACATAAAGACCCTTTAAGCGGATCCTCTTAAATGGATTTTCCCAGCCGGGCAGCAACCAGTTCGGCCGCCCGGCGACCCGAAAGCACCATACCGCCGAAAATGGCGCCCATACGGTAGCCGCCGGCCACGGCGTTAGCCGCCATGCCGGCGACAAAAAGACCCGGGTATACCTCGACGGTATTCTCCATCAGTTGCGTTTCGCCAACTTCTGCCCACATAGGTTTCTCGCCTAGAACGGCACCCTGGTGTGTAGCCAGGGTAACCCCAGCTTTGCGGGCTAAAACGTTCACCACGGCGGCGTCGTGCCCGGTGGCGTCAATGACGTACGCGCACCGTGTGGCAAGGGGGTCAACGTGTAGCCCGGCAATCGTTACGGCCGACCAATTCAGTACCAGACCGGTCACCCGGTTGTCATGCAAAACTACGTCCTCAACTCCGATAAGGTTGAAGATGGCTGCTCCTGCCCTTACCGCGGCACCGATAAGGGCGGCGACGGCTTCTGGTGCCGCAACGGTGTAATAGCCAGGCGCAAAGGGATGCGGGTTGATACCCATCTCCTCGAATACGGGCCGGGCATCGTCTTGAAAGACGATCTCGTTCATCATCATGGCACCGCCCCACATACCCCCGCCAAGGCTCAACTTTCGTTCGAAAAGGGCCACCCGCAGGCCGGCCCGCGCAAGGTAATGGGCGGCTACGAGGCCTGAGGGTCCGCCACCGACCACGCAAACGTCCGTTTCAAGGTTTGCCAGGAGGCGGTCCATAAACCTGTTAATGATTGCGTGTGAAATCACCCGCTCATCGATTGGCAATGCCCTTCACCCTCCGCGGTTTAGTACAGCCCTTTTTATGCTATCCATTATAGCGCCAATTTTCCCCGCGTCAATCTCCCGTGAAGGGCAGGCATTCTTCGCGATGTCCACTTCAGGCCTCACGGTGTTCTTTTTCCGGAGCCTCGAGTGCCGGAATGTGGTCGTTTTTGCCCTCCTTTTCCCGGGACGAACGGCGCAATTCACTTAGTGCCTGACCCATGGCCCGTCCGACCTCAGGCAGTTTTCCGGCTCCGAAGATCAAGAGAACGATGGCCAAAATAAGGAGAAACTCGGGCACACCGATGTGGAACATGATTTGTCCCCTCCTTCTAGATTGGTTCATGAATTCGACAGCGGCTTTAACAGTCCTTGTTTCATGCCGGAGAATCCGAGGAAACAGGAAATAGTCCTCCGCAGGTCGAATGTACTGCCCGAAGATTAATCGGCCTTACCGGCTTCGCTATTCAACACTTGTTAAAAAGCTTCCAGGAGGCACCTGTATGCCATGGAACCTGATTATCCGTGTTGTTGAAATTAAAGGCCGCTGCCCGGTCTACCGGGTAGGGGATATGTTCAAGGTTGTAGGCGGATACAGGCTGGCCACCGATATTCCACTCTGCTTGCACGGGTTGGTTACGCTTATGCCATATTACGTCGCCCTGAGCCGGGGCATCAACCCGGTGGAACTCGGCCTGGGCAGGGAGGGACGGGCCGCTTATGTTCAATGCCCGGACCCCTGTGAACGGACCGGAGGGGGCACGGTGGTCTTTAAAATCGAACAAAAAGAAGAGGACCGATAAAGTACTTGTCATCCTAGCGCCGGGGAAAAGATCACGTCTGCTAGTAAGCACACCCTGTTAGCCCTGTAACTCGGCAGGGAAGGAACGGCGGGTAGACGTACAAGGGTAAAAACAAAGGCCGGTTGCGCTGACAACCGGCACCGCTTGTGCAAACTGGTGGGCCACACAGGACTCGAACCTGTAGCCTGACGATTAAGAGTCGCCTGCTCTACCAATTGAGCTAGTGGCCCGCATCGGAGGTCCGACGTCAGATAACAGGACCTCCTGACTCTTGTTGCTTCCGTTTATGGTGGAGGGGGCTGGATTTGAACCAGCGAAGGCTGCGCCAGCAGATTTACAGTCTGCCCCCTTTGGCCGCTCGGGAACCCCTCCGTAACAGTAGTCGATGCAAAGATCGGAAACGGATTGCCTATCGTAGTTCGCCAGGCGAATTCCTTACCTCTGACTTCCTGCCTCCGACCTCGAAACTGGTCGGGATGGGGGGACTTGAACCCCCGACCTCTTGCTCCCAAGGCAAGCGCGCTTGCCCACCTGCGCCACATCCCGGCAGGCTGCAAAAGTTATTATAGCGGAAACCGCTCCCTGCGTCAAGAAAAAGGTTTGCCGGGCAGGCCGTGCACGCGCCGGTTTACCAGACTGAGGAGGTACGGTGACTCGGCTCGTGAAAAGAAAACGACTAGTGTGGTATACTATGTATAACATATACACCAGGAGGTGGCAGCGTGTTTGAACTACTGCGCAAAATGACCCTCGTGGGTATCGGCGCGCTATCTCTAACCAAGGAAAAGGCCGAGCAGTTGGCAAAGGAACTGGCGGAGAAAGGACAGGCTTCGGCAGAAGAAGCCAGGCACTTTATTCAGGAGTTGATGGAGAGAGGGCAGAAAGAGCGTGAAGAACTGCGCTCCAGGATGGCCAGCGAGATCGGCAGGTACCGTGACGAGTGGGACCTGGCGCGCCGCAGCGAGGTTCTCGACTTGCAGGCCCGGGTGCGTCGCCTTGAAGAGCGGGTATTCGGGACGGCGACACAGCCAGCCCAGCCAGCCACCGGAGTAGATGAACAACCGGTAACTGAATCGCCGCCCATCTGAGATGGCACAAGGTATACGATCACCCTCCCGGCGAGTATAGTATTATAGCATTCTCCTCGAGGAGGGTCGTTATGTTGCGGCGGCGCCTCGCCTGCGTTCTTTTTATCTGCTTCCTCTTCCTGTCCGGCCGGGCCACCGGTACCGAGCCGGAAGTCAAAAAGGGGCAGGCGCCTACGCCGCCCCCGGTTACCAGGCACGTCTTCGTGGTGGTCATCGAGGGCTTGCAAGCGCAGGTCCTGGAAAGCGGGCGAGTGCCGAATCTCGAAGGACTGGCTGCTGCCGGTGTGAGCGTCCCCTCCGTTACCGGCGTGCAACCCTCTACCCTGGCCGCGGCAACAGCCTCGGTACTTACGGGTACCGACCCTTCGCGACACGGATGCCTACACGGCGGTGAGACACTGCGCGTACCATCTTTGCCCCTCCTGATGGAGAAGCAGGGGATAGTCACGGCCTTTTTCGACGCCAGCCGTTCCCTTTCGGGTCTGTCACGGGGGGTATCGCTGCGCTATAGCGGTCCTGCGCGGGATCCAGATGCGCTAGAAGCTTTTCTCAAGGTGTTGCGGGAGCGGCGGCCTTATTTCTCCGTACTGGTTTTGCGCGGTCCCGGGTCCTCCCACTTCCAAAAGGGTCCGCAAAGCGGGCGATACCTGGAAGCGGTTGCACAGGCGGATGTACTCATTGGGCGTTTGTTGCAGTACCTCTATCAGGAGGCCCTCTTTGAACAGAGTACCTTTGTCATTGCCGGTACCGGAGAAAACCCGGCCCTCATCCTGAAGGGTTTGGCCTTTAAAAGCGGCGTACGTCTTCCACCGGCGGGGCTTACGGACGCGGGCCGGACCCTCGCGTACGTCACCGGACTGAAACTTTCCGCTCCCACGGGTTTGGTCCTTTGGAACGCCTTGGCCGCCGGACCGTACCACAGCGAGGAATATCTCCTGGAAGCAAGGGTTAAGGACCTGAGCGAGGCTTACCTTCACGCAAGGCGGGAAATCAACGCGCTCCACAGAGAACGTCGACTGGTTCAGGAAGAAAGGGCGGCGATCGCCAGAGAGAAAGAGGTTTCCCGGCGTACCGTAAGCGAACGCGATGCCCGTATCAGGGCCTTAACATGGCGTATCAGAGCGCTGGAAGCCTTGTCTATCGTGCTGGTTGTTATTTTTGGTGCAGGGTATATTATCGAATATCGCATCCTTAAAAGGAGATTCCTCCTCTTCTGAACCTTTTTAAACCATCACTGTCGCCAACCCGGACTCCTCCAACCCGGACCCCCGACAACAGGGTTATTCTATTTACAAGCCTCCCTCTTTCGTTATATCTTAAGGTGTAGGTCCCAAAGGGGGGTGCACAGGTTGTGCCGGCAGATCGCCACACTGGCGCGCAGCGGCGCGGAGCAGATCGTTGCGGATGCCGGGCAGGCCCTGGCCGAAGCAGTACGTGTTTACGGCCCGAACGCAGCAGTCGGCTTTCCTAACACGGGGTATTTTCTGCCCATAATTTACGGCACGACCGGCCTGAAGGTTGAACGCCTTGAAGACGCCGTTACGGCCCTGGCCCGGGCCCGGGAATTTATGGCAACCACGGAGTCACCCCCGGACCTGCAGGACGCCCTTGCGGCGGGGATGGCTGCGTTGTTTGCCGGTGAGGTTACCGAAGCTGCAAGGTACCTGCGGCAACCGGGGTACTACGGACGGCCGGCGCCGGATACAGGCGTAACCTGGTTGGGTGCGGCAGACGACGCTGTCCTGCGGCAATTGGGTATCCAGTTTGTTGACGGAAGGGCACCAGGGTTCGCCATATGTGTAGGTGCGGCTCCTGATGAGGAGACGGCGCTGCGGCTGATAAGGGAATTGCAGGAAAGCGACCTTTATGTTTTTATGGCCGGGTCATCCGCCGGCGGCGTTAGCTTGGCGGAACAATTAGCGGCTCGAGGTGTCCAACTGGGGTGGGAAACCAGGCTTGTACCCCTGGGTAAAGAAGTTACCGCAGCGGTTTTCGCCGTAGGTTTTGCCGTGCGGGTGGCCCTTTCCTTCGGTGCCCTCAACCCAGGTAACATGAAACAGCTTGTATCTTACGTTAAAGAGCGGGTGCATGCTTTTGTGCTGGCGCTTGGGGAAAGCGATGCACGCACCATTGCTCAGGCGGCGGGCGCATTGAATTTCGGTGTCCCCACCATCGCTACGGCAACCGTTCCCGAAATTCTTATGCCCGGGATATGTGCGTATGAAAGCGTTGTAGGGGGAATTTCCTATGACCGTCTGGTAAGACGTGCCCTTGAGGTACGGGGCTTAAAAATCAAGCCCAGGAAGGTCTCCCTGCCCGTGGCCTTCGGTCCGGCCTTTGAGGGCGAGTCGGTCCGCCGTGCCGACGTCCAAGCGGAGTTCGGCGGGCAGCGCACACCGGCGTTCGAACTACTGCGCGCCGTCTCGAAAGATGAAGTGGCGGATGGTCGGATTACACTTTTCGGCCCGGATATCGACGCCATAACACCGGGTGGGCACCTGCCTCTGGGTATCGTAGTTGATGTGTACGGGCGTCGGATGCATGAGGATTTCGAGCCGGTGCTGGAGCGCCGCCTGCACCATTACATAAATTACGCCCAGGGCGTATGGCATATCGGCCAGCGGGACCTTAATTGGCTGCGTATCAGCCGGAATGCCTTCTCCCAGGGGTTCAGACTGCGCCACCTGGGTGAGATAATTTGCGCGAGCCTTAAGGAGGAATTTGCCAACATCGTTGACCGGGTGCAGGTCGAGCTTTATACCCGGGAGGAGGACGTCCTTCGCCTGCGGGAGGCGGCACGGGCGGAGTATGCCCGGCGCGACCTCCGGCTCGCCGACCTCCGGGACGAGAACGTGGACTTCTTCTATTCTTGCACCCTGTGCCAGACCTTCGCGCCGTCGCACGTTTGCCTCGTCCTCCCGGAGCGCACCGGGCTTTGCGGCGCCGTGAGCTGGCTTGATGCCCGCGCCGCCTACGAGATAAACCCGCACGGGAGCAATCGGCCGGTGCCGAAGAAAGGGCTCATCAACGCCCGGCGTGGTGAATGGGCATCCTGCAATGCATTTGTGTACGAGCATTCGCGCGGCGCCGTGGCGAGGGTTTGTCTCTACAGTGTTATGGATGCACCCCACACCTCCTGCGGTTGTTTTGAAGCTATCGTCAGTCTTTTGCCCGAATGCAACGGTTTCCTGGTTGTCAACCGCGAATATAACGGCATGACCCCGGCAGGCATGACCTTTTCCACACTTGCCGGATCAATCGGCGGGGGTATACAGACACCAGGGTTTATGGGTGTGGCTAAGGCTTTTCTCGGCTCACGCAAGTTTCTCCAGGCAGAAGGAGGCATGGCGCGGGTTGTCTGGATGCCCGCGGATCTAAAGGAACAGATGCATCAGGCTCTGGGCCGTGCGGCAATTGCCGCGGGTCTCGGGGAAGGGTTCCTCAATAAAATTGCTGATGAACGAGTGGGGACGACGGTCGACGAGATCCTTCCCTTCTTGGAGAAGGTAGCCCATCCTGCCCTCACTATGGAACCACTGTTATAGGAGTGCCCTTGCGTGGCTTTAACAGGTCTCGAAATTTACAAATTGCTACCCCGGACAAACTGTAAGGACTGCGGCCAACCAACCTGCCTGGCCTTCGCTATGCAACTCGCTGCCGGAAAGGCTTCCCTGGACGCCTGCCCGCACATCGGCGAGGAGGCACGTGAAAGGCTGGCCGCCGCGGCTGCGCCACCCATCGCCCTGATCACCATCGGCGCCGGAGAGCATGCGGTGCGGGTGGGAAACGAAACGGTGCTTTTCCGGCATGAAAAGCGCTTCGAAAACCCCACCGCCATCGGCGTCACCGTGGATGATACCTTGCCGCCCGCATCCCTGGCGGGCAGGGTACGGGCGATAAACAACCTGGTTTTCGAGCGCATGGGGCAAACTTGCCGTGTGGATCTGGTGGCCGTCCGCGGGTTGTCGGCCCGCCCCGATCTTTTCCGGGCTGCGGTCCTGGCGGCAGCCCGCGAGGCGCGGTTACCCCTGGTGTTGATGTCCGAAGACACGGCCTGCCTGGAAGCTGCCCTGGAACCTGTAAAAGACGGCCGGCCCCTGGTCTGGGCGGCTACCGCCGATAACTACGCGCGCCTGGTACCACTGGCCGCGAGCTACGGCGTCCCGCTGGTGGTGCAAGCGGCAGGATTGGAGGAGCTGGCTGCCCTTGTCGCCAAGGTTACAGAACTCGGTCACCGGGAGTTACTTCTGGATACCGGCGCGACAAGTATTGCGCAGCTTCTTGCCGACCAGACACGTATCCGGCGGCTAGCCGTACGCAAGCGCTTCCGGCCCTTCGGCTTTCCGACTTTCTGTACGATCGCCGGCGACGATCCAGTACAGAATGTTCTGGATGCCGCAATGGCCATCGCCAAGTATGCGGCAGTAGTTGTGGTGGACACCACTGACCCGGCGGCCATTTTGCCGCTGGTTACCTGGCGCATGAATCTTTACGCCGACCCCCAGAAGCCGGTGGCCGTCGAGCCAAAACTATATTCAATCGGCAACCCGGGTTCCGACGCGCCGGTCTTTCTTACTACCAATTTCTCCCTTACATATTTTTGCGTCGCAGGTGATGTAGAGGCCGCGCGTGTTCCGGCTTATATTCTGGCTGTTGACACAGAGGGCACCTCGGTACTGACGGCATGGGCGGCCGGCAAACTAACGCCCGAGAGGATTGTTGCCGCCCTTCAGGCATCCGGAGTAAGCGAGCGGGTAAAGCACCGACGCCTCATTATTCCAGGAAGTGTAGCCGTTCTCAGCGGGAAACTTGCCGACCTTTCGGGGTGGGAGATTCTTGTCGGGCCAAGGGAATCAAGTGCCATTCCCGCCTTTATCAAGGAGCATTGGAAAACATGAGTTATCGTGTGCAATTCCTACCGGATGGGATTGAGGTAACTGCGGAAGGAAGCGAGGACCTGGTAACGCTCGCGGCGCGGGCCGGTATAACCTTAAGAGGGGCCTGCGGCGGGGCGGGGACCTGCGGCCGTTGCCGGGTTATGGTAACCGGGGGCAGGGTGACAGTTGGTGGGGAGAAAAAGGTGGCTCCCCTGGAAGTCGCGGCCTGCCAGACCGTACCTGCATCCGATCTCCGGGTGGAGATTCCCGCCACCGCACGCCTTGAAGAACATCGTGTGCTGCTGTCCGCACGGTCTGCGGGGCGCCTCGGCGAGGAAGAGAGCCGTTTTCCGGTAGACGCCCCGCTCTTTTCCCAGACAAGCCTGCAACTCGAGCGCCCTTCCCTCGATGACCCCGGGGATGACCTTTCACGCCTGCTGCGTGCCCTGAAGGAACAGGATCAGGGGGAGGTATACGTCCCGCTGGAGGTGCTGCGAGAACTACCGTCAGTACTGCGCGCAAGGGATTGGGCGATAACCGTTGGTTACAGCGGGAATAAGGGCCGGAGGGAGATCCTGAGCGTGGTTCCCGGAACCGAGCCGCAGCCGGCCTTTGGCGTGGCCATTGACGTGGGCACTACTACGGTGGCCGTAGAGTTGTGGGATCTAGTTTCCGGCCGCCGCCTGGCTGACTCGGGAACCTTCAATCGCCAGGCAGCCTTTGGCGATGACGTCGTTACCCGCATTATTTATGCCACGGAGCAGCCGGAAGGCCGCAGGATCCTGCAGGATGCGGTGGTTGAAACCGTCAACGGGTTGCTCCGGCAAGTGCTTGCCGCCGCCCAGGTGGCCCCGGATAGGGTGTGGGCCGCAACCTTCGCCGGCAACACCACCATGGTGCACCTTTTACTGGGTGTGGAGCCGCGATTCATCCGCCTCGAACCCTATACGCCGGCGGCAAATGAGTGGCCGGGCCTGCACGCGGAGGACCTGGGCCTCGCCATTAACCCGCGGGCGGCGGTGTACGTTGTGCCCGGTGTGGCCAGTTACGTCGGCGGTGACATCACGGCGGGCATCGTGGCTACGGGGTTGCACCGTAAGGAGGGGATAACCCTCTTCGTTGATATCGGCACCAACGGAGAAATGGTCCTCGGCAACCGCGATTGGCTCGTTGCCTGCGCCTGCTCCGCCGGGCCCGCTTTCGAAGGGGGCGGTATACGGGCGGGGATGCGTGCCGTTCCGGGGGCCATAGAAGAGGTTACGGTACTGCCGGGGGGATATGAGGTTTTCCTCCGCACCATCGGGGGTAAACCTCCCCTGGGCATTTGCGGCTCGGGCCTGATCAGCGCTCTGAACAGCCTTCTCGCTGCTGGGATACTGGAGCGCAGCGGCAACTTCCGGCGGGATGCCGCCACGCCTCGCTTGCGCGAGGGGGATGGTGGACCGGAGTTTGTCCTTGCCTGGGAAAAAGAAACCGGTTCCGGCAACCCCATAGCTCTTTCCCAGGCGGAGGTGGAGAATCTCGTGCGCGCGAAGGCTGCCGTTTTCGCCGGTGTGAGGACCATGCTGGGAACCCTCGGGTTAGACCTCACTGCGGTCGAAGAAGTTTACGTTGCCGGAGGATTTGGCCAGCACATCAACATCAGGGACGCAGTTAGTATCGGCTTGCTTCCCGACTTGCCGCCCGAGCGCTACCATTTCGTTGGGAACACTGCCCTCAAGGGGGCCGCTGCCGCCCTGGTATCGGCGCAGGCGCGGCAGGAAATGGCGGTCGTAGCCCGTAGCATGACTTACCTGGAACTGAGCGTGGGTAACCGCTTCATGGAAGAGTTTACGGCGGCCCTTTTTCTGCCCCATACAAATAAAGAGCTTTTTCCTTCTCTTGCCGGGGAGGGGTAACGCTTGCGTCTGGCAGTGGCAGGCAAGGGCGGATCCGGGAAAACCACCTTCGCCGCTCTGGCAATTGTTTACCTGGTGAAATTGGGGTATAAACCCGTGCTGGCCATTGACGCCGACCCGAACGCCAATCTGGGAGAGGCGCTCGGGCTTCAGGCTCCGGTAACCGTAGCGGGGATTGTGGGTGAGATGGCAGGACAAGGCGTACCCGCCGGTATGTCCAAAGACGAGTACGTTAAGTTTCGCGTCCATCAGGCACTGGCTGAGGGCCGTGATATCGATCTCCTGGCCATGGGCGCGCCAGAGGGGCCTGGATGCTACTGCTATGCCAACAGCGTGCTGCGGCGGTGTGTGGCCTCTCTAGGCGCCGCATACAGATGTGTGGTGTTGGATAACGAGGCAGGCCTGGAACATTTCAGCCGGCGCACGACGGGACAGGCCGATGCGCTGGTGGTGGTAAGCGACCCCACGGTACGTGGCCTGCTTTCGGCAGCCCGTATCGCCGGCCTTGTTAAAACGCTCGGCCTGGGTATTAGCAGGTCGTTTCTAGTGGTCAACAGGGCGCCTGCGGAGGCGTGTGCCGCCCTGCGGCAGGAAATTGGCCGCACCGGCCTGGAATTCCTGGGCACCGTACCGTACGACCGGACCGTGGCGGAGTACGACATGGCGGGGCGCCCCCTGGCCGAACTCCCGGACGCGGCGCCGGCCGCGACGGCGGTACAGGCCATCGTAAGGACGTTGCTCAAGCACCATGCCGGCCAGGGGGGGATTGATGCATGGTAGACTTCGAAGTCATCCGGGAAAAATGGCCGGGACGGGTGCTTGAGATGACCCTGGGGTCGGGACCGTATTGCGTCCGGGTTGGGGGTGATATGGGGTTACCTTTTCATCACTTCGAAGCTAAAATCCCAAATCGCCCGGCAGTGGCCCTCGAGATAACAGATTTTCTTGACGGGAGCTGGCCGGCGCCACTCAGGGAATACTGGGGAGGTCTCACGGAAGACGTGGCGCGCTGGGGGGAGAAGTGCGCGGACCTGGGCGCAGATCTCGTGGCCCTTCGGCTGGCGAGTATCCATCCCGATGCCCGCGGTACACCGCCCGACGAAGCTGCCGTAACTGCCCTGAAGGTCGCAGCGGCGGTACGCGTGCCCCTTGTGATCCTTGGATGCGGTGACGCCGCCACAGACGCTGCGGTGCTCCCCGAGGTGGCTGCTGCCCTTACAGGCCGAAACTATCTCCTGGGCCCGGCCACGGAGGATAACTACAGGACCCTGACCGCCGCGTGCCTCGCCCACGGACATAACGTGATCGCGCGTACGCCCCTCGACGTTAACCTGGCCAAACAGCTCAATATTCTTATTGGCGAGATGAACCTGCCGCCCGAACGTATCGCGATGGACCCGTCTATAGGGCCCCTCGGATACGGCATCGAATACGCATATTCGGTAATCGAACGTATGCGTACCGCCGCTCTGGCCGGCGACCGCATGCTTGCTTCCCCGGTCCTTTGCATGGTGGGGGAAGAGGCCTGGCGCACCAGGGAGGCCCAGGCCGGGGAGGACCGTACCCGAAAAGAACCCAGTCGCCTTGCCATACTCTGGGAGGCCGTAACGGCTAGCGTCCTGGCCGTAGCCGGGGCCTCGCTTCTGGTTTTCCGCCATCCGGAAGCCGCCGCTTCCTTTCGCAATCAAATGGAAAGGCTGGCAGTAGAATAGGGCTCCGGAAACGGAGCCCTATTCTATACCCTCTGGGTTCTTTCCCGGGCCATCTCTTTAGTACGGGCGAAAGCCGCCTCCCAGCCCAGGGTTTCACGCCAGTGCATGTAGAGGATCGTATCTACCACCCGGTTGGTAAAACCCCACTCGTTGTCGTACCAGGCCACAATCTTGGCCAGTGTGCCTTCGATGACCATGGTAGACAGGCCGTCGACGATAGAGGAGTGAGGATTACCTAGGAAGTCACACGATACCAGCGGGAGTTCCGTGTACGCGAGGATACCCTGCAATTCCTTTTCGGCGGCCGCGCGCAACGTATCGTTAAGCTCTTCCTTCGTGGTCGGGCGCTCCAGTTCCGCCACAAAGTCGATTACCGAAACGTCCGGCGTCGGGACACGGAAGGCGAGCCCGGTTAGCTTACCCTGCAACTCGGGAATGGCCAGGGCGACATTCTTAGCGGCGCCGGTGGTGGTGGGGATTATGGACAAGGCAGCCGCACGCGCGCGGCGCAGGTCCCGGTGCGGCAGGTCCAGCAGACGCTGATCGTTGGTGTAGGAGTGCGCCGTCGTCATAAAGCCCCGGCGAACACCAAATTTGTTGTGGATAACCTTGACGATAGGCGCAAGGCCGTTTGTCGTGCAAGAGGCCGTGGAGACAATATGGTGTCGTACCGGGTCGTATTTTTCTTCGTTCACGCCCATCACAATGGTAACGTCTTCGTCTGAAGCTGGCGCCGTAATAATGACCTTTCTTGCCCCGGCCTGCAAGTGTTTGCGCGCGTCGGGAGCCTTGGTAAACTTGCCTGTTGCTTCAATGACGTATTCCACGCCCAGATCACGCCAGGGGATCTGCGCCGGGTCTTTTTCGGCCAGTACTTTAATTTCCTGATCATCGGCCCAGAAGGTGCCGTCCGTAGCCCGGACGTCAGCCTGAAACTCCCTGTGCACCGAATCGTACTTTAAAAGGTGAGCCAGGGTCCGGGCATCGGTAAGGTCGTTAACCGCTACCACCTCGATATCGGGATGTCTATGCGCGATCCGGAAGAAAACCCGGCCTATGCGGCCGAAGCCGTTGATACCAACTTTGATTGCCATTTTAGACCTCCTTTCTTACTCAGGCGCTTAAAAGTATACCCGGCAGCCCCTGGTCCGATGCGCGTCACACCCGGGGGCGTTCTCAGTGGTAAAATTATAATGGTGGCGTCGAATAGAGTCAACGCGGGTGGTGCTGGAGTGCCTTGACCAGAAACTACGGGACATGGTTTCTCACCAGGGTAAAACAGGCCATAAAGGATTACGAGATGGTTGTTGACGGCGACCGCGTGGCCGTCGGTCTCTCAGGCGGGAAAGACAGTGCGGCGCTCCTCTTCGTGCTGAACCTGCTGCGCCACCACTCACACCTGCGTTTTGACCTGCTGGCCGTGTACGTGGACGCAGGTTGGGGCCAGGTGGACGTGGGGCCGCTGGCCGACCTCTGTCAGAGCTACGGCATCCCCCTTTACCACCGTAGTTATCCTATAGCCCGGGCGGTGGAGCAAAAAGCCAAACGCGGCCCGTGCTCCCTTTGCGCCAAACTCCGCTCCGGGATCCTCAACACAACGGCACGCCGGCTTGGCGCAACCAAAGTTGCCCTCGGGCATCATCTGGACGACGTCGCCGAAACCTTCTTCTTGAATATGCTCTATACCGGGCAGATTAAAACCTTCATGCCGCGCACATACCTGCACCGTAGCGGTGTAACCCTGATAAGGCCGCTTATCTACCTCCCGGGGAAGGTGGTAGCCTCTATCACGGCGGCCCACCGGCTTCCTGTTATCCCAAACCCTTGCCCGTACAGCGGCCGGACAAAACGGGACGAGGTGCGGCAGATCGTCGCCCTCCTGGCCGAGCGCTACCCTGATTTCTACAAGATGTTTAGGGCTTCCCTGGAGAACGTGCGCCTTGAGGCTCTGTGGAAACAGCGGCCACGTAAGGGAAAATTCCCTGGGCCGGATTGTTCAGATGCGTTGTAAGTTCCTCCCAGACTTCCGCCATACGCTGCCGCTCGGGGTCCGTGAGGGAGGTCGCCGCGGCAGGGATATCCGGCGTTACCGGCAGTACACGGTATATCCAGCGACCGGCAACTGCCTTTTTCTGCACCCAGACGGGAAGATATTCCACACTCCGTATCCGTGTACCATGGTGGTCCTTTTCAATGCGCAGGTAGAGGACGATGCCGCTGTCGGAATACCGCCAGCGCTGGTTGGAGATGAAGTTCCCAAGCGAGTAAGCGACTACGCACCCGTATGTCTTGCCGTTCCGCATCACGGTAAGACGCTCGATAGGTTGGACCACGTGGGGGTGGGAGCCGATAATGACGTCCACGCCTCCCGCACACAGTTCCCTGGCCAGTTGCCGCTGTTCCTGGGTTGGCCAACGCTGGTACTCGTTACCAAAATGGAGAATGGCTACGACTAGGTCGGCGTCCATCCGGCGCGCCGCCCTGGCCTCGGCCACGACAACTTGCGGGTCAAGGATGTTCACCGCGAAATCCTTGCCGGGCGGGACGGGAAGCCCGTTGGTGCTGGCGGTGTAGTTGAGGATGGCCACCCTGACGCCGTGGACGTCGGCGATAAAGGGGGTGGCCTTTTCTGTGGCGTTGCGATAGGTACCGACGTGGGCCACGCCGGCGGCGTCCAGATTATCCAGGGTCTGCACAATTCCGTCCCACCCCATATCCAGGCTGTGGTTGTTAGCCGTAGCTACAAGGTCCACGCCTGCTTTCCGCAGGTCATATGCTAACTGTGCGGGTGTATTGAAGAGCGGGTAGCCGCAGTAGCCCCTCGCAGCCCCGGCGAGCCGGGTTTCGAGGTTGGCAATGGCGAAGTCGGGAAAGCTTATGTACGGCCTGACCGGTGCGAATATCGCGCTGAAATCATAAGTCCCGCTCTGTCCGTCACGCGCCGCGTTGACGACCGGCATATGCATGAGCAAATCACCCACAGCGGCTAGCGTGATTACGGCAGGGTGCTCAGTTTCCGCGGCGGTAAGGGGCGCCGTAACCTGCGGGGGACCGGGGCGAAGGAGGAAAACGAAAGAAACCAGCCCGACCAGGGCTGCGGCGGCGAGCACTTGTATAATATGGCGCATACCCTTGAAGCCTCCTCCGTACCCTTATTCTGTACGCGCAAGCCGATTCCTTTGCCCTGGAAGGAACAGAATTAACATACCGCGAATGTAGCATGCGGAGGCCGGTGCCGTGGCGGAGCAGGCCAGAGGCAGGGAAATCTTAAACTACCTGGAACAGGCGAAACTGGCGGTCGAGCGCGAGGACTACCCCGCGGCACGCGCCTTTTTCCGGCAAATTATCGCCATAGACGAGGTGTGCGGCGCGGCGTGGTACGGCCTCGGGTTGATCGCCCTCTGGCAGGGAAACGTAGAGGAAGCCTACGAATGCTTAAGTGAATTCGCCACCCTTACCGAAGACAAGGAACTGGCCGCCGAAATCGAAACCGTTTTGTACTACCTGGAGCGCTATTGCGCCGGAGAGGGTGGCGGAAACCTGGAACCTCTCTTTGGTGAACTAAAGCGTTTCCAGGCCAGGTGTTTAATCAGCCATCTGGTAGAAGTCGGCCAGGATTGAAATGTATTCCAAGAGCCACATTCCTGGAAAAAACCTGCACTATACACTATCCGGTAAAGGTTGGCCAGGCCAGCCAGGCTGGAGCGAGGGACCTTATGATCCCCTCTTTTTATGATGGATCTTCAGGCGTACCGGCGCCCCGCAAACGGGCCGGGTATTTCTGTACCTACACCCCGGTGGAAATTCTGGCAGCGGCGGGCTTTGCACCGCTGCGTCTGGAACCCCCGCAGGCGGCGGGGGATGAATTGCCTCCTTATCTGGCCGCCAATCTCTGTTCCTTTGCCCGCGCCTGTCTGACCGGAGGCGTGCGCGGAGTATGGGGTAAACTCGACCTTATAGTAGTAGCAGGATCCTGTACGGCGATGGTCCATTTGTACAGCGCCTGGCGTGCCACTCTGCCATCCCCGCCCGTCTACTTCCTCGATGTACCCCGCCGGAGCGGGGAGGAGGCAGCCACCTTCTTTGCTGCGCAGTTACGCCGTTTGGCTTCGGTACTGGGGCTACCGTCCGGAAGCGCAGGGGAGGTCTTGCTCCGGGAGGCCGTAGAAAGATACGTTCGCCAGCGCATCCTGCTCCGTGAACTTTGCGGGCCCTTGTCCTGTGCAGGGGCAGTCTACAGGCGTGCCGTATTACGCGCAGCCGAGAGGGCGCCTGCGGAACTGCCGACCGCGCCGCCGAACGAGTGCTACCCCCCGGCTCCCGCCGGGCCCGCCATATTTCTAACGGGTTGCGTGGTCCCGGACGACATCGTTTCTCTGGTTGAGGAATGCGGCCTTCGCGTGGCTATGGACGATAGCTGCGCCGGTTCCCGGCCTTTGCAAGTCGGTGACGAGGCTGCACCGTCGGGGGAAGAGGACCTTTTCTTTAATCTGGCCCGCCGGTACCTCAACCGCGCGCCGTGCCCGCGCATGACCCTGGAGAGCCGGCTGGCGTATTTGCGCAGCATAATTAAATCCATCCCTTGCGCGGGAATGATCTATTTCGCCCTGAAGTTCTGCGACTTCGCCATGCATGATTTCCCGCAGGTGCGGGCCGTTTTTGAAGAAGCAGGTCTTCCGGCAATTTTTTTGCAAGGTGAATATGGCGATGCCGCAACCGGCCAGATGCGGACCAGGGTTGAGGCCTTTGCGGAATTGCTGCACAGGGGGTGGCGATCCTGAACCTTCAGGAGGCTCTGGCAGTAAAGATCAAGGACGGTCTTAAGACCCGGGTTCTGAGGTCCCCGTGGACTTATCGTCTCCTCCGCGGGGCGGTCCGGCACAGCCATTTCCCCCTCGAAACGAGCCGGCAAATGGCGCTTTACGCGCTGCAGCAGACCGAGCGCGCCTACACGGGGGTGGCGCCTGTAGTGTGGACCAGCGCCTTTTTCCCAACGGAAATCCCGCACGCCCTCGGCCTGACGGTTTTCTCCCCTGAGGTTGCAGCCGCTCTCCTGGCCTCTTTGGGCCTGGCCGAAGAATGTCTAGACACGGCGGAGCGATTCTGGTACGACAGGGACCTCTGTTCCTTTCACCGCTGTGTTCTTGGGGCTACCCTCAAAGGATATTTCCCGTCCCCAACGGCGTTGCTTGCCACCGGACACATCTGCGACAGTGCACCGAAAACCTTCGAGGCTGTAGGGCGCCTCACGGGGGCCAGAACTTTTTTTCTCGACGTACCGCGGGAGCGCACGCCGGAGGCCGAAGCATACATCGCCGCGCAGTTACGTGACATAGCCCGGGAACTGGCCGCGGTTTGCCGTCTGACGTGGCATCCAGAAAGGCTGGTGCACGCTGTAGAAGCCTCGGAGCGGTTTCGCAATGCCGCGGTGGCGGCGAACCTTGCCCGGGTGGGGGATGTCCCCTGGCGCGGGAGTGACATGCTGAACTTTGTTTACCTCCTTTTCGTAGGGCAGGGCGACCCCCAGGCCGCTGCCGTTTATACCGACCTGGCCCGGGAAGCAGCACGCCAACCTGCACGAGAAAAAACGAGAAAGCCGCGGCTGCTATGGTTGCATCTCAAACCGTACTTCGACCCCTCCCTTCTTAACTACCTTGAGGAGGAAAGAGGCGCGGCTATCGTCTTCGAGGAGATGAATTACGTTTACTGGCCTTCCTTGGCAGGCGTCTCTCCCTGGCGCGGTCTGGCAAGAAAGACGCTGGCCCACCATGCCTACCACACGACGACGGAACGGGCTGCAGTTCTTGTAAGCCTCGCCCGGTGCTACCGTGCAGATGGGGTGGTAATGTTTGCCCATCAGGGTTGCCGTGCCACCACGGGTGCATTACACTTATTGGGGAGGCTGGTGCAACAGGAAGGTCTGCCGTTTCTGGCTCTGCAGGGGGACTGTATCGACCGGCGCGATTACGCCCCGGAACAATTGCGAACGCGCCTGGACGCCTTTCTTGAAATGCTCGAGGACCGGACGGTGGTATAACGTGGTTTTTGCGGGTATCGACATAGGATCCCTTTCGGCCGAAGCCGTCCTGCTTCGTGAAGGGAACATTCTGGCTTACGCCATCATGCCTACCGGCGCAAATAGTCGCACAGCTGCGGAAAAGGTGCTGGACGCCGCACTGACCAAGGCGGCCGTGGCCGGGGAGGATATTATTGCTATCGTGGCCACCGGTTACGGGCGGGTCAGCGTGCCCTTCGCGACGCGCCAGGTAACGGAAATTTCCTGTCATGCACGGGGTGTGGCCCATCTTTTTCCGGACGCGCGAACGGTAATTGATATCGGCGGTCAGGACAGTAAAGTTATCCGGATGGCTCCCGGCGGTAAGGTACTGGATTTTGCCATGAACGACAAGTGCGCTGCGGGTACCGGGCGATTCCTGGAAGTTATGGCCCGTGCGCTGGAGGTTGACCTGGAGACGCTTGCAGGGCTCGCCCTAAAGGCACGGAAGGCCGCAGCCATTAGTAGTATGTGCACCGTCTTTGCCGAATCGGAGGTGGTTTCCCTTATTGCCCGGGGTACCTCCCGGGAAGAAATCGCCCACGGCCTGTGCAACGCGGTTGCCGAGCGAACGGCCAACCTTGTACACCGGGTAGGCCTGGCGCCGCCGGTGGTTATGACGGGCGGCGTGGCCAAGAACGCCGGGGTCGTTCGAGCCATAGAAAATAAGCTTGGAGAACGCTTGCTGTTGCCGCCGGAGCCGCAGATAACCGGCGCCCTCGGGGCGGCTCTCCTGGCACAGAGCGCGGTTAATAAGCGGTGATGAAGAACCAGGTTATCATCCCTGCGGCGATACAGAGTTTTATGGCTGTGCCACCGGCAAAGCCGAGGAGTGTACCGATACCTGCCCGAAAGGCTTGTGCAGGGTGACGGCCGGTAAGAAGCTCCCCCAGGAAGGCACCTGCAAACGGACCCAGGACAATACCTGCGGGGCCGAAAATAAAGGCGCCAAGGAGAAGGCCGATGCCGCCGCCCCAGATGGCGGCGCGGGAACCGCCGAAGCGCCTGACGCCCCACGCGTTGGCCAGGTAATCGACAACAAAGGTCAGGGCGACCAGGGCAGCCTGAAGCAGGAGAAACATCCAGGAGATATGCTCAAATCCGGTCAGGAGTCCGTACAGTAACATTCCTAACCAGATGAGGGGCGGGCCGGGAAGAACAGGGAGAATAATTCCGGCCACGCCGGCGGCGAAACAGACCACGGCAAGGGCGAGGGCAAGAATAGCCATAACGCAACCGTCCTCCAGCAGAGGAGATGCGGGAAAGGGGACGGGCTTTCCGGTGCATCATACCAGAGAAGGGGTACTCTGTCAACTGCCACCTATCCAGGGGAAAAAGGTGTTTGTCGGCGTTCTGACCGTAGACCTTTTTTTGCCCGGAGCGGCGTCCCTTAAGGATAGGCGCCGGGTATTGCGCGGACTTCTGGACAGGTTGCGCAACCGCTATAACGTTGCCTCTGCCGAAGTGGGCGGAAACGGAAGCTGGAAGGCGGTTACCGTTGGGATCGTAACTATAAGCAACTCTGCCGGGCACGTGGAACGCCTGCTTGCGCGGGTACTGCAGTATATCGAGGCTATACCGGAAATAGAGGTTACCTCCCACCTTTTAGAGGTATGGTAGGAAATCGCGGGGGGTTAGTTGTGATGGAAGAAATTGTTGCTGTTCTCAAAACGTTTAAGGATACACTCCAGTCGGTGTCCTGGCATGACCTGGCGCGGCAAGCCGGCGGCATGGAGAAGATCGCGCTCGCAGTTGTGGATATGATAAACGGCTTTTGCCGGATAGGGCCCCTCGCCAGCCCGCGTATCGCGGGTCTGATTCCGGTCATTGCACGGCTTGCCGGGCAGTACCGCGACCGTGGGGGCCGCTACCTGCTTTTCTTGAACGATGCGCATACGGCGGAAGCCGCCGAATTTGCCGTTTTTCCCCCGCATTGTCTTTCTGGGACGGCCGAAGGCGATGTTGTGGAGGAACTGGAATCCTATTTGCAGGGAAGCTACGTTTTCGGTAAAAATGCCACCACGGCCGTATTCAGCGCCCGTGGTAAAAGGTATCCGGATGGCGCCGAGAAAGACTACTTGCCGTTTGTCCGAGACCTTTTGCGAACACGTAAAGTGACGCTCTTTATAGTGGTCGGCAACTGCACCGATCTCTGCGTGTTGCAGTGCGCCTTGTCCCTTAAGCTACTGGGCAACAGCCTCGACCTGCCGGTAGAAGTGGTCGTCCCGGAGGACGCCGTGACAACGTACGACCTCCCTGTAACCGCCGCCAGAAGTGTCAGGGCCCTACCCCACCCGGCCGACGCCAACCATATCTGGGCTTTATACCATATGGCGTTAAACGGCATTTCAGTTGTTAAATCCATCGCCGATAACTAAGTTCGAGAAACGCCGCGCGGGTTGTACGTCCTGCCAGGCAAGGCCGTAAAGGCCGCTTCGCGGGACCCCTGCCCCTGTACAGGTGTTGGACACTTACTCCCGGCTCACATAGAATATAGTTCCGAATGGGGGATACGGTATAGTGGGCCGCAACACAAACGCCTTTAAGAAGTACCGGGAAGGGAATATTACTGCCGCTTTTGGTACGGACCTCTTTACCGAGGGGATTGTTGCCGTACCCGGCATTCTCCTCAAATGTTACAGGCGGATGGGGTTGACCGAAGGGGAAGTAATGCTCCTTATGCACCTGCTGCGTCTACGCCAGGAAGGCGAACTTTTTCCTTCCGAAAAGCAACTCGGTGAATACCTTTCCGGCGGGGCCGAGCAAGCGGCCAAGGAGCTTGCCAGCCTTGCCCGGAAACAGGTCCTGGCCGTAACCCAGTATTACCATGAGGGACGTGGAGCCGTTGTACAGGGGTATGACCTTGAACCCCTTTTTGAGAAATTATCTGAGCTCTGGGCTTTCTCCAAGCTACAGGAGATCGAAAAAGCACAGCAAATGTTACAGAAGCAGGAAGAAGGACCAACCGACCCGGAACTCGCAGACCTTTACCGTCTTTTCGCCAGCGAGTTTGGACGTCCGCTCTCGCCGCTGGAAGTCGAACAGATCCGTCGGTGGCAGAGCGAGAGTGGCGCCGTACTCGTCCAGGAAGCATTGCGCCGTGCCGTTTTACTGGGCAAACATAACTTCAAGTATATCGACAGTATATTGCTGGAATGGCAGAAAAACAATATCCGCACCCTGGAAGAAGTAGACGCCTACGAGCGCTCCTTCCAGGAGCGCCGTAAAAAGGGAACTCGCCAGGGGAGGGCCAGGGAAAAGGCCATCCTTAGAAGCCTTTACCTCTAGCATCTCAAGCAATTAAGTGAGGCGATAGTTTCAATGTCTTGTCCTCTTTGCCAGGACCGAGGGATTATCTTGCGGGGCACGACTGCCATCCGCTGTGCCTGTGCGCGGCAACGCGCCCTGGCAAATCTTTTTTCGGAAGCGCAATTAAGCCCCCTGATGCGTACGTATACCTTTTCGAACTTTAACTTTAAGTATTACTCCCGGCACCACTACGATACAGATAAGGGACGCTCTTATTACGAAACGGCCCGCCTGGCGTTTCAAGCAGCGCAGGCCGTGGCGGACCGGATCAAGGCGGGTGAACCGTGCGATGGTCTTCTTATTACGGGCCGCGTTGGTAGTGGCAAGACGTTTCTTGCCTGCTGCATCGCCAACGCCGTTCTCGACGCCGGCAAAGAAGCTCTATTTCTCGTTGTACCGGATTTTCTGGATCGCATCCGTGCGACCTACGACGGAGGACAGGACGAATTAACGGAGCGCGATCTTTTAGACACGGCCCGTGAGGTGCAGCTACTAATTCTGGACGACCTTGGAGCGCATCAATATACCCCCTGGGCGCAACAGAAGCTGTATTCAATCCTCAACCACCGGCTTAATTACCGGTTACCTACGGTAGTGACCACCAATCTGGACCTGGAGGAATTAAATACTTATCTCGGGGAGCGTACCACCTCGCGTCTGGTGCAAATGTGCCGGGTCTGTCGGCTGGCTGTGGATGTGGATATACGCATTGCTGCCCGCCGGGAGGTGCAGGGACCCTGAAGTTCCGGGCCATAGGCCCGGTTTAATTTTTAAATGTTGCCTTAAGCGTATAAAAATGGTGGTATACGACGCATCCTTAGACATGAAAAATAGCTCTGAAGGGAGGTTTCGATGTTTAAAAGGTTAATCGGGGTTTTCTGGGCGGCCGCCATTCTTTCCTTACCGGTAGCAGCCCAGGCGGGCCAAAATGTGGCCCACACCGTTAATCCCGGTGATACCCTGTACGGCATCAGCAGGCAATACGGGGTCCAGCTGGCCGTGCTGATGAACGTCAACAATCTTGAAGGTGCCCTGATTTTCCCGGGACAAAGACTGATTATCCCGCGGCGCCACGTTTTTTTGGAGAACTACAACCAGGACGACGTGATGCTCCTGGCGCGAATTATCCACGCCGAAGCGCGCGGGGAAAGCTTTGAAGGGAAGGTGGCGGTTGGCGCCGTTATTTTAAACAGGACCCGGAATCCGGCTTTTCCTAAGACGATCCGGGATGTTATTTACGAAAAAACCAATGGTGTATATCAGTTCACCCCGGTAGCTGACGGGAGTATCAACCTTGACCCCGATGAGGAAGCCATACGGGCCGCCATCGAAGCATTGCACGGGAGGGACCCTACTAACGGCGCACTCTTCTTTTACAACCCGGAAATCGCCCGCGACCGGTGGATACGGACCCTTCCGGTGTCGCGGCGCATCGGAAACCACATTTTCGCCACCGCCGCCTAGGCGCCAGCCGGGCGCCTTTTTTGTTGGAGGGAAAGGAATTATCCCCGCCACTGCCGAAATAAGGCAAGGTTTCTCAAGATCGAGTCAGCCTGGAAAAAGAGAAGGTGAACGCCTTGGACTCTTTTTTCAACCCCCAGGGTGTAGCTGTCATCGGAGCCTCCAGGAAACCGGGGAAGGTCGGGAATGTCCTGGTTAAAAATATCCTGGCAAGCGGTTATACAGGTGCCCTGTACCCCGTTAACCCGCGAGAAGACGAAATCGAAGGCCTGCGTTGTTACCCATCGGTCGAAGCAATACCGGACAGGGTTGACCTGGCGGTAGTGGCCGTCCCGGCACCGGCGGTGCAAGCTGTCGCCGAGTCCTGCGGCCGGAGCGGGGTAAAGTACCTGATCGTTATAAGTGCCGGGTTTAAAGAAATCGGTGCCGAGGGACTGGAGCGGGAAAAGGAACTGGTGGCAACCGTAAGGCGCCACGGTATGCGTATGCTTGGGCCCAACTGCGTCGGCATGATGGATACCCATACTCCCATCAACGCTTCCTTTGGTGCAACTTTTGCCGGAAAAGGAGACATAGCCTTTATTTCCCAGAGTGGCGCTATGCTGGTGGCCATTCTGGACTGGAGTCAGGAAACGGGCCTTGGTTTTTCCAAGTGCGTAAGCCTTGGCAACAAGGGGGACCTTAACGAAGCAGACTTAATCCGGCACGCTGCCCAGGACACCGGTACAAAGGTCATAGCTTGTTACCTTGAAGACGTTTCTAACGGGGAGGAATTCCTGCGGGTGGCCGCCGAAGCGGTCCGCAGGAAACCGGTCATCATCCTTAAGGCGGGCACCAGCGAGGCCGGTGCCCGTGCCGCATCTTCCCACACAGGTGCCCTGGCAGGCAGTGATCTGGCCTACGATGTTGCCTTCCGCCAGTGCGGGATCATACGGGCGCGGAGCATGGCCGAACTGTTCGACCTGGCCGTGGCCTTTGCCCGCCATCCTCTCCCCCGGAGCGGCCGCGTTGCCGTGGTTACCAACGCTGGCGGACCGGGGATTGTCGCGACGGACGCCGTGGAAAGAACGGGACTGAAAATGGCACAGTTCGGGAAAGAGACCCTGGAAGCCCTGCGCCGGGAATTGCCCCGCGAGGCAAGCGTTTACAACCCCGTCGATGTGCTGGGCGATGCCCCTCCTGAAAGGTACGCCGCCGCCCTGACCAGGGTAATGGAGGATAAAAATGTCGGCAGCGTGATCGCGCTGGTTTGTCCGACGGCGTTGGCCGAGCCGGAAGCGATTGCCAGGGCGATCATCGGCGCGAAGCAGCAGCATCCCGATAAGCCTATCTGCGGCGTTTATATGGGAGGCTTGACACTTGCCAGGGGCGTGGAGATTCTGGAAGAAGCCGGCATACCCTGCTACGTTTTCCCGGAGGTAGCCATTAACACCATTGCCGGCCTGACCACCTACGCCGCGGTTAAAGAACGGCCTCGCGACGAAGGGCCACCCGCCTTCAAGAACCTTGACGCCGAGCGCGTCCGCCGCATCTTCACGGAAGTGAAGAAGGATAACCGTCTGGTGCTTCTTGGTAGTGAAGGGGCAGAGGTCGTGAAAGCGTATGGGATCCCGGCAGCTCCCATAAAACTCGCCACGTGCCCGGAGGAAGCTGTGGCCATTGCCGAAGAAATCGGCTACCCGGTGGTAATGAAGGTGGCTTCGCCCAAGATAATTCACAAGACCGATATCGGAGGCGTTAAGGTGGGTCTGAATTCTCCTGCAGATGTTATGGCGGGCTTCTGGGCGGTGATGGGCAACGTGCAGCGGTATCTACCAGGGGTAAACGTCCTGGGGATCGAGGTTCAAAAGATGGTTCCGAAGGGAACGGAAGTGATTATCGGAGTAACGCGGGACGTGCAGTTCGGACCCTTACTAGCTTTCGGTCTTGGCGGCATTTACGTGAACCTCCTCAAGGACGTCGCCTTCCGGCTGGCCGGCGGCCTAACGCGCGTTGAAGCCAGGGAGATGATCACGGAGACCAGAGCGTACACCCTTTTGCGCGGGTACCGCGGCGAGCCACCTGCAGATGTTAATGCCCTGGTGGATATCATCCTCCGGGTGGCCAGGCTCGTGCTTGATTTTCGCGTAATCACCGAAATGGATATCAATCCGGTTTTCGCTTATAAGGACGGCGCTTTAGCCGTGGATATAAAAATTACCATTGCGTGAGGTGGCCAAAGTGAAAAGTCTGTTTTTGCTCGGCGCGGCGGGAAGCGGGAAAACGGCGATCGCCCTCGGTCTGGCCTTGAAGTTCAGGGAACTGGGCTACCGCGTGGGTTATTTCAAGCCTGTCGGTGCACCGACCGGGGTAACCGGCAGGCGCGACGAAGATGGAGTGCTCATGCAAACCATCCTCAACCTGCCTCATCCGCTGGAGACGATTGTGCCGATAACTGCGCGCAACCTGCACCTATCCGGTTCCCTGGATGCTGCGCAGCTTAAAGAACGGATATACCAGGCCTACGAGTGCGTCGCAAGCGGCGTCGACGTGCTTCTGGTGGACGGAGCCAGTTTTCCCTACGTGATGGCCAGCTACGGCCTCGATAGTTTCTCTTTAGCCCGCCGCATCGGTGCCGCAGTAATCTGCGTCGCACGCCCCGATAACGATTTCCAGTTCGATGAGGTCCTCTTTTTAAACCATTATGCGGTAAGCCAGGACATAAATCTCGCGGGCAACATCTTTAATAATGTCTCGCGTCCTCAATTCGATAAGGCCCGTGGCATATATACCAGATTTCTTGTCGGTCACGGGTACCGATCTTTGGGCGTAATTCCTAGCCGGCCTGAGATAAGCGCTCCCACCGTGGCCGAATTTTACGAAACCCTCGGCGGCGAAATTCTCAGCGGCGCGGAGAATTTGGACCGTCTGGTGGAGGATGTTGTGGTCGGTGCTATGACCATCGAGAGCGCCCTTGGATACCTGCGGCGGGCACAAAACAAGGCCGTGATTACAGGCGGCGACCGCGCAGATCTGGCCCTGGCCGCCCTTGAAACCAGCACATCGGTAATTATCCTTACCGGCGGGCTTTATCCCGACATTGGCGTTGTCGCCCGTGCCAATGAAAAAGGTGTGCCGGTTATCCTCACCCACTACGACACATATACCGTAATAGAAAAGGTTGGAGAAGTAACCCGGCGTATCAGACCGGGTGACGAAAGAGCCATATCCCTGGCACGTGAAAATATCGAACGCTACTGTGATTGGGCATTAATCGAGGCAGCGGTTCGCCAGTAGAAACATGTGGCCTATGGCCCACCTATCGGGGTGGGCTTTTTTTATAAAGGGGCCGGCCGATCCAGGATTGGTCAAAACGAGCATTGGCGAGGAAGGCGTAGCCGGACGGCGCGGAGCGTACTGGGGATACGTCACCGCCAAACGGCGAGCCTAACAATGCCAGGTGAAGTTTTTCAATACTCCCAAAGGACATAATGAAAACTCAACCTCATATATATATAGTGTTAAAGTCTGCCTTGGAAAAAACTTCATTCATGCGGGACTACCCGGGGGGGATGCCTTATACGGGTTCGAAATAGGCGTTGCGGATGGGAAGCTCTAAAATCAAAGGGGGGAGAATAACCTCATGGTAAAGGTGGACCTTTTCCGTGATATTGCCGAACGTACCGGGGGAGATATCTACCTGGGTGTAGTGGGCGGCGTTCGCACCGGCAAGTCTACGTTTATCAAGCGCTTCATGGAACTCCTTGTAATACCAAACATCAAGAATATTTACGACCGGGAACGCGCCCGCGACGAATTACCCCAGAGCGGGGCTGGTAAAACCATTATGACTACCGAGCCGAAATTCGTCCCCAACGAGGCCGTAGAGGTAACACTTTCACCGTCACTCAAGGTTAAGGTCCGACTTGTCGACTGTGTGGGATACCGGGTGGAGGGGGCGCTGGGATACGAGGAGGATGACGGGCCGCGCCTGGTGACTACACCGTGGTTTGAAGAACCGATTCCCTTTGAGGAAGCGGCCGAACTTGGGACCAGAAAGGTCATCTCTGAACATTCAACCATCGGCATCGTTATGACTACCGACGGCTCCATAACCGACATCCCGCGCGAGAATTACGTGGAAGCCGAGGAGCGGGTTATCGAAGAGCTTAAGGAGATTAACAAGCCCTTTGTTACCATTTTGAATTCAACGCACCCCCATGCCCTTGAAACCCAGCAGCTAGCTGCAGAATTGCAGGAGAAGTACCAGGTACCTGTTCTTCCTGTGGACGTTGCCCAGATGACCCAGAATGATATCGCTACCATCCTGGAAGAGGTACTTTACGAATTTCCGGTTACGGAGATCAAGATCGGTATCCCGCTCTGGGTGGAGGAACTGTCGCAGAGGCACCGGCTGCGCCAGAAGTTCGATGAGGCTGTGCGGGCGACCAGGCTCAAGATCCGCCGGGTACGCGACATAAGGAAGGCATCCGACGAACTGGGCGACCTCGATTTCATCGAGGAGGCCTATGTCGCCGAAGCGAATATGGGCACGGGTACCGTGGCCATCCAGTTGCGTGCCAGGACAAATCTCTTTTACGAGGTCCTTTCCGAAGAGACCGGCTTCACGGTTGGTAACGAACGTGATCTTTTTTGTCTGATGCGGGAACTCAGCTTCGCAAAGCGCGAGTACGACAAGGTAGCCACGGCCCTGGCCGAAGTTCACGATACCGGCTACGGTGTGGTAACACCGCGCCTTGACGAAATGAACCTTGAGGAGCCCGAACTTATCCGCCAGGGCAACCGCTTTGGCGTACGCCTCCGTGCCAGTGCACCATCCGTCCACATGATCAGGGCGGACATTACTACGGAAATAACCCCAATTATCGGGACGGAAAAACAGTGCGAGGAACTGGTACGCTACATTCTCCGGGAATTCGAGGAAAACCCGAAGAAGATCTGGGACTCGGAGATCTTTGGCAAGTCACTGCACGACCTGGTGCGCGAGGGGATTCAAAACAAACTGCACCGGATGCCGGAAAACGCCCAGGTTAAACTTCAGGAAACGCTACAGCGGATTGTCAACGAGGGCGGCGGCGGGCTAATTTGTATTATTATTTGAAGCGGAAACCCTTCTCAAAGAGAGAAGGGTTTCAAAAATATTAAAGAGCCCGTAACGGCCTGCGCTCCGGCCATTACGCATCTTTACACAGCCCACAACAACCTTTCGGTTGCTGTGGACCATTACAACACGCGTGATGACCTTTGCTTGACCGAAGCTACTACCTTGGGAGCCTGTGGTAGCCTCTCGACTACCGCAGACCCTGCCTTCAACATTCGGAAGGTTGCCGGCAATAGCTTCGGTCGTCGCTCGACCGGTTGGCCTCCCTTGCGACCCGGGAGTGGTCCTTCGGACCACTCCCGAGCCTGCCGCAAAACCAACCGATCTGCCCTCCGGCTGGCACCGAGCCCTCCGACCCGGTACCAACCTTTGGCCGACCACTGGCGAGCCTTTTTAGACCCGCCAGCGGTCTTGGCTCGGCCATTACGGACCCT